>JAJFKM010000066.1 GCA_021773215.1 Gammaproteobacteria bacterium
ATAACAATGAACCCGGATTAACTTTATCCTGACCAGCATATTTAGGTGCGGTACCGTGAGTTGCTTCAAAAATTGCATGCCCGGTGTCGTAATTAATGTTGCCACCCGGTGCTATTCCAATCCCTCCGACCTGAGCCGCTAATGCGTCTGATAGATAATCGCCATTCAGATTCATGGTTGCAATCACTTCAAAATCTTCAGGGCGGGTCAATACTTGTTGTAGGGTAATATCTGCGATTGCATCTTTGATCAAGACCTTGCCATCTTTTTCAGCCTGGGCCATTTCATCTTGCGCAGCCTGCATACCTTTTTCAGCACGGGTACGTTCCCAGATATCCCAACTATAGGTTTCATTGGCAAATTCAGTTTCGGCTAGTTCATAACCCCAGTTTCTAAAAGCACCTTCGGTGAATTTCATGATGTTACCTTTATGTACAAAGGTAACGCTTTTACGTTTGTTATCTAGCGCATATTTAATTGCGGCACGAACCAGACGGGTGGTGCCTTCCTGTGAAATGGGTTTTATGCCAATACCACAGCTGTTCGGGAATCGAATCTTTTGATAATAATTAGGAAAAGCTTCTTTAAACATCTCGAGAAACTTATTGTTCTCGTCACTGCCTTGTTCGAATTCAATGCCGGCGTAGATGTCTTCTGTATTCTCACGGAAGATCACCATGTCGATTAATTCAGGATGTCTGACGGGTGAGGGGACACCTTTATACCAGCGCACAGGTCTAAGGCAGACATATAGATCCAGGATTTGGCGAAGTGCGACATTTAGCGAGCTAATGCCACCACCAATCGGTGTTGTTAATGGCCCTTTAATCGCAACCAGGAACTCACGACAAGTGTCTATGGTTTCATCAGGCAACCAGCTACCGGTTATTTTATTCGCCTTTTCGCCGGCATAAACCTCAAGCCATTTAATCTCTTTTTTGCCGGCATAGGTTTTTGCTACAGCAGCATCTAACACTCGTTGCGAGGCCTTCCAGACATCGGGACCAATACCATCACCTTCTATATAAGGTATGACTGGCGTATCCGGTACGTTTAATATGCCATTTTTAATTGAAATCTTTTTACCACCACTGGGTGCTTTTTTAGATGCGGCCAAAACACTTTCTCCCTGTAAAATATTATTATTCAACGTCTTTAACTATTAGTAGCTATTTTAACTGTTAAATTACATTTAAGTAATTGACATAAGACAATAAAATCTCTATTTTCTTTATATGCGCCGATTTGAAATCAGCTTGCGGGCGCAATAAAAATACCGCTAAAGAGACAACCTGCTTTAGCTGAAGCTGAACGCGGGATTTTTTTTGCCCATTGGTATGGGTAAAGTCGCGAAGGACACGACTGCATGGACGCAGGAGGTAGGGCGAATCAGGAGACAGAGCCGAGGAGTCCGAAGCGGCGGCTTCATTACCCCCACGTTCACTTCAGTAATACTTATTCCAGGCTGACTCTGCAAAGCTTTAATTATTACCATTGAGGATGCCAAAATGACAGACGATACAAAACAACTCAGCGCTGAAACGCTTGCCGTCCGTGCCGGACAGGTCAGGAGTCAGGAAGGTGAACATAGTGAATTGATATTTGCCAGTTCGAGCTATGTCTTTGCCAATGCCGCTGAGGCTGCAGCTCGCTTTGCGGGTGATAGCCCGGGAAATATCTACTCGCGGTTTACCAATCCCACCGTGCGCACATTTGAACAGAGACTGGCTGCGCTGGAATGTGGTGAAAGTTGTATAGCAACTTCATCGGGAATGAGCGCAATATTATCTACATTTTTAGGCTTGCTAAAGGCGGGTGATCATATTGTTTCATCACGCAGTATTTTTGGTACAACGGTTAATTTGTTATCAAATATATTGCCGCGATATGGAATAACGACCACTTTTGTCGATTTGACCGACTATGAAGCATGGAAAAATGCGATAAAACCGGAAACAAAGCTACTTTTTTTGGAAACACCCTCTAATCCACTCACTGATATTGCCGATATTACAAAATTGGCCGAAATTGCTCACAATGATGAAAAGCTCCTGATTGTCGACAATTGTTTCTGTACACCTGTTTTACAATTACCACTAAAACTCGGTGCAGATATCGTAATTCACTCCGCAACAAAATATCTGGATGGCCAAGGACGTTGTGTCGGTGGTGCTATTGTGGGTAGTGACTCTTTACTTAAAGAGCATATATTTCCCATATTGCGTACTGGCGGTGTGACTATGAGCCCATTTAATGCTTGGGTGTTTTTGAAAGGATTGGAGACATTATCGATAAGAATGCAGGCACATTGCCAAAATGCGCAGAAAATCGCAGAGTGGCTGGAAAGTCAGAAATTTGTCGAGAAGGTCTATTATCCAGGGCTTGAGTCGCATCCCCAATATGCGTTGGCAAAACAGCAACAGTCCGGCGCAGGCGGGATTGTCAGTTTTGAAGTGAAGGGTGGAAAAGAGGCAGCCTGGAATTTTATCGACTCGATCAAGCTACTTTCCATTACCGCTAATTTGGGTGATACCAAGAGTACGATTACACATCCGCGGACGACGACGCACCATAGACTGACTGATGAACAGGCTGCTAAATCTGGTATCAAACCGGGTTTAATTCGCCTTTCAGTTGGCCTTGAAGGTACCATTGACTTGATAAATGATCTGGATCAGGCCTCATAGCGTTCTGGTCGAGTGTGACTGAAATTTGACGAAATGATTAAGATTCCTCAAAACATTGATTTAACCCTTGTTTATTAGTTAGACTGCATCGCTTGCTATCAATCGCCGCAATCCAGCACTCGGTGCTCATTGCGTTATAAATAATATAATAATATGAATTGATACATGCGCTCACCGCTGAAGAGATGTCTTAGCGAAAGCTCCTAAAAATAGAGAATATTTAATAAAAAAGCGGCGATCCCTTTTTTATTTGTAAAAGACATTTTTTTCACAATATTGGAGGGCATACCATGCCTGGACGTAATTTTTTATTTATCCCTGGTCCAACTACGGTTCCACGCCGTATCCAGAATGCAATGAACCACGAGCAGGAAGACATGCGTGCGATGGACTTGCCTGGATTCACCAAACCACTATATGAAGACATGAAAAAAGTCTTCAAGACCGAAAATGGTCGTGTGTTCATTTTCCCCGCATCGGGTACCGGTGGTTGGGAATCAGCAGTATCAAACACATTGAATGCCGGCGATAAGGTATTAATGTCCAGTTTTGGCCATTTCTCACACCTTTGGGTCGATCTTTGCCAACGTTGGGGTCTCGAAGTTCAGTGCTTTGAAGAAGAGTGGGGTGATGGTGTACCTGTAGAAAAGTATGCCCAAGTTCTGGCTGCAGATAAGAATCACGAAATCAAAGCGGTCTTTGCAACTCAAAATGAAACAGCAACAGGCGTTGCTTCTGATATCGCCGGTGTACGTAAGGCATTAGACGCTTGCGACCATCCAGCAATGTTATTCGTTGATGGTGTAAGTTCTGTTGGTTCAATCGATTTTCGTATGGACGAATGGGGCGTAGATATCTGCGTCTCTGGCTCACAAAAAGGTTTTATGTTGCCGACTGGTCTCGGTATTGTTTGTGCCAGTGAAAAAGCATTAGCGTGTCGTGAAGGCTCAACCTTGCCAAAGACATTTTTTGACTGGAATGACCAAATAAAAACAAATGATTTAGGTTATTTCCCTTACACACCACCAATGAATTTACTCCGTGGCTTACGCGAATCATTAAACATGATTTTCGAAGAAGGCCTGGATAATGTTTTTGCACGTCACAACCGTATGGCTAATGCAGTTCGTGCTGCAGTCAGCGCTTGGGGAATGCGACCAATAGCAAATGATGAAAACTGGTATTCCGATACCGTTACTGCAGTAAAAGTCCCAGAAGGCTTTGATGGCAATGAAGTCGTTCGTCATGCCTACAACTACTACAACCTGGCGCTTTCAATCAGTCTTACCAAGATTGCCGGTAAAGCATTTCGTATTGGCCACCTTGGTGATATGAATGAGCTGATGGTTTTAACCCCGATCAATGGTGCAGAAATGACCATGAAAGATCTGGGCTATCCTATTGAGCTGGGTAGTGGTGTGGCAGCAGCGCAGGAATATTTGCGTTCAACTGCTAAACCAAGAATACAATAATAATAAATAAGCTTTAATGGCGGGCGTATAGCCCGCCTTTTATTCCTATAAAATATTCCAGTATTTCGGTACTGGTAGTCTGTTATTAAATGATAGTGTTTATATAAGTTTTTGCTAGCGCAACCCGTTGTAGTTAGTAAAACGGAGGGTAAATAGTATGAGTTTTACACAATTTGAGCAGGCGCGTGCGCGTCTCCAACGTAGTGAGTTAGCCGTACCCGGTTCCAATCCAGGTATGTTTGAAAAGGCCGCCAAGAGCGACGCCGATTATATTTTTCTCGATTGTGAAGATGCCGTTGTTCCAGACGATAAGGAACAGGCACGAAAAAATATTATTGAAGGTTTGAATGATATTGATTGGGGCAACAAAACCATGTCCGTCCGAATCAATGGTCTGGATACACATTATATGTATCGTGATGTTGTCGATATTCTCGAACAAGCCGGCAACAATCTGGATACCATCCTGATTCCAAAAGTCGGAACCGCAGAAGATGTTTATGCCATTGACATGATGGTTACCCAAATCGAAACCGCAATGGGCCTTAAGAAAAAAATCGGTCTTGAATGTTTGATTGAAACCGCACTCGGCGGCGCAAACGTTTTCACCATTGCTCAGGCAAGCCCGCGCCTTGAAGCATTTCACTTTGGCGTAGCTGACTACGCTGCCAGCCTACGCTCACGTACTACTGTCATTGGTGGTTTAAACCCAGATTATGTTTGTGATGGCGCCTTGAATGATCAATGGCATGCCGCACAGGTGCAAATGCTGACCGCATGTCGCGCTTATGGTCTGCGCGCCATTGATGGTCCATTTGGTGATTTCAGTGATGCCGATGCCTTTAGAGAAGCAGCGCGTCGTGTTGCCGCTTTGGGTTATGAAGGTAAATGGGCAATACATCCATCGCAAATTGAATTGGCAAATGAAGTAATGTCGCCACCCGATGCAGAAGTGACGCGTGCACGCCGTGTACTCGAAGCACTTGAAGAAGCGGCCAAGGCCGGTAAGGGTGCAGCACAATTAGATGGCAAGATGATCGATATCGCTTCCGAGCGTATGGCGCGCAATGTCATTGCGCAAGCCGATCAGATCGCGGCCAACTAAACATAACGATTTTAATTAAAAACTATTAGGAGGTTGTAATCATGGATATTCATGAATATCAGTCTAAAGAAATACTCGCAGATTATGGTATTCCCATAGCCGCTGGCGGTCTTGCATACAGTCCCGAACAAGCAGCCTATCGTGCCATAGAAATCGGTGGTGAAGTCTGGGTTGTTAAGGCACAAATTCATTCCGGTGCACGAGGTAAGGCAGGCGGTATCAAAGTCTGTAAAACAGAAGGTGAAGTTTCAAAAGCCGCTGAAGAATTACTCGGTGCAAAATTAATCACGCATCAAACCGGTCCGCAGGGCAAGATTTGTCATCGCTTATATATAGAAGCGGGTTGTAATATTGAACGTGAAATCTATCTGGCCTTTGTATTAGATCGTGCCAACGAAAGCGTCACCGTTGTTGCCTCAGCAGAAGGCGGCATGGAGATCGAAGAACTCGCGGTAACCAAGCCAGAATCAATTATCAAAATAGCAGTCGAAGCGGCAGTCGGTATGCAACCGTTTCAGGCACGTGAAATTGCCTTTGCATTAGGTCTGGATAAAACACAGGTCAATCAAGCCGTAACCACTATCCTCGGTTGTTACCGGGCGATGCGTGATCTGGATGCGACCATGGTTGAGATCAATCCATTGGTGGTTACCAAAGAAGGTAACATCGTGGCTGTCGATGCGAAGATGGGTTTTGATGACAATGCCTTGTTTCGTCACAGTAACATTGCCGAACTCAGAGATAAGTCACAAGAAGATGCACGTGAAATGCGCGCAGCAGATCGTGGTCTGAGTTATGTCGGTCTCGATGGTAACATCGGTTGTATTATCAATGGCGCCGGTTTAGCGATGGCGACCATGGATATGATCATGCATGCCGGCGGCGAACCTGCCAACTTTTTAGATATTGGTGGTGGCGCATCACCCGAACGTACTACCAAGGCGTTTAATCTTGTGCTTTCTGATGACAAGGTTGAATGTATTCTGGTAAACATCTTTGCCGGTATCAATCGTTGTGACTGGATCGCCGAAGGCGTGGTTCAGGCGGTTCAACAAATTGATCTAAAAGTCCCACTGGTCGTTAGGTTATCAGGCACCAATGTCGAAGAGGGTCGCAAGATTCTTGTTGATAGTGGCCTGCCAATTATTATGGCTGATACTTTGAAGGAAGCGGCAGATAAAGCTGTTGCTATCTGGAAAGAAACGACTGGTAAGTAAGGGGAAACGATAATGGCAATTCATTTAGATGAAAATACAAAAGTTTTAGTTCAAGGTTTTACCGGTCAAATTGGTTCTTTCCATGCGACCGACATGATCAAGTACGGTACCAATGTTGTCGGTGGTGTTACACCCGGCAAAGGTGGTACTAAACATCTGGATAAACCAGTGTTTAATACGATGAAAGACGCGGTCGAAGCGACCGGTGCGGACGCAAGTATTATCTTTGTGCCACCACCGTTTGCAGCAGACAGTATTATGGAAGCGGCAGATGCGGGTATTCGCTACTGCGTTGCTATCACCGATGGTATCCCTTCGCAGGATATGATCCGTGTTAAACGTTACATGCGTCGCTACCGGGCTGAACACAAGATGTTATTGACCGGACCTAACTGTGCCGGTTCTATCAGCCCAGGGAAATGCATGATGGGTATCATGCCGGGACATATCTATCTTGAAGGTAATGTTGGTATTGTTGGACGCTCCGGAACATTAGGTTACGAAGCTGCATCACAGATGAAAGACGTGGGTATTGGTGTCTCTTCCAGTATTGGTATTGGTGGCGACCCTATCAACGGTAGTTCATTTCGAGATCATTTAGCAGCGTTTGAAGAAGACGATCAAACCGATGCGGTAGTGATTATCGGTGAGATTGGTGGACCTCAAGAAGTCGATGCCGCAATGTGGGCTAGAGACAATATGTCTAAACCCGTCATTGGTTATGTTGCTGGATTAACCGCACCTAAAGGTCGTCGCATGGGTCATGCCGGCGCGATTATTTCAGCTGTTGGCGAGAGTGCCGCAGAAAAAGTAGAAATACTTCAAGAATGTGGTGTCACTGTTGTACCAAATCCGTCAGCGTTTGCTTCAGTCGTACAAGAAGTTTTAGCAAAAGTAAGCTAAAGAAATAAATAAGCCACAGAGAGCACAGAGTACACAGAGAAAAAACAAAGATAACAGTACATGTTAATGACACATCAGAAAGCTTAAGTGCTTTTGACTTTCTCTGAGTTCTCTGTGGCAAATATAATGATTTTTACAATGATATTTTCTTAAGAACCACTTGTTGGGTTGGAGATTATAAAAGTGAGTAAACCAAAAGTAATATTAACGCGTAAATGGCCTGCAGAAGCAGAGGCTAAAGCACAAGAACTGTTTGATGTTGTCTTGAATGAAGACGACCACAAGATGTCAGTCGAAGAGCTTAAAGCAGCGATGCAAAATGCAGATGCTGTTTGTCCGACTGTTTCGGATTTTCAGATCAACGAAGAAATACTTGGAGTCGACGGACGCACGTGCAAGATCGTTTCAAACTTTGGTGTCTGCTTTAATAACATCGATACCGACGCGGCGAAAGCGGCGGGTGTTGTTGTCACTAACACACCAGAAGTCTTGACCGATTGCACAGCCGATATCGCCATGAGCTTGTTACTAACGGTTTCGCGTCGCGTCGGCGAAGGCGAACGTTTGGTACGTGACAAGAAGTGGGATGGTTGGTGTCCAACGCATATGTTGGCAACCAAGGTGACCGGTAAGAAACTCGGCTTTATAGGTTTTGGTCGTATCGCGCAGGCAGTAGCCCAAAAAGCGCACTTTGGCTTTGGCATGGAAATCAGTTTTTATGATCCGTATCCACCTAAAGATGAAGTGATTAAAAAATTCAGCGCGACGCAACTGGATACGGTTGAAGACGTACTAAAAGACGCAGACTTCGTCACCTTACATTGTCCGGGTGGTGGTTCGAATACCAACCTGATGAATGCAGAACGTTTAGGCATGATGAAAGATTCAGCATTCCTAATCAACACCGCGCGCGGTGATGTGGTGGATGAGCCAGCATTGGTACAAGCATTAAAGGATGGTGTTATAGCGGGTGCCGGTTTGGATGTGTTCGCAAAAGAACCGAATGTCACTGAAGACTTATTGACGATGGAAAATGTCGTGCTACTACCGCATTTGGGTAGTGCCACAACAGAAACCCGCGTTGCTATGGGTCTGCGATCTCTCGCGAATGTAGAAGCATTTTTCAATAATAAAGAACCCGGTGACCGCGTCGCCTAATATGACTTTTTTGAAATAGCGTAGTTAGCTCCGTGTTTGGGCCCCTCTTACACGGAGCTACTTCGCTGTTTTTTAATAACGCAGTATTAAGATGTACCACTATAAAATAGTAGGTAGTTATTTATGACACCAGCACAAACTGAATCTAACGATCAAACTCTCGATGCCGCTTCAGCGAGTTACGCAAAAGAAGTGGTTGGCATTCTAACCGATCAACTCATTCAAGTTATTGAACAGCGCCATAGCGAGATACTGCCCTATGTCCGCGGCGAGTTGGCGATCCCAGCGGGTGATAAAGAATTGTTGTTGGGGATACTTCAGGCATGGGGTATCTGGTTTCAGTTACTGAATGTAGCGGAAGAAAATACCGGTATGCGTCGACGACGTATGGCTGAAAAAGAACAAGGATTGGAAAATGTGCCGGGTACCTTTGCCAATGTCTTTAAACAAGCCAGTGAGTCAGGTGTCAGTGCCGAAGAGATTCAAAAACTATTAGATGTTGCACATATACGTCCGACATTAACGGCGCACCCTACCGAAGCAAAACGCGTCACGGTGTTAGAGATACACCGTCGCATCTATGTCTTACTCTATCGTCTGGAAGGATCACGTTGGACAGAACGTGAACGAGAAAAATTTATCGATGCTCTGCGTAATGAGATCGACTTACTCTGGCTGACCGGTGAACTGCGACTGGAAAAACCGTCTGTGCCACAAGAGGTGGTGTGGGGATTACATTTCTTTGAACAATCATTGTATGAACGTGTACCCGAGACGCATGAAAAATTAAAATTGGCATTAGCGCAAAGCTATCCCGATACCGATTTCTCTTTGCAACCTTTCTTTCAGTTTGGTTCATGGATCGGTGGTGATCGCGATGGCAATCCTTTCGTAACCAATGATATTACTAAAGATACCTTGCTAAAGAATCGAGAAATGGTATTGCGCCATTATATCGAACGCATGGAAAATTTAGTCGAGCACATCAGTGTCTCGAGTAACAATGTTACTTTACCGAAATCCTTCGAAGATGACCTTGCCGATATTCTTACCGGTATCGATGAACTGGAACATATCTCGGAAAGAAATCCGGGGGAGGTGTTCCGCCAATTTCTGACCTGCATGTTGATTAAATTGCGCGGCACCTTAGAGAGTGATGAGGAAGGACACTACAGCGCGATACGCTATATTGATGCGGATGAGTTTATTAAACATATCAAGCAACTCATGTTTGGATTAAGAAAGGCAGATTGTCGCCAACTGGCACGCATGTATGTTATGCCATTATTACAAGAAGCCGAAGCGTTTCGCTTTCGCAGCGTTCGACTCGATCTACGTGAGAATTCTACAACGACCAACAATACGCTCATTGCAATTTATAAAGCAATGCACGGACACGACACAGAGCCGGATCTGGAAAGCAAAGAGTGGCGCGAATGGCTGGACGAAGAGCTTGCAAAACCATTGACCGACAAACAACCGCAGTTTTCAAATCTCGATGAAGCATCAGCGTCAACACTCGGACTGTTCCAGATGTCAAACGAGATGATGGACAAACTCGATCGCGAAGCCTTCGGTCATTTCATCTTATCCATGACGCAATCGGTCAACGATATCCTGGGTATTTACGTGTTGGCAAAACTGGCGGGCTTGTTTATAGAGAAAGACGGCGAAGCCTATAGTCGCCTGCCTATCGTGCCGCTATTTGAAACCATAGACGATCTGCAACGCGGTCCAGAGATGATGACCGAGTTATTTACGATTCCGATCATCAAGCAATCGATCAAACATCAAACCGGTGTCCAAGAAGTCATGATCGGTTATTCCGATTCTAATAAAGACGGTGGTTACTTCACTGCGAACTGGGAATTGACCAAGGCACAGGCCAATCTAACCAAAATAGGGGAGGAAGCAGGCATTCCAATCTCCTTCTTTCACGGTAGAGGCGGATCCGTCAGTCGCGGTGGCGCACCCACCGGACATGCGATTGCCGCACAACCTGCTGGTTCGATTCACGGGCAGATGCGTATTACCGAACAGGGTGAAGTGGTCTCATCAAAGTATGCCAATGAAGGTACTGCGCAGTACCAGATGGAGTTGTTGGCCGCGAGTGTGTTTGAACACACCTTAAAATCATTAAACGAAGACGTGTTAAAACCAAACCCGGAATTTGATGTGGCGATGGAAAACCTGTCCGAACTCGCCTTTAATAAATATCGCGAATTGGCAGAGACAGACGACCTGATCGACTACTATAGCGCGGCAAGTCCCGTAGAAGAGTTAGCAAAGATGAATATCGGCTCGCGACCCGCCCGACGTTTTGGCGCTAAGTCACTCAGCGATCTACGCGCAATACCGTGGGTTTTTGCCTGGACACAAAACCGGCACTTAGTACCCGGTTGGTACGGTATCGGAACCGCATTAAAATCATTTATCGATGCACGCGGTGCCGAAGGTGAACAGCTACTGAAGAGCATGTTCAACGATACACGCTTGTTTCGCTTGATCCTTAATGAGGCTGAAAAGACGCTAGCAATGGTCGATCTAGAGATATCCGAGACGTATTCTAATCTTGTCGAAAACGAAAATCTTCGCGAAACCGTGTTCGGCATGGTCGTCGCAGAATACAACTTATCCGTTGAAATGATCTTGAAGATCACCGGCGAAGAACAACTCTGTGAACGCTTCAAAAAATTCAGCCGTAAACTCAACCGCCGTTCCCCCGTCCTGTTCCAGGCAGGCATGGAACAAGTGCAATTGGTGAAGGAATTCAGAAGTCGGGAAGAGGGCGATGACCCGTTGGAAGGCTTAGTGCCGTTGTTGCTAAGTATTAATTGTATATCAGCCGGGCTAGGCTGGACTGGATAATCAACAAAACATAAATGTGTAGACACTGTTAAAGGTAAATGAAAATGACAAATGAATTAATCTCTCCACTTTCCGGACTTAGACGTCTTATCGAAACGGATCAAGTTGGACCAAATGAAAACAAATTTCTTGATGATAAAGATCCTGTTTGGTCTCCACATAACAAGATCATCAACGTCACACCGGGCCCTGCTTTTGGCTCTGAGCTGGTGGATCAATTTTCATCAACCCAGACACGCGGTATGCGTGGTCCAGACGTCGCGAGGTTTTTTACAACGGTTCGCGCAGAGTACGCCAAAATGGTCGGTATGCAAGAAGGCGGTAGGGCATTGTTCTTCACCGGCTCAGGTACCTCTGGTACTGAAGCGGCGGCAGGTTCATGCCGTTTCCCTGGCGAAGCCGATTCCGATACGCCAGCCGTCATCACCATGGAAATTGGTGCTTTCAGTACGGCAATGGGTAACTGCGTTGAAAACCTGGGTAGGAATGTAGTACGTCTGAAAGGTGAACTTGGTGAAGATCTACCTTATGACAAGTGTAGAGAAGCCCTGGAAAAAGACACAGAACATAAGATCCAGTTAGTTATGGCGCCGCAAAACGAAACAGGCGCAGGCGTAACGATTGACCCCAAGAAAATACGAGCCTTATTGGATGAACTAAAGCACCCTGCGTTAGTAGTTATTGACGGGGTTTCTTCCATCGGCAGCCTGCCCTGTAATATGACTGACATGGGCATCGACATGCTTATTGGTTGTAGCCAAAAAGGCATGATGGGTACGCCTGGTATCGGTATGCTTTCTCTCAGTCCTAAAGCGGTTGAGAAAGTTTATGAGGCCGACAAAGCGCTTGCAGATGCAGGCATTAAGAAAGGCCAACACTACCTCCACCTTACCAAGATGATTGATGCGATGGACAGCATGGGCTTGCACATTGAAACGCCAGGAAATTATGCTCAATTCGCTGTGGCAATAGATACCTTAGCCATCGAAGGTATTGATCGCGTCTGCGAGCGCCATAAAGAGTGTTCTGAAGTCTACCGTGCAGCCGTACTGGCTGCAGGCCTAGAATTGGTCGCAAAAGAAGAACATCTTCGTTCAAATGCAGTAACGGCAGTCAAAGCACCAGAAGGTTTTGGTATAAAGAAAATCACGGAAGTACTTAACATCATGTTTTCAAAGCACGCCGTAGAAGCGGCCGCTATTCCAGGTGCGCCTAATCTGGGCTGGCGTCTCTGTGCTACTGGCGGTATACAACCACAACACGCTATGGCTGCTTCTATAGCTTTCTTGATGGCATGTGACGAAGCGGGCGTACCACTAGACCTTGAAAAAGGTATTGCAGCTGCGACTAAGACATATAGGGAAGTTGTTAAGTATCATCGACCGTTGCCGGGTGTTGACGCATACGGCCGTTAGGACGGGCTATTTTCCGCTATGACGGCGTTTCTTCGCCGTCTGCGGTACTCATTTATTACATATAAATTCCGTGTCCTCACCGACTCGCGCCTTGTCCTAGCGAAAACTATCTCCGCCCTATCCGTATAGCTTAATCTGTATCCTCCATGATACGGCGCCTCGTTCTGACGCTAACTAATTCCGTCTGCATATACCCTAAATTGGGTATGTATTTTTTAATTCGGAATACTCATTAACTCCTATGTTTAAAACTTCGCGCCCCGATCTAAAACAAAAATCACTCTTCCTGCTGTACATCTATTTATCTAATTGAACTTAGTTTCGCGATAAATACCAATAAAACACTTAATTTCTAATAAAATTGGAGTATCTTTAATTTACAAGTTGATAGCACTAATACTAATTATAAAGTTATAACTGAATTAAAAATAAGGAGCCATTAACAAATGGATATCAATCGAATAGTAGATAATCTAAATGAAGAAAATGCAAAGTTAGTATTATCATATTTTTTGAATAATTATATGACTCCTGCATTTGGAGCATTGCCAAAAAATGAAATAGAACTTTTAGTTCTTAACGTTTTGGAAAAGCTTCAAGCGATTGGTTCAGATCCAGAAGTATATGAGCTTGTATCAAAATTAAAAGTTACTCGTTCTAAGGCTCGAGGTCTAATCTATGATCGTGAACTGAGAAGATCTTCTGAGGAAGATCTCGATAATAAGGTTAAATTACTTTTAAAGAGACCCTTAATTCAAAAGAATGGAGACTTATTTGTACTTGAAGTTGAAAACCCGCTTGTTTCAGATCATCTTCGTTCTAGAGTAAAGAAACTTGGTTACGTCTCTGATGGTTCATTTTCGCCAAGTATAGTTAAACTTGGTATAGATGCTATTTCAGCACTCATAGAATCATTTCTTTCTGTAGAGGAACAAGAACAAGTTAAAACGATATTAGTCGAAGCGGGTGCTCCTGACACAACATTTAAAGGTGTTATAAAAGCAACGATGAAGAAAGTTGCAAGTAAGATCGCTTCTGAGTCAGGAGAAGCCTTAATGGACAAGGCATCTGATATTATCTCGCCAATCATAGATGTAGGCATTGAGTCATTAACTGAAAAAGTCGAAGAGCTTTTCGCTGAAGAGGATGGTGAAGAATAATTAAAAAATGGACTACGAAAAATAATCGGGGACAGGCCACGGTTTTTAAAAAGGTTTATTTTTAAAGGAAAACCGTGGCCTGTCCCCAATTACGGTACATGTGTGATTCAATAAAGAAGATATAGATCATTGATAAATATGGAATTTATTGACAGTCAAAGCGCAATATGAGACGCTGCGTTCTATTGTAAATAATAGGCGTGAAATATGATTGGTATAGATTTGTTTTCCGGTGCTGGAGGTATGTCTTGTGGTGCTAAATTGGCCGGTGTAGATACGGCATTTGCTATCGAATCAGATCAATATGCTGCAGAAACGTATGCTTGTAATCACCAGCCAAAATATGGAGTTTTTAATCAAGATATTCGTAAATTTAAAAAGATCGATATAAAAGAGAAAAATGAAAGTCTAATTGTATATGGAGGACCTCCTTGCCAAGGTTTTTCAACATCTAATCAAAAAAATAGAGACAAAAATAATATTAATAACTGGCTTTTTAAAGAATTTATTAGAGTATTAAAACTTTATAAGCCTAGTTGGTTTGTGTTTGAAAATGTAAGAGGGATCATTGAGACAGAAAAAGGATTTTTTGTTGAACATATTATGGAAGAATTTAGCAAAATCGGTTATACCTGCAGTCAAGATATTTTAAACGCTGAGTTATTTGGTGTTCCTCAAAAACGAGCACGATTTTTCATTGTGGGTTCATTGGATGGAATAACATTTAGTTTTCCTAAACCTAGATCTAATAAAATAATTACAGTTGAAGACGCAATACACGATTTGCCTCTGTTAAAAAATGGGGCATCAAAAAATATTCTTGAATATAAAAAAACACCAAATTCTGCATATGCAAAGAAGCTGCGGGGAAAATTAAAAGGGTGTTCGAATCATCTCGTGACAAGAAATAATTCAATAGTTATTAAAAGATATAAACATATTCCGCAAGGAGGAAATTGGGAAGACATACCTAATTCCTTGATGAAAAATTATAAGGATCATAGTCGATGTCATACGGGTATATATAAAAGACTAACTCTAAATCTACCATCGGTTGTTTTAGGTAACTACAGAAAAAATATGTTGATACATCCTACTCAAAATAGAGGGCTATCTGTAAGAGAAGCTGCTAGGTTACAATCATTTCCAGATTCATTTGTTTTTAAAGGCTCTATTGGGTTTCAACAGCAACAAGTAGGAAATGCAGTTCCACCTTTACTGTCAAAAAAAATATTTGAAAAAATACTTAAGGACTATTAGGAATATGCCAAGCGACATTGACTTGTTATCACTAGAAAAGCTTTTTGAGAAGTGTTGTGCGCATGGTGAGTGCTTTCCAAATAATAATACAGATTACTTTGAAAGATATAAAGAAACACTTAGGGCTTTAAGAGAAAAAATATATCCACAAATCAATCTAGGTTTGGCTCTAAATTCAGAGGAAGTTGGGGTGTATACAGATCATGGCCCAGAACATTTTGATGAGGTGGTTAAGTATGCTGGGTTAATTCTAGGTTTGTTATCAGAAGGAACTTATGGGGATGTTATTGATGCAGAAGATGTTGCGAAAGGAAATTGGAAGCTCGCTCCGTATGAAATCTATTTGTTATTACTTGCTATAAGGTTTCATGATACTGGAAATATTTATGGACGGGATGGGCATGAAAAAAAAATACTACGTGTTATGAGCGATATTGCTAATGCCGGATTAGAGGATGCTGTTGAAAGAAGAATAATTGTAAAAATTGCTCAAGCTCATGGAGGTCTTACAAGCGGTGGATCAAAAGATACTATAAGTGAAATGGAAATAAACACAGAGCATGGGAGTGTATCGAGAATCAGATTAAGAAAGATTGCCGCGCTAGTAAGGATTGCCGATGAAATATGTGAGAATAGAAATAGAGCTAAACCACCAGTCCTAGTTAAATCTAGAAATGAAATATATCACAAATATGCAGAGTCTATTTATACAAATAGCCTCGATAATAATGAGCTTAATTTAAAGTTTTCTATTCTTAAAAAAGATGCTGAAAGGAAATGGGGGAAAGGGGAAGATAGTAGTGGGGAACCGATTGAGACTTATTTGACAGATGAGATTTTATTAAGATTAGAAAAAATGGAATTGGAGAGAAGGTATTGTGCGAGGTTTATTTCTCAAGATATAGCTATATCAAAAATTGTAGTATGTATTAACATTTATGATGTTGCTGATGAAGAGTATAAAGATTTGTTTGATGAAAAAATAGTGTTAGAAGATGTAGGTTATCCTAAAGAAGAGTTAAAGCTGAGTGAAAAGTATAAAAGTTTTTCAGGTGAAGAAATAGTTAAACTTATTAATCCAGGAACAGCATAGTTAAAAAGGAAAAACATGAATGCATCACTAGATAATCCATTCTCAGTTGAAACGCCGGAGTTAATGAAAGCTGAAGATATAAATGATTTATTTATTCCTTTTGGTGATACATATAAGCTCGAACGAACGAACCATGTCTTTATGCATGGACATCGAGGTTGTGGAAAAAGCATGATGCTTCGGCGTATGTCTCCAGACTGTCAAGTTTTGGTTAATAACTGTACGTTTAACGAGCTGCCGTTTTTCGGTGTGTATTTATCTATAAAAAAAACAGCGCTTGATATTATCGAGTTTAATTTGTTGGAATCTAATGCGTCAGCGACTGTTCTTTCTGAGCATGGTTTGATTATTTATATCATATCCCATCTTTTTAAATCATTGTCAGAAGAGTCTGGAATTAATTTTTCGGATGAAATAAATAAAGAGATTCATGGTTTTTTGTATGACTTTATTTTTGAGAGAATGAAAATATCAGGTTTCCAAGATATAGAAGAACTTGAAAGTGCTCGATTTGAGAAAGGTAATGATATATTAAATCATGGTATAGAAATTATTGATCGGATACATCAAAACTATATTGTTTATTTAAAACGTAAATTATCAGGACTTAATAATAATCTTGATTACAATGGTTCTCTTTTTGGGTTCCATGATTTTTTATTACCCATATTAGAAAAAACAAGAAGTTTATCATTCATGCCGAGTGGGCCAATCTATATATTGATCGATGATGCTGACAACCTTAATTTAATTCATACTAAAGTACTAAATACTTGGGTGTCATATAGAACGACTGATATTGTTTCTTTTAAAGTTGCTTCACAGATGAAATATAAAACATACCTTGCTTTAAGTGGAAGAAGAATAGAGGCTCCTCATGATTTCAGTGAATTTCATATCTCAAAAATATATACAGGTTCAGCTAAGGAAAAATACCCGGAATGGGTAAGTGATGTGATTAGAAAGAGACTAGAATCATATAAAGAAAAAAATAGAATTGATATTAATACTGACCCAAATTTGTTTTTCCCTGAAGATGATAAACAAGAATCAGAAATAAAAAAAATAGCTGAAGAAATAAAGTTAGCTTGGGAAGAAGAGAAGGGTAAAGGATATAGAGCAAATGATGATGCATACAGGTATGCACGGCCTGAGTATATAACTCGTTTAGGCGGGAGTTCAAAGCAATCGTCTAACTATAAATATGCAGGCCTTAAACAGCTTGTTCATATATCGTCAGGAATTATTAGACATTTTTTAGAGCCGGCATCAAAGATGTATGCATTAGAGAGAAAAAATAATGATGTTCAATCAATTTCACCAGGCATACAAGATAAGGTTATTAGAGAAGAATCAGATCACCTTTTGTTTTCTGAATTTGATCGCAGAATAGAAGATATAAACAATGAAGTTTCAGATTCAGATGATGTACGTCAGAATAACTTGAGATGTATGCATAAATTGAGAAATTTGATATCTACAATGGGGGGCTTGTTTGGACATTTGTTACGTGATGAAAGAAGGTCTGAAAGAAAATATTTCTCATTTGCTATATCTGATTTAGAAAATCTGACAGGTGAACTTAGTAGTGTTCTTAAGATTGGAGTTGAAGAAGGCTATTTTTATGAGAGCTATATAGGTAATAAGGAAGGCTCAGGGAGAACTAAGCTTTATGTTTTAACACGACGTTTAGCTCCATCCTTTAAGCTAGACCCTATGGGCTTTTCTTCATATAAATTTGTTACCTGCAAATTTTTACTTGAGGCAACTAATAGACCAAAAGCTACGTTAAGCACTTTAAAATCAAAAAATATCGATGAAGTTTTAGAAGAAAGTCAATTGTCTTTAGATATGTGAATGTCATGAAAATATTAATGGATAATTTACCTAAAGAATTAGAATCCACACCTGAGATACTATTTTGCTCAACTAGTTTTGAAAAAAGATGGTGTTCTGTTGCATTAAAATTAGCTGGCATCTCTAATGAGATTAAATTAGTGATAGTAAGACAGTCAGGTGACTTCAGTGAAGTTGATGCTGAAGTAGATAAATTAAAAGAATATTATTCAGGCGCAGAAATTTATCCATTACTAAATAACTCAACTAAAGATATTTTTAATATTATTAATGAGCGATACGTTAAAAAGATAAAATCAGTTAGTGGTTATGCATTAATAGATATCACAACAATGTCGCATGAATACCTCCTTATTTTATTAAAAATACTTTACGATAATAAACTAACCGAAAAAGTAAAACTTATATATACAGGAGCAGAAGAATATAGCTTTAATACTCCGAAAGAAGAAAAATGGTTAAGTAAAGGAGTCCGTGATATACGCTCTATACTTGGTTACCCCGGATATATGTTACCTTCACGAAAGTCCCATTTAATATTATTAGTTGGATTTGAATATGAACGAGCGCAACAAATTATTTTAGAATATGAGCCGGCAGTAATATCTTTAGGATTAGGAGCTGAGACAAAATCTTATAGTACACAACACCATCAGACTAACAGAATTTTCTTTGAGAAAATTATGGAATTTGTGGAATCTTTTAGCGGTAGTAGAGACTATGTGCATTCTTTTGAGTTTTCTTGTGTATCGCCTACTGAAACAGAGCGTAAAATAACTGAACAAATAGCATTGTATGAAAACTATAATTCGGTTTTATATCCTATGAATACTAAAGTGTCTAGTATAGCTGCGGCTATAGTTGGTATTAAAAATGAGGGAGTTCAACTTTGTTATGCAGAGCCGGTAGAATATAATTATGAAGGTTATTCTACTCCGGGGAACTCTGTAACTATTTTTGAATTTGATGGGGTGTTCTGAAATTTGGAATATTAAGGACAGACCTCTTTAATTGTTTATATAATTAAAGGTGCCGCGGGGTGATTTAAAATTTATAATTAAAGGAGACAGACCAGATTTATTTAACTATCTCATAGCTATAATAATTCTGTCCCCTTTATTATTGATTCATCTTCGTCGAAGATCAAAAGCATCAGAATGCTGACACGATTTTACAGATTACACCTCAACAATGTATGCTCCACTTTAAAAAATATGTAGAACTTAGTAATTCCACAATAAAATAAATATTTCATTTAATATAGTCTCTCATCACTATTAAAATAATTAGCAATACAAATAAAAGATTATGGAAATTAGAACGGCATTTTCAATAATTATTTTAATGTTTCCAATTGGGTTGTCAGCAAGTGATTACACTAAATGGTACATCAAGTCACGTTGGAATATCTTAAATGCAGATGAAGTGGTTGTTTCGCTTTTGTTGTTTGATGAAGATATTAAGGAAAAGTCATGGAGTCATGGTTCTCTTTATAGGTTAAAGAATAAAAGAACAAGTATGGGAGAACTTATTCAGTTTAAAGCTGAAAGCATGAAGTATATAAAACAGGAATATACGAAAAAGAAACCGTTGGTTAAGAAATATTATTTTAAAAGAATAGATAGCAGGAGGCGAGAACACACTGTTGTTTTTAGAATAACAAGAAAGGCTTTCGCAAAGAAAAATGACCAATCTAAGTATAGAGGCCGTTATATTAATGAAACTGTTAGTATTATATTCCCTGCAATAATAAGTGTGCCAGCTACAGTCAAAGAACATATAGTTGCAAGTGATAATCAGGCCGTTTTATCGACCGAGATCGTTAATTCTAAAATCACAATCAAAGAGGGTGAGCTAGACGATGTTAAACCCGAACATACAATAGAAATAAAGGCTGAAGATTTACAACTCCAAGAGTTGGGAGAAGCATCCTCGCCAGTTTCACCAAAACATATCGCTGTAAAATCAAACGTTGTTAAAATCGGAATTGAAGGTCAGGTAGGGTCGCAAGATATATATTCTCCAGAAAACAATGAGGTAAGCAAGAATGCCTTACCTAGTGAGGCGAGTAAAAATATTACTCATGATGAAAGCACGATTGAGAGCTCCTTCTTAAAGAATGTAATCAATTATATATTTGGTTTTATAGTTTTTGTTTTAGCCATTCTATTCACTCCAGTTAGAAAGCCATTCATAGAAGTCATCACTAAATTATCATTTTTTATCCCAGGGACTTCAGCGTTTTATATTAAAAAATATAAAAAATGGTTTTTAAATAGACAAGAAAAAACAATGTTTCGAGCCCCATTTACTGGACATTGGCATGATATAGAGACTACTTTTGTAGAACCGCGTCTGACAAATATTGATAGCTTCAGTGATGATATATCAATTAATGAACTAATTAACAATGACAGCAAGGTATTAACACGAAAAACATATGTAGTATGTGGTGGGCCGGGATATGGAAAAAGTTCGCTTTTGTTACGACTTGCCTTATCGATAAATCAAACAAAAAAACAATCAATGGCAATTTATTGTAATGCAAATCAGCTTGCGAAAAATTGTCATAATAAAAATAGTGATATAGCTATCACAAGATCTATTGAAATTGATTTGATTACCAGCAAAGTTCATGAAGCAGAAAAGCTAATTAAATATTTACCAGAAACTGGACAACTATATCTATTTATAGATGGATTAGATGAAGTTGATTTAGATATATTTAATGAATTTATTAAAGCACTGAAGTCATTTCAAGTAAAAAATGAATTAGTAAGGATATTGTTTTCTTCAAGAAAGAGTTTTTGTCAAACATATGCTAGTACACTTGAGACTATTGGTGTTGGTGTGAATAATATAGTAACGATTGGTGGTTATGATTATGAGGATATTTTTAAAATTCTTGAATGCTCATACGATGTAAAAGACGTTAATAAATTCAATGAAATTACCATATTTGACTACGCTGCTTCACATCCAAAGATGTTTGATTGGCTTAATAGTTGTCCTTTACTTATTCATGCGCTTGGTTATTTATATTATGACGTGAAGAATAATAAAACATCAACACTTCCTCAGACATTACCCGAATTTTTTTCACAAGCAATTGAAAAACTGTTAGGTAATTGGGCTATTGAAAAAGGAAACCCTCACGAATGGATCAAAGATAATTCTAGTGGTGAAAAATTACCAATGAATAAAGACACAGATCCAAATACATACCTTATGCCTTTATTTTCTAAATTAGCCTTTGAAGTAGATAACAATTCTGAAGATGGTTTAATAACTAAGACCATGTTTGATCAAGTAACAGAACAATGTGGTTTAATAATCACAAAAGGAATTTCTGCAGCTGCAGATAATACAGGGATTTTGTTGGTAGATGGTGATAAAGCAAAGTTTGTCCATGCAACATTCAAAGAGTACTGCCTTGCTCAATATTATATTATTAATAACTCTCCCGTTGACGATATATTGAGACGATTCACTGGTGTTAAGGAGAACATGGACTGGGTTTGTATTTTTATAATGGCCTATGCAAAAGAGGTTAATACACAAATTGTTGAATATAAATTTAAAGAAGAGTTGTTCAACGAATTATGTCAAAAAAATCAGAATAGACAGATATGCCAAATAATTGCATATGCAGGTTATTATAATTCATCGGCTGAAAATATATTATTTTCGCTAAAAGATTTAGAAACACTGGCGGAAATAATGATGTCTAATGTGGAAGAAGCAAAAAAAATAGCTAGAAAAAGGATATTAGAAATTATAGATGACAATCCAATTACACCTTCTATATATAATATACTACTCGGAACATGCGATATTGAACTCTTTAATATAGGACTCTCAGAGTTATGTTCAGTTCCTGGTTTGAACAAAAATAAATTTTATGAAATAACAAAAGAGAATCCTCTTTATACACTTAATAATTTGCATCAGTACATAGATTCTACTATCAAAAAATTAAATACAGAAGGTAACATTCATTCATCAAATGATAGTGTTTTGCAAGAAAAAATATCTTACTGCTCAAAGAATATGCAATACATTTTTGAACATGATCCGGCTTTAACGAAAATATATGCTCAGCAATTGATATATAAATTAGAAGGTTATCTCAAATCGTATCATTCACGAACTAACAATGAAATTATATTTAATGAAGAGGACTTCTTAAGAGATTTAAATAAATTTTTGACTTTCTTTTCCATTAAATCAGCTATCCACAGCATTAACAAATGTGATTATTTTCTACAAGATGAAAGAGGCTATGATGATTTAGATATGAGGGCGCAAGAAAAAATATTTGTAGATGCATCAACTGATTTTGTGAAATTTTGGTGTTCGTTAAAGACAATTTATACAAATATTATAAATCAAAATAGCATGGGCAAGGATAGAAGTAGTCTTAATATCTTATTAGGTAAAAGTCACGATATAGTGTTTAGTGTCTTTTTATCGATCAATGTAAAACCCCTAGCACGCTGGTTTGCTAAAATGTACACTGATGAAATATTTCGAAATCATTTTGATATTCAGGTGTTGTGTGGGAGTAACCAAAAAATAACAATAAGCAGCCTTGAGAAGTACGTTGATTCTTCAGATGAAATGTTATTGAATTTCCATAATAATTTAAAAAGGGTAATAGAAACTAAATATCCGTGGAGCTAACGGGAACAAAGGGGACGCTTCCCTTTGATTTTTAAATTAAAGGAGCCGGAGTGATTTTTAATTAACCACTCCGGCTCTATTTTTCAAGCTGAACGACCATTTCTCCTGTTGTATAGCATGTATCTTGCGATCCTATGGATTAAGTTTGCATCTCTGATTCAGATTCCCCTTAACATCGTTATACCGTTACACTTGCCTTATGAAAACAACATCAATAATTGCGGGAGATGCGCCTCCTCTTTCTCGTTCGCCATGGCGCTTTGCACTGTATTTTTATCTTAAAGCACGCTATGCATTACTGGCGATTTTTGTGTTTGAAGCAGCGCAGGCGGCTTGTACCATCTTGCTACCCTATGCCATCAAAGAAATTATCGATGCAGTGAACCTGGCGAATGAAACGGGGGTGGCTATCTTCACTGCCACCCAGGACGGACTGCTATTGTTTGCATTGCTGAATCTGGGGATTGTACTTTTCAGTCGGGCAAGTGGGGCTGTGCTGGTGATGACGGGGCCGCGCTTGCGCGCCGAGATCCGTATGTCTTTGTTTAGTTATTTGCAGCATCATTCGCATCGTTATTTCATTTCACATTTTGCCGGTTCCTTGGCGAGTCGTATCGCAGAGGTTTCGATGAGCAGCATGCATGCGTTGTGGACGATCACGTTTGATTTCTATCCATTGATCATCAAGTCTTTGGTGGCGTTGATAATTCTGTTCAATGTCAGTGGCGACTTGGCCTTGGTGTTAAGTCTGTGGTTGGGGATTTATATCTTTGTGTCTTATCTGTTGGCGAAGCGTTGTCGGGTGTATGCGCAGGATTTTGCCGCTGCCCGTTCATTAGTCACCGGCAAGGTGGTTGATTCGGTGACCAACGTGATGAATGCCAAGATGTTTGCGCGCCGCCAGTTTGAGGAGGATTATCTGACCGACTACCTGAATCATGAAGTTAAACAAGCCGTGCGTACTTTCTGGTATATGGAAAAGCTACGCTGGTTCCAGTTTCTAGCTGCGATGGTCTTAATGATTGGGATGGTCAGTTATGCCTTGAAGGTTTGGTCGGAAGGGAATATGACGGTGGGGGAATTCTCTATGGTTGCGGGATTAGCGATCATGTTGATCGAGGCAGCGCGGGGTTTGAGTCGAAGTTTTCTCGAATTTTTTGAATACCTCGGTAATATCAGTGATGGGGTTTCAGTTTTTATTCAACCGCACGAGATCGTCGATAGTCCTGATGCGCCGATATTGGAAGTGGGACGGGGTGAAATTACCTTTAACAATGTTTCTTTCACTTATCATGAAGGTTTGCAGGTTTTTAAAAATTTGAATGTCACTATTGAGCCGAAGCAGCAGCTTGGGCTGGTGGGGTTTTCCGGCTCAGGTAAGTCGTCATTTGTAAATTTGATTCTGCGTCTGTTTGAATGCCAGGAGGGTACGATCAGTATCGATGAGCAGAATATTCTTAATGTCACTCAGGATAGTCTACGTGAGAATATATCGATGATTCCTCAGGAACCGCAGTTGTTTCATCGCTCTTTAATGGAAAATATTCGTTATGGTCGGCTAGATGCCACTGATGACGAGGTAATCGAGGCGGCGAAAAAAGCGCATGCTCATGATTTTATTCTACAGACGGAAGAGCGCTACGAGTCCTTAGTAGGGGAACGCGGGGTGAAGCTTTCCGGCGGGCAAAGACAACGTATTTCGATTGCTCGTGCGATCCTGAAGGATGCGCCGATTCTGATTTTGGATGAAGCGACTTCAGCGCTTGATTCTGTTACCGAGAAAAAAATACAACAAGGTCTGGATAACTTGATGAGAGGTAGAACAGTTGTTGTAATTGCACACCGTTTATCGACAATATCGCATATGGATCGTATTTTGGTGTTTGATCAGGGTGAGGTTATCGAAGATGGTAGTCACCAACAGTTGTTAAGCAAAGCTGGCCATTATGCCCATATGTGGAACATGCAGGCGGGCGGATTTTTGCCGGAAAAGGATGAGATTAAAGAACAGGAAGATGAATTCATGGTGTAGGAGTTACGGGGCCAGGTCTTCGGTACCAACAGTAGGCGCTTTAGGCGACTGCTCCCGGCGTTACTCTACCTCCTGCATGGCCCAGGCCAGCTTCTCGACCTCACGGTCTCACCTTCTCCATGCAGTCGTGCCTTTTGATTCATTTAAAAAATGAAACCAATTCCGTAACCCATCCTTAACCCACGCATATAAGCACCGCGTAAGGCATCCTGGAGTACGAACTTATCAAGTCGTTTACTTTGTTCTTTTGCTGCTTCATGTTGATGGTCAATACGTTTATTTGCTCGTTCATTCATAAAACACATTGTTGCAAGTTCATTCGAATCTATCCAAAGCACAGAACACTGGCCACAACAATCGATCATCACATCATTCGAACCCATATATCCATAATTTTCCATCAGTGAATTACAGCCCGGGCAATTAACATTGCCACCTTTATCCTCAACCGGATCGATATCCGACTCAAATGAGATATCTTGATTCAACTCCTTTGCCATTTCGGTGAGTAATTTCATTAATGACGTTTGTTTTATCAGGACACCATCACAATCAGCACAATGCAGCAGGGGTACTTCATGAAAATCACCCTCTACTAGTTTATGGTCATCGCGTGGACATTTCTTTTCGGTCATAGCAACAGTATCCTATAATAATAGGGACAGGTCGATACAGACGTCGTTGGCTCTACCTCCTGAAAAATTAAAGAAATTTAAGGTGGTAGACCCCTTTATTCTTTGTAGATAGATAAATATAATTAATTTAAAAGCAAAACACTCATAATAATAATGAAAATACTAATCTCTTCCGATCTCCATTACCGACTAAAACAATTTGATTGGATTGATTCTGTCTCACCACAGTACGATGCAGTTATACTCGCCGGAGATTTACTTGATATATCATCTCACCTCGATCTCAACCTGCAAGCTACTGTCATGCAGAAAATAATTCGCTCAATGAGTGAGAAAACACAGGTGTTTGTTTGCTCGGGCAATCATGATGGCAATGAAAAGAATGAAGCTGATGAATTTGTGTCTCCATGGATACAAGAGCTTCGTGCTCATAATCTTTTCGTCGATGGTGATACCATAGAAATCGATGAGTACGTTTTTACCTTATTCCCTTGGTGGGATGGAGATGTCACTAAACAAGACGTTTTGATGCAGCTAGAAGCTGAATGCCCACAAAATCACAAAAAGTGGATTTGGGTCTATCATTCGCCACCTGATCAGGCAATGACTAGCTGGGTAGGAAAAAGACATATTGGAGATTCAGACTTAAACAACTGGATAGAACAATATAATCCATATTTAGTCATCTCTGGCCATATACATGAAAGTCCTTTTAAATCAGAAGGCTCATGGGCTGATAAACTCAACAATACATGGGTTTTAAATGCAGGCAGTCATATCGGTGATATTCCAGCTCACATAATAATTGACTTAAAAGATCAAAAAGCAGAGTGGCGGTCGATGGCTGGACAGGAATTTAAAGTACTAAACTAGCTATAGAATGATCAGTAATCGTAGGTATCTCGCTTACTTTTCTCTCTTTTCATAATCTCTGATTTCTGCTGATTAAGTAATGTCTCAAGGACATCATCTACCATTCCTAAATGGTCATGTCCTTCATACTGTTTTTTAACATCTATTAAATACTGATTTAAATTAAACAGTCTGAGACATACTACTTTAGTTATATGTAACAAAACATCAGGATTAGCCTCTAGCCAGGCAGACGGATTTGATACAACAGCAAACTCTGATTCTTCTTCGCACATAATTGTTGCGCTATGTGGAATATTCAAAAAAATAGACATCTCACCAAAAACTGAATATTTGTCTGTCACACTTGCTATTTTAAAGTCATCTTTTAAAACATTTATTTTTCCTGACAGAAGAAAATAAACTTTGTCCAGGCTGTCACCCTGATTAATCAAGGCTTCATCTTTTTCTAGTCTACGTTTTTCCAGTCCATCAATTTTTGATTGAAATTCTTGCATAATTCTCTCTAGATAAATTATTGATAGGCTCGAAATAAAAAAATAAAAGGGGATAGACCACTGATTATTCTAATCATAGATTAATATGTAATGAATTATTATTCCTGAAGGACAAGGATCTATTTTCATCTTCGAATGCAAATAATGTCTCCTCTTCTTTATCTATTCCGAAGAGTAATTTTATATAACCCATATACCAGCTGTCATTTTCTGGTTTGTCATCGAGGTTTTTATAAAGCGAATAACCTGTATGCATATTATTCGCGATTCTTAACGGTATCGGCATACTGGCTATCGCCGCGCATCCATTAAGTAGCAAGGTAATCATTAGTACAGAAGCGATGCGTAAGGCTTTCTTATTCGTAGTACAGAATGGTCTAAACAAATTCAAAAATAATTCCCTCAGTTAAACTACAGATATGCCAAAGTGCATACCATAGAGGGCTTATTGCAATGCAAATGCCATCACAGCAATTTCTTGCTAAAAGGAAAGTATTGTTATAGTTATCAGTTGCTTATTTGGTTTTATAACAGCAAAAATAAACAGCGTTTATTTATAGTATTGTTTATTTATAGCGCATGAAAGCATCAAGTTAGTGCAAGCAATAAGTGTGGTCAGGTCTTTGATTTATCCTTATCAGAGACCACGTTGCCATTCCTGGCGTAAGGGAATTGATCCCGGTTGTGATATTGCAGAACGTACGGTCTGTAATAATTTCTCACGATCCTGATTAAGTATGCCTTTTAAGATAAGGTAGTTTGATGCATGGTCGCTGCGGAATATGGTTTTTTCCAGTTGCAAGGTCGATAACAGTATTTCCATTTCCTGTATCAGTTCAATTTGAGACAGTGGGGTAAAATCACCGCCAAAATTATTTTGAAATCGTTCGACACCTAATGGAAAAGAAACGACTAATGTGGAGAGGTATTCGGGTTGAGCATCATTCATCAGTCGTGCTGAATTGATAGCGTGTTGTTCGCTATATTTTTTTCCGCCTAGTCCATTGAGTATCATCACTGATCGACTGATCCCTGCCTGTTGCGTTTTTTGCAGGGCGCTTAAGGAGGACTGGTAGGTTTCACCTTTGATTATTTTTTCAAGGATGTCATCGTCACCGGATTCACAACCGATATAGACCAGCCCCAAGCCCATTGATTGTAAGTCGCGCAACTCTTCTACTGTTTTATTCTTTAGATTTCGTGGTAGACAATAAGACGAAACTCGCTGTATATCGGGTAGGTATTGATTAATCGCGCGCATGATGTCTTTCAGGCGTCGAAAGGATAAGGTCATGACGTCGCCATCGGCCAGAAAAACCCTTCTTATCTTTTGTTCTGAGCTTGCGATGCTGCTCAATTCAGTTTCGATCTGTTCTTGTGGTTTTAGATGGAATTTCTTCTGCGGCGCTGTGTACATGTCGCAAAAGGTACACTTGTTCCAGGAGCATCCGTTTGTTACCTGAAGGATCAGTGAATTAGCTTCACTTGGCGGTCGATAGAGTGGTTCAATATAGTTGGGAAACATTTGCTAGTGCCACGCGATATGATCGTCAGGTATGTTGTATCGCTATTATACACTTTATAATATGGAACGGGTCAGAGTGCCCCTTTAATATATAAACATTAACAAGCGTGAAAATAAATCATCATAAAAGGCCAAGTATTTTAAAAAATGAATAACGCAGTCACTATCGATATCAATTGTGATTTAGGTGAGGGGAGTTCGCTGCTTGATGGTGATAACGATGCCTTGTTAATGCCATTCTTATCGAGTTGTAATATTGCTTGTGGCGGTCACGCGGGTAATTTGAAAACGATTGAACACTCGATTAAAAATGCATTACAACACCAGCTAAAGATTGGTGCGCACCCGGGGTATCCGGATCGGGATAGTTTTGGCCGGGAGAGTTTAGGTCTTTCTGTTGACGGGGTTGTTGAGTCTTTGCGTCAACAATTGGATTTGTTTCTTGGCGTACTTAATAACAACAATGCAACGCTTAATCATATCAAGCTGCATGGTGCCTTATACAATGATGTTGAATATGATCGTGCGCTTGCCGATGTTGTTTCCGATTATTTTGTTGAGGGTTTTCCCGATGTTCATATCGTTGGTTTGGCACAAGGGCAGTTTCAGAAGGTTTGTGAAAATAAAAATATAAAATTTATCCCTGAAGGGTTCATGGACAGACGTTATCAAACTAACGGGAGCTTATTACCACGTACGGAAACTGGTGCTGTCATTACCGAAGAAAGACAGTGTATTCAACAAGCGCTTGCTCTGGCAAGAAGCCAACCGGTGGTGTCTTCAACCGGTGCGCTGATTTCACCCGAGGTCGAGACTATTTGCGTGCATGGGGATAATGAAAATGCATTGAGTATAATTCGTGAACTGCATCAGGAGTTTGCTAATTATGATATTACCGTCGGGTGAATAAGCTGTCGAAATTAGAAACTAGGATTCAATGGAATGGCGACAGTGCGTTAACGCTTTTTTTTAATGAAGAAGCGGGTGAAGATTTAACGCGACATATCTTGGCGTTGGTAGATGTCTTTAAATCGACTTTCCCGGCAATGATCGTTGAGGCTATTCCTGCCTATCAAAGTTTGACGCTGTGTTTTGATACCTTGTCTTTCGAGTCAGGGTCTATCGAGCTAGGGTCTATCGAAGCATCGATTAGACAAGTGATAGAAAAAGACATCACTGACACAAATGAAACCGTTGTTTCCCAAGATATAGCAATCATAGAAATCCCGGTGTGTTACCAAGGCACTTATGCACCTGATCTAGAAAGTTTGGCGGCGTATTGCAAGTTGAGTACCGACGAAGTGATACAACAGCATACGCAAAACACTTATTTGGTGAACATGCTTGGCTTTCTTCCCGGGTTTCTTTATTTAAGCGGACTTGGTGAAGCATTGCATTGCCCACGTAAAGAAACTCCGTCTCTGAATGTCCCTGCAGGTGCTGTCGGGATTGGTGGTAATCAAACCGGTGTCTATCCCGTTACGAGTCCGGGCGGTTGGCATATCATTGGCCAAACACCGCTTTCTATTTTTAATCCTAATGCTAAACAGCCTTTTATAGCACAAGCGCTCGATAGGATTCGTTTTGTGCCGGTTGATGTTGAGACGTTTGAAAAGATTAAGCGTGAGCAAACATGAGTCTGCGATTTATCAAAGCGGGACAGCAGACAAGTATTCAGGATGCGGGTCGTTCGGGTTTTATGCATCAGGGTATTTCCAGAAGCGGGGCGATGGATCCCTTGTCACTTCAGTTAGCGAATTGGTTGGTATCAAACCCCATCAATCAGGCGGCAATCGAAGTGACTCTTGCCGGGCCGACGATAGAATTTACTGAACGTCTTGCTATTGCTATTTGTGGTGCGACGTTTGATTTGTCGCTTAATGATGAGCCGGTATTTAATAATGAAACGATAAAGGTAAAAGCAGGGGATGTATTAACGTTTGCGGGCATACGACAGGGCGCAAGGGCGTATCTTGCCATTGCTGGTGAGCTTGATGTCGATGACTGTTTTGATAGTCAATCGACACACTTAACGGCCGGGTTTGGTGGTTATAAAGGTCGACAGTTTCAGAATGATGATGTGTTAGCCGTTTTATCGGCACAAGAAGTAAGCAAGCGGGTGTTGCCAGAGGCCTATCAGCCGTCATTCACCGGCAATTATTTATTACGATGTTGTGCGGGCATCGAGACAGAACACTTTGAACAGGAAAGTTTAGCTGCCTTTTATGATGAGACTTATATGGTTTCAAACGATTCCAATCGTATGGGGCTAAGATTGGAGGGTAGCCCTGTGCCACTGAAGACAGGCATTGATATTATTTCGAGTGGTTTGACGCAAGGCAGTATTCAGCTCCCGCCTTCCGGCTTACCAATCATCTCCTCTGTCGATGGGCAAACCATCGGTGGCTATCCGAGAATAGCGAATGTCATTAGCGCTGATTTAAATATCCTCGGGCAATTAAAGACGGGAGATAAGATTGGATGGTTATCCGTTACGCGGGATAAGGCTTGGCAACACCTGCAACAGAAACAATCGTTTCTGAATAAATTGTTGTTAAGCCAGTAGTCATTAGTACATAAAGCGATTACTACAAGATATTCAATAAAATAAACCCACGTTTAACACACAAACATACCATTTTGAGGTGAAATGGTTGCTATACGCTATTCATCATTTCTTAGTTTCTAGCAAAATCTATTTACTTTAATTATATTTCTACTTGTATAATTATATCTTTACTTATATAATTTTATTAATGAAGCCGATAACATTTATGGGCAACGCATTGGACGCGATCAGGGATTTTCCACCGCTTGTAAAAAGGGAAGTGGGTTATCAGTTGGATAGGGTGCAGCGTGGCTTTGAACCAACGGACTGGAAACCGATGCAGGCGATTGATGCTGGTGTGAGTGAGATACGAATTTAGCATGAAGGTCAGTATCGAGTTATTTATATCGCCAAATTTGAAACGGCGGTTTATGCATTACATGCGTTTAATAAGAAAACGCAAAAAAACAAGTAAGCGTGATATTGAAGCTGTGAAACGCGCTTTGAAAACATTAAAGGAGATGCAATCATGAAAACACAAACGTTTGATAGTGTTTGGGATGCTCTCGAAGATAATCCCGTTAAAGCAAAAAATTTAAAGTTACGTGCAGAATTATTAACGGTCATTATCTCTCGTATCGAAGAATCAAAATTAACTCAGCAGGAAACTGCAAAGCAACTTGGAATTACTCAACCTCGGGTTAATGCGTTATTGAAAGGAAAGATTGAAGATTTTCGTCTTGATAGTTTGATAAATATTGCGCATAAATTAGGTTTAACTGTTTCGGTTGAAATAGCGGCTTAACATTTGAAACTTATTGATCTGTTCAATTAGAAAAGTCTGATCTGACCCCTTTATCTATCCATTTAGTGGGAAGTCAATTTCGCTAAAATCTTGAAACAATATACACTGCAGACATATAACAGTGTTTGTTATCCATTAAATAATTGAGTATTTCACATGACTAACAAAGAACAGCAATCAGGATCTGATACGGAAGAGAAGTTACAACAGTGGAAGGAACTGGGGGCGCAAAGTCAGCGTGTTATCTCGGCTTTTATAGAGCGCCAAAAGGGCGGAGATGGTTTCTCTGTTTCCGATTCTAAGAGCATTGGCGATGCCTTTATGAAAATGAATGCCAAGTTACTGGCCGATCCCATGAAGCTGGTTGAGGCGCAACAACAACTCTGGAAGGATTCGTTGCTCCTGTGGCAGAACACCATGAGTCGCATGGCAGGTGAGGAAGTTGAGCCTTTGATCAAACCTGATCCGGGTGATCGTCGTTTTAAAAAACCCGCCTGGGATGAAGAATTGGCCTTTGACTACATCAAGCAATCCTATCTATTGACCAGCCGCTGGACACAGTCATTGGTGTCTGATGTCGAAGGACTGGATCCCGCGACCAAACAAAAGGTCGACTTCTATTCACGCCAATTTACCAGCGCCATGTCGCCGACCAATTTTGCTGCTACTAATCCAGAGGTGATGAAGAGTGTGCATGAAACCGGCGGACAAAATCTATTAGATGGCTTGAAGAATATCCTTGGCGACATGGAACGTGGCGACGGTGAATTGAAAGTGTCTATGACCGACATGGAGGCCTTCACTGTCGGTGAGAATATTGCAACCACGCCGGGAAAGGTTATCTACCAGAACGATCTCATGCAGTTGATCCAATACACCCCGACAACCGAAGAAGTCTTTAAGCGGCCTCTCTTGATCGTGCCGCCGTGGATCAACAAGTTTTACGTCCTGGATCTGCAACCAAAGAACAGCTTCATCAAATGGATTCTCGATCAGGGTTATACCCTCTTCGTTATCTCCTGGGCCAACCCGACAGAAGAACTAGGGCATAAACACTTTGGTGATTATATGCTGGAAGGACCATTGGCGGCGATCGATGCCATAGAGAAGGCAACCGGTGAAAAAGAGATTAATGCTCTGGGTTTTTGTATCGGTGGAATCTTGATGGAGACAACGCTGGCCTGGATGGCTGCTAAAGGTGACAAGAGAATCAAGTCTGCCACCTTGTTGGCGACCATGCTCGACTTTCAGGAAGTGGGTGAGGTTTCTGTATTTGTTGATGAAGAGCTAGTGACGTCTTTAGAGAAGCATGTTGGCGAGAAGGGTTATCTCGATGGCAAGCACATGGCGCAAATGTTTAACATGATGCGTGAAAACGATCTCATCTGGTCCTTTGTGGTTAACAACTATTTATTAGGCAACGAACCGATGCCTTTCGATATGCTTTACTGGAATTCAGACTCTACGCGTCTGCCAGCTGAGATGTTGTTGTACTACCTAAAAAAGATTTATCTGGAAAATGGTTTGATCAAACCTGACTATCTCGAGCTTAACGGAGAGAAGATTGATGTTACTAAAATCAAAACGCCGACCTATGTCCTAGCGACTAAAGAAGATCATATTGCGCCATGGGTATCCTGTTACCCTGTGACGCAGGAATTCTCCGGCCCGGTTAGATTTGTCCTGGGTGGTTCTGGTCATATTGCAGGCATTGTTAATCCGCCTGCCGCTAAAAAATACGTTTACTGGACGCATTCCAAAAATCCAGCCGATCCACAAAGCTGGCTCGAACAGGCCAAAGAGCACGAGGGTTCCTGGTGGACTGATTGGCATAAATGGTTAAAGAAGCACAGTAAGGAAAAAGTGCCTGCGCGTACACCGGGTACTGGTAAGCTTAGCGTCATCGAAGATGCACCAGGTTCCTATGTGAAAGCAATTTACAACGACTGATCTATAAGTTAAGTTTTTGGAAGATTATAGGGAGCATAGCGAATTGTTTTTAATCTTTCCGAGTACATTGTGGAGGTAGCTATGGAAAACATGATGGAAGAAATGTTCAAACTCATGAATTTGCCCGCAAAGACAACTGCTCAATATTACGAGCTTATGGAAAAGGGGCAAAAAGCGATGACATCCATGGCTGTTGCTCAGAAGGACATGGCCGAATTTCAGGAGGCATGGGAAGAGTTCCAGAAACTGAATCCAATATTAAAAAAATAATTTTGGATAAAAATTAACAGAATAAAGGGGATGCTTCCCTTAATAATGGGGGCAGGAGGATACTAGCGCCGTGTCCTCTCACGACACTAATACGACCATGTATGTCGTCCTTATACTTAACACGGTTTTCTTAATAAAGATTTAAAGGGTAACGCCCCCTTTTCCCATGCTATATAATTTTCATATGGCAGACATATTTACCGATTTTCATTTACTTCGACTTAAAAGCGAGCATTTGCGTGCAAAAGGCATGTTGATAGTTTTAGCTGTTGTCTCCCTGATTGGTTTTTATACTTATTTCTTTGCGCCTGAGTCAAAAATTGGTCTTGGGCGTTCGATACTTTATACAGTGTTTCTTTTTGCCTGTTTTGAGGCAATCTTTTTGCTTGTTGTTCGTAATGCGATAAAAAAGAAGAAACGGATTATGAGTTTCTTAAGATATTTTGAGTCTGTAGTGGAAGGTCTATTGCCTGTTGTAGCGATGGTGATAATTATGGATGTAGCCGACAATCCATTTACTATTTTAATATCTCCTGTATATGCTTTTATATTAATAGTTATTTCTGCATCGGCATTGCGCCTGACACCGAGCCTGACATTAATTACAGGGCTACTTAGTTCTGTATGTTATTTGGCATTGACGATAAGAGTGTTATTTTTTGGTGACTTTCAGGATCTGAATCCGCATCCGAATACTTTATATATCTTTATGTCGTTGATGTTATTCATCGCGGCAATTGTGATGTACTTTATTACGCTTGAGTTACGTTCTTATGTAGATGTCGCAGTAGAAGATATGGCGTTGCAGGATGAATTGAATCTAGCGAGCGAAGTCCAGAAAAACTTGTTGCCTTCACCTTTGCCGGAAATAAAGGGATATGATGTTGCGGCCTTTAGCACGCCTGCCAGACATGCGGGTGGTGATTATTATGATTTAGTTACGCCAGATCCTGGACAGACGATTTTTATGCTGGCTGATGTATCTGGGCATGGTATTGGCCCGGCACTGTTGACGGTATCGAGTCGCGCTTATTTCCGGGCAATATTGGGAGAACATCAAAAGATTTCAGAAATCATTCAACGTGTGAATCAGTTGTTGTCAAATGATTTGCGTTCTGGACAATTTGTTACGTTGACGGCTCTAGTCTTATGTATGAATACACACACCGCAAAGTATTTTTCTGCTGGGCATGGCCCAACCTTAGTTATTCGTAAACAGGAAGGCACAGTCGAAAATCTGGAAGCCCAATCGATTCCTTTGGGTATTGATACCCCTTTAAACATGGATCCGCCAATTAAATTTGCGCTTGCACCGGGTGATATCGTCGCAATGTTTTCTGATGGTTGTTACGAAGGAAAGAATGATGAAGATGAAGCATTTGGACTGGCAAGAGTGGTCGCTTTGTTAAAAGAAAATCAGGATAAACCTGTTGAAGAAGTTATAAACCTTTTACAAGCAGCGATTACGACTTTTACCGGACGCGAATTTCAAGTCGATGACATGACGATGCTGTTATTAAAACGGTTGCCTGAAGAAGATAAATTAAAGGAATTAAAGGGGGCGCTTCCCTTTAATCATTCTAATATAAAGGCCGATTAAATTAATAAACTAAAAAGATGAAAAGAAATATTATTGCCATTGGTGGTGGAAAGATAATGGTGCCTGCACATCGTGAGGCGCAAACCTTATTGATTGATCAAGCTATTGTTCAACAGGTAAAAAGAAAATCACCTAAGGTGTTATTTATTCCGACTGCGAGTGAAGACAATGAGGAATATTGTGACGCATTCCGCAAGCAGTATGAAGATCGCTTAGGCTGTTCTGTACAGGAGTTGTTGCTGTATCGAGATCGACCTTCTAACAGAAAAATTCAAATGCTTATTGCGCAAAGCGATATTATTTACGTCGGTGGTGGTAATACGCTGCGAATGATGAACCTATGGCGACAGTTAGGTGTTGATAAGTATTTAGATAAAGCCAGAAAACGTGGTGCAGTATTATGCGGTTTGAGTGCGGGTTCGATTTGTTGGTTTCGACAAGGCAATAGCGATTCCCGTAAGTTCAAAGACGAAACCAATAAGACCTTAATAAAAGTCACCGGGTTGAATTATGCTGATGTGTTGATGTGTCCGCATTATGATGTTGAAAAACATCGCCAACCGGCCTTAAAAGCGATGATGAAAAAAACTCGAGGTGTCGCTGTTGCCTTAGAAAATTGTGCTGCTTTACATATTAAAGATGATAAATATCGTATTCTTGCATCCAAGAAATACAAAAAAGCCTATCTGATTTATTGGAAGCGTGGAGAATATGTTAAGCAGACCTTAAAGCCATCTGACAATTTTCAATCTCTAGCTGAATTAACAAATAATTGAAGGGAGAAGAGCTCTTTATCTCTTGTCTCGCTTTTACAAAAGCAAATTAAAATTAGTAGGTTTATTCTCAGAAATAAAAAAGGGCCGGCTTTCGCCGGCCATAAGCTCCAGTTTCTTAAGGGGAAGTATAGAAACTATTTAGGGGAGGAAGTTATGAACTTGGCGGTAATATTACCGTATCGATAACGTGTATTACGCCATTGCTTGCGTTTACATCAGTCAATACGACTGTACTAGCGTCATTTAATTTTACTGCTTTATCGACAACTGAGATTTTGACATCAGCGCCATTAACCGTGGTTGCGTTACTTAGATTAACAACGTCTGCTGCCATAACTTTTCCTGAAACAACATGGTAAGTCAGTACGGCTTTAAGTTGATCAATGTTTTCGGGCTTAAGCAATGACTCAACCGTACCTTCCGGTAATTTTGCGAATGCTTCATCAGTTGGCGCAAATACGGTAAATGGACCTTCACCTTTAAGTACACCAACAAGGCCTGCTGCTTTTAAAGCTGCAGCAAGTGTATTGAAGCTGCCATTTGCAACAGCAACATCAACAATGTCATGATCAGCTTTTTTACTATGAGCATCTTCTCCAGCACTTACCAGCGAACTCAATAAAATCATTGATGCCATTAAAGTAAAGGTAACGGCTTTCATGTACTTCGAATTATTTACAACGTTTTCAATCGACATAATTAATCTCCTAAGATATTTTTAATGTGCGAGCAGTCTATGAATGGAGATGTGTAAAATTTGTGAAGACAATGCAAACATTAAATGAACATCTACTAACAGATGTTATTTACCGAAGTAACGGGCTTGTTAATTGTGATAGCTGAAATAATTTATCTATTAAAAATAGAGAGTTAACTGGAAATTGTAGTGTGATGGGGCATAAAAATAATATTATTTAGATGATCTGGTCAAATGTGATTTCAAAATTTAAAGGGGGATGCTTCCCTTTAAATTTTATTTTTTCTGATCTCGTTTGTTCACTGTTAAACTGAAGCAGTTAATTATTTTAATTGGTTTTTTATCTGAGATTATCTTATGACCTTTGACCAAGTATTTCTGTTCGGCCTGCTTGTTTTTATTTTTTCCTTGTTACTCTGGGGAAAAATCCGCTATGACATCGTTGCCATAGCCGCATTGTTTATTGCCTTTTTAGTGGGGGTAATACCGCATGAGAAGGTCTTCTCTGGTTTTTCTCATCCTGCCACTATCATCGTTGCACTGGTACTTATTGTCAGTCGCGGTTTGTCTAACTCGGGGGCGATCGAATTGTTATCCCGTTTCCTGGTAGATGGCACACGTAAACTGGGTACTCATATTGGACTCATGTCCACAATCGCAGCGGCACTTTCTGCCATGATGAATAATGTGGCGACACTCGCTTTACTCATGCCTGTCGATATGCAGGCAGCAAGGAAGGCGAAACGCAGTCCTGCCTTGACGTTGATGCCATTATCATTCGCTACCATACTGGGTGGCATGGTGACGTTGATTGGCACACCAACGAACGTGGTGATTGCTACGTTTCGTGAAAAAGCCTTAGGCGAACCCTATCAGATGTTTGATTTCGCCCCGGTAGGCATTGTGGTTGCGGGTATCGGTATCTTGTATGTGGCTATTATCGGTTGGCGACTTATACCATTGGATCGAAGCAAACATGATATGTCAAAAGAACTCATGAATATGGAGGGCTATGTTGCCGAAGCCATCGTCCAGGGGAGCTCCAAGTGCATTGGTAAGCAGCTGCGAGATTTAGACGACTTGAGTACAGAAAACGATGTCAATGTATTGGGTTTGGTACGAAATGGACAACGTTTGCCGGGCACCGCAAGAAATTTTGTTTTAAAAGAAAACGATATCCTGGTGCTGGAAGCCGGGCCTGATGCGATAGAACAATTTGTGGGTGCGGCAGGCTTAAAATTCATTGGGACGGATAAAGACGCCAGTATACTCAGTGAGAACCTTGCTTTAGTTGAAGTCGTTGTCCCGGAAGGTGCCTTTATAGAAGGACGTTCAGCTCTGGATGTACGACTATTGTATCGACAAGGCGTCTCATTACTAGGTGTCTCGCGAAAAGGAAATCGATTTCGCGATCGCGTACGCAAGCTGAAGATTGCCGCGGGTGATATTTTACTATTACTCGGACCAGAAGATCAGTTGCCCGATGTCGTGACGTGGCTGGGTTGTCTGTCTTTGGCTAAACGCGGATTACAAGTCATCCAACGACACAAGGCGATAATGGCTGTAGGTTTGTTCGCACTTGCTGTTATTGTCGCAAGTGTCGGTTGGCTGTATTTACCCGTGGCATTAATGGGCGTGGTGGTTGCTTATGTATTACTGAAGATCATTCCTCTATCACAGATTTATACTTCCGTAGAGTGGCCAGTGATTGTGTTACTGGCCTGCCTGATCCCTGTCAGTACGGCACTGGAAAGCAGTGGGGGTACTGCACTGGTTGCACACACCATCGTTGAATTGACGCAAGGGATGTCCCCGGTCGTTGTGTTGACTGTCATTATGCTGATCACGATGACAATGTCTGATGTATTGAATAATGTTGCCACTGCATTGATTGCAGCTCCCATCAGTGTCGACATCGCCCAGCAACTGAACGTCAACCCTGATTCGTTCTTAATGGCTGTTGCCGTTGCTGCTTCCTGCGCATTTCTGACGCCCATAGGACACAAGAACAATACGATCATTATGGGGCCGGGCGGTTACAGTTTTGGTGACTACTGGCGCATGGGATTACCCTTGGAAATCCTTGTAGTGTTAGTCGGCATTCCCATGATCTTAATTGTCTGGCCACTTTAAAATAAAAGAATTTAATGAGTTTGAAAAAAATAACGGGTGCTTATTTATCGGTATTTACCTTGGCTTTCTTTGTTATTACTTCCTATGCAGCGGAGTCGAATATAGTTGGTTTGTGGGAAAGTACCCAGAATGAGGGAAGCATTGAGTTTAAAGCCTCTGGTGAAGTGATTTTTGTGGATAATATGTCTGCTACGGTAACAGGGACTTACGAGAGGCAGGGAGGTGGTTTGATAATGATTAAACTAATTGCTACCGACATTTTACGTGATTCGATTGAAGCGATGGCGAAGGAATCGTTTATAGCGAAAGCAACCATCCTAAATAACGATGAATTGCAGTTGCATATTGATGGTGAAGATGAAGTAGAAAACTATCGGCGTGTTCGTTGAGAAATTAGTTAGAATATATAAATATGACTAGACTATTATTTTTTACGTTCATTTTTTTCGCGAAGGTCTATTACGTTTCTGCTGCCTCGGCAGTTGAAAGTCTTTGCTTCGTTGATGAAGTCGCTGTCTTTTCATGTAGTTCAACAAACGGAAAAACTATTTCCTTATGTTCTTCTCCAATACTCACAGAGTCTGAAGGCTATTTGCAATATCGTTATGGTGTTATAGGTAAAATCCCCGAGCTTGTTCATCCGAAAAGACCGGAACATCCTAAAGAACATTTTATATCAGGAACGGCACCGTATTCTGGTGGCGGCGCTTCGTATCTAAAATTTAGTAAAGGTAAACACTCCTATACGGTGTTTACGGGTATTGGCAAAGGTTGGGAAAAAGAAGGTGTTGTTGTAAAAAAATCGGGTAAACAAATTGCTTACGTCGCATGTGATGCCCCGTTTATATCTGAACTTGGTCCCGTATTATTTGAAGATATAGGATTACAGAAAGATCCGCTTGAATTCGATTTTGAAGTTCCTTAAAAATAACATTGATTAAATTCAGAGTATGACAGCGCTTTACATGCTTTTTATTATAGTGACTGTTGTTGCTATTTCACTGGCTTATCCGGGTTGGCGCGATAAGCGTATTCTTAATCGTCCTTTTCCTACAGACTGGCAAGTTACTGTACATCGACGTCTGCCATTTTTAGAGAAGCTTAGTGAGGCAGAACAAAAACAGTTGCAGGATATGATTAAACTGTTTGTTGCTAAAAAGAATTTTTATGGTTGCGGTGGTCTTGAAATTAATGATGAAATCCGTGTCACCATTGCAGCAGAAGCGTGCTTGTTATTATTGAATCGTAAGACTGGTGTTTATCCTACTTTGAAGCATATTCTGATTTACCCTTCTGCGTTTAAGGTAGATCGCCAGCAGCATAACCCAGATGGGACGGTTAGCCAGATGGAAAGTGGCTTGCTCGGAGAGTCCTGCGATACGAGTAAGGTGATTTTGTCTTGGGATAGTGTTGAACATGGTATTCAAAATTTTAACGATGGTCATAATGTTGTCTTGCATGAATTTTCTCATCAATTAGACAGTCAGTCTGGCTCTGCAAATGGTGCACCTATACTAAAAAAGAATAGCTACCAGCTATGGGCAAAGGTGCTATCGAAAGAATATGAAGCTTTGGTTAAAGCCAGTGAAGATCATGATAAAGCGGTAATGGATTACTATGGTGCGACTAACCCAGCTGAATTTTTTGCTGTTGCTACTGAAGTGTTCTTTGAAAAACCACAACAAATGTCTAGCAAACATCCAGAGCTATATAATGAATTTAAAACCTATTACTGTGTTGATCCATTACTTTGGGAATAATCTTAATAGAGGCAGGCCTTTTATGTGACAGACTTTTAATCCGTTAATTTTAAATCTTCGTAAACAATCGCTGGTTCACAACTTAAGAATACGTTTTCGTTTAACGATTCTGTACTAATTGCATTTAGCGTTATATCTTCATACAACCAATAAAACATTTCATTTTCTAAGATACTATAGCGCCAGTTGTATCGGCATTGTATCCATTTGTTTTCAAACGACCCGATTGTTTGCGTCTCTGCATCAGTTTCCGATGTGTCACAGTACTCAAGTACGTTTGTATTTAAATCTATTTTGAATCGATCAAGCTTTAAATT
>JAJFKM010000067.1 GCA_021773215.1 Gammaproteobacteria bacterium
AGCTGATTCAGCTGCGCTACCACGTGGACCCATCATTAAGTCAATGTGTGCAACTTCATTACCGTCACCCACCAATGCTTCACCAATTAATACTCTATCAATGACTGCCATTTTTTTATCTCCTCCAGTTAGAAAGCCACACAGTTTTGCTAATATAGACATCGCCGCCTTCCTATTTTATTAAAAATTTAAAATTAACAAGGGATATAACCCCCTACCCAGTATAACTAGCAAAAAGAAAAGATCTTTTTGCCCGTATTTGTTGTAAATTCTCTATTTATGTCTTTTATTATAAGGTCAAATTATAAGCCAATAAACTTGCCGCTGTTAGATCAGCGCTAGTACCTGGATTATAGTTTTTTACTTTAAGTTCTTTATCGAAGCTCTGTAACAATCCAATGTTTTTCTCAGGGTTGCCAACACTATTGAAGCTATTTGCAACGGCCTCACTTTTTATTTTTATATTCTCAGCTTCCTCTCGACCAAATTTCCGCTCTATGTGCGAATCTGTCATCGACGACATAAAATTCAAGTAACATGAAACGGTCGACCATTTTACACTATTCCAACGTTTCTCAAAGTTTTTAATGTTCACTAGACCAATGTTAAATATTTCGTGAAAATTATTTACATATTGCAACGCAACAGAATCTCGATTACTCGCTAATTCCATTGCAGTAAACAATGAACAGTCTGGCTTCTTATTTACATCATGTGCTTCTACACTACCTAGGCCTCCAGGACTTGCTAATTTTATAGCCTCAAATACCTGTTCTGTATCATCTTTTGTTATAGAACTTAAAGTATTTTCTAAGTTATTTTCTAACACTTTACTATCTTTGAATTCAGTTTCTGCTGCCATAATCATGGGTGCAAAAAGTAGTAACATACCTAAGTTGGTATTACAGCCGACGGCCTCTTGCGTTGCACAAACACTATCTAAGACCCGCTGACCTAAGCTGCTATTTTGTGTACAAAGTAAAGGAACAGTAACTTTTGCGCTCATCTGAAAATCAAGAACGGTCATATCATGACCATCGGCGTAGTGACTAACATTCCCGGGTTTGAATGCATCTAATTCACCCAAAAAACTTGCCATAACTGCGTTTTCTAACGCCTTTCTATCCATAGTCAGTTCAGATCTGAACAAGCTTGTAATTGGTTGTTCTTAGCAATCTGTTTAACAAACGAACCGATTAAACAAGAGGCTATATCAAAGTCGACTACACTTTGCAGCCCATACCAGGCAGGAATACTGTTCACCTCAATGATATAAAACTGCCCGTTTTTATCTTGCATCAGATCTACTCCGGCATAATCGATATCTAATACCTTGCACGCCGATTCAGCTAAATCAGCAATTTTTTTATCAATAATTAAAGGTTCGCAAATAGCTCCTTGGGCACGATTGGTAATCCACTCTTCTCCACGACGTAACATTCCTGCTTTAGCAATACCATCAATAACCAGTACGCGTATATCCGTATACTCATTGTTTTGGCGTTCAATAAATCGCTGCAAATAATATATACCTGCGAATTTTTCATCGTGTATCAACCCTGATTTATTATCGACCAGATGAATACCTATGCCTTGAGAACCAAACAATGGTTTTAATACTAATTGCTCTCCATTTGCAGTTTCCTTATTGAGTATAGATTTTGCGTGTTCCAGGGTTTCACATATCCATGTAGTCGGTGTAGGTAACCCCGCCCGGTTTAATAACAAACTGGTAAGCGGTTTATCCACCGTGCGTTCTATTGCTCTTGGGGTATTATAAATTGTAACCCCCGAATTATTTAGTGCATGCAATATATCTAAACGAAAGATCACCTGTTCCAAACTACCGCCGGGAACTCCTCTTACGAAGACACCTAGTGGTAGCGTATCAAATCCTGGGAAAGTGACTTCCTTACCTTCACCATTAATTTCAATAATACAGTCCGTTAGGGAAACATACTGACTCTCAATCCCATGCTCTTTGAGCGATGTTGTTAGCTTCCTACCATGCCACCCAGGATCATCAGTAACTATGGCGATTTTCCTTTGTGATGCTTTCACTAGGTTTAATTGAATGATTTATCCAGCAAGTCCAAGTCAATCTTTCCTGCATGGAATGTATGCCCTGTGGTTAGAGAACTCACAGCAACTTGTGCCGGACTAAATAACATCGGATCGATCTTATAAAAATCATAGCCCACCTCTTTGAATATTTCCCCAAAGGGTCTTCCATAATCATTTGATGAACTACTAGGTAATTTATTGGCTAATTCTTTAGCATCATCATCACTAGCTTCAACAAATAATTGTATTTGGCCTGCAAACAAAATTGAATCGTTAGTCCTGCTCATAGCCGTTAAAAAGTCTTTCGATGGAGGACATATAGGAGCGCTGCCAGCGCCATCAATAATACTATCTAATGGGAAATGTAATGCATGTGCTTTATGTAGTGCTGTTTCCAAGACTCTACCAACTACCTGAACGGAACCGGCCAAACTCGATGTCGGCGTCAATATGATAGTTAATGCAGAAGCAGGAATGCCACATTTCTCCGCTATTTTATCTGCAATTTCTGCTGGTGGAATTTTGTCGGCTTCAATGACTATATACGCATGATCTCCTGAGTCGCGATAGCCCAGTTCTTCGTAAAGATCTTCACTGCTTCCGATAGCGCGAGCTGGCCCAGAGCCTAATGCATTAAATGCACCCTTGCCTTCACCGTGACTCAAACTCCACCCCGCATATTGACTACCCAAACATGACAAGACTGGGTTGGTACTATGCACATCCAGATGCCACGACCAGTTGCGAAAATTGGTTGAGGCTCGTAATTTTACTGTGCCCAATCCGCCCATGCATATTTCTGCAATCAATCTTCCAGCCTCTAACCCGCCCGGCACGTTAATTCCTGCATCAATAATACGACAACCATTATCTAATTTGGAGATGTCTAATCGTAAAGCCGACGCATTAACGACCAAGTTTTCAACCAAGGGCGCTGTCAACGCATTAAGACTAGGAGATGATATTTGCTTGCTCACTTTTTTTCCTCATTTCTAAATTTAGTTTATAAAGACTCATGCCGCACGCTGCTCCGCCATAATAATTGTTTCAATCTGATTTAATTGCTTTTGCAAAACAGCTTTAACGTTCGTTGCCGATTCATCCTCTGCATGAACTGTACATACGGGAAATTTTTCTGCAATAGCAGAACCAATAGAGGGCCTGTCTTTAACCCAGTTTGGCCAAACTATACTACTGTTAATTTTAATATCTTGTTTTGCATAATAAATCACATATCCTTTTGATAGATTGTCCTGTCTATACTGACAATTGATCTCTTTACCATCAAAACAAGCTAAATGTGCTTCGAATAAAGCACATTGTTGTTCATGCAATTCAAAAGAGGATGGTGGTCTTGGATTCACTTCAAGTACTACAATCTCTCCAGAATCCGCAACAATATAATCAACCCCGCAAAGCCCCTTCAATCCAGTTTGTTTTGTTATCTTGTTAATAATTTCTATAACGTTTTGTCTATGCTGCTCATCAACTGAATTTAATTTAATTGCACCTTTAAACAGGAAAGGCATGTCGTTAAATTGCTCTGATTGTAATTGTTCGTTAATGCCCACAAGTATTGCATGTGTTTCTCTTGCTAGAAATACTGCGCTTGAAACCTTGCCAGGCATATATTTTTGATAATAAGCAGAACCGCTGCTCGAGTTTATATGTGACGACCATTTAACATGGGCACCTCCAATACCGGCAATTTCTTTTAGCAACCAACCGTCAGAATTACTTGGTGGAGTTAACGAAATCTCAGGTGCATTAATAGAAGCACTTCTCAACATGTCATAGAGGGCAACAGGATCTTTCAAACTATGAATCGTGCTTTTAATATTGCTCAAAACAGGAATGATTCCCGCTAGAGTTTCAAGTAACTCTGGCGTTTTCTCAAACCCGGTACCTATAACTAGCCTTGCTTTTGGGTAACGATAAACCAGCCCTTTAACTTGCTCCATTAACTCTGTCTGATCGAATCCTTCACAATGATACTGAAGCTGATGAGTAAAATTCGAAACTGTTTTTGTATCTTCATCCACAAAACAATCCATCACATGAACTCTGTATCCAGCTTGATGTGCTGATGTGGCTAACGCCCTTCCTGAACGAGCAACAATGAGAATGTCTGTCATCTTTAAGTCCTGCTCAGAAGAATATTCTGAACAGGAACTCAATGTATAGAATCAATTTTAAAGCTTGCTAACAATTTCTCTGGCTACTTCAAATGCACGTTCATGATCAAGGTACAGTGGTTTGTCTGTTTTTTTCATCATTTCAAACATCTTGAAATGAATTTTATATTTAATATCACCTATACCCAAAGCACCAAGGCCAACTGCATTTTGCGGTGTACCGGCCATCTCTACGCCCATGTCATGAACACCGACTCCTTCAATACCTAATGGAGGCACTGCATTTACATCAGCAGCAACTAATAGATTAGATGCCTCAGCTAATTGTCTCTTTGATAGAACTTGTATGCCTGCTTTAGCAGCGCCAACGACTATATGTGACTCTGTCAGAAACTCCATGACCTTTTCATCAGTGCTGCTATCAGCGCCTAACATTTTTACACCAAAGCGAGCGTTGTATTCTGAAGCGTACTCAGTAGCTACTTTAGCGCCTCGACGACTAGTCAAGTAGACTGTCGCACCACATTTTGCTGCTAAAATCCCGGCGCAGACACCAACCGGGCCGGTACCACCGATAATATCGATACGTTTCCCAGATAACGAGTCACCTGTCTTCTTTTTTAATTGCAGTTCTACACAAGCTACTAATGCTGCAGCTGTAGTTATTGCCCCACTTGGATCGGCAAATACAGAAACCTCAAATGGAGGAACCATTGCTGATTTTGCCCGATTCAGCATATCAATTGCTAATCCAAATTCCCTGCCCCCGATAAAAATACCGGTTCGTTTTACGCCTTTTGTACCACGTGAAAAAATCGTGTCTTGAGTCAAGGCATGAATATCATCTAGCGCAACTTCAGAATAAGGAATAACACCATCAAACTCTGCTTCATAGGCCATATTGACATCAAACGGACTGACATTTTTCGTTGGGTTAAACATATGTAATAAATAGTGACCTTTCATTTTCTTATGGTTCTCTCTTTAAAGTTATAAATTTGTTACTTTCAAGTTTTCGTTTTGTGTTGGCGTGTTCAAATCATTTAATATGATTTTTGCTTTGGAATTACAGGCCTTACTCATAACAAAGCGTAGCCTTGATTCTGATTGCCACTCCTCACGAACTCTTTTCATTGCTTGAAATGCCAGTGTCTCATCAGGAAAAAAGGCAAAACCGGTTGGGCCCCAGGAACTTTGTCCCATTCCAGTCGCACCGCTATTCTTCATAGATTCAAGAATAGGTTTAAGGTAAGGCGAGGTATAACGACCTCCTTGAGCAACAGCAAAATAGTCACCAACAATATTTTGAATCTGAGTAATAGCTTCTCCAAATTGTTCGCAATCTTTTTCTCTAATAGCCGGCAACACTTGCATCAATGTCAATCTGCAAAGCAAACCTGACATTTTTTCGTCCATAGGCGGCAAAGTATTAAACGCTCGTCGTTCCGGCACACCGTTTATGCCTTCTGCTTCATCATCAAATATTAAGACGATCCGCCAATTGTCAGGAAAAGACATATGGCTGATAACTGGGGGAACCTCAGTATTCTCTCCTCGACCACCATCGATTATAAACCCGCCATGCATAAACGTGCCTATACCAATCCCTGAACGAGCACCTCGATGTAATATCGCAGCAAGTCGATTAGGGTGTTGTTCAGATAATTCGTATAAATTTGAGATAGCCGACGCTACAACTAATGATAATTGCGTCCCTGAACCTAGACCAGAATGTTCAGGGATAGCAGACGTAATCGACATTTTAACGCCGCCATTAATCCCAAAATGGGATAATACTTGTTCCGCATAATCCTCTGCCCGTTTAGCAGAAGGTCCTGTCACATCAATATCATCGGCATATTCTGCTGTGAGTGCGGTTGCCACATCCTTGATTGATAAGCCCAGACTACCAAATTTCCTTCCAAGACCTCCGTGCAGATCGAGAAAGCCTAGATGTAATCTAGCAGGCGCATAAACGCTCACTTGCCTCGATTTGCTCATTGATTGTTTATTATTCATTATTATTAGGAAATTCTTATATCTATGTTTAATTATGCAAAACGATCTATTGTACTGTATGCAACAGCGCTGAAACAGTGTTCTGCCTAAAGAATTAGTCTTATAGCGTATCTGTTTGTTCTTATACAACAGTCCAGACTATAATCAGACCAGAACCAATCGAGGAGAGCCGCGTGACAGAAAAAATGATCCTAATTCCAGGTCGTTCTGCTAAACAAGGAACGAGTCTAAACATAGGTAAGCTCAAGGATGAGTACAAAGAAGTCACATCAACTCTGGAAATGAATACTGATGAAATGGCAAAAAGGGGGCTTGTCGACGGCGATAAAGTTCGTCTCAGCAATGATATTGGTGAAACAATAGTATCTTGCATTGGTAAAAAACCAGAGGATTTGCCTGATGGCATGCTGTTCATTCCTTATGGCCCTCCTTCGAGTGAACTCATGGCGAGTGACACGGCAGGGTGTGGTATGCCATTATCTAAACACATGGAAGTTGAAATTGAGAAAATCTCAACTTAAACTCAGATATATAATTTTTCGATTAAGGTGTAATAGTTACTATGGCTGAAAATACCAAGATCATTGAAAATGCAACCTGCACCTTCTGCGGTTGTGTCTGCGACGACATGATCCTTACCGTTGACTTAGACGAAAAAAAAATCATTAAATCAAAGAATGCCTGTGTCCTAGGCCGAGCCTGGTTCGCGGAACATACTATTGATGAAGATGCTCCTGCAGCAATGATTGATGGTAAAGAAGTCTCTGTCGAAGAAGCAATCGAAGAAGCCGCACAGACGCTTACAAAAGCTAAATTTCCTATTACCTACGGTCTCAGCGATACAACGTGTGAAGCACAGCGACAAGCAGTCGCTATCACCGATAGAATCAAAGGTAACATCGATACAACAACATCGGTCTGCCATGGCCCATCAGGACTGGCTTTTCAAGGTGTCGGCGAAAGTACCAGTACCTTAGGCGAAGTCAAAAACAGAGCCGATTTAGTTATCTATTGGGGTGGAAATCCTGCTGAATCTCACCCACGCCACTTTGGTCGTTATGCCGTGACACCGAAAGGTATGTTTACTCCCAGAGGTAAAAAAGATCGTACCGTTGTGCTTGTTGATGTGCGCAAGACTAAAAGCTCTCCAGTAGCAGATATTCTTATTCGACCGAAACCGGGCAAAGACTTTGAAGTCTTATGGGCCTTACGCGCTTTGGTAAAAGGTAAAAAATTATCAGATGACATTGAAGAACGCACAGGTGTCCCTCTAGAAGTATTACAAGATCTAAGCGATCGAATGAAGAATTGCCGATTTGGTGTACTTTTCTTTGGCATGGGTCTGACCATGACCCGTGGTCGCCATTTTAACTCTGGCGCCCTACTCGCTTTAGCGACTGATTTAAATGAATTTACTCATTTCGTTGCCAAGCCTGTTCGAGGACATGGTAACGTAACTGGTGCCGATAATGTTGTCTCTTGGCAGACTGGCTACCCATTCGGAGTCAACTTTAGCCGTGGTTACCCGCGATTTAATCCAGGAGAATTTACCACAGTTGACACCTTGGCAAATGGTCATGCCGATGCCGCAATGATAATTGCCAGTGATCCAGCATCAAATTTTCCGAAAAAAGCCATACAACATTTAAAAAGTATTCCCGTTGTTGTTTTAGACACAAAAATGACTGAAACCAGTAAGGATGCTCATGTAGCGTTTCGCACTTCTACCTATGGCATCAATACAAGTGGAACCGTTTATCGTATGGACGATGTGCCGATCACTTTACGACCAGCATTTGAATCACCGTTTCCAGATGACGAATCGATTCTGAAGGGTATTAATAAACGAGTTAATGAACTAATGTTAGCGAAGCACTATGCTAGTGGTGCTAGCGGCGAAGTAAAAGTGGCGGCGCCAATATAAACAGGAAGGTATCACCTTTAATTTTAGTTTTGTATAAACTATAGTATTTTTGTAGTGTGAATTTTTAGAAATAATTGAGACCATTTACGAGAAAATAAGTACTAATCATAAATACAAACATTTATTTGTTTTAACACTAACAGTATTTTGATTAAAAATTGCAGATTACTGCCGTCGTAAAATTACTCATTAAAATATAACGATAATATTTAGGGGTATGTGATGTCAGCAGCTATGCGCATCGTAAATGGCAAGGTTTATGACCCTGCCAATAATATAGATGGCAAGATAAAAGAAATCTGCATTCAGGATGGCCGAATAGTCGATTCTGTTCCTGAAGATGCAACCATTATAGACGCACAAGGCATGGTTGTTATGCCGGGTGGTGTCGACATCCATTGCCACATTGCTGGTCCTAAAGTAAACGCAGCAAGAAAACTTCAACCTGAAGATCATCGTCATGATGTTCATCCCGGCACACCCTTCACACGATCTGGTACAGGCGGCACAGTTCCCTCTACATTTGCTACCGGATATCGCTATGCCACTTTAGGTTATACAACAGCAATGGAGGCAGCTGTAACACCCATAGGTGCCAGACACACGCTTGAAGAGTTTCATGATACACCAGTCATTGACAAAGGCTTTTATGTCTTGCTTGGCGAAAATATTTTCTTGCAGAACCTGTTGCGTGAAAAACGCATGGAAGAGTTTAATGAGGCTGTAGCCTGGTGGATCAATGCGACAAAAGCTTACACCGTAAAATTAGTTAACCCTGGTGGTGATGAGCCATGGAAAGGCAAGAAAAATTCTAATGTCTCTGACATCGACGAAAAAACAGATGAAGGCCTGACGCCACGTCAAATTATTGAAGCGTTTATAAAGTCTGTAGACAAACAAGGCTTCCCTCACCCACCGCATATCCACTGCAACAACCTTGGTCATAGTGGCAACTACATAACTACATTAGAAACCATGAAAACAGCAGGTGATATGCGCGCACATATTGCCCATATCCAATTTCATAGTTATGGCGGAGAGTTGGGCAAGAATCCGGTTTCTAAAGCTGCGGAAATTGTTGAGTATGTTGACAATCATCCGAACATCACCTGTGATGTTGGTCAAGTCATGTTTGGTAAGTCGACTATCATGACAGCCGATGCACCTTTAGCTTATGTTTTAAAGGGGCATACCAAAGGCAAATGGGTCAATGCAGATACTGAGTGTGAGAGTGGTTGCGGCATCGTCCCTTTCAATTATCAAGAACACATCTATATGCACACCCTGCAGTGGGCAATTGGTCTTGAAATATTCTTGATGGCAAAAGATCCTTGGCGAGTAATTTTATCGACTGACCACCCTAACGGTGGCTCGTTCATGAATTATCCCAAGCTCATTAAACTGCTGATGGATAAGGCATTCCGTCATGAAGAAATGAAACGCGTCAACCAAAGCGCATTAGAGAATTGTTCGCTGCGCGATTTAGATCGTGAATTTACCTTGAACGAAATTGCTATTATTACAAGAGCAGGTCCTGCTAGAGCCTTAGGTTTAAAAAACAAAGGTCATCTAGGTGTTGGTGCAGATGCAGATATTACAATATACGATGAAATGGATGATAAAGAGATGATGTTTAATGCCCCGCGTTATGTCATCAAGTCAGGAAATACCATCATAGGTAATCATGAGTTTATTACTGATTTCATCGGTAAACTTTTACACATCTCTCCGGAATATGACAAAAAAATAGAAGAAGTCGTACAACCCTTCTTCGAAAGTTATTATTCAATCGAATTTTCTAATTATGCTGTTGATGATCACTACCTTCATGACCATGAAGTTATAGCAACAGGAAAGGCATAGATATGAAGATTAAATCAACAACCGTTGTCGATACCTTTGCCGAAGCCTTCAAGATGTATGGCAGTCGAGTAATCATCACTGCAGAAACAAAAGAATGGGCCATGGCCGCAGCGCAATCAATCACTGGCTTTGCAACCTCGGTCATCGGTTGTAAATGCGAAGCAGGTATTGAAGCAATTATTGATGCTGATGAATCTCCCGATCTAAGACCAGGCGTAAGCGTTTTAATTTTCGCCATGGACGCTGAGAGTTTAGGCAAACGCTTGATGGAGCGTATCGGACAATGTGTGATGACCTGTCCTACTACTGCCTGTTATAACGGCTTAAGCTCAGGCTCGCCAGTTATTGTTGGCGGTCAACTACGATACTTTGGCGATGGTCATCAAATCAGCAAAGTCCTCGGTGAGTCCAAACTATGGCGCATCCCTGTGATGGATGGTGAGTTTCTCGTTGACGACAAATTTAATCTTCAAGAATCTGTTGGTGGCGGTAACTTATTAATATTAGGCAAGGATCAAAAAGCGACATTGAAGGCTGCAAGTGCTGCAACAAAGGCGATGCGTGAATTATCCGATATTATCCTTCCGTTCCCAAATGGAGTTGTTCGCAGTGGTAGCAAGGTCGGTTCTAAATATAAAAAATTGATTGCTTCAACTAATGATGCGTACTGTCCAACACTGCGTGGCGTAGTAGAAAACTCTGAGCTGGATGATGGCATCAACAGCGTGCTTGAGATTGTTATCGATGGTTTAACACTAGAAGCGGTAGAACAAGCAATGCGCGTTGGCGCTATTGCTGCTGCAAAACCAGGCATAAAGAAAATATCAGCGGGCAACTATGGTGGTGGATTAGGTCAGTATCATATTCACTTACATAAACTCGGCCTTGAAGCTTAAACCGGTAAGATAATTACGGAAACTTAACGAATGGCTCTCAAATTAAAATTACACACAAAACCCGAAGTACCTTTGGAAGCGGACTGTATTTGTCCTGATCGAATGCAATCACTAAGCCTAGCAGAAATAGAAAACCTCACCGTTTTTCATGGTAATCGTCAGGTTCCATTAAAAGATTTCTTTGAATGCAGTGGTGACTTTGATGGTGAAATCGATGTTGAAGGTGATTTAGTAGATGTAAAACACATAGCTTCGGCCATGTCCTTTGGAAAAATCACTGTTTCAGGTAATGTCGGTGTGCACACAGGTGCCGCCATGAGTGGCGGTGAAATCATCATCGAGGGTGATGCCTCTGATTGGGTAGGCCCAGAAATGCTTGGCGGCAGGATTACCATTAAAGGTAATGCAGGCCATATGGTCGGCAGTGGTTACCGCGGTAGTACTATTGGTATGCAAGGTGGTGAAATCATTGTGCATGGCAATGTAAAAAATGAAACCGGTCATGTTATGCGGCGTGGATTAATTGTCATCGGTGGCAACTCAGGTGACTTTACGGGTGTAAACATGGTCGCAGGCACTATTATAGTACTTGGAGAGATGGGTATTCGTCCCGGCGCTGGAATGAAACGTGGTTCAATAATTTGCCAGACTAAATCTGAGCTATTACCAACTTTTACCAAAAGTTGCGATTATCAACCTTCGTTTCTACGTCATTATTTTAAATATTTACAATCACTTGGACTCACTATCAGTGATTCTTTAATGAATAGCCCCTTCGAACGTTGGTGTGGCGACTCGATTGAATTAAATCGAGGGGAAATTTTGTTATACGCGGGTAAATAATTCATATTACAACACTTTTAAATATCACTAGATGAACTGCCTGTTAAGGCTGAGGAGGAAACGATGACAACAATCGTAACTGAAAACTGTAAAAGCTGCCGTTTTACTGATTGTGTAACAGTCTGCCCTGTCGCCTGCTTTCATTATGACGATGAAATGCTGTATATCGACCCAGATGTTTGCATTGACTGTAGTGCATGCATACCTGAATGTCCTGTCCAAGCCATCTATGAAGGAGATGACATCCCGGAAGATCAGGAAAAGTGGATTGAGATCAATGCTGAAAAAGCACCTGACTTGCCAGTTTGTGAAGAACAGATGGATCCCCTGCCAGGCGCTGAAGAGCGTAAGTCCGAATTAGGCTTTTAATTAATAGTATGTCGACACTCGGAACCGAACAAGATCCACTATTAGTCGCTATCGTTGGGAGCGGCCCCAGTGGATTTTATGCCGCAGAGGCGCTGATTAAATCCGACATTGCAGTTAAGGTCGACGTGCTTGAACGCTTACCTTCACCATTCGGTTTAGTACGCAGCGGTGTTGCGCCGGACCATCAAAAATTGAAGCAAGCAATCAAACTATATGAAAAAATTGCTGCATCACCTGAATTCAATTTGATAGCCAATGTAACTGTCGGGACAGATATTACCGTCAAAGACTTATGTGAGTCTCATCACGCGGTTATCTTTACTTGCGGTGCAGAGTCTGACCGGAAGTTAGGTGTCCCTGGTGAGGATTTAATAGGTAGTCATACGGCTACAGAATTTGTCGGCTGGTATAATGGGCATCCGGATTATCGTGATCGTGAATTTGATCTATCTCACGATGTCGCTGTCATTATCGGACAAGGAAATGTTGCTGCAGATGTCAGTAGAATATTGTCTAAAACTGTCGATGAATTAAAACAAACTGATATCGCAGAACATGCACTAGACACACTGGCTGAAAGTAAGATAAAAGAAATACATGTCATCGGTAGACGTGGGCCTGCACAAGCTAAATTGACACCTAAAGAGTTACGTGAATTTGGTGAACTTGCAGATTGCAGTCCTGTCGTGCTTTCAGAAGACATGATCCTTAATCCAGAAAGCGAAAAAGAATTAGAAGAAAAAAGTAATGTTGCCAGTAAAAAAATCTACGATTTATTTTGCGAGTTTTCTAAACGTGAAATTGACAGTAGTAAAACGAAAAAATGTTTCTTTAGCTTTTTAATGGGCCCCAAAGAACTAGTCGGTAATTCTAGACTAGAAAAAGTCGTGCTTGAAAAAAATGGCTTATCCGGAGAACCTTTTAAACAATCTGCCAGAGGTACAGGAGAAACAATAGAACTTGAAAGCGGTATATTATTTCGTAGCATCGGCTATCGAGGCGTCCCCATTGAGGGAGTGCCGTTTCATGAAAACTGGGGCACTATCCCTAATGAAAAAGGCAGGGTTACTGATAATGATAACAATGTCGTTTCACAATTTTATACAGCGGGTTGGATAAAACGCGGTCCTAGTGGCATAATTGGTACAAATCGCGCTTGCAGTGTTGAAACAGTTGGCTGTCTATTAGAAGATATAACAAAGCTGGATGATGGCAGTAAGAAATCTGGTGCTGCTGCTATATATACGATATTAGATAGTAAGAACATTCGTCATGTGAACTATGCTGAATGGAAGAAGATAGACGCTAAAGAAATTGAGCGTGGAGAACCCAAAGGGAAACCTAGAGAGAAATACACCTATATTGATGAGATGTTGTCAGTCACGGATTAACCTAATATTTTCTGATACTGCACAACTTTTTCAAAAGTATACACCTTCAAGTTCCGCAATATTAATTGTTGATAATGATGCACCTTTATTGGCTGTAGACTATGCTGGTACTGTTGCACAAGATTTTTTGCGTTTCGTAAATTATCATTGATTGAAAACTTAAGGAGTTATCATTGGCTAAAACATCAAATATTTCTAGTGTCATCAATAAGGATGTGGCCTGTCCTTTCTGTGGGATACTGTGTGATGATTTAGTTATCCAAAATCAGGATGAGACACTAAAAATACTAGAGAATGGTTGTCCCAAAGCAGTCGCTTCTTTCGAAGCTAAACAAGCGGTAAGCTCTCCAAAAATTAAGGGTAAAGATGTCCCTCTTTCAGATGCTATAGCTGCTATGTCTGACATTCTCAAAAAGTCACATAACCCACTTTTTTCTGGCCTTGGTACTGATGTTGGTGGAATGCGGCAAGTAATGCATCTTGCAGATAAAACGGGTGCCATAGTTGACCACATGCACGGCAATGCCCTTATTCGTAACTCACTTGTATTGCAGGATCTCGGTTGGATCACAACGACCATGACTGAAATCAGAAATCGTGCAGATTTAATTATTTTCGCCGGGACAGATGCCAGAAATTATCCACGTTTTTTTGAACGTACCATCTGGAATAAACAATCTATGTTTAAGCTCAAGAATGAGCAGCGCCAAATAGTATACATAGGAGATCAACTGGATAGTAAAGCAGGTATAAATCCAAACGGTAAACGACCAACTTCTCTCAACTGCAAAACTGAACAAATAGGTGAAGTTATTTCTGGTTTACATGCACTTGTCACAGGCGCCACACTTGATGTAAAAGAAATAGCCGGTATAAAGATTAAAACACTGCAAGCACTGGCCGAACAAATGAAGGCTGCCAAATATGGTGTAATTGTTTGGTCTCCAGCCGAACTAGATATCCCTCATGCAGAACTTACAATTCAGAATTTTTGTGAAATCGTTAAATATTTAACACGCTTTACACGCTTTGCTGGATTTTCATTAGGTGGCAATGATGGTGCGACAAGTGCAAATAGCGTTTGTGCATGGCAAAGTGGTTATCCATTACGTGTTAATTTCAACAAAGGTTATCCTGATTACGATGCTCAGCGGTATTCAACGCATAACGTCCTTAAAAATAAAGAGGTGGATTCCCTAGTCTGGATTTCAAGCTTTAGCTCAAATGTTAATTCACCCCGTGCATCAATACCAACAATAGTGCTCGGCACACCTGATACTAAATTAAACTTTAAACCGGATGTTTTTATTCCGGTATCAACCCCGGGTGTTGACCATTCTGGACAGTTAATCCGCGCTGACAGCGTAGTATCACTACCATTAAAAAAGTTAAGGCAATCTCCGTATGCCAATGTCAGCTCAATACTGAAACAAGTTATAGAAAGGATGTAGACAGAACGTATGTATATAAAATTAACTAACGGTATTGTTTATGACCCTGTCCATGGCATTAATGGAGAGCACAGGGATATCTATATCAATGACGGTTATATAACACGCAAGCCCTCAGGTAATACAAAAATTTGTAAAACCTATGACATGAAAGGCAAGATCATAATGGCCGGCGCTATTGATATTCATACTCACATAGGTGGAGGCAAGATCAATATAGCTCGCATGATGTTGCCTGAAGATCATGCGGCAGATTTGGTCGAGAAGACTGAACTGACGCGTTCCGGCTGTGGTTACGCAGCACCCTCTACGCTGACTGCGGGTTATCGTTATGCTGAAATGGGTTACACCGCATGTTTTGAACCAGCAATGCTACCTTCCAACGCTCGTCAAACACATATGGAAATGGCCGACACACCCATGGTCGACAAAGGTGCCTATGCCATGCTTGGCAGTGATGATTTCTTTTTACGCATGCTCGCATCAAAAAAAGACCAGGCCGCTATCAGTGATTATGTTGGTTGGACAATCAATGCTACTCAGGCACTCGGAATCAAAGTAGTTAACCCAGGCGGTATAAGTGCCTTTAAATTTAACCAGCGTAAACTTGAATTAGATGAATTAAATCAATATTACGGTGTATCTCCGCGCGATATTCTTAAGTCTCTCGCCAGAGCAGTTACAGAATTAGGCATACCACATCCTCTACATGTGCATGGCTGTAATCTTGGTGTTCCCGGCAATCTCAACACTACACTGGAGACCATACGTGCTGTTGATGGTATGCGCATGCACCTTACTCATATTCAGTTTCACAGCTACGGAACCGAAGGCGATAAAAACTTTTCATCCGGTGCTGCCGAGATAGCTGAAGCCGTCAATAAAAATCCGAACATTTCTATTGATGTCGGACAAATTTTATTTGGCCAGACTGTCACTGCTTCGGGCGATTCCCAACACCAATATGCTGGGCACTGGCATGCAGATCCGAAAAAATGGGTCATTATGGATATTGAGTGTGACGCGGGTTGTGGAGTTGTGCCTTTTAAATACAGAGACAAAAACTTTGTAAATGCATTGCAATGGGCTATAGGTCTCGAAATATTTTTACTTGTCGATGACCCCTGGAGAGTTTTTCTGACAACAGATCATCCTAACGGAGCACCATTCACAAGCTACCCACATTTAATACGCCTCCTGATGGATCGTAGTTTCAGAAATGACATACTCTCTACTATTAATAAAGAAGCCGCTGCGGCAAGTACGCTTGCAAGTATTGATAGAGAATATTCCTTATACGATATCGCAATTATGACTCGAGCTGCACCGGCAAGAAGTCTCGGCTTGAAAAATCGGGGGCATTTAGGCTCCGGAGCAGTTGCTGACATCACCGTATACAGCAACCACAAAGACAAAGAAAAAATGTTTAGTAAACCTGACTACGTATTCAAAGATGGTGAGCTTATTGTGCGTAATGGCAAAATTGTAAAAGTAGTCAATGGCGCCACTCATACACTGAGACCGGAATTTGATAACGGCATAGAAAAATCACTTAAACGTTATTTTAATGATTTCCATACGGTCAGCCTTGGTAATTTTAAAATTGATGATGATGAAATCGTTGAACATGGTAATGGTAAAATCATCGTGCAACCCTGTATGTAAATATTAATTATGAAAATAAACGGCGTACAGATAGATGATACATTTGCGGAAGCTTTCCCTATGAAGGCAACACGCATAATTATCACAGCAATGACACTTAAATGGGCATATCGTGCTGCTAATGCAATACGTGGTTTTGCATCATCAGTCATAGCTTGTGGCATTGAAGCAGATATTGAACGAGAACTTAAGCCCTCAGAAACGCCTGATGGCAGGCCAGGTATTTCCGTCATGATATTTGCTATGTCAATGAAAGATCTAGAAAAACATGTTGCAACGCGTGTTGGTCAATCTGTTATGACCACTGCTACAACAGCCTGTTATTCAGGGCTAGATAGCGAACAAAAAGTTTCTATGGGCAAAAGTCTTCGTTTCTTTGGCGATGGTTTTCAAATATCAAAGGTAGTCAATAACAGGCGTTTTTGGCGCATCCCTGTAATGCATGGGGAATTCATTGTTGAAGAAACGGCCGGCGTAACAAAGGCTATCGGTGGTGGAAACTTTCTAGTCTTGGCAAAAACTGCCAGACATGGACTTGCTGCCTGTGAAAAGGCAGTCGAAGAAATTCAAAAAGTGCCAGGTGTCATAACTGCTTTCCCGGGAGGTGTTGTTGGCTCAGGTTCAAAAGTGGGTTCAAAGTATAAATTTCTTACTGCATCAACCAATGAGGCTTACTGCCCTACCCTAAAAGGTCAAGTTAAATCCGAGCTATCAGATGAAATTGGTTCTGTACTTGAAATCGTCATAGATGGCCTTGATGAGGAATCTATAAACAAAGCCATGCGTGTAGGTATAAAAGCAGCATGCTCTTTTGGTCCTGCAAAGGGTATTTGCCGTATCAGCGCAGGAAATTATGGTGGCAACCTAGGCCCCCATTTATTTCACCTTAGGAAACTACTCAAATGAGCGCGTTAGTTTTTACATTGAAGAACCAGCCTGAATTTACTTTGGATGTAACGCCGCTAACCCCAGAGAATCTGGAAGGTAAAACGCTTGCTAAAATAAAGAATTTAAAAATCATATACGGCAATGAATCGGTCAAGCTTGATACTCTATTTACCGTAAAAGGCACAGATTCGTCACAGATAATAATTGAAAAAAGCACAGATAAGCTTATCAATGCAGGTCAAGGCATGACCAAAGGTAATATTACAATAAATGGAGATGTCGGAGATTTTCTAGGTCAAGGTATGAAGAATGGCACGCTGACGGTTATTGGAAATGTTGGTCTATGGGCAGGTAATGCCATGTCGGGAGGTCGTATTAATATCAATGGTAATGCTGGTGATTATGTAGGTGCCGGATTACCCGGTGACTCATTTGGCATGTCCAATGGTCTGATCAATATTAAAGGCAATGCGGGCGACCGTGTTGGGGATAGAATGCGTCGCGGCATAATAATAATTCACGGTAAATCCGGGAATTATTGTGGTAGCCGTATTCATGCAGGCACGATAATTGTCCTTGATAAAGTCGGTAAACTGCCAGGAGAAGGTATGCGCCGTGGCACGATTATACTTGCTAAAAAACCCACTCATCTATCAGCAACGTTTAAAAGTTGCGGTAATTTGAAAATGCAGTTTTTACGACTATTATTCACACAACTTGCGAATATTGACGGAGAACTTTCCATCTTCAAAAAATATGGACCGGAAGCGCATAGATTTTCAGGAGACTTGGCCAGAAACGGAAAAGGTGAGCTTCTGATTTTGCAACATTATAAATAAATTCATTTGTACACTTAGCTTAAATTTGCAGAAGATAGTAAATTTAAGCTCTAATAAAAGCATAATTGACTTTAGATAAGAACTAAACCAATATTGTCGACAGATTTACTTGGTAGGATTGGGATGATGTTCGTTTCTATCAAAAATTGTGGTTTAACAGTGAAAACCTAAGCTGCTATTGAGAATACGGGCTATTGTTTATGATTTAGTGTGTATATTCAGTAATTGGCATGACACTTGTTAACAAATACTAAACCCTTATAAAAACGAATATCAATGAAACGTACTCGCGGAAAAAAAGGTCGTGTCGAAGGCCGCACTACTCCACATAAATCTTTAGCAGAAATCAGGCAGATTCTTGGCGATGCTCCACGCACAAGAGATATGTTGATTGAGAATCTGCATAAGATACAAGATCACTATCATCACATATCAAACCGACACATTCTTGCTCTATCTATAGATATGAGCCTGCCTATGGCTGAAGTCTATGAAACCGCAACTTTTTATCATCACTTTGATGTCTTAAAAGAAAAAGAAACACCACCTCCTACTAAAACAGTACGCGTATGTGATTCGCTGACTTGCGAGATGTTTGGCGCCAAAACATTACTCAAGCAACTTGAATCTGAAAATATTGATGACGTTCGTATTCAAGCAGTGCCCTGCGTCGGACGATGTAATTCCGCTCCTGTTGCTGTTGTTGGAACAAATCCAATAGAAATGGCAGACACAGCGAAGGTTAAATTAGCGGTCGAAAATAACGCCTTTGAAGACAGTGAACCTGATTATATAAACTATGTAGATTATAAAAATAATGGCGGGTATCAATTATTAGTAGATTGTGTCGAAGGGAAATTTGAACGAGAAAACATTATCTCTCTTCTGGAAGATTCTAATCTACGTGGTCTCGGTGGAGCCGGATTTCCGACTGGCCGTAAATGGCGCATATTAAGCGAACAACCCAAACCTAAAATGGTTGCTATTAATATCGATGAAGGTGAGCCAGGGACATTTAAAGATAGAGTTTACCTAGAGCAAGATCCCCACCGTTTTATAGAAGGTACTCTAATTGCTCACTGGGCTACAGATGCCGACAAAATTTATATTTATTTAAGAGACGAATATGCTGGCTGTCGCAAGGCATTGGAAAAAGAGCTTAAACTACTGAAACAAGATCCTCCCTGTGAGTTACCTGAAATATACTTAAGACGTGGTGCGGGTGCTTATATTTGTGGAGAAGAGTCTGCAATGATCGAGTCGATTGAAGGCAAACGCGGAATGCCACGCTTGCGACCTCCTTATGTTGCGCAGGTTGGCTTATTTGGTCGCCCTACCCTCGAACAAAATATGGAAAGTATGCACTGGATTAGGGATATTATTAGTAACGGTCCGGAATGGTTCTCTAATAATGGTCGTCATGATAGAAAAGGTCTGCGTTCGTTTTCTGTCAGTGGTCGCGTACAAAAACCTGGAGTACATCTTGCCCCCGCTGGTATAACCATGCAGGAGCTTATAGATGAATATTGTGGCGGAATGCTGGAAGATCATGATTTTTATGGTTATTTCCCTGGCGGCGCATCTGGCGGGATTTTACCGGCTTCATTAGCTAATATCCCCCTGGACTTCGATACCTTACAACCTTACGGCTGCTTTATTGGTTCTGCAGCAATTGTTGTGTTATCTGATAAAGACAGTGCGAAACAAATGGCATTGAATGCAATGCGCTTTTTTGAAGATGAATCTTGCGGCCAGTGTACTCCGTGTCGAGTTGGAACCGCCAAGGCAGTTCAGCTAATGGAGAAAGATGAATGGGATCAACCTCTGTTAGAAGAGCTTTCAACGGCAATGGTCGATGCATCTATTTGTGGTTTAGGACAAGCCGCACCAAATCCATTACGTTGTGCGATGAAATATTTCCCCGAGGAATTTAAATAATGGCTGCTAATCCTAAATTCATGAATGAAAAAGCCACTACTTTTAAACTTAATGGCAATGAAATCGATGCTTATGGTGATGAAACAATACTGCAAGCGGCAAAAAGAAACGACGTGGAAATCCCTCACCTTTGTTATAAAGAGGGTTACCGTCCAGATGGAAACTGTCGCGCTTGCATGGTTGAGATTGATGGAGAACGGGTATTAGCACCCTCTTGCTGTCGCCAACCTGCTGAAGGCATGGAAGTTACAAGCGATAATGAACGAGCTCAGCTTTCACAAAAGATGGTCTTGGAATTATTACTATCTGATATGCCTCAACAAGGAAAATCACCTTATACATTAAACTCTGAACTCGATTATTGGGCAGAAAAACTAAACGTATTCAATCCACGCTTTGAGCAACGCGAACAACCTAAAGCAGATCTCTCTCACCCTGCTATAGCTGTAAATCTTGATGCCTGTATTCAATGTACACGTTGTGTCAGAGCCTGTCGTGAAGAGCAGGTTAACGACGTCATTGGTTTAGCCTATCGTGGCAAGCATGCAGAGATTACCTTCGATATGGCCGAGCCCATGGGAGAAAGTACCTGCGTAGCTTGTGGTGAATGTGTTCAAGCATGTCCTACAGGTGCGTTAATGCCGGCAAAAAATGTCGGCTTAATCGAACCAGATAAAAAGGTTGAATCGGCATGCCCTTATTGTGGCGTAGGATGTTTACTCACCTATAACGTTAAAAATAATCATATTCAATATATTGAAGGCCGTGATGGCCCTTCAAACAAGAGCAGGCTATGTGTTAAAGGAAGATACGGGTTTGATTACGTTCATCATCCAGATCGACTAAGCAAACCATTAATACGTCGTGATGATGCAGAGAAAACACCTGATTTAATCGATCCATTGGATATGCATAAATATTTTCGTGAAGCGAGTTGGGAAGAAGCTTTAGACTATGCAGCCAAAGGATTAAAAACTATTAGAGATGATAAAGGTTCTGAAGCATTAGCTGGTTTTGGTTGTGCTAAAGGTAGTAATGAAGAAGCCTATCTAGTACAAAAACTTGTTCGTACAGGTTTTGGTACAAACAATGTTGACCATTGTACTCGCCTTTGTCACGCGTCATCGGTAGCAGCTCTATTAGAGACAATTGGATCTGGAGCTGTATCGAATCAGGTTGCTGATGGTTCAAATGCAGAAGTCATCATTGTTATTGGAGCTCGTCCAAATGATAACCACCCTGTTGCTGCTACATTTATTAAAAATGCGACAGATCGCGGGAGTAAATTAATACTGATTGAGCCCTATGGTTCAGAAATGTACCTCCATGCAGAACACTTATTGCAATTAAGGCCTGGTACAGATGTATTGCTGCTTAATGCAATGATGCACACGATCATCACAGAAAACTTACAAAATCAGGACTTTATTGATGAACACACCGATGGTTTTGAGGCGTTAAAAGAAACTGTACTTAGATACAGCCCGGAAGAAGTGGCACCAATTTGTGCAATTCCACCTGAAACAATAAAAACTGTTGCACGACTATATGCAAAGGCAGAAACCGCAATCATATTTTGGGGAATGGGTATATCACAACATATCCATGGGACAGATAATGCACGTTGCCTTATTTCTCTAGCACTAATGACCGGGCAGATTGGTCGTCAGAGCACAGGCTTACATCCCTTACGTGGCCAAAACAATGTCCAAGGCACTTCAGATGTTGGTTTAATCCCTATGGTTTATCCCGATTACCAACCTGTTTCTGACCCAAAAGTTAGAGAAAAATTTGAAAAACTTTGGGGACAGAAACTAAACCATAATGCAGGTAAGACCGTAGTCGAGATCATGCATGCCATTCATGATGGGGATTTAAATGGCCTCTATATAATGGGTGAAAACCCTGCGATGTCTGATCCAAATCTAAATCACGCTCGCGCTGCACTATCAAACCTTGATCACTTAGTAGTTCAGGATATTTTCTTTACAGAGACCTGCAGTTATGCAGATGTGATTTTACCTGCAAGTGCATTTCCAGAAAAAACGGGAACCTTTACTAATACAGATCGTCGTGTACAAATGGGTCGCCAAGCAATTGACCCTCCTGGTGAAGCTAAGCAAGACTTGTGGATAATTCAAGAGATTGCAAATCGGATTGGACTTAATTGGAATTATACTGGTCCGGAAGATGTCTTTAATGAAATTCGTAAAGCTGTACCCAGTATGGGTGGCATGACATGGGAAAGACTGGAACAAGAAGATTCTCTAACATATCCTCTGTTAGAAGAAGGTGACACTGGGGAACCAGTAATCTTTAAAGATGGAGTCTTCCCAACAGATGACGGCAAAGGTAGATTTGTACCAGCTGAATATATTGAAGCTGCAGAAATGCCAGATCCTGAATTTCCATATGTTTTCGTTACTGGTCGTCAATTAGAGCATTGGCATACAGGAACAATGACGAGACATTCACGAGTACTTGATGCGCTTGAGCCTGGCCCATGTATTATGATTAACCCAAAAGACATGGCTAAGTTTAAAATAAAGACAGGCGATATGTTAGTTATAGAATCACGCCGAGGCAGAATAGCCGCTACAACTCGTGCAGATGAACATATGTTGGAAGGGGTCGTAATGATGCCTTTTACTTTCAATGAAGCCGCAGCCAACTTGATTACAAATGAAGCGTTAGACCCTTTCGGTAAAATACCAGAATTTAAATTTTGTGCCGTCGCTTTGAAAAAAGGAACGCGTGCAAATGATCAAACCAACAGAAAGAAGAAAGAAGATATAAGCTAATAAAACATCATCTACCTTAGTTGATCACCACTAAGGTAGATGTTTATTTTTCTTCAATTTAGCAGCGTAAAGAGTGCTCTTTAAATCAAGATTCGTTTGACTTCACATCGATTAAAGTCAATGTCTCTAGGATTAAAGGTTCTGCATCTTCTTTACTTCTATCATGGATGATAGTTGTTATTTGATAGAGACTACCGGGAATATCATCTGAAAAGATGAATTCATAATATTTATCAGCAAATTTCTCAAAATCACGTCTGTGCGGGTCATTTAGGTAAGGAGAGAAAAATACTTTTTCACCTTTATAATCTTTATCGTTAAATTTAAAAGTAGTCGGTTCAACAACTGCATCATTTCTTAAAGAGATCTTGATAGATTTTTGAAAATGCCGCCAATGGCCACTGGCTATACGATTCATTTCATAGACATCGCCTTGCATATAGATGCCAATTGCCGGATTACCTTTTATATTTGTAACATTTTCTGGCGTTACTGTTTGTTTCTTCTCAGCAGTAAAGAACTCCATCATGGCATTTTTAGATCCATCTTCATTTAATTCTAGAATCTTCAAATAAACGGAATCGGTAAATCCTTCTTCAAACGTGCCTGATTTTACAAACTCGTAATATAAACTAACGGGCTGTTCTATATTTGCTAAGTGGTCAGCATGCCATAACAGTACTTCAGCCGAGTTGAACTGGAAATCTTCAGGAATCTCATCAACATCCCCAAAACGACCAATACTCGAATCTATCTCTTCCTGAGTTAAAGGCTTGCCACCTTTTGTTGTAGTGACTATTTCTTCTTCTGCCATGACATTGATGTTAATCATGGCAAATGTACAAATTGATAAAAATATATAAGTACTAAATTTCATAAGGTTATAACTCTATTATTTAATTAACGGTACACCGTAATCAGTTAAAATTTGCTCAATTTCAGGTTTATTTTCTTTAATTAAACTATTGATTTTATCTTTCCAGATTTTTTCACCATAGCGAACGGCCATAGAAAAGCTGTATGAAAATCGCATTTCTGGTTTTTTGGGGTCATCTGTCAAGGGTAACAGAACCAATTCAACATTATCTTTTTTGAGCTCTTTGGCGAAATAACCTGCCGTTGGTCCCCATATAATGGTCGCATCGATCTTTCCAGAAGCCACATCTTCGACCATTTGTTGCCCTGGGTTAACTTTTGGATCACCTGATTGACCTGAATAACGCACCATACTCCCCATGAGTTCATTGTAAAACACCCATAATTGTTGTGGACCACGATCTGGCAAACCGATCTTTATTTCATTTCCATCTTCATTTACAAACTTATTTAACATCGCTGGGTCAGTTATTGAATCCAGTTTTTTACCCTTGGCATAAACCAGAGCATATGTAGATGTGAAATAGGGTTCAGTTGTTGCAGCCAATTCAAAATTAGATGGTGCACTAATGACTAGGTCACATTTATAACCAAGACTATCTTCTGACTCTGCTCTAAGTGTGTTTCTTATAAATCCAATACGCTGTGGAAAGAATTCATACTTTAATTTCAATCCCAGTTTCTTGGCTAATAATTGCGCTATTTTATTTTCATACCCTTCTTCTTTTTGGTTAGAAAACGGCAACATGTAAGGGTCAGCACATACCTTAAGGTACTCTGAATCAGGCATACCTGGGTCTTCTTTTGCGACGACCGGTTGAATTAAGGATATTGATAATACGATTGCGAAAATTATTTTCATAAGTTAATTAGCCCGCTGATTATCAGAGGGCATTCCATTAGATAGATAGTTTTAATCAAAGCGCTAAAATTAGATGGTTGGCTTGATCTTGTTAATCTTACCAAGCAATCTACGGAAGGGTCCTTCTAGTGTATCAATCGCTTTTTGTTTATAGGCTGCTATGTCTTCAGCACTGACATCCCCAACAACGATGACACCGACCATACCAAAACCAATATGCGGTACGCATACATAAGAATAAATGCCTGCTTTTTCCAATTTCGGAGCAACATTCTCACCCATTGCACCGGCCCAGGCTGTTGCACCTTCAGGAATTAAACCTTCAACAGATGCGGAATTGTGCGAGTTCATATTTGAAAATTGAACATTGTCACCCTCTGCAACATAGAGGATTGGTGTTTCAAACGCACGTGCACCAGCCTTTATTACGTGGTCAGCAGCAGAGACCAAATTAGGCAGTAAAATTGCTGATACGATCATAATTTTGGCTAGAATATTGGTTATTTTCATCTTACTCATCTCCGGATAATTATTTAATATTATTCATTTATATTTTTGTATATTTAATTTTGTTGTATATACATGTAAATTTACAGCTAAATCATAATAGCTAAACCCTTGGTATACATACTTATTTATCAAATAGATAAGCACCGGGCAACACCCTCTCTAATAATGATTTAATCCTAGATTTTTAATGGACTCAATGGTTCTGACTTCAAAAATACTTACAAGTTCTTGTAGATAAATTAGATAAATACTGAACTTTTGATTATTAACTTAACATAAAACAGGTAATTATTAAAAAAAAATCCCCGGCACCGAAGTGCCGGGGACATTTTAACAAACTTACGTCTGTTTAGTACTTATGGTAGTGAGAAAACCATCAACACACCACTGTTACGTGATGAGTTCAACAGATTACGATAACCACCAACAGCACCCAGTGCAGCTTCACCTGGAGCAGCCGCTAAGCCTGGGATAGCGACAACCGCGCCAGCCCAACCGCCGATACCTGATAGGATACCAACGTATTGCTTACCTTTATGTGCCCATGAGTTGAAGTTGCCGATAATGCCAGAAGGCGCTTTGAACTTCCAAAGCAACTTACCAGTTTTA
>JAJFKM010000068.1 GCA_021773215.1 Gammaproteobacteria bacterium
ACAGCCCTGTAACGTTTTTAATGTATACCGTATAATCATCGGCTTTTTTATAGCTTTAGGGTCAGAAAGTGGACGAAGAATTTGCACGGATTAATCGATTACCCCCATACGTCTTCAATATCGTCAATGAATTGAAGATGGAGGCGCGCCATCGTGGCGAAGATATTATCGATTTTGGAATGGGAAACCCTGATCAGCCCACACCAAAACATATAGTTGATAAGTTAGTTGAGGCATCACAACGTGATGACACCCATGGCTATTCCATCTCGCGCGGAATTCCGCGCTTACGACGAGCCATCTGTAATTGGTATAAGGCTCGATATGAAGTTGATCTGGATCCTGAGACAGAGGCGATAGTCACCTTAGGCTCGAAAGAAGGCTTGGCCCATTTGGCGATGGCTATTGTCGATAGGGGTGATGCCGTACTGGTTCCGAACCCGGCTTACCCGATTCATCCTTATGGTTTCGTACTAGCCGGTGCCGATGTGCGCCATGTGCCGATTGGCCCGGGTATAGATTTTTTTGAAGAATTACAGAAATCAATAAGAGATTGCTGGCCGAAGCCAAAAGCACTACTCATAAATTTTCCAAGCAATCCGACAACACAATGCGTCGATTTGGAATTCTTTAGTAAGATTATTGAGATCGCTAAAGAACATCAGATTTGGGTGATTCAGGATTTAGCCTATGCCGATATTGTATTTGATGGTTATACAGCACCATCAATCTTACAAGTCCCCGGTGCTAAAGATATTGCGGTTGAATTCTTTTCCATGTCCAAGAGTTACAATATGCCCGGTTGGCGTGTTGGTTTTATGGTAGGCAACCCCACTTTGGTCGCTGCACTTTCGCGAATTAAATCCTATCTGGATTACGGTACATTCACACCGATACAGATCTCTGCGATCACTGCGTTGGAAGAATCTCAACAATGCGTTGCCGAGATTCGTGATATGTATTGCAATCGTCGTGATGTTTTGTGTGATGGCTTGAACGCAGCAGGATGGGAAGTTGAAAAACCCAAGGGTACGATGTTTGTTTGGGCACCGATTCCTGAGCAATATAAAGAGATGGGGTCACTCGAATTTTCAAAAAAAATATTAATAGAAGCGAAGGTGGCGGTATCACCAGGAATAGGTTTTGGGAGTTATGGTGATCAGTTTGTTCGCTTTGCATTAATCGAAAATGAACACAGAACCCGTCAAGCAATTCGTTCAATACGAGCGATGCTAAGGGAAGAAGATCCGCAGAGTGTCGTGGGATAACTGGTGAAATTTATGCAGGTATGGTCGTAGAAAACTTTAAAACGATCAGCCACAGAGCACACAGAGTAAAAAACAGTACTTTCTCTTTGTACTCAGTGACCTCTGTGGCAATCTTTCCTGTTCTTGGTATAACTGACTTCATAACAAATAAGTTATGAATATGTGTTAAAAGTACTTAAATTAGATATAAAAAATAATAGAGAAATAGAAATTATGGAGCCTGTTAAAATAGGATTGCTTGGTTTAGGCACGGTTGGCGGTGGTACTGTCAGTGTACTCACACGTAATGCAGATGAGATTGCGCGTCGCGCTGGTCGTGGTATTCGCATAACTCATGCGGCAGCCATAGATTACGATCCTGAATTGATAAAGGGTATCGAACAGATTGATAAAATTTCTGATGATGCCTTTATCGTTGTTGAGGATCCTGATGTTGATATCATCATTGAATTGATCGGTGGTTATTCTCCAGCAAAAGAATTGGTATTAAAGGCGATTGAAAACGGTAAGCATGTTGTTACTGCAAACAAGGCGTTGATTGCATTACACGGCAATGAAATCTTTGCAGCTGCTCAAGCAAAAGGCGTTACTGTTGCTTTTGAAGCGGGAGTTGCTGGCGGCATTCCTATCATCAAGGCTGTGCGTGAAGGGCTTGCTGCAAACCAGATTGAATGGATTGCTGGCATTATCAATGGCACAGGTAATTATATTCTTACCGAGATGCGTGATAAGGGCCGAGACTTTGATGATGTTCTAAAAGAAGCGCAAGAATTAGGCTATGCCGAAGCCGATCCAACATTTGATGTGGAAGGTATAGATGCCGCGCATAAGTTAACTATTTTGGGCTCGATTGCATTTGGTATGCCATTGCAATTCGACAAGACTTATACCGAAGGTATAGGAAAAATTGAACAACAGGATGTATTGTATGCGGGTGAGTTAGGGTATCGCATTAAACACCTCGGCATAACACGCAAAACGGCTAATGGAATAGAACAGCGCGTTCATCCCACTCTAATTCCAGAGCGACGTTTAATTGCCAACGTTGATGGTGTTATGAATGCTGTATTAGTAATGGGCGATGCCGTCGGACCAACTTTATATTACGGTGCAGGTGCCGGTTCTGAACCAACGGCATCTGCTGTGGTTGCTGATGTCGTTGATGTTGTTCGTGCTTTAACTACGGATCCGGAAAATCGTGTTCCGCATTTGGCGTTTCAGCCTGATGCATTGTCTGACATTAATATATTACCGATGGAAGAAACGGAAACGGCTTATTATCTGCGCATGCATGGGATTGATAAGCCCGGCGTTTTGGCTGAGGTGACACGAATACTGGGTGATTCTGGAATAAGTATTGAAGCTATTCTTCAAAAAGAACCTGCAGCTGATGCCAGTTTTGTTCCCATAATATTCCTGACACAGCGTATTAAAGAAAAAAATATGAATGATGCGATTGCCAAGATAGAGCAACTTGACGCGATCGATGGTGAAGTAATGCGCATTCGTATGGAAACATTAGGATAACAAAGATGACTTTTCGAACTCGATATACCGGATTAATAGAAAATTATCGTGACCGACTACCGGTCAGTGATGACACCCGCATTATTAGTCTTGGGGAAGGTAATACACCATTAATCAAATTAGAAAATATTCCTGACTTACTGGATAAAAAAGTTGACCTCTATGTTAAATATGAAGGTTTAAATCCTACGGGTTCATTTAAAGATCGCGGCATGACGATGGCCGTCACCAAGGCAGTAGAAGATGGTGCGAAGGCAATCATTTGTGCTTCTACTGGAAACACCTCAGCTTCAGCTGCAGCCTATGCAGCGCGAGCTGGTATCACTGCTTTTGTATTAATACCTGATGGTAAGATTGCCCAAGGTAAATTGGCACAAGCAATGATGGAAGGTGCTGTAGTGCTGCAGGTCAAAGGTAATTTTGATGATGGTATGCGTTTGGTCAAGGAAGTTGCTGATGAAGCACCTGTAACGATTGTTAATTCGATCAATCCATATCGATTGCAAGGTCAAAAAACAGCGGCGTTTGAAATTGTTGAAGAGTTAGGAAGAGCACCAGACTTTCATTGTCTACCAGTAGGTAACGCAGGCAATATTACTGCACATTGGATAGGTTATAGTGAATACGCCTGTGAGAAGGGAACACAAGCAACTGCGGCTTGTGCTCATTGTAATGGTGTCTGTCCTTATGCAGCTGGTTCGCTTGTAGCAACTCGTCCAAAGATGGTGGGGTATCAAGCCAACGGTTCCGCACCCTTTATGCGTGGTGAAATGGTAGATAATCCTGAGACAGTGGCAACCGCTATTAGAATAGGTCATCCACAATCATGGGATCATGCCTGGAAGGTTCAAGAAGAATCTGGCGGTTGGTTTGATGAGTGTAGTGACGAGGAAATCCTTGCCGCACAAAAACTACTTGCAGAAAAAGAAGGTGTCTTTTGTGAACCGGCTTCAGCGACATCAGTTGCTGGTGCAATGCGTGATATCAATTCGGGTAAAATTCCTGAAAATAGTTGTGTTGTTTGTACTTTAACAGGCCATGGCCTAAAGGATCCTGATACAGCTATAAAACAAAGTACATCACCTGTCATTGCCGTTGATGCAAAATTAGATCAGGTGAAATCTGCAATTCTCGAAAATATGACAGACTAAAATAGTGAGATGGATAACCATCTCATTTATTAACAGGGAATCATCGTGTCACAAAGAACGAGACGATAAATGCGTAGTTTGACTCTCTATATACCAGGTTTATTTGGGCCTGACATAGCCATTCACCCGGATGATTTGCCGAGTTTACCTTCATTTAACTGGATGCTTTCGAAAGGAAATCATCAAACCTTAAAATCATCTTCTGCTAGCTATGGTCTTTGTGAACTATTCGGTTTAACTGCGAAGGAAGAAAATGATTTCCCTATCGCGGCAATATCACGTTTAACTGATGACAATCAACATCCGGAAGGAGTTTGGTTGCGTGCGGATCCGGTTCATGTGAGAGCTGATCGCGATGGTCTAATTCTAATCGACAATAATCAATTCACTATTAGTCAGCATGATGCTCTGGCGCTTGCTGCTGATATTAATAACATATTAAAGCCTTATGAATTTGAGCTTGAAGTTCCTACTCCGTATCGATGGTATTTAAGAATAAAGGATGACCTTAATATAAGAACAACTCCGGTAGATTCGATCGTGGGCCGAGACATTCTTCCTTATATGCCTAGTGGTGATGACCGTATTAACCTGATTCAGCTAATGAACGATATACAAATGACATTGCATGATTCTGGTGTCAATAAAAAACGCGAACAAGAAAAAATGTTACCGATAAACAGTCTGTGGTTTTGGGGTTGTGGCGAGTTACCAGAGATCATTGATCGTCAATGGTCCTTTATTGTTAGTGATGAGATGTTGGCAAAAGGTCTCTCAATGATAGCAGCAACGCCGTTTACTGATTTACCTGATAATTATAAAGATATTAAAAACACTGATGCTCGTTACAACGGCCTGGTAGTTATAAACGCATTTCAAAAATTCTGTCACTATCATGACCTTGAAGGCTGGCTTGAAACGTTGATGGCCTATGAAGAAAACTGGTTTTCTCCTTTAATGAATGCATTAAAGAACAGAGAGATTGATCAGTTACATATAAAAACGGATATAAACGCTATAACTCTAGACAAAGGTTCCCGGTACAAACTTTGGAAAAAACAAAAAAACGTATACGCATTCAAGCATTGATTATCTCGTGAAAAACAAAAAAATAATTCGGCGTGATATTCCTGATGAACACAGCTTGCCGGATACAATCCATCCTGTACTAAAACGGGTTTACGCCGCTCGGAATATACAATCCAGTGATGATTTGGATTATTCACTTGGACGTCTTTTACCATACGACACCCTAACAGGGGTTAATGAAGCGGTATTATTACTGCAAGAAGCGTTATCAAACAAATCTCGAATATTAATCGTCGCTGACTTTGATGCAGATGGTGCTACTAGTTGTGCCTTGGCTATTCGTGGATTAACACTCATGGGCTGTGAAGACATCGTTTATGTTGTGCCGAACCGATTTGAGTATGGTTATGGACTAACACCAGAAATCGTCGATGTCGCATTGGATTATGATCCTGATTTATTGATTACTGTTGATAATGGTATTTCAAGTGTTGAAGGGGTTAAACGAGCTAGAGAAAATGGTGTAAAGGTTTTAATCACCGACCATCATTTACCGGGTAATGAATTACCTAATGCCGATGCAATTGTAAATCCACAGCTTGCTGGAGATAAATTTCCAAGTAAAAATCTAGCGGGTGTTGGTGTCGTGTTTTATATCTTATTGGCATTACGCGCAACATTAAGAGATCAAGGTTGGTTTGATGAGAATGACTTATCCATACCAAATCTCGCAAAATTACTTGATATTGTAGCGCTAGGTACAGTCGCTGATGTTGTGCCGCTTGATAAAAATAATCGGATTATGGTTGCCCATGGATTGAAACTGATCAAACAAAATAAATCTATCGCTGGCATAACAGCGATATTAAATTTAGTAGGCAGGCCATTGCCAACACTCTCTGCAAGCGATTTAGGTTTCTCTATAGCACCAAGGTTAAATGCTGCTGGCCGATTGACCGATATGTCTTTAGGCATTGAATGTTTATTAACAGATGATACTCATGCTGCAAAAGAAATGGCTGAGCAACTTGATAAGTTGAATAAAGAGAGACGATTAATACAAGCTGACATGCAAGAACAGGCTACTATTGAATTGGATGATTATCTGGAAAAATCATCGGGTGAAATTGCACAGGGTATTTGTCTGTTTAATCCTGAGTGGCATCAGGGAGTGATTGGTATACTTGCTGCCAAAGTAAAAGAAACTTTTAATCGGCCGGTTATCGCTTTCGCAAAAGAAAGTGATGATGAAG
>JAJFKM010000069.1 GCA_021773215.1 Gammaproteobacteria bacterium
CTTGTTGTAATTCTTCCAACGCTGCACGAATATCATTGCGCTCGGGTTGTAACGTTTGTTCACTCTCAAACAAATTTAATATTGATGCAATGCTAAGCGGCTTTGTTGAAACCATCAAAGCTGCTTCGATAATGTTTTTAACTTTTTCCTGACTCATGATGCTGCCTTCACATAAATTGGTCCGTTGACTTCATTTTGTACAAGTTGAATTAAAGAATCCTTCACCAGTTGTAGTATGGCTAATAGCGAAACGATCACACCACCCCGCCCTTCTTCAACACTGAACAATTCTTCAAAATCGGTAAAGGTATCCGGGTTTACTTTTTCCAATACGATTCCCATACGTTCACGAACAGATAGTGCTTCACGATGAACCATATGGTGTGAAAACATCTCTGCGCGTTTTATCACTTCAGCAAACACACGTAAAATTGAATCCATAGATACATCCGGTGGTTCATGATTGATCTTACGTCCGGGGAATTCTGCAACAGTCGCAAACAAGTCACGCTCATATCGTGGCAACTCGTCAATTTTCTCTGCGGCCTGTTTGTAGCGTTCGTATTCTTGTAAACGTCTGATTAATTCTGCCCTTGGATCGTCTTCCTCCTCGTCTTCCGTGTGACGCGGCAATAACATCCTTGATTTAATCTCCGCCAGCATTGCTGCCATCAATAAATACTCTCCTGCTAATTCGAGTTGCAGGGTTTCCATCAAATCGATATACGACATGTACTGTTCGGTTATCTTCGTTAACGGAATATCAAGAATATCGATATTTTGTTTTTTAATAAGATATAACAATAAATCGAGTGGCCCTTCAAATGCTTCAAGAAAGACTTCCAGAGCATCGGGTGGGATATATAAATCTTTCGGCAATTCCGTTACAGGCGTACCCTGAACCAGAGCAAACGGCATTTCATCTTGACTGGTCTTGGGTGTTTCGATTTCTTCGTTCATCATTAATTTTGAAGTTTTAGAAATTATCGGTAGATAAGTCCCATAGAGTCCCGGACTTCTTCCAGGGTTTCCCGAGCAACATCGCGTGCGGCTTCACAGCCATCTGCAATAATACCGCGAACTGTCTCAGGATCATTCATATATTCTTCTGCACGTTCTCGGATGGGTTGTTGTTCCTCCAAGATAGCCTCGATCAATGGTTTTTTACAGTCGAGGCAGCCTATTTTAGCATTTGTGCACCCATCAACGACCCAATTTTTCAGATCATCATCCGAATAGACCTGATGCAGATTCCATACAGGACACTTATCGGGCTCGCCTGGATCCGTGAGTCTGACTCTGGCTGGATCAGTGGGCATCGTCCTTAATTTTTCTTCAACGACACTGGGGTTCTCACGTAATGAAATCGTGTTGCCATAGGACTTGGACATCTTTTGTCCATCTAAGCCCATCATTTTTGAGGCCGGTGTTAACAGAGCCTGAGGTTCTGGGAATATTGCCTTGCCAATCCCATCCAAATAGCCTGATAAACGCTCTCGATCACCGATACTGATATTCTGCTGTGATTCAAGTAATGCCCTTGCCTTTTCCAAGGCCTCAGCCTCACCTTGTTCTTGATAACTGCGGCGTAAATCATAATAAAGCCGGGCATTCTTTTTACCCATCTTTTTGATAGCGGCTTCTACTTTTTCCTCAAAATCGTGTTCTCGCCCATATAAATGATTGAATCGTCGCACCACTTCGCGCGCTAACTCAACGTGCGAAACTTGATCTTCACCAACGGGGACATGTCCCGCTTTATACATAATAATATCCGCCGTTTGTAACAGGGGATAACCTAAGAAACCATAGGTCGTCAGGTCTTTATTGGACAGTTTTTCTTGTTGATCCTTATAACTAGGCACCCGCTCCAACCAGCTCAGCGGTGTGCTCATAGATAGCAATAGATGTAATTCCGCATGCTCAGGTACTCGAGATTGTATGAATAATTTGGCAGCACCTGGATTAACGCCAACGGCAAGCCAATCGATGACCATATCCCAGACACTTTTTTCAATGATAGAAGGGTCTTCATATTCCGTTGTCAGCGCGTGCCAATCCGCAACAAAAAAGAAACATTCATATTCTTGTTGTAATTCCAGCCAGTTTTTGAGAACACCGTGATAATGACCTAGATGCAGTTGACCTGTCGGGCGCATGCCGGACAAGACCCGCTGTTTACCAGTTGTAGACAATCAACAACCTCCTGTGGTCGTTTTGTATGGGGATTTAGCAAAAAAGACGCATTATACCCAGACTGCCAAGACGTGACAGAATTTTGTATGGCTAATTTAAAGCTAAATCAGCAACGCCCAGACCTTCACGTAATATAACTGGCTCATCACCAGTCATATCAATGATTGTCGTAAAATCCAAGCCGCCCGCTTCGCCATCAATTATCAAGTCAACTTGCTTACCTATTTTTTCATCGATGACATCAGGCTCAGTCTCAGGTAAGTCTTCATTGGGTAAGACCAGGCTAATACTAATCATAGGCTCTCCAAGGGCGGACAATAAAGCTAGCGATATTGGATTATTCGGGATACGAATACCTATTGTTTTTCGTTTTGGATGCTGCAATCGTTTTGGCACGTCACGTTTGGCTTGCAAGATGAAAGTGTACGGTCCGGGTGTCATAGATTTCATCATACGAAAGGCAGAATTGTTAACCGAGGCATAGGATGCTATTTCAGACAGGTCACGGCAAAACAGCGTCATATTTTGCTCTGCGGGTATTTGACGCAGCTTTCGAATCCGA
>JAJFKM010000070.1 GCA_021773215.1 Gammaproteobacteria bacterium
AAGCTCATCACCTTTAGTCACCTTTGCAATACCCTTGACCACAACCCAATGTTCAGCACGCTGATGATGTAATTGTAAAGATAGTTTTTTTCCAGGGTTTACTGTCAAGCGTTTAACCTGAAACTTTTCCCCAGAATCAACCGAATCATAACTACCCCATGGCCTATAGACCTTTCGATGCAGCAAAGATTCACTGCGATTATCGTTTTTTAATTTTTCAACAACCTTCTTTACATCCTGCGTCTTATTTCTATCCGCAATCATAATCGCATCATCAGTATCAACGATGACCATATCATGACAACCAATTGTGACAACTAAACCGCGTTCACTTTTAATAAAGCAATTACTGGAATCTTCAACTATTGCATCTCCTTCGATAAAATTATTATTGTTATCTTTATCATTGATTTCCCACACCGATGACCATGCACCTACATCAGACCAACCGACATCAACCGGTATAACAGCAATTTTATCGTCATTATTCTGCGCCAATTTCTCCATTACTGCATAGTCAATAGAATCATCAGGACATTTCAGGAACGATTCTTCATCCAACCTAAAGAATAAGCCATCATTTATACCCTTATTAATAGACTCTGAACTTGCGTAGGCTATCTCCTGCTGAAGTAACTTTATTTTTTCCAGCCAAACCGACGCCTTCATCATGAAAATCCCACTGTTCCACAAGTAATCTCCCGAACTTAAATATTCTTCTGCTGTTGGTCTATCCGGTTTTTCAGTAAATCCACTTATTGCATGGATGGATTGCTTATTGCTAGTCTGAATTTTGTCAGCAATGTGAATATATCCATATCCTGTCTCAGGAGATGCTGGTTTAATACCAAAGGTTACAAGATAATTATTCTGCGCCATTTCCAGAGCCGCTTTAATTGCATCATGAAACAATTCTATTTCAGTAATAATATGATCCGCAGGCATCATTATTATGACTGCGTCACCTTCTTTTTCGATTTGCTGTATTGCAGCTACAGTTAATGCGGGCGCTGTATTCCTGCCTTTGGGTTCAAGGATAATATTACTGATGTTTCTGGAAACTTGAGCGCTTTGCTCTGCAACAAGAAATCGGTGCGCTTCATTACAAATAATGACGGGATCCAATACATCGAATGATGAATCTAATCCGTCTAACCTCAATAAGGTGTTTTGCAGCAAGGTATTATCATCGAACAATTTTAAAAATTGCTTGGGATAATGTTCTCTAGATAACGGCCAGAGACGGGTACCGCCACCACCAGCCAATATGACAGGGCTTAACTTCATTAACAGTCCTATAATGTTATTAATATACAGATGCTTAATGTGAACTCAGTGTTCACGTGAGCTTTAAAGCACGAATCTTATCAGATAAACTGCTGGAAGTTTAAAAAGCGATTGTATATTGCCCTGGTAGCTCAGCTGGATAGAGCGCTCCCCTCCTAAGGGAGAGGCCGCAGGTTCGACTCCTGCTCAGGGCACCATCTAAATATGAATCTTTTGTACAAGCATTGATTGAAAAGAATTAAAGATGATTTTGTTAATCTGATCTTTTACTCAGATTTAGAATTAAGCTTATCTGCACTACCAGATTCTATTTCATCCCTTAGTGCCCTACGCAAGACCTTGCCAACATTGGATTTTGGAAGTTCTGAACGGAATTCTATATGTCTAGGAACCTTATATGGCGTCAATTGCTCACGGCAATGGTCAAGAATTACCTCTTCGGTCAAAGTCGTAGTTCTACGAACTATATAGGCCTTTACAACTTCGCCTTTCTCATCATGTTTCACACCAACAACAGCCGCCTCGATGATCTCAGTGTGTAAGGTTAAGACATCCTCTACTTCATTCGGATAAACATTAAAACCGGATACCAAAATCATATCTTTTTTTCTATCTGCCAAATAAACATAACCCTTTTCATCCATCCGGCCTATATCGCCACTCCTAAACCAGCCGCCTTCAAAAAATACTTTTTTGGTTTCGTCTGATCTTTGCCAATAACCTTCCATCACCTGTGGTCCACGGATACAAATTTCACCAATTTCACCAACTGCTAGCTGATTACCAACATCATCCATAATGGTTATTTCGGTACTAGGAACAGGGACACCGATTGAACCGTTGAATTCTTGTACATGTAAGGGGTTGGCCGTAACCATCGGACTGGTCTCAGTTAGTCCATAACCCTGGGTAATATGACAACCAGTAACCTGACGCCAACGTTGAGCCACATCCTGAGTAACTGCCATACCTCCGCCAAGGGTTAATCTAAGCTTAGAGAAATCAACTTCATTAAAACCTTCTGTATTTAACATGGCATTAAATAGCGTGTTTACTCCAACCATGGTTGTAAATCTCACACTTTTAATTAGATTAATAAAACTGCGAAAATCTCTAGGGTTGGTAATCAATATAACTTCATGGCCGTGTTTCATCGGCATAAAAAATGCGAGGGTTAGTGCAAAAATATGATACAGCGGTAAGGCAGCAATCGTGATGATTTGTTCGTCATCATCTAATAGCTGACTAGCCCATAATGAGCATTGCATTATGTTAGCTATCATATTTCTATGGTTTAGCACTACACCTTTTGAAACACCTGTTGTGCCACCCGTGTATTGTAGAAAGGCAATGTCCTCGAGTTGTAACTCGACTGGATTAAAAGTCAGTCGTTTGCCTTTTGCTAATAATTTATTGAAGCGTATGTATTTATCAAGATGCCATTTTGGCACCATGCGCTTCACCTTACTCACCATAAAGTTGATGACCGTAGATTTAGGAAAGGGAAATAGATCACCAACCGAAGTAACGATGACTTGCTGCAACTTGACCTTATCAATCGCTTTTTCAAGCGTATGCGCAAAGTTCTCCAAAATGATAATTGCAACAGCACCAGAGTCTTTAAGTTGATGCTCTAGTTCTCGTGGGGTGTACATAGGATTAACATTGACGACGATACCACCTGCACGTAAAACACCAAACAGCGCAACCGGATATTGCAGGAGATTCGGCAGCATCAATGCAACACGGTCACCTTTTTGTAAATTTAATTCATTCTGAAGCCAGGCTGCAAACTGCTTACTGAGTTCATCAACTTCAGCATAACTAAGTTTGGCTCCCATATTTGAGAATGCAGTACGTTCTGAGTATTCCTGACATGAAGAATCAAATATATCGCAAAGTGAATTATATTCATCGAGGTTTATTGTTTCGGGGACACCGGCCTCATATTGAGAAAGCCAGGGTGATTTTGGTGCAGAATTAACTTCTGTGATTGCAACATTTGAATTACCAAACAAGCTATTAATTGCCCGCTTAATGGTGTGCATCATCCAAATGAAAAAGTTACGCACCATGAGAATCCGTTACTAAAAAGACTCGCAGATCATAGCAAAGCCCATACCGGTACCAATACACATGGTTACCATGCCGTATTTGCCTTTAGTTCGTTTAAGTCCATGCATCATCGTCGCCGTACGAATTGCACCAGTCGCACCTAATGGATGACCTAATGCAATAGCACCACCATTAGGGTTTACCTTTTCTCTATCCAATTTCAATTCATTACATACCGCTAAGGCCTGAGCAGAAAAAGCCTCGTTAAGTTCTATCCAGTCCAATTGATCCTGTTTCAACCCGGCCTGTTTTAAACACATCGGTATAGCTTCTTTCGGTCCGATTCCCATGATTTCAGCAGGAACTCCAGCAACAGATGAAGTAATGAACCTGCCTAAGGGTTCGAGATTGTATTCTTTTAAGATTTTTTCACTTACCAATAACACAGCACCTGCACCATCTGACATCTGCGATGAATTTCCTGCTGTCACCGACCCATCTGCACGAAAGACCGTTCTTAATTTTGCCAATGCTTCTATTGTTGAGCCGGGGCGAGGACCTTCATCATGTGTAACGGTGTACTCTTGTTGAACTGTTTCTAATTGTCCTGGTTTTAGAAAAGAAAGGTTTACATCGTAGTCCAGAATCTCATCATTAAAATAACCAGCCTCTGCCGCAGCTAAAGCACGGCGATGAGACTCAACAGCGAATAAATCTTGATCTTCACGACTTACCTTCCATTGTTCGGCAACCTTTTCTGCAGTGATTCCCATACCATAGGCAATGGCAATATTGTCATCTTCAAAGACCTTGGGATTTAACGCGACCTTATTACCCATCATAGGAATCATTGTCATCGATTCTGTACCACCAGCAATCATCACATCAGCCTCACCGACGCGAATACGATCAGCAGCCAATGCCACAGCCTGAGAACCTGAGGAACAAAAACGATTAATTGTCATGGCAGGTACATGATCCGGAAAACCAGCAAGAAGAGTTGCGATACGAGCGACATTCATACCTTGTTCACCCTCCGGCATCGCACAACCGATGATTACATCGGCAACCCTGTCTTTCAGTTCAGGGTTATTGGCAACGACACCCTTGAGGGCATGGGCAAGGAGGTCATCTGGACGAATATGTTTAAACTTGCCATTGTATTTCGCAACCGGCGTTCTAAAAGCATTAACAATATAAGCATCTTGCAGAGTCTGACTCACTATTTAATTCCTCGTATTATTATTACAGCGATTAATAGATCGTCCTGATCTATTAATCGCACGACAAGGTCGGCGCGTCTCCGCCCTTGTCTTACGTGGCCTATGGCCACACAGGCTCTTTCCTGAACCTGTTAACAACCCGGCGATATTTATCACCGCGTTATTAATTACGTAGCGGTTTGCCGGTTTTTAAAGTATGAATGATCCGCTGTTGGGTTTTGTTCGTCTGGATCAATTCAACAAAATGTTCTCGTTCCAGTTTGAGTAGCCAATCCTGACTAACCATGGAACCACTTTCTACATCACCTCCGGTCAAGGTCGTAGCAATTCCCTCAGCAATTTTGTAATCATGTTCGGAAATAAAATGGCCTTCTAACATATTGGTGGCTAACATCATCAAAGTAGCTTTGCCGGTCTTGCCGGTAACCTTAATGGGCTTGTCAGAGCGTGGTGATCGATTACCACTTTCTGCCATAGCGCGAGCTTGATGTAGTGCAACGTGTAAAATCTCATGCTGATTAGCAACGATGGTATCTCGCACATCTAATAAGCCGAGTTGTTTCGCATCAATGCCACTGGCCGAGACCTTGGCCATCGCTGTTAATTCAAAGGCTGACTGTATATGAGGAAAGAGGTCGCCACCTTTAGCAGCTTGCATAGCCTTGAGAGCAAGTTCTTTTAAACCACCTCCGGCCGGTAATAAACCAACACCCGCTTCAACTAAACCTATATAGGACTCCATCGCTGCAACAGTGAAATTACAGTGCATTTGAAATTCACAACCACCTCCAAGAGCCATGCCCTGTACAGCAGCGACTGTTGGAACGCGACAATGTTTGAGTGCCATACTGGCCTGTTGAAACTTTGCAACAATGGCATCAACCGCAGCAACATTACCCGCTTTAAGTTCATCGCCAACCTGAGTTAGATCTGCACCGACTGCAAACGGTGCCGTTGGGTGCCATAATACTAATGCAGCATGGTTTTTATCGGCTTCATCACATGCTTGCATAACACTATCAAGTACGGCTTCGTTAATAGAATGCATCTTGGTCTTGAATGAGAGAATGGCGATATCATCATTTTGATTCCACAATCGTGCAGAATCATTTTCAAAAATCGTACTACCTAGATCTGTCTTTATCGGTACAACATTTTCACGCAACTTCTGTCGTGCATAGACAGGGTTATTACGTAAGGGTGAAAAAGTTTTCTGTACAGGTGACCAGGAGCCACCAGTTTGGTGAACTTCACTTATTGCCTTACACCATTCAGGCAGTTCACTTATATTCATAGCGTGATCTGTGTAGATGTGTTTTTCAATTGCGTCAATAACATTAGACCAACCTATTGCTTGCATGATTTCAAACGGACCTTGATCCCAACCAAAGCCCCAGCGAATTGCAAAATCGATATCAGCAGCATTGGATGCAATATCTTCAAGATGAAAGCAACAATAATGAAACAGATCAATCATCATTCTATAAACAAATTGAGCTTGTTCGGAATCATCGTCCTTGAGTGTATTGAATCGTTGAGCCCAATCTTTATTCTTTAAGATGTCTGCTAGAGTTTCATCTACTTGCGCATTGGCGTCGATGTATTGTTTCTCTTTAGGGCTAAAGACCTGCTTGCCCTTATTAATATAGATTCCTTTGCCGACCTTTTGACCCAGTGCGCCTTCTTCAATTAAGGTACGAATATAATCAGGCAATTGATAATAGCCATGCCAAGGATCTTCACTGAGGTTGTCCTGCATGGTTTTCACTACATGTGCCAGTACATCCAGCCCTACCACATCGATGGTTCGAAAGGTTCCTGACTTGGGTCGTCCTAATGGTTTTGCCGTGATTTGATCCACAACTTCAAAAGGAATATTTAAATTCTCGGCATGATGGATGGTCGCAATCAAATTAAATACACCGATACGATTGGCAATAAAATTTGGCGTGTCTTTAGCAACCACCACACCCTTACCCAGACTGGTTACTAAAAATTCTTCCAAAGAATTAACATGTTCTAGCTTGGTCGTAACACAGGGAATTAATTCCACCAGGTGCATATAACGTGGCGGGTTAAAGAAATGGATTCCAAGAAATTGCTCTCTCTTATCATCAGGTAGAATTTCAGCTAACTGATTGATACTCAGGCCCGAGGTATTAGTGGCCAATATTGCATCGTCTTTTATAAAGTCATTGATTTTGTCATAAAGATCTTTTTTCCATTCCATGTTTTCGGCAATGGCTTCGATGATAAGATCGCATTCTTTTAATTTTAGCAAATCATCATCATAGTTAGCCGTTTCAATCGCGTGTTGAACATTGCTAGTTGCGAATGGAGCTGGCTTAAGTTTTGCCAATCGTTTAATCGCTTGTTTACTTAATGCATTTTTATCTTTTTCATCGGCAGCTAACTCAAACAAGATGACCGGAACATTCATGTTTGCCAGTAATGCAGCAATCTGCGCACCCATGACACCAGCACCAAGCACAGCGACTTTTTCAAAACGTTTCTTCATGATCGAATTATTTACTCTTAAATATTATTATTTTTCTCAGGCAACATTAGTCTTCGGCACCTGAGAATCATCTTCACAAGGCTTGCGAATCAGATCCAGTTCATCGAAGTCATCGACATGAATGACAGTCATCAGGTGTTCATCAAAACCTTTTAACTGATTCTCTTCTGTATCGCTGATCACACCAGCTTCATGAGCAACTTTTATTAGTTCTAAACCCTGCAACTTGGGTATAAGCTTTTCTTTCACTGCTTGACGTACCTTTGCATTTATTGGTTCCAGACCTAGACTTTCAAGAAAGACTGCATTGACATGTGCCAGAGGATTATTATCAGCATCTTCTAAGAATAATCCTGCAGTCAGTCGATCCCTTGCTTCGCTATCTTGCGTAATGACCTCAACTACTTTCGTCTCCAATTTGTCACTGGGTGGAGAGAAGTGCATACCAATAGGAAAAACCACAAGCTTTAAACCATGAGCCAAAATACGATTTGGATAATTTTCTATGATGCCACTAAAGGCTTCCTGATATTCATGGATTAGATACTCCAATGCCCATTGCACGATGGGAAAGTCTTCTTCAGGGCATCCCTCGTTTTCGTAATGTTTGATTACCATACTAGCAAGATACAAATTACTTAGTAGATCACCCATACGCGCTGATAACATTTCCATGAATTTCAATTTAGACTGCAATGAAAGCATGGAGACATCGGCAATCAAGGCAAAGGCCGCACTGAATCGAGTTAAATGGGCATAATAAGAGGCAAGTTTTTGATTCCCAGGGTTACTGGCAATGCGTGAACCGGTTAATGCAAAAGACAAAGAGCGAACTGCATTGGTGATGCTGTAACCAATATGCTTAAACAGGACATCATCAAATTCAACAATAACTTCATCACTACTTTGCTGTTGTGCAAGCTCCATCTCTTTTAACACATAAGGATGACTACGTGTTGCACCCTGACCAAAGATCATCAGGTTACGCGTTAGGATGTTTGCGCCTTCAACAGTAATGGCAACAGGAACTGATTCATAACCAGCCGCGACATAATTTTTAGGCCCTTTCATAACAGCCTTACCACCGTGAATATCCATTGCATCGATAGCACATTGGCGTCCCATCTCTGTACAGTGGTATTTAATTATGGCAGAAGGTACAGCTGGTTTTTCACCATTATCTACTGATTGTATAGTATGAATACGAGCAGCATTAACGATGTAACCCAAACCTGCCATACGCGCCAATGGTTTTTGTATGCCTTCAAAATTTTTCAGCTGCACACCAAATTGTTTACGCAGGCTGGTGTATGCCGTAGTACCTAAGATAGCGCGTTTGGCAAAGGCCGCACCACCGGTAGGTAAAGTAATACAGCGTCCAACGGAGAGACAGTTCACTAACATGCGCCAACCTTTACCAGCCATATCTGTTCCGCCAATTATATAATCAAGAGGAACAAATATATCTTCACCTTCTATAGGACCATTTAAAAAGGCATCACCGATAGGTAAGTGACGACGGCCTATCTTCATCCCTTCTGTATCACGAGGTAATAACGCACAAGTGATACCATAATCATCTACTTCACCTATTAGATGATCTGGATCTTGTAATTTAAACGCCAATCCCACCAAAGTAGCTATCGGTGCCAAGGTGATATAGCGTTTATTGAAATTTAATTTCATCCCGATAATTTCTTTACCTTCCCACATCCCCTTGCAGACTACACCTGTGTCGGGAATTGAAGTCGCATCGGAACCTGCCAAAGGAGCCGTTAGAGCAAAACAGGGAATCTCTTTCCCTGAGGATAATCTAGGAAGATAAAAATCTTTTTGTTCTTCGGTGCCATATTTAATTAATAACTCACCAGGCCCTAATGAGTTAGGTACTGCAACAAGATATGTAATGGCAGCGCCGGTATTAGATAATTTAATTAGCACTTCTGATTGCGCAAACGCGGATAATGCCAAGCCACCATACTGTTTCGGAATAATCATGCTGAGGAAACCATTATCTCGAACGTATTGAATAATATGATCTGGAATTACATTCCAGTCATGATTGACCTTCCAGGCATCTGCCATACGACATAATTCAGTTACCGGGCCGTCGATAAAATCTTTTTCAGCTTTATTTAAATCCGGCTTTTCAATACTCGTCAGGCTATTCCAGTCTGGATCTCCACTAAATAACTCTCCATCCCACCAGACCGTCCCAGCATCAATAGCTTCTTTTTCTGTCTCGGATAGTGGCGGCAGCATCTTTTTAAACATGGCGAAGAAAGGTTTCGATAACTTATTCTGTCGTAGTGACTTCATATTTGATAAAGCACTTATTAATGCCAGTATGCCAAGAAAAATAATGAACACAGGGTTGAGCGAGGCGGCTAATGAGACTACGAATGAGATAGCGCTACCTATAGTAAACGCCTGTAAACCTGTCTCTTTTAGCACCAAAACAACCAATGCAGCAATGATAAATAATGTGATTAGTAGAGTCATTTTAATCCTTCCTGCTCTATTAATAAGAGCGAGCGCTCGTTTTTATAAATTGAGATATTAGTCTAGTATGTGTTAAGCTGTCCAGTACTTATTAATAGAAAAATAGTCCTCGAAAGAAATGCTTTTAAAAAGAATAGCTTGTAATCCATGAAATACGACCAATTTAAGTCAAATTTTGCCTACAAAGGTAAATCAGTCTACGCAACCGTGTTTGAAAGGCATAACGACAGTATAAAAACCAAAAAACAGAAATTTGCTGTCAATAATCTGGAGAAAATTTTCAAGGCAACCTTCAAAATTTCTTCTAAAATCGGCTTCCATGAAATGTCTTTACGAGACCTCTGCCGAGAAACCGGGTTAAGTATGGGAGGAATTTATTCTTGTATCGAATCCAAGGATATCATCGCCATTTTCGTCAAAGACTTGGTCCAGCTTGTTTTCTCGGAGATTATTGAATCTGCCCTTGAGCAGGACGACCCTCAACAGGCGCTGGATGACCTTATACGCCATTGCATGTATTCCACTGATATTTTGCACCCTTGGTTTTATTTCCTCTATTTTGAAACCCGCAGTTTGCCCAAAGGTCATCAACAGGATTCAAAGAACATTGAATTGAATATGATTGAAAAAATTGAAGTGCTGATAAGTAAAATAAGTCCAAGCAAAAAAGCTATCAACCACCGGTATATTGCAACCATGACACTGGCCATGATCCAGGAACGTTATTTAAAGCATTGGAAATATAAAAGTGATGATACGAATATTGATGAGCATGCCGACGAGATAATAAAACTTGTACATTCAGCAATATCATATAACAGCTAATGTGTTGATTGATTATGAACCGTATAACTCCTTTTCGCTTCAAGACTATCTTTAATCTTTATCCGCCATTATTTATCAATCGAGCCAAAGTGATTCACGTTAGTAATGATTTTAAAGAGGTTGATGTGATATTACGTTTTTCATTAATGAATCGAAATTTTAACGGCAGTACCTTTGGCGGTTCGATCTTTATGGCAGCTGATGCTTACTATCCAGTAATGTATCGTGCCGGATTGTTGAACCGTCATATACAAACTCAGGCGTGGCTCAAACAAGCAACGATTGATTATCTGAAACCTGCCCATAGCGATTTAATCTATAAATATCGTTTAAGTGATGAAGATATGGATAATGCTGAGACTACAATCAAAGAGTCTGGTAGATTTAAGGGATGGCATACGGTAGAAGCCTTAGATAAAGAAGGCGATACTTGTGCTCGTATTAAATTATTATCGTACCTAAGAGCAGACAATTAAATCTGCGAAATTATAATGACACAAGGGTCTGCTTAAATCTCAGCAGCCAGACGCGACCCTTGATCAATCGCACGCTTGGCATCTAACTCTACAGCTATATCAGCGCCTCCTATTAACTCAACCTTTAATCCCGCATCAATAAAATCTTGCTGTAAATTTCGTCTCGGTTCCTGTCCGGTACAAAGAATGACATTGTCAACTGCATAGCATTGCTGCTTATTCTTGATGAGTAGATGCAGACCTTCATCGTCAATGCGCTGATAACTAACACCGTTGATCATTTTCACGCCATGTCGTTTTAAACTGGCACGATGGATCCAACCCGTAGACTTACCCAAGTTAGCACCCAATTTACTGGTACTACGCTGAAACAGGGTTATGTGTCTAGATGCTGTGACTTCATTAGGCGTATTCAATAAACCTCCTGCAGATTGAAAACTTTTATCCACACCCCAATATTTAAGCCATGCCTCTGTATCCTCTTCCTGCTCAGGGTCAGACGTACATAAATATTCTGCCACATCGAAGCCAATACCACCGGCACCAATGATAGCAACACGTTGACCTACAGGTTTTTGATATTTTAATACATCCAAATAAGTCATCACACTAGGGTGTTCCAAGCCATCTATTTCAGGAATACGTGGTACTACTCCGCTTGCCAGGATCACTTGGTCAAAAGCTTCTTCAAGCAAACCAGGAACATCAGCCTGAGTATTTAAACGCAGGTCTACTTTTAGTAACTGAAGTTGTTTATTAAAATAGCGCAGGGTTTCATTAAATTCCTCTTTACCCGGCACACGTTTGGCAATGTTTAATTGGCCACCGATAACACTGTCGGCTTCATATAATGTCACCGTATGTCCGCGTTGCTGTGCCACTGTCGCAAAAGCAAGTCCTGCCGGACCAGAACCAACAACAGCAATACGTTTTGGCGATGTTGTTACCGTGTAATTTAATTCAGTTTCATGGCATGCCCGTGGGTTAAGTAAACAAGTACTCAGTTTTTGTGCAAAGACATGATCGAGGCAAGCCTGATTGCAGGCGATACAAGTATTGATTTCATCAGCCCGATCACCAGCAGCCTTATTAATAAACTCAGGATCTGCCAGTAATGGCCTTGCCATTGATACCAGATCGGCATCACCTTCACTAAGAATAGTTTCGGCAACTTCAGGTGTATTAATCCGATTAACAGCCACTAAGGGAATAGATTTATTCAAAGATTGCTTAAACTTTTTTGTTACCCAACTAAATGCTGCACGCGGAACCATGGTAGCAATTGTCGGTATTCTGGCTTCATGCCAACCTATGCCAGTGTTTATAATTGTCGCACCAGCATCAACTATGGAATTACCCAACTGAACAACTTCATCCCACTCACTACCGTTCGATACTAAATCCAACATCGATAGACGAAATATAATAATAAAATTGGGACCTAGCGCCTGTCGTGTCTGGCGTACAATCTCTATGGCAAAACGATGGCGATTCGATGTTGACCCACCCCATCGATCCGTACGTTTGTTAGTGCGCGGAGCGACAAATTGATTGAGCAAATAACCTTCCGAGCCCATGACTTCTACACCATCATAACCCGCCTCTCGCGCCAGTTCCGCGCAACGGACAAAATCACTAATGGTATTTTGAATACCCCTTTCGCTTAGCTTCCATGGTCGAAATGGGGAGATAGGCGATTTAATCGAGGAAGCTGACACCGCAAAAGGATGATAACTATAACGACCCGCATGAAGGATCTGTAAAACGATCTTACTATCGTGCGCATGCACTGTTTCAGTAATGACGCGATGCTTATCAACCTGTGAGGGTAAACGTAAATCTGATGCAAACGGTGCCAATCTCCCACGTCGGTTAGGAGCAAAACCGCCAGTGATAATCAAACCGATACCACCTTTCGCACGCTCTCGATAAAAGGCAGCTAATCGATTTAAATCATCATGATCTTCTTCTAGGCCAGTATGCATTGAACCCATTACAGAACGGTTACGTAATCGAGTAAAACCTAGATCCAGCGATTGGAACAAGTTTGGATACGGTGTTTTACTGGCATTTTCCATGACAATAGTATATTTTAATTTAAGAGCAACTGCTCGGTATTTTTAAACGTAGCGATATTTTTAGCAAGTTTTTTTTATAAACAAAGATACGTAAATAAAAAGAAAGGCAACGGTATTGATGAATAGCTCTGCTAATAAAAGCATTAACAATTTGATTTCTAAGCTAAATCAAAAGCGGAAAATGTGGTTTTACTTTTTATTAAAATTACCCAGCGCATGGTTTTGGGGTATGAAAATTAAATCGGTTGATCATGATAAAGCTGTGGTTAATTTACCTTACAATTGGTTTAGCAAGAATCCATTTCACTCAATATACTTCGCTGCCCAAACTGGCGCCGCAGAACTATCAACTGGTTTATTAGGCATTATTGCAATTGAAGATAAGCCACCTATATCGATGTTGATCACAAGCATAGAAGGAGAGTTTGTTAAAAAAGCGGATAGCCTGACCACATTCACTTGTAATGATGGCATAAAAATTAGAGAGACTGTTGAACTGGCGATTACATCAGGTGAAGGACAGGTTGTTAATGTCACATCGAAAGGAGTTGATAGCTATGGTGATGTTGTTTCTCGTTTTAAATTCACCTGGTCTTTCAAGACTAAATTAACATAGCTATTCATACCATTGATGTTGATTAAAACTATTCAACAATAAATTCTCTACAATAATTAGGCCGTTTTCTTTCTCATTATTGAAGCAATTGCTGGCAATAATAAAATAGCACCAAGCATATTCACCAAAAACATGAAGGTTAGCAAGATTCCCATGTCTGCCTGAAACTTAAGCGGTGAGAATATCCATGTGATGACTCCTATGGCCAATGTGACCCCGGTAAAAATAACACTAGAGCCGGTTATTTGTAATGTAACTACATAGGCTTCTTTGAGTGACATACCCTGCTTTAAAAGACTATCCAACCTGCTATAGATATAGATACCATAATCCACACCCACGCCAACACCTAAGGCAACGACTGGCAAGGTATTCACCTTGAGTCCAATCTCTAAAATAGTCATCAACGCATAAGCAAGTATTGAAACCAAAGCCAGTGGAATGACTATACATAATGTACCCTTCACCGATCTAAATGTAATTAGACATAAAATAATAATTGCCGAGAACACATAAACTAAAATTGGAAACTGTGCGGCATCTACTTCTTCATTGGTTGCAGCCATCACCCCAACGTTACCTGTGGCTAATTTAAATTTTATTGTCTCTGAATCAAATTGTTCCCGGAATAATTTAATGTTGTCGACAATATTAGTAATTGTTTCTGCTTTATGATCCTTGGTGAATATTAATACTGGAATAACACTGCAATCATTGTTTAACAACCCGGATGATGTTGGCACATAAGAAACAGATTGAACCAATACTGATTGATTCCTTGGCAAAACCTGCCATTTGATGTTGCCCTCATTCCAACCGGCATTAATACGCTTAGCAATAGTCGGGAGACCTATAACCGATTGCACTCCATCGACATTTCTCATGGCCCATTCAAAACGATCTATCGTATCCATTACATCATAATTGATACAACCTTCCGGAATCGTTTCAACTATGACTGATATAAGATCAACACCAATAGAAAATCGATCGGCAATAACATCTGTATCAATATTATATTGAGAGTCTCCATGTAACTCAGGCACGCCTCGATGCAAATCACCAATTCTAATATCTGCTCCTTTCCAGACACCAAAACCGAGCAATACGAAACTGATAAGTATTATTTTTGTTGCTGGGCCACGCTCAGAAACATGAGCCAGTTTTTTCCATAAAGGTAATAATAGATCTGCGCGTCTAATTAGCTTATCTTTATATTTTTCACCCAAATCTAAATATGAAACAAGTACCGGTAAAAGAAACAGATTGGTCAAAATAATAACAGCGACACCCAAACTCGCTGTGATTGCCATTTCCTGAATAATTTCAATATCAATCATCAATATAGTGATGAATCCAATCGTATCACTAACCAATGCGATGGTACCGGGCACCAGTAATCGCCTGAAGCTCCTCTTGGCAGAATGTAGACTACTATTACCAAGGAAGACTTCTGATCTGAAAGAGCTAATCATTTGCACACCATGACTCACACCAATCGCAAATATCAAAAATGGCACTAGTATCGACATGGGATCGATACCGAACCCAAGTAAAGGAAGTATGCCTAATTGCCAAACTACAGCAACCAATGAACAGGTCAGAGGAATGATGGTCAGCTTGATCGATTGCGAATAGAGATAGACTAAAAGTGCTGTAATAAATAATGCGATAATAAAAAAAAGAACGACTCGTTTTGCACCTTCGGTGATATCACCAATCACCTTTGCAAAGCCAATAATGTGATAATCAATATCTACGCCGACGACAACGTTATTGTGTTTCTGTCTTATATTTTCTTCAAGTTGTCTTGCAACGTCCACATAATCTAGACGTTCACCCGTGTTAGGGTGAAATTCTAAAAGTTGTGCGCTAATAAGTGCTCCTGAAAAATCATTCGCAACTAATCTACCTACTACACCTGCCTTGATTATATTTTCTTTGACTCTGGCTCGACCTTCTACTGTATTTTCATAATCATCGGGGACAACATTACCTCCGGCAATACCATCTTCTACTACTTCGGTGAACCTTACATTTGGCGTAAAGATTGATGTAACCCGTGTACGGTCTACACCCTCAATAAAAAACACATCATCTGTTGTTTGTTTCAATGCATCAAAAAACTCAGCGGTGAACATGTCACCTTCTTTTGCAATCAATGCAACGAGTACACGATTTGCTCCACCAAATTCTTCTCTATGCTTGGTGAATGTCTGCATGTATTCATGCTGCAGCGGCAATAACTTTGAAAAACCTGCATCTACTTTTAATTTCGATGCAGAGATAAACATGAAGATCGTGACTAACACAAAAAATCCAACAACCCATGGACGATTGGAGAAGAGTATTTTTTCAAGTGTATTTATAATTTTTGAATCAGACATAGTTCGTGACCTACTTAAGTAGTTCGACTCCTTTTTCCCCTACCGTAAACATTTTTTCATCAGTGCTTTGTAAGATAGCGGTAAACCCATCACGATGACCTTGTTCCATTAATGCAAAACTCTTCCCATCATCAGCACTTTTCAGAATAGTTCCTCCCAGCCCAGTAATATAAATTTCGCCACCCTTCTTTTTAATTCCGTTTGTCAGCATTTCCTGAGTTGGAGTTTTAATCTCCTGCCAATTAGCACCTGCATCCTCAGATCGAAAAAGGTGCCCACGTAATCCAAAGGCAAGTACGGTATCCCCTGCCAACGGCAACACACCAAAAAATGAACCTATGTAGGGAGATGTTAAGGGAATCCAACTAACACCTGAATCATCTGAGCGATAGATCTTCCCGGCCTCAGCTGCAATGTATAACTTACCGTTATCTGATAAGGCAATACTGTTTAAATGTACATCATAAGAATCGAGAAAATCGCCATCGTCTTCAGCATTATTTTCTTCTTCAACAGAACTAGTTATTGATTTATCTGTGCCGATATTTATTTCACTGACGTTCCAACTTGCGCCACCATCATCAGAAATAAGATATAGGCCGTAAGCTCCTATTGCCAATCCATGTTTCTCGTCTTTAAACCAAACATCAAATAAGGGAGTCTCACCTTCTGGATCGTAATACGCTTTTTGCCAATGTTTACCCCCATCGGTCGTTTGCAAAATAACTGCATCATGGCCCACTGCCCAACCATTTTGCTTGTCATGGAAATAAACGCCAGTAAGTGTAGTTCTAGTAGGGACGATAATTTGTTGCCAGTTTTTGCCATCAGATGAGATAAGAATATGACCACGTTCACCGACTACAGCCATAACACCGTCTTTTGAAATTCCATCAAGCAACATAGACCGGCTTGCCAGTTTGGCCACTATGGAAGTGTCATCTGCTAATACATTGACGGGCAATAAAGTAATTGCATCCAATAAAATTAAAAAACAAATCTTTTTAAGAATAGTTGGAATTAGAAATAATGAGTTTCGCATTTGTTTAATCACAATTATTATGTGTCGTCGCTCCGAACTCCTCGGTAACTGTTCCAGACATCGCCTAAAGCGCCTACTGCTGATATTCTATCTTCTTCATCTATTTAGTCGTGTTCTTTTGCGGCATACGAGTGCCATGGATGCCAGAAGTGTCGATAATGCAGGTGCAATTCTCGACCAGTCCATCCATGGACATAAAAAACGCCTAGTCTGCAAAAATGCAATACCAGACGTTTTGAAAAATGACCAATACAAGATTCGATCATTAATATATAAAAATTAATTTATCGCTTACCAGCCCTTCTCAATGCACCCGGGGTAAATTCATCCGTTGAAAGATCTGCATTAAAGTTATACGGCTTATTTTCGTTTGTTAAGCCAATCGCTAAATAACGGCCTGCCTGTAGATCGGTATGTACCTCTAAAGTAGTCCACAAATTTGGTACGTTATAATGGTTGATGGCAAAGCCTTCTGAAACGCGCCACAATTGATCCCGATTATCATATTGGTCAACAGTCAGAATTTGCCATGAATCTTCGTCTATGTAGAAAGTTCGTCTTTTATAGAGGTGTCTTGCGCCTTCTTTCAAAGTAGCATCCACCACCCAGACGCGATGTAATTCATAGCGAGGATATTCAGGATTAATATGTAATGGTTTCAGAATATCTGCATATTTAACAGTAGGATCCTGAAGCTTGTAATTATTATACGGAACATATATTTCCTTCTTGCCCACCAGCTTAAAGTCGTAACGTTCGGGACTACCATTGAACATATCAAACTGATCATTGGTACGCATACCATCTGAGGCCGTCCCCGGATTATCAAAGGCGACATTCGGTGCGCGCCTAACGCGTCGCTGACCCGGGTTATAAAGCCAGGCTTTGCGATTTTCCGCTTTCTGATTCAAGGTTTCATGCACCAATAGAATACCACCCGCTAACCGAGCTGGCGCTTTAACCTCTTGCTTAAAATAAAGAATAATATTATTCAACTTCTCAGCTGTCATACCCGGCTGGTTATACTGAAGATTAAATTGATCTGAAAATTCTACCAGTGTGTAACTACCACCACGAGTAGGAGCCGCCTGTGATATCTGGCGTTCAGCAAAGTCTGCTCGAAATCGTAGGATATGATTCCAGATTGCCTCTAAGCCATTAGATGGGACAGGAAACGGGATGCCAATAATTGCGTTATCAACCCCATTCCCATCGGCAGTAAGTTTGGCCGCGGCTGCTATTTTTTTAGTTGCGTCATAGACATGTTGTGGAGCTGCAGCTGAACGATGTGTTGGATAGACATTCATCTTGAAGCTATCAGGATAAGTTTTCAATAAGGCCTTATGACCTTCCGTCAATTTATCTACATGCTCAGCCATATTAGCTGACGTAATCGTTGCTTTAACAACATCACCAGCATACGGGTCAATATAATATCCTCCTTCAGTGTATCCAGAAGGGGCTTTCGTTAATCCACCATCCCAAGCGGGGATTGAGCCATCCGAATTTCCAGACTTTTCACCACCCAGTGGCGTCAAGTCCACACCTAGACTTGCAACTTCAGCCGCTGTCATTTCTGCACTAACAGGTATTGCGACTGCTAGTGCCAGAATACTGCCTAGGATTAATTTAATTTTATTATTATTCATAACCGTTCTCCTTAATCCTAGAAAGCATAACTCATGTTGAAAGCGATAAAATCACGATCATTTAATAAATTATATCGACCTGCACCTGAAAAATTTGTGTAGCTTAAATCGGCCTGCCATTTATTTTGATAATCTGTACTGACACCTAAAGTTAAAGCCTTACGGCCTTCTAAGAAATTTCCTCCCGGCCCGGGGGTTATACCACTAACATCCTGAGAAAATGCAAACCTGGGTGAGACATTAAGAGGTCCAATGAGATTGTTATAGGTCAGCCGACCTGCAATTCGAAAACCCCATGAAGTCGAATCGGCAAAATGTTCACTATCTTCAGCGGCTTTGCCTGCATGGGCACCAGTCGCCCCGGCATGAAAAGAATTGCCACTAGTAAAGGTGCCTGCACCATTAAGTCGTAAATCACTTTTCTTCGGCATATTATGCACGTGAGTGATCCCAACCTCTCCGACCAGTACCCCCTGATTTGCGCCAATGACTGGACCAAGTACTTGGGTCGCGGTCATTTGAAGTTGACTTACATTCCGCTCGATAAAACCTGGTAAATATTGGCTGGTTCCTGTATCTGCGCAGCCAGGGTCAAGCTGGTTTGTATTAACTGCCGAATTTATTGCCGCCAAGGGACATAACGCTTGAAGCAACAGCTCGACATCATCAACTTGTAAGGGAGCACCATGTATAAAGGTATATTCACCTTGCAAGGCAACACCTGATCCAGGGAGTTGCGTATTAAAACTCAGTCCTACCCTTTGGATATCTTCGGGATACTCAATCTTATAACTTGCTGTCTGTGCATATTGGTCAGTAGCCACTGCACCAGCAATAGCTGCCCTACCAGTGGCACCCGCTGCTCCAAGTATCACGGCACTGCCAGCAATCCCGGCTGCTGAACCTTGGGCATTTGTAACTCCCGCTGCAGTTCCTGTTATGGCACTTATGATAGGTGTTCGGCTATGGTGATTGATAAAGTAAAGGCCAAATTCTGTATCACTTAATTCTTCTGCAAAGTAACGTAAAGCAAGACCAAACTCACCGCCATTACCCGCTCGATCATCGGCAGTACGCAAGACACCTAGAAAATCTGGATTAAATGCAGCCAACTGAGTTGCTGTACCCGGTAATACCCCATTAATGACTGCTGTTAAACCTCCAAATGCAGTACCCCTATCGGAACCAATAAAACCAGTGCCAAATGCAGCTCCACCAAAGCCCAGCATCACCTTTCTGCCACCATCACCAACAAAGTCATTAGTAGAGAAGTAAGAACCTACAGGCTCGATAATGGTTCGTTCCCAATCATATTGATAATATCCTTCAAAGGATAAAGCATCCGTTGGTGCAATTGAGAGACTCACCATGCCGACTGGTGTCAAGGCATCACGGACTTGTGCTCCAGGTGTACGTAATTTGCTTACATCAAAAGGATTAATGACATTAATGCCATTTTGAATGAAGGTACTTTCACCCCAACTTATAACTTGCTCACCGACACGAATACTCGCTGGCATGTTTGCAACATTAAAATCTGACCATACATACAGATCCTGTAAATTGATATTCTGACCCACTAGTCTCTGTGCTTTGTCACTTAGCGCTAATCGGTTACCTGCGTTAACATTTTCGTAATCTTTAAACCCAGTAAAGCGTGTAAAAAGACCAAAGTTTTTATATTCAAATTTAACTTCAGTGGTAAATTTTCCTATGTTACTGATGTTGCCTCTATTGAAATTCTGATTTCCGTCATCTGAGTTTTCTGAAAAGGCAGTCCCGGTAGTTGCTGCCCCCGCTCCTGACAACCCAGTAGGGTCTCCAGAAAGGCCAACAATCTCAGTATCCACACTTCCCACTCTGAAACCGGAGCCATAAGTTAGCGTGGTGTCAACATTGCTTGAAAAATCGCCGGATTCAAAACTGACACTGTAGACTGGAAATGAAGCTATCGAAAATATATTGAAAGTAATGAAAAGCACCGCGAAAAGCTGAATGCCTACTCGCGATTTGAACGGCCCGTATAAAATCATTTGGACACCCTCCCCTAACTTGAGGTTTTAATTATTAAGATTAAGTTAATTTAATTAATTTAATTTAATTTAATCTAATTTAATTTAATTTAATTATTTTTATTTGAACACTAACTGAACATAAATAACACCATGTCTAATTATCAACTATCAATTTAAGTATAGACAATAAAAAAACATTTCGACTGAAAAACAAACTGCTATATTGCAACGCAATATAACTCATGCATCCTGAGATATCTTTTCAGTGGTTGCAGATAAGCGATGTATCAAGGTTCGTAAAAATACCTTGAGAAATCGAACCTGACAATTCAGCGACACCTGAGATATCACTGTCGAATTAATCTTCATTAGCGATGTATGATCGGGAGATTTGATAGTGGCTGTGCGCTTGGTTTTAGCCAGATATCCCATTTCACCAAAGCAATCACCTTTTTCCAGACTTCGAATAACAGATGCATTTTTCATTACTTCAACACTGCCATTAACAATGATATAAAAACAGTCATCCATATCACCTTCAACAATGATGTCATCGTTGGCATTATAATCCTGCCAAGTACTAGCACGTAGAATTTCCCAAATTTCTGCATCAGGAAAGCCAGTAAAGAATTCAAGCTCTTTGACCGAATTAAACTTCTCTTCAGCGGATATATCTTCTTTTGGTTTTTCTAGCGTATCGAATGCCTTGGTAAGATCTGCGGCAAAATCTAAACCCATTTGATATCGATTTGCCACATCTTTTTCTAAGGCTTTCATGACAATATCGTTTAGCGCTTCCGGTAGATCACTCCGATAATCACTCATCGGTGGTGGCTCATCGTTCAATATCGTATTGACCAACCGTGAAAAACTATCTGCCGGAAAGGGTTGCCGTCCTGTCAATAATTCATACATAACCACACCCAATGAAAAGATGTCAGTCTGGTTAGTTACGTGCTCTTCACGAAGTTGCTCGGGAGACATATATCTCGGCGAGCCCATCATGCCCCCCATCTGTGTCGTGGTTGAATCCGCGTTATAAATATGCGCAATACTGAAGTCACCAATCTTTACATCCTGATCAGGCGTAAAGAGTATGTTTGATGGCTTAATATCTCTATGCACAACCCCCTGTCGATGAGCATAATCAAGCGCATTTGCGCATTTAAAAATGATTTCAACGACCTTGTTTATAGGTAACAGCGCCTCCGAATTACAATAAGGCTTTAGGGTATTACCACCCTCGATATACTCCATAACGATGTAGCAATTGTCATCATCTACACCAGCATCATAAATATTAATAACATTGGGGTGCGTTAGAAGACCAGCGGTATGAGCTTCGTTGAAGAACATTTTACGATAGCGTTCACCAGACTCTGGATCATTTAGTGAGTCCAGAAATGCAACCTTTAGCGCAACCGGACGATTGATATAGGGGTCGTGTCCAAGATAAACGACGCCCATGCTGCCACGATCGATCTCATCTTTTACTTCATATTTTCCAAGTTTTTCTGGCGTACTATTAGTCATGAGATTGTTCTGTCTATCTTAAAAATTTAGATGCACTCTATTTTTTGTGTGCGTTGCAACAAAAATGTAGCGCATCAGACTTATGAAAGTAATGTAAGTTATCGTCGTATATTAATGCATCTACGCTGATTTTAATATCAATGATAGTGTCATAATGGAACGACATGTATGATAAATATTACACATAATCTGGCAATGTTGACCACAATACCAAGGCTACTATACTGAATCATAAGCACTACTCCACTTGTAATGCTTGGACTTTGTCTAAAATAGAGAGGGGCTATTATGACTACAACTGTAAACCAGCTGCTAAATGCCAAACACAGTGATATTTTCTCGGTAACACCAGGTTCACTCGTTATTGATGCCATAAGGATGATGAATGAGAAAGAAGTCGGTGCCTTACTCGTTATGGAAAACGATAGTTTAGTTGGCATCCTGTCAGAAAGGGATTACACCAGAAAAGTTATCCTGAACAATCGAAGTTCATCTGAAACTAATGTCAGTGAAATTATGACTGCCGATTTAAAGACAGTTAATTCGTCTCAAACAATTGATGAATGTATGGTCATTATGTCTAATAATCATATACGTCATTTGCCAGTAGTAGATGACGATAAAACGGTAGGTGTTTTGTCGATAATGGATGTTGTCAAAAACATAATCACCGAAAAGGAATTCATTATTGAGCAATTGGAACACTACATTACCGATACAGCTTAATAGCCGTCAGTTAGTAATAAAAATGCTGTATTGATTTTAGCACTACTTTCAATTTAAGAAGCCTGCTATGAATTAGGGCTCCTTATTTTTTGGGCTTCTGTATAATATACTCGTCTGCTAGTTTTTTATAATCCTTGGACGGATTATCAATCCACCCTAAAATCAACCAATCAAACCGTTGGACTTAATAAATACGCTCAGAAATATCAAGTATGACTTCTTCAAATGATAAGCAATTGATCCATGCACAATTATCTGCCCACTATGAGGCGATGAAAAATATTCATTTGCGCGATTTATTTATGCATGACCCGCATCGTGGCGAAAACTATACGCAGCAACTATCTACACTTTATATAGATTATTCTAAAAATATTCTTACAAATGAAACTCTGGCCTTACTTTTTAAGTTTGCAACAACTTCCAGAATCGAAGAATCCATTAAGGCTATGTTCACAGGTGAAAAAATAAATACCACGGAAAATCGTGCCGTGCTCCATACAGCACTAAGATCCACCACAGACCAACATCTTGAACTAGATAATGAAAATATTATTGGAAAGGTCCATGCCGAACTTAAGAAAATTAAAGAATTTGTCAAAAATATTCATGACGAAAGCTATCGTGGGTGGACAAACAAGCCCATTGATACCTTTGTCAATATAGGGATTGGTGGTTCTGATCTTGGCCCAGAAATGGTGGTTGATGCTCTAGAGAAATATCGTCAAGGTGAAACACGAACTTTTTTTATATCTAATATTGATTATCAAGCAATTGAATCTCTACAAAAATCAATAAATCCTGAAACAACATTATTTATTGTTTCATCTAAATCGTTCAGCTCTTTTGAGACGTTAACAAATGCTGAAACTCTAAAAAAATGGATGCAAGAAGTCGGATGCGATGATTTAAGCAAACATTTTATAGCTGTTTCGAATAATCATAATGCAGCCAATGAATTTGGTATCAACGATGAAAATATCTTTAAACTATGGGATTGGGTTGGTGGACGATTCTCATTGTGGTCCGCAATTGGATTACCTATTGCATTATCAATTGGTTTCGACAACTTCGAAGACTTACTAGCCGGCGCCCATGAAATGGATGAACACTTTTCTAAAACACCTTTAGAAAAAAACGCTCCTGTCATCCTTGCGTTGATTGATTACTGGTCTTCCAATTTCTTTGATGCAGAGACACATGCTTTCATTCCTTATGATGAATCTCTTAAGTTGTTTCCAGATTACCTTGCACAACTTTTTATGGAGAGCAACGGTAAATCAATGGATTTAAATGGCCACCGGGTTGATTATAAGACCATGCCTATTGTCTGGGGGGGCACAGGTTCTAATTCACAACATTCTTTTTTTCAATTGCTTCATCAAGGAACTCACTTCGTTCCAATTGATTTTCTTGTGCCATTATCAAAGCAAGGAAACAAAAAACATCATGCACAATTACTTGCTAACTGTCTTGCTCAGAGCCAAGCCTTAATGCAAGGGGAAAATAACGCTGATCCAAATAAACATTTCTCTGGTAATAAACCGAGCACCACTATTTTATATTCTGAGCTAACACCTAAAACGCTAGGCTCTTTGATCGCATTGTATGAACACCGAACATTTGTGCAAGGTATACTTTGGCAGATTAACTCTTTTGACCAACATGGTGTCGAACTAGGGAAAAAACTTGCTGCTGAAATTTATGACAACCTGGAAGAAACGGTGGCAACGGAAGAACTAGATTCATCAACGCAAAACCTGATTAACTTATATAAGCAATACAACCCAAGCAAAGATTAATCTTCTCGAGAAACGTACATTGCTGTTGTCGCAGAAAGCCGCTTAACAAGAGTCTGCATAAACACACGACTAAAATGCAACTGACATTCAATCGATGCCTGTTCAATCAATGTTGCATTTATCTTCATTAAATCAACGTCATTTTTAGCGGTGATTGTTGCTGTACGTTTCGCCTTGCTCAAATAACTCATTTCACCAAAACAATCACCTATCTGTAAATGCCCGATCAATGCATTGTCTTTATAAACATCTACTTCACCTGATGTGATGATATAAAATGAATCATCGATATCACCTTCAACTATGATCTCAGAGCCTGCTTTAAATTGCTGCCAGATACACGCACGAATAATTTCCCATAATTCTGATTCAGGAAATTCTTTAAAAAATTCTAGCGCCTGAATGATATTAAATTTTTCCTGAACTTCTATATCTTCCTGAGGTTGTTCAAGATAATCAAATGCCAAACTTAAATCTGCAGCGAAATTCAATCCCATCTTGTAGCGTTTTTCCGGGTTTTTCTGTAAGGCATGATGAATAATCTTTTCAAGAATCTCTGGCACATCCGATCGATGCGTACTTAGCGGCAAATGTTTTTCATTAATTATCATGTTAATAAGACGAGAAAAACTATCTGCCGGAAAGGGATGTTTCCCGGTGAGTAGTTCGTACATAACAATACCCAATGAAAAAAGATCGGTTTGATTCGTTATGACATCTTCTTGCACTTGTTCAGGTGACATGTACCGTGGAGAACCAACAAATCCCATAGGCATGGTATTGGTTGTATCGGATGACATGATATGCGCGATACTAAAATCTGCAATCTTCACGTCCTGATTGCCGTCAATCAATATATTGGTTGGTTTTATATCACGGTGAATCACGCCATTACGATGGGCATAATCCAGCGCCTTTGCACACTTGAATATGATTTCAATAACAAGCTCAAACGGTAATAGCTTGTTGGGATGACAATATGTCTTGAGCGTATCTCCTCCCTCAATTAGCTCCATGACGATATAGCAGTGCTCCTCGTCTGCACCAGCATCAAGGATCTCGACAATATTGGGGTGCCTTAATGTTCCGGCAGTATGTGCTTCATTAAAAAACATCTTCCGATATCGTTCACCGGATTCCTTATCATTTAAGTTCTCTGACAAGGCTACCTTCACGGCAACGTCTTGATCAGCAAACGGATCATAGCCTTTATAGACGATGCCCATGCTGCCACGGCCGACTTGCTCTTTTATTTCATACTTGCCTAATTGTTCAGGAATATCCATTTGTAGATTTAAATACACTACTTATAATGAGTTACGACAGTTTATTAAAACATATTATTGATGATTAATTGAATTTTTATCCAAAAATGCAAGTAAAGACATTTTTAGTAACAATGTTACAATTCAAATATTCCTGATAGTTGCCAATAGACGACAAACCTCCCTTGGTTCGATAACAATTTACACAAAGGTATAAGTAACAACATTATGAAGGCCATTATTCTTGCCGCGGGCATTGGTAACCGACTTGGTACGCATGCAGCCAACCAACCTAAATCATTACTGGAGTTTGAAGGAAAAAGTCTATTAAAACGCCATATTGAAATCCTTTCAGCAAACCATATCGAAGAAACAACAATAGTCATCGGTTACGAGTCCGAAATGATTAAGGCTCACCTCAATGATGAGACAATGCCAATTAACTATATTTATAACGATCGTTATACCGAAGGAAGTATCATCAGCCTTGGCTGTGCACAAGATATACTCTTCAATGAACCTGAGTTTATTCTGATGGATGCCGACGTTCTATATGATCAGGAAATGATTAATCGTCTGATCAATACAAATATAAATAATTGTCTGTTGCTCGACCGTGGTTTCGTTCCCGGTGATGAGCCTGTCAAAATTTGTGTCAATGAAGCCGGTCAAATAAATGAGTTTAGAAAAAGCATCGCTAAAGATCTCGATTACGTTACACAAGGCGAATCGGTCGGTTTTTTCAAGTTCAATAAACTAATAGGCGCATCTCTGCTCGGACGAATAAATGACTATCTTGCAAAAGGTGAAAATGATACGCCCTATGAAGAAGCGATTCGTGATCTGTTATTAATCTATCCCGAGCAGTTTGGCTATGAAGATGTCACTGGTGTTCCCTGGATTGAAATAGATTTTCCTGAGGATATCGAACGCGCGCAAAATGAGATAATGCCTAAATTATCACCTATCAATCATTAATCAGTACTTAAATATAAAATGTTAAAAAATAGTCATAAAGTAATTAGCAAGTGTAAGCAATTACGCTCTCTGCTTGAATCAAACGAACTTGAATTTATTCTGGAAGCACATAACGGTATCTCTGCAAGTATTGTAGAAAGCGCTGGCTTTAAAGGTATCTGGGGCAGTGGCCTTGCCATGTCGGCGCAATTTGGTGTGCGCGATAGTAACGAAGCAAGCTGGACGCAGGTGGTCGACATGCTTGAATTCATGTCTGATGCGACAAGCATTCCTATCTTGTTAGATGGCGATACCGGATATGGAAACTTCAACAACATGCGTCGGCTTGTAGTAAAACTCGAACAACGTGATATCGCTGGGGTTTGTATAGAGGATAAACAATTTCCAAAAACAAACAGCTTTATAGATGGTAACAAACAACCTTTAGCTGATATTGATGAATTCTGTGGCAAGATTAAAGCGGGTAAAGATAGTCAGACCGATGATGACTTTAGTATCGTTGCCCGAGTTGAAGCGCTGATCGCCGGCTGGGGTTTGAATGAAGCACTAAAACGGGCCGAGGCCTATCACCAGGCGGGTGCTGATGGCATATTAATTCACAGCAAACTCTCCAGACCCGATGAGATTTTAGCCTTCGCAAAAGAATGGGCTGGTCGTTCCCCGCTGGTTATTGTGCCAACGAAATATTACAGCACACCAACAGATGCCTTCCGTAAAGCCGGAATTGACTTGGTTATTTGGGCTAACCACCTGATTCGTTCATCTGTTCAAGAAATGGAAAAAACCAGTAAAGCGATTTTTGATTCAGAATCCTTAGCGGATGTTGAAGACAAAATTGCCAGTGTTGACCATATTTTTCAGTTACAAGGCGCGGCTGAATTGAGTCAAGCGCAAGATAAGTATCTGGTGCAAAAATCAGATATCCATGCCGTCATCCTCGCCGCCAGTAGAGGTAGTGAATTACGTGAATTAACACACGATAAACCCAAGGCAATGATCAGTATCGGCGGTAAAACCTTATTGGGTCGATTAATGGAAGGCCTGAAGAGAGCGGGCATCAATAAATCTACAGTTATTGCTGGATATAAAGCAGAAGCAATCGATCTACTCGGCATTGAGAAATGCATCAATGAAGATTATGAAAAAGGTGATGAACTACAAACACTGATTTGCGCAGAAGCAAATTTTAATAACGACATGTTGATTCTTTATAGCGATCTCTTATTTCGAGAATATATTCTCAGAGACTTGATAGAAACAGAGGGTGAAATCGTCATTGTAGTTGATTCTGCTTTAGACAATCCTAATATCACTGGCGCTCCTGACTATGCTTACTGTAGTAAAAATGATGACCGTTCTCCGTTTATGCAAGATGTCACGCTAACGCAGTTGTCTTCATCAGCAGATGCCTCAGAGAAAAAACCATCTGGCTACTGGATTGGTATGATGCGCGTCAGAAAACAAGGTCGAGAATGGATCGAAACGGCACTTGCTGAATTAAAGGCTGAAGCAGATTTCAATGAATTAAAACTACCCGACTTATTAAATCGTTTAATAGAACAAGGTAAACCCGTGAACGTACATTACATTGATGGCCATTGGCTTGATGTTAATTCGTTAGACGACATAGACCGCGCTAGCGATTTTACAAAATAAAGAGAAAGAAATTGATCGAAGCAAAAGAATTTGTCGAAGCCGCACGCGAGCTCGGGTTCAGTCGTTATACGGGTGTTCCCTGCTCATTCCTGACACCCTTTATTAACTACGTTATTAACGATGACACATTGGAATACGTTTCCTCTGCTAATGAAGGTGATGCACTAGCAACCGCGGCGGGTGCTGCAATCGGCGGACAACGTTCGGTTGTAATGATGCAAAATTCTGGACTTGGTAATGCAGTCAGTCCGATCACCTCCCTTTCTTATGTATTTCGTATACCAAATTTAATCATTAGCACACATCGTGGTCAGCCCGGTGTTAAAGACGAACCACAACATGAATTGATGGGGAAAATCACAAAGGAATTGTTCGATACAATGTGCGTGCCTTGGGAAATATTTCCAAGTATGTCAGAAGATATCGCACCAGCTCTACAGCGTGCCAATGAGTATATGCAAAAAGAACATCGGCCTTATGCCTTCATCATGGAAAAAGGTACGGTTGCACCACAAGCCTTGCATAAAAACCCGGTGCAGGATATTTCACAACGCAAGACACTTGTTCGTTCATCACACAATCCTGATGCACAAACTATTAACCGTAACAACGTATTACAACGAATCATTGAACATACACCTGAAGAAAACACAGTTTTAATTGCTACGACAGGATTCACCGGCCGTGAGTTGTTTGCCGTCGATGATCGCTCCAACCATCTCTATATGGTGGGCTCTATGGGTTGCGCCTCTTCCTTAGGTTTAGGTATTGCCTTGGCTAGAGCAGATTTGAAAGTAGTCATTATCGATGGTGATGGCGCAGGCCTAATGCGCATGGGTAATTTTGCAACCATAGGCAGCTATGCCGGAAATAACCTGATACATATACTATTGAATAATGAAGTCCATGATTCAACCGGGGCGCAAGCTACCGTCGGTGGCAATATCGATTTTACCAAGGTAGCAGAAGCAAGCGGTTATAGTGTTTGTTTGTCAGGTAATGAAATTGAATTGATAGATGAGCTATTTGGTTTAGAACCACAAGAAGGCCCTGTCTTCGCTCATTTAAAAATCGCATCAGGTACGATAGAAAACCTACCAAGACCTGATGTCACCCCGAATGAAGTTTTGACTAGACTGATGAAACACATTAATACTAGCTTTTCATAGAGAGCGTATTAAGAAAATATAAAAGCCATATAACCTAAAACAAGCCACAGAGGGCACAGAGGACACAGAGAAAGGCAAAAGACAAAACAGATTGATTATTCTAACTAAATGCATTTTATTTGTTTTTAGTTGATCATGTTTTTTCACTCTCTGTGAGCTCTGTGTCCTCTGTGGCTAATAATAACGATTGAACCATGACTATATTACTAAACCCAGGCCCCGTTGTTCTAAGTGATCGTGTCCGTCAGGCCATGTTAAAACCTGATCTCTGTCATCGTGAACAAGAATTTATTGACCTGCAAAATAAGATCAAGGTTGATCTACTAAACATCTATCAACTTTCTGCAGACCAATGGGCAAGTATAGTTTTTACCGGTTCTGGCACATCAGCAATGGAAGCCATGATGACCAGCCTTGTGCCTGCGCATGGTAAGGTCTTAATTATAGAAAATGGTGTCTATGGTGAGCGCTTAAGCTATATAGCAAAAACGCATGATATCGATCATGTCGTACTACATCATGAATGGGGCGAAGAGATTGACCTCACCAAGCTAAAAGGTGAATTACAGTATCACGAAGAATTATCCCACGTTGCCGTTGTCCATCACGAAACAACCACTGGTCGTTTAAATAATATCGATGCCGTTGCAGAACTCTGTAATAAACATGGCAACATTCCATTATTGCTCGATGCCGTCAGTAGTTTTGGTGCAGAAGAAATAAAGTTCGACGATTGGAATATCGCCGCTTGCGCCGCGACAGCCAATAAATGTTTACACGGTGTCCCCGGCACATCATTTGTAATCACTAATAGAGAAGCCATGACACAAATGTCGGCAACCCCTGCCCGCACACTCTATCTCGATCTTGTGACCTATTTAAAATTACAAGACAGCAACGGCACACCTTTTACCCAATCAATACAAACCTTCTATGCATTGGCCGAGGCGTTAGATGAATTAAACGATGCCGGTGGCTGGCAAGATCGCCAAAAACAATACTGGCGACGAATGGACATCGTTCGTAGTGGTTTACAAAAATTAAACATCAAAGCATCCCTTGAACGAGACGAAACCTCCTGTGTACTAAACTCATTCCCGCTACCTGATGGAATTAGTTACGAAGAACTACACGACAAGCTAAAAGCCGCCGGCTTTGTGATCTACGCAGGCCAAGGTGGCTTTGCCAAATCACTGTTTCGCATATCCTGCATGGGTGATATTAGTGATAGTGATATGGATCGGTTTATTGATGAAATGGGGACTATCGTCAATTCCTGAGTTTTTACTGTTGTCGTTCCCGCTAAGGCGGGAACCCAGTTTCATCTAATATCTTTGTCTCCTTTTATCATTGCTTTCGCCTTTGAACGGCGAGTGACTTCTTTTTTGCTTGCCCAAAAAATGAAGTAACCAAGAAAAAAGGGCACCCCAATGTCTTGTCCTACGGATACACTCAGCATTCTTCTATTTTAATGGCACGCGCATACGGACTCCTGTCCTAATACGCTCTCGCAACGTCCCTGTTGCTCAACCATTAAAATAAAAGAATACTTCGGCAAAACAAAAGGGGAATCAACCTCAAATCTCGCTGTTCCTAAATCAGTATGCTAATCTTTAAGACATCACCTCTATAAAGGAAATGGAGAAAAGGACTTGAAAAATAAAAATCTATCTTTCCACCTTAACAGTACTATATGGAATCCGTATAGCATGTTAAACACGGAGTCCACATAACACACTGTTATGCAACAAATTAGAAACTTGCAATATCTGTATGGACTACTCATTGCACCACTAGCACCAGGAATTGTTTGGCCCATATCCGCAAACATCCTATCTGGTGAGACACCATATTCTTTACATGAATACTTTTTCCTTTTTATGTTCAGTATTCCATTAAGTTACGTTGGTGCACTGCTACTTGGTGTTCCTTCATTTCTATTACTTCTCAAATTACGCAAATTAAATGCTCTAACTATCTTTCTCGCTGGCGCAATTACCGGCGGGGTTTTCTTTTCTGCTATCTTAGGATTTGAGGTGAAAATTTTCGTTTGGGGAATTTTTCTTGGTGTTATTACTGCGTTAGTTTTCGCTGCGCTTATCGGCATCTTTCCCTTAGCAAGGCATACTAAAAATGTTGCATAACAAAAATCACTCAACACGGTCTGCTCTATTGCTGCTCGGTTTCGCAGCCCGTGATTTCAAAAGTTAAATGACTTAACTAAGGGTCAGAACATGAATAGAACAATTTCAATACTTCTATTTATTGTTGGCGCAATAAATTTTTTACCTGTCATTGGTGTTCTTTCTGCTGCAAAACTATCTTCAGCGTATTCAGTAGACTTGGTGGGTAACGATATTATTATTTTAATGCGTCATCGCGCCTTACTGTTTGGCATCATTGGTGGCTTTGTACTCTTTTCTGTTTTTAGACCCGCTTATCAGTCAGTGGCTATGATTATGGCGGCTATTTCAATGGTGGGGTTTCTGTATTTTGTTTGGGCCGCGGGTGATTACAACGATTCAATATCTAGAATCGCTATGATAGATTTAGCTGGTATCGGGTGTTTATTATTAGCGTCGATATTAAAGTATGTCAGTACAAAAAATTAACAAGGAGAACAAGCAAGGACGTGCTACTGCACGCCACTTAACTTAGTATTCATCAAGAGCAAAAAACGAGGGTAATAATATGGCTTTAATTACAAATATATTTGTTGGGCTTGTGGCATTTCTACATATTTACTTTCTTGTTCTAGAAATGTTTCTCTGGGACAAACCTTTTGGTCTTAAGACGTTTGGCAATACTCAAGAAAAGGCCAATGTCACTAAAGTACTGGCAATGAATCAAGGGCTCTATAATGGCTTTCTCGCAGCCGGTTTAATATGGGGTCTAATACTTGGCGCAGCAGGTACCAACATAATCATTTTTTTTCTTAGCTGTGTGATTTTAGCCGGTCTCTTTGGCGCAGCGACAGCAAGTCGTAAGATTCTATTTATTCAGGCGGCACCCGCTATAGCAGCACTTGTTTTAGTGTTGCTCTGATTATTTACCTCACACTCAGTCACATTGGATATAAGTCTTATGTCGATATTATTGGATCGGACATTTTAAAGAGTCATGTTATCGAAAAACGGCAAGACAAAATAAGCTTAGCTAGTCACTTCCTCAACTCTCTTATTAATTTGTTCTTGTAACAAATCAAACACTTTTTCAGACAACTTTTGCGGATTAAAGGGTTTCACAACATAGTGTTTAATCCCTATCTTAAGTGCTTCAGTGACACTGTCCTTTTGATCGTTGCCGGTGAGTAGGATGAAAGGTATATTTTTGTATTTTTTATCAGTTTGTATTTGTTCGAATAATTCAGGACCAGACATAATGGGCATCACCCAGTCACAAATCACCAAATTAATCTTTTTACTTTTCATCAATTTTAGTGCTTGTTGACCATCACCTGCTTCAATCAAACTCCTGAAGCCTTGCGCTCGTAGTGAAGCTTTAATGGTATGTCGCATTGAGATTGCATCTTCAACGATCAGAATATTATTTTTTGCTATTTCTGGTGTGATTTCCATCCGACTATAGTCCTTTATTCAAAACTTGAATAAATATCGGCTGAATTCAAAATTACTTAAGCGCTACTTGCTACTTGTTCTCTCTCAGATTCATCCATCTGCTCAGTAATAAAATCAAGGATCCCATCATAGTCTAGCTTGGCGTCTCTCAACATGTCATCTCTGGAACCGTGCTGCAGTAGCCTGTCTGGTAAACCATAATTAGCAGTCTTTTGTTTAATACCGTGTGCTGCAATCACTTCATTTACTGCTCCACCTGCTCCACCTGATATGGCATTCTCTTCAACAGTAATAATCAGATCATGATCTCCGCACATCTCGATAATAAGCATTTCATCAATAGGTTTAACAAATCGCATATTAACGATGGTTGCATCGAGTTCTTCTGCAATACGTTCGCAAGGTTCAACCATGGTGCCAAATGCCAAGATAGCCAAACCTTTGCCCTTACGTCTGAGCTCAGCTTTACCAATGGGTAATGCGGTCATTTCCTTCTCGATATCAACACCAGGACCAGTACCGCGCGGATAACGAACCGCAGCCGGTTGATCAAGTTTAAAACCGGTATATAACATCTGTCGACATTCGTTTTCATCTGCTGGTGCCATAATGACCATCCCCGGCAAACAACGCATAAAACTCAGGTCATAAGAACCATTATGTGTCGGTCCATCGGCGCCTACGCAACCGGCTCTGTCAATCGCAAACAGTACCGGTAATTCCTGAACCACAACATCATGTATCAATTGATCATAGGCGCGTTGTAAGAACGTAGAATAGATCGCAACAACCGGCTTTAAACCATCGCACGCCATACCAGCTGCAACAGTGACACTATGTTGTTCTGCTATTGCCACATCAAAATATTTATCCGGGTGCTCTTTTTCAAATTGTACCAAGCCTGAACCTTCACGCATCGCTGGTGTAATTGCCGCGAAACGATGATCTTGCTTGGCCATGTCACAAGCCCAATCACCAAATACTTTACTATAGGTCGGGCTCGATGCCGGTTTGCCCGAAGGAATAATCCCTTTATGCGGATCAAATGGTGTTACGCCATGATATTTAACCGGGTCGTCTTCCGCCGGCGCATAGCCTTTACCTTTTTTGGTGATTATGTGTAAAAACTGAGGGCCTTTAAGTTCTTGAATATTCTTTAATGTAGCAATTAAAGCATGCAAATCATGGCCATCTACTGGTCCGATATAGTTGAACCCAAATTCTTCGAACAGCGTACCAGGACTAATCATGCCTTTAACATGTTCTTCAGCGCGCTTCGCTATCTCAAGTGCACTCGGTATATTTGATAACACTTTCTTACTACTACTACGGACGCTGGTATAAAGCTTTCCAGATAATAATTGTGCAAAACGATTTGATAATGCGCCTACATTCGGTGAAATGGCCATATTGTTATCGTTCAAGATAACCAATAGGTCGCTATGTAAAGCACCGGCATGATTTAAAGCCTCAAAAGCCATTCCGGCAGTGATACTCCCATCGCCAATAATCGCGACAGATTTTCGGTCTGAACCTGTTCGCGCTGCTGCAATAGACATCCCCAGTGCGGCGCTGATAGATGTACTGGAATGACCAACGCCAAAGGCATCATATTCACTTTCGCCACGTTTAGGGAACGGCGTTAAACCTTCCCACTGACGAATGCTATGTAATTGATCTTTTCTGCCTGTCAGTATTTTATGGATGTAAGCTTGGTGACCCACATCCCAAACCAGACGATCATCTGGTGTGTTATAGAGATAATGTAAGGCAACAGTGAGTTCAGTCACCCCCAAACTCGCTGCAAAGTGGCCACCACTCTTGCTTACAGAGTGTAGCAAAAATAATCTAAGTTCTTCGACAAGCTGTTCTAATTGCGATTCAGGCAGCTTTCTTAGGTCTGAAGGACAATCAATCTGGTCTAAAAGTGGTGTGTTAATGTCGTTATTCATTACTTATTAGCTTTAAAATGATTCCATTATGAATAGTGACAAAGAGGCATGCAAGAAGATCAATGATTTAGGGCTATAAAGTAATACCTGCGGTAATGTTAAAAATTAAGTAAAACACAGGCTGTACATTCACTCACACATCACTTATCTTGACGTGTTTTAGTGTTGTAGTACAAAAAAATAACATCGAAAATCGCTATTTAACTAAATAATCTGGAGTCGTTTAAATGGGTGTCCCTCTTATTCAGCAATACAGAATGGGTAAATATATACTCGGTAAGAAATTCAGTGGTGTAAAAAAATACCCACTAGTATTAATGTTGGAGCCCTTATTCCGCTGTAATCTGGCCTGTGCTGGTTGTGGCAAGATCGATTATCCAAAAGAAATTCTCGATAAACGCCTAAGTTATGATGAGTGCATGAACGCCATTGATGAATGTGGCGCTCCCGTCGTCTCTATCGCTGGTGGCGAGCCATTGATTCACAAGGAAATGACTCAAATAGTAAATGGCTATATTGAGCGTAAGAAATTTGTCTATCTTTGCACCAATGCACTACTGCTAAAGAAACATATCGACGAATACACGCCATCCCCCTATTTGACCTTTTCAATTCATCTGGATGGCAACAAAGAACGCCATGACGCTTCGGTTTGTCTGGAAGGTGTCTTCGAAAAATGCATAAGCGTAATCAAACTGGCTATTGAAAAGGGTTTCCGTGTCACTATCAACTGTACCTTGTTCCAGAATGAGCCCGCCGAAGAAGTAGCCGAGTTCATGGATATGGCAATGGAATTAGGTGTTGAAGCTGTCACAATTTCACCAGGATATCACTACGAAAGAGCACCTAAACAGGATGTGTTCCTGAAAAAGACTGAGAGTAAGCAGCTTTTTCGCGATTTATTTAAACTGGGCATTGGTAAAAAGTGGCGTTTTAATCAGTCATCTCTGTATCTCGATTTCCTGGCCGGAAACCAGACTTATGAATGCACACCTTGGGGCAACCCGACCCGTAATGTCTTTGGCTGGCAAAAACCTTGCTACCTGTTAGTTGGCGAAGGCTATGCACCAACATTTGCTGGCTTAATGGAAGAAACCGAATGGGCGAATTATGGTACTGGGAAAAATCCAAAATGTGATAACTGTATGGTTCATTGCGGTTTCGAAGCTACCGCTGTCAATGATACGGTTAATCATCCATTTAAAGCATTGGGTGTATTCCTGAAAGGCCCTAAGACCGACGGTGAAATGGCTCCTGAGCTACCTACCCTATACAAAGAAGAAGTAATCGCACCAAAACTGGTTGCGGAAACTAAAGCAACCAAGAGTTGCGGTAGTAGCAAGCAAGTAGCTTAAACCTATATTCCGCAGTTGACCGCTACGAGTTTGTATTGTCATATTGATGATAATAAAAACATTGCCGCAATTAACATTTGTCCTCAAATTGAAGATGCTACTGCATGTATAGCAACACTGTTTGCCCGCCTGACTATGTGAAAAAATCCACTAAGGGAATAACCATTAGCTCATTTTTTCTCTACGCCAGCCTAACAAACAGAACTACTCTACAAGCAGTCCAACCAAGGAATCTAGGTTCATGGAACTAACACTCCTGGCAGTAATGCCAGGATTGCTTATATGGCTCGCAATACTACTATTACCCTGGCGTCCCTGGAGTACGCGAGAATCACTCGATAGCCAATCAATAGAAAATCTCGGTTTATCCAATGTCACTGTCCTTATCCCTGCCAGAGATGAGGCAGAAACAATCAGCCAGACACTTACTGGGCTGAAAGATCAAGGAAATGAATTAAACATAATCCTGGTAGATGACCAATCTACCGATAGAACTGTTGAAAAAGCCCTTACGGTTAATTTAAAAAACCTGCAAATCGTCTCCGGGACACCATTACCTGATGGTTGGAGTGGTAAATTGTGGGCTCTGGAACAAGGTCGTCAACTCATAAAAACACCTTATCTCTTACTATTAGACGCTGATATTGTTTTAAAGCCTGGACTAATCCCGACACTGATAAGAAAGGCGCAGAATGATGACTTAAAAATGCTCTCCTTAATGGCTCATCTAAAAATGGAATCGAGCTGGGAAAAAGGCTTAATGCCAGCCTTTATATTCTTTTTTAAATTACTTTATCCATTTCATCTCTCTAACAAACCTAGCTCCTCAATCGCTGCTGCTGCAGGCGGCTGTATCTTGCTGGAATCATCTGTTCTAGAAAAATTAGGTGGCTTTGATTGCATTAAAGATGCGTTAATTGATGATTGCTCATTAGCAAAACAAGTTAAGCAAGACGGAAATAAAATCTGGATGGGGCTTACTCACTCAGCGATCAGCATTCGTCCATATAATTCGCTATCAACGATCTGGCAAATGGTGACTCGAACTGCCTATACTCAACTGCTCTACTCTCCACTGCTGCTAATGGTTTGTACTATATTGATGATCGCTGCATTTGCCTTACCCATTGCGGCATTGTTGCAAGCACAAATAAATTTAATAATTGTTGGTCTAGTAATACTCGGAATACAAGCCGCATGTTATCTACCGACGCTACGCTACTATTCAATGAATCCCCTATATTCACTTTCTTTACCATTGGTAGGTACTCTTTATCTGCTGATGACATGGAGTTCTGCATTTCATTATTATTTTGGGAAAGGTGCGGTTTGGAAAGATCGCCATTATAATTAGGCCTCATAATGCAACAAACTTGATTTAACCCCCTCTAAAGTTTTATCACGACACAATATTTATTGTATGAACTCGAAGCAAACTGGTTTGCCTGAATTATGTATAACTAACAACGGATTAAATAAATGATTCTAAAGCTTAGACATCTGTTAAAAACAACGATATTTATCAGCCTGACCTTTTTTAGTTGCCTACTTTGGGCTGAAATAGAACAAGAACAGGCGATCTATGCCCCTGTTGATGAATTACATGCCTCCTTGCTGACCATCATGGAGGATGCCGACACTAAAAGCTTTCAAGAACGATATGACCTCATGGAAGAAGCCGTGATTACTCATTTCAATTCTCCACTAATAGCTAAAGTGATATTAAGCAGGCACTGGAAATCGCTAGAGGAACAGTCTCAATCAGATTTTATAGATTTATTTAACCGTTTGACGATATCAACTTATGTGGATCGATTTGATTCCTTCAGTGGAGAATATTTTAAAAATCTGTCCATTGAGCAAATGAAGGAAAATAGATTCATGGCAAAAACAGAGTTTGTTCGTACTAATGATGAGCCTGTATCATTCAATTATATTGTTCAAAATGATGATGACGGATGGAAAATAATTAGCGTCATCGCTAATGGCATCAACGATTTATCTTTGAAAAGAGCCGATTATTCCGCGATCATCAAGGAAAAAGGTTTTGATGCATTGATAGACAGCTTGAAAGAAAAAATCAGTGACTTGCAGCCAAAATAATTTGCAAAATCGATATTAAAAATTGTTTCCAGCCTTAAGGTATGTCAATATTTGCCGAAATAAAATAACAACATATTCGAACTGCAAGAGAGAGTAAAAAATGACTGGAAGCCATTTATTTAAATTACCAAAACTCCTGATCCTCACTGCGATTCTGTCACTAATGACAGGGTGTGCTACGACTCAAAATAGTGAGACCATTGGCGATAATGACCCGTTAGAGCCAGCAAACCGCGTGGTCTTTAATGTCACTGAAACACTTGATAAACATCTTATAAAGCCAATAGCAGAGAAATATGTCGATACACTTCCGGTACCCGTCAGGACCAGCGTAACTAACTTTTTCAATAACCTAGGCTACTTAAATGTCATCTTGAATGATTTTTTGCAAGGGAAAGTTCATCAGGGAATAACTGATATACTTCGTTTTACCTATAATTCAACATTTGGTATTGCAGGTCTATTTGATGTTTCCACCCCGATTGGCATGCCGCATAATGTTGAAGATTTTGGCCAAACACTCGCTACTTGGGGTGTAGATCAAGGCTCTTATCTCTATCTAATCGCGCCAACAACAACACGTGACATAACAGATCAAGTGCCAAGCACTCTGTTAAATCCGTTCTTTTATATGCAAGGTTTAATTTTCGCCCCGATTAGCGCTCTAAGCGCTGTAAATACACGTGCTAACTTACTTGAAGCAACTAAGATTCGTGACGAAGCAGCGCTTGACCGTTATTCGTTCACACGTGAAGCCTATTTACAACAACGTGAGTTTCTCATTCACGATGGTGAACCGCCAGCTACCGGTTATGACGATATCTTTGGTGATGCTAGCGATGTTGGAAACACTGGGTCTGGGACAGGAAATGATGAAGAATCTGGAATGTTAATAATCGAATAGCCTATCAGACTCATACAAAATACTTACACCAACACATAAATCACAGGTCGCTGCATTAAGTAATTGATGCAGCGACTTCTTCTATCCAGTGCTTTACCGGTACTGGGCTTTTTTGCTGTAGATGCTTGAGACAACCGATATTGGCTGTAAGAATCATTTCCGGTGCACCCTGCATAAGGTTCTCAATCTTATTTCCTCGTAACTCGTTTGATATATCTTCTTCCAGTAAAGAATAAACACCAGCAGACCCACAGCATAAATGTGCATCCGGTACAGGTGCCAGAGCATACCCTAGCCGCTGCAATAGTCTTTCAGTAACACCACCCAATTTTTGCCCATGCTGCAATGTACATGGGCTTTGAAATGCCACATTTCTTGAAATATCAATTTTTAATTTTTCTAATTCAAACTCTGACACAAATTCAGAGATGTCTTTTGTCATTGCAGATATTTTTGCTGCCTTGGCAGCGTACTGTTCATCTTCTCGCAATAAATAACCGTATTCTTTTATGTGAACGCCGCAACCACTGGCTGACACGATAATAGCTTCAATACCTTGTTCAATCGCTGACCAATACAGATCAATGTTTTTCCGCATAAAGGATAAGGCTTGATCTGTTGCCGTGAGATGGTGACTTAAAGCACCGCAACATTGTTCATTCTTGACTTCAACAACAGAAACACCAAGAGCATCTAAAACTTTTGTCACGGACTGATTTATTCCGGGCGCTAACGCAGGTTGAACACAGCCAGAAAATAATATGACCTTTCGTGAATGAATTTTTATATCTGTAAGCTCGGCCTGATTTACTTTAACAGGGATCATGCTCTTTAATTTTGCAGGCAAACAAAAACGAAAAGATTGTCCAAGTTTTAGCAAAAGCTTGAATCTTTTTTTATACGGGAATGATTGTGTAATCAAAAAACGATAAAGTCGCTGATTCCATGGACGTGATGTTTTCTGATGAATATGATCTCGTCCAATATCGAGCAACTTTCCATATTCAACACCCGATGGACAGGTTGTTTCACATGCCCGGCAGGTCAAACATCGATCAAGGTGCAACATCGTTTGCTTCGTGCTGGCTTCGCCTTCAAGCATTGACTTAATCAGGTAAATACGTCCTCTTGGCCCATCCAGTTCATCGCCCAATAATTGATATGTCGGACAAGTCGCATTGCAAAATCCGCAATGGACGCATGAACGAAGAATACGCTCAGCCTCTTTTCCCTCTGATGTGTTACTAATCGATTCTTCTATAAATGTTTGCATATTTTTAAAACGACGCGTACATCTTTCCAGGGTTTAATATCCCGTGTGGGTCAAAAGCTTTCTTTAAACCTTTATGCAGCGATAATAATCCATTTGATAATGGTTGAAACATATTCTGATCTTGAACAGACCCACGAAAAAGCATTGCACTACCACCGGCTTCTCGTGCCAAATCAAATATTTCTTTAGCAGGACGCTCAGAGTTAAGCCAATACAAGCCTCCACCCCAGTCTACTAAATATGGATCATCCCCTATATCAGGATTCGCAGTCGTCGGAACAGATACCCGCCAGGTATTAATATCTGAATTAAAAATAGGCGCCTTATAATCACGCAATTCATTCCACAAATTAAATCCTTGCTCCTCTATATCAAGATCAACTTCCTTACTCGTTGCTCTTACACTATTTTCATTTCCCGATAACCTGATATAGAACATTTCGCCATCATAACAACTTGCTGTGAGAGGAATGGCCTGTCCGGATAACTCCAGCATTTTCGCCAGTGCTTTTTCTTTTGTCATTGAACGACTGCAGGTAATCTCTATCTCCGGAATTGGCACGACCTTGATTGAAACTTCAAGAATAATCCCCAAAGTTCCAAATGCACCGGTCATCAATCTCGATAAATCATAACCGGCAACATTCTTCATTACCTGCCCACCAAAGGTGAGCTCCTTACCCAGTCCATTAATACAACGAATACCCAAAATATAATCTCGAACTGAGCCACTATAAGGACGTCGAGATCCACTCAAACCAGTTGCAACTACACCACCGATTGTTGTTTTATCGGAAATATTGGGCGGGTCAAATGCCAGCATTTGCCCCTGCTTTGAAAGAGTATTATTAATATCACTAAGTAACGTTCCGGCTCTGGCTGTAATAAAGAGCTCCGTAGGTTCATAACTTATAATTCCACTGTAATCAGAAATATCGACTAATGTCCCTGTCGTGGCTCTTCCCAAAAATTCCTTGCTGTTACCACCCACTATCTTGAGCGGCTTACTCTGCTCAACGGCATTCAGAACATGCCCTTTAATAGAATCAACTTTCTCTTTCATGTACTTGCCAGATTATTGATATTGTTGAGGAATGTAGCCATATAAGTCAAATATATGCACTGAACATAAAATATTAAGCTTATTGCTAAAGTTTTTTCTGATTTTAGCCGAAACACTCGGTATGAAACTCATTACGTTTAAAATTATAATTCTACTACTATAGTCTGGTAGATTGCTATGAAAGTACTACTCGCAGAAGATTCTCTGACAATGATGCTAACTACATCAAAGATCATAAAGAATTCCGGACATGAGGTAATCCCCGCGCGTGATGGTAAAGAGGCCTTGTCATTATATTTTTCAGAAAACCCCGACTTAGTATTACTTGATGTCGAAATGCCCGAACTAACAGGATTCGAAGTTGCAGAAAAAATTCGTGCCGATGACATTAATAAATGGATTCCGATAATATTTTTAACGGGATTTGCAGATGATGAAAACCTTTCCAAAGGTATAGAGTCTGGAGGCGATGATTACCTAGTTAAACCCGTCAGCCAGATAGTACTCAATGCGAAACTCAATGCAATGCATCGCATTTCAGAAATGCAAAACAAACTTCTTGATTTATCACATGAACTATCTGAGACAAATAATAAATTACAAAATAGCGTTATTACGGATCCTCTTACCGGAGCCAAGAATAGATTGTATCTCGACGAATGCATGAAAAATGAGTGGTTCCGAGGTATGAGATTTAAATCCGATTTGTCACTTTTAATCGTCGATGTAGACAACTTTAAAACGCTTAATGATACTAATGGCCATCAGGCAGGTGATACATGCCTGATTGATCTGGTCAAGTTATTCGGCTCTCACTTACATCGATCATCGGATGTGCTCTGTCGGTATGGTGGTGATGAATTTGTTATTGTCTTACCGAATACGTCAGAGGCTGATGCATATGAGATAGGAGAAAAAATCAGGTCGAGCGTTTTAAAATATAATACTGAATCAGAAATTGAGATCCATGTTGCGATCAGTGTCAGCATTGGGTGTGCTACTTGCGTCCCGGATGACAGCAAAACTTCCGATGAATTTTTAACCTATGCGGATAAGGCTCTTTATAAAGCAAAAGCTAATGGCCGGGATTGTGTCGTTATAGCCGACATGACCACTGATAAGACAAAAGCGGCTTAAAAACGTTCCAACTCGGGAAATTTGTCCTTACCTCGATGCACATGCATTGCACCAAATTCTGCGCAACGATTTAATGTTGGTACGGCTTTACCGGGATTCAATAAACCTTTTGTATCAAACGCAGTCTTCACTGCATGAAATTGTTCAAGCTCATCGTCATCAAACTGAATACACATTTCATTTATCTTCTCTATCCCTACACCGTGTTCGCCCGTTATCGTCCCACCCATAGCAATACATAGCTGGAGGATTTCACTGCCAAATGCTTCAGTACGTTTTAATTCCCCGGGGACCGCAACGTCATAAAGAATCAACGGGTGTAGATTTCCATCTCCCGCATGAAATACATTAATAACATCGAGTTTATATTTTTTTGACAGGGCATTAATACCCGCCAGCACTTCAGCGATATGCTTTCTCGGAATAGTCCCATCCATACAATAATAATCTGGTGCAATTCGACCTGCTGCTGGAAAGGCTGCTTTTCTACCCGCCCAGAATAGTTCTGATTCTGCTTCATCTCTTGCAACACGGACTTCAATAGCACCGTATTGCTTCAATAAACTTTCAACTTCCAATAAGCCTGTTTGCACTTCTTCTTCAGTACCATCCAGCTCGCATAACAATATCGCTTCAGCATCGATTGGGTAACCTGCATGAACAAAGTCTTCGACGGCTCGAACACCCGCCTTATCCATCATTTCAAATCCAGCAGGAATAATTCCCTTCGCTATAACGCCAGCCACGGCATTACCGGCTTTTTCAATATCATCGAACGCAGCCAATAAAACTCTGCTAAATGGTGCTTTTGGGATGAGCTTCACAGTGACTTCGACTATCACACCCAACATCCCTTCTGAACCAGTCAACAAGGCTAGTAAATCATAACCTGCTGAATCGTATGCATGGCTCCCGATAGTAATTAATTCGCCTTCGATGGTAACGATTTTCAATTGCAGTATGTTGTGTACAGTCAGGCCATATTTCAAGCAATGAACCCCACCTGAATTTTCAGCGACATTTCCTCCAATAGTGCAGGCAATTTGAGATGAAGGGTCAGGGGCATAATAAAGGCAGAATGATTTAACTGCTTCAGAAATAGCCAAATTACGCACACCCGGTTGTACCCGAGCTGATCTCTGAATTGGGTCAATCTCTAGGATTTTATTAAATTTAGCCAGGCTCAATAGCACCCCTTCTGCATGAGGCATCGCCCCGCCTGAGAGACCGGTTCCAGCACCTCTCGCAACCACAGGAATATCGCTCGAATAGCAATATGACAATATTGCCTGAACTTGCTCGACTGTATCGGGCAAAACAACACAAGCAGGCATAACCCTGTGTGCCGATAAAGCGTCACACTCGTAGACTCGTTTAGACTCTTCAGATAGCAACACTGCCTCTGGCGGGAGAAATTCTGTGAATTTATTAAAATCCATAATGGATCATTTTATCCTCATTTGTACAATTAAACAGTATGCTTGAGACCCTTGTTTTTTCACACTTTATTGACCACATCTAGAACAAGTTAATGATATGATAATGTTCTTATGTATTAACATATTACAGCCATAAGAACACAAATCATCATGAGTGAAGAAATCCTGATAAATGTAACCCCGCAAGAAACACGCGTTGCCGTTGTTGATAATGGCGTCTTGCAGGAGGTTCATATCGAGCGAACCCAAAAACGTGGTCTGGTAGGCAATATCTTTAAAGGCCGAGTCTCAAGGGTGTTGCCCGGCATGCAGGCAGCTTTTATAGATATTGGGCTTGAACGCACCGGTTTTCTACATTCTTCAGATATCGTTGCTAACAATGCTGAATATGACCATGAAAAGAAAGAAGCGGAGCAGATACAACCGATTGAATCGGTTATCAATGAAGGAGAAGACATTCTTGTTCAAGTTATTAAAGATCCGATTGGCAGTAAAGGGGCACGACTAACAACCCGTCTTTCAATACCATCACGTTATATCGTTTTCATGCCGGATTTCCCTTCGATTGGCATCTCTCAGCGAATTGAGAATGAAGAAGAACGCGAACGACTCAGGAATGTTATTTTAGGCTACATGTCTGGTATCGAAAAACTCGCTGTCGGCAACGAAGATAATGTCATTCTGCATAGTGCATTACGCGAATCTGAAATATTAAAAAAAGGTGGTTTTATTCTCAGAACGGCTGCGGAACATGTGCCTGATGAAGATATCTGCAAAGACATAGAATTTCTCAGGAAAATATGGGAATCAATCATGGTACGCGCAAAAAATACGTTTCCACCGAGTATTGTCTATGAAGACTTACCATTGGTGATGCGGACCATGCGCGATTTAGTCCATTCTGAAGTTGAGAAGGTGCGTATCGATTCAAAAGAAACCTACCAACGAGTGATGGAATTTTCCAAACATTTTATTCCTGAATTCCTTGCCCGGATTGATTATTACACGGGTGACCACCCTATTCTTGATTTGTATTCAGTGGAAGATGAAATACAACGTTCGCTTAGTAGGAAGGTCCCTTTGAAATCTGGCGGCTATTTAATTATCGACCAGACCGAAGCCATGACCACGATAGATGTCAATACGGGTGCCTTTGTTGGTCATCGTAATCAGGAAGAAACCATCTACAAAACTAATCTTGAAGCGGCGCATACTCTTGCCAGACAACTTCGCTTAAGGAATCTTGGCGGCATAATCATTATAGATTTTATCGACATGAAGGACCCTGAACATGGTCGTCAAGTATTACGTTCTCTTGAAAAAAATGTCGAAAAAGACCATTCCAAAACAAGCTTGAGCGAACTAACTTCACTCGGGCTGGTGCAATTGACTCGAAAAAGAACTAGAGAAAGTTTGGAACATATTCTCTGTGAAACATGTCCTACTTGTGATGGCAGAGCATCAATTAAAACATCTGAAACTATTTGTTATGAGATATTTCGAGAAATTTTACGTGAAGTACGACAATTTGATGCAAATAAACTATTGGTCGTTGCCTCACAACGTGTTGTCGACATGCTATTAGATGATGAATCTACCAGTGTGGCAGAGTTAGAGGCGTTTATTGGCAGACCGATTAATTTTCAAGTAGAAACTTTTTATACACAAGAGCAATACGACATCGTCCTGCTTTAATTTATTTTTAATGTTAAATAGAATTCTTACAGGTCTATACCATTTCTTCTGGTATGCATTTGCATTCATCATCCTTAACGCTGCCGTTTTGGTCACAGTCGTTCGCCTGGCATTACCTGAGATTGGTAGCTATAACAATGAAATACAATCTTGGGTCAGCAAACAGATGGAACACCCGGTTGTTATAGAAGGGATAAATGCTGAGTGGCAAGGGTGGTCACCCAATCTGTATCTGGAAAATATCGACCTTTATACGCAAGATAATAGCAAACTGATTACCAAGCTAGACTCTGCCCATATAGGCATAGATCTTGTTGCCAGTCTCAGAGCACGTGAAATTATACCAAACTACCTGTCTGTTTCTGGTCTAGACCTCAGTATTTCACGACGTCATGATGGCTCACTATCTATCAGCAGTGATAATGATCCAGACTTTAATGCCGATTCAAGTAAAAGTTCAGCATTGTCAGGTTGGCTTTTAAAACAGAAGCACATCATCCTCGAGAATGCCTCTGTAGCATGGCATGACGAAAAGTCACCCAATAAAGAAACACAATTCTCAGCGGTTAGAATTCAATTAAAGACAGACAAACAACGCGTACAAATTGAAGCAGATGTCACTCTGCCAGAACAACTCGGACAATTTTTAAGCGTAAAGATGGATGTGAGAGGCAATATATTGACACCCGAATGGAGTGGCTCAGTTTATGTCGAAACAGAAAAATTTAATCCAACTGACCTGCTGAATGATTTTCAAATTAAAAGTATCGGTGGTGTCGCAAACATCAAGCTATGGACAACATGGGAACAATCCAAATTAATTGATTTTAATAGCGAATTAAACTACTCCTCTTTTTTACTATCTACTGAAAATTATAGACTGCCGGTAAACAATGTAGCTTTAAATTTATTTGGCAAGCGTATTCAATACAAAGACTGGTTATTGAATATAAAAATTGATGAACTACAAACGGCAAACAATGTTTGGCCAACTTCGACCCACCAATTACTGATTGAAAAAGATTCCAACGATAATAATCAATATAATGGTTATTTTTCTTATCTGAATCTAGAGGAATTTTTACCGTTTATACTTGCTGCTAATGTCATTCCTGAAAATATCAAAAACGTATTTGAGCAGCAAACATTCAAAGGCGAACTTATAGACTTAAATATAAGTTATCAACCTGACTCAGAAGATAATAACCCGTTTCAATTTAAAACTGCATTCGATAACCTTGAGTTTATCTCTAACAATGAGAGTCATTTTATATCTGGACTTCAAGGTTCACTTTCTGCCAATAGTGAAAAATTTAATATTCAAGTCAATAGTTCATCTTCTAGAATCAAGCTTGGCTCTCTTTATGAAGACCCACTTTCTTTTTCAGATCTAAACGCTAATCTAGAATTGATTAATAGTGAAACAGCTGAACTAATCATTCACAATCTGAACATAGTGTCTTTAGACATATCGATAAGCTCATCTGGAAAAATCAGGTTTGACAAAAAATCACCCTTTGTTGATATGGTAATGCATGTCGATGAAACGAGCATAGAAAACATACCTGCTTATGTACCAAAACAAACTAGTCCAAAATTACATGCCTGGTTCAATAATGCGCTGGTTGGCGGTAAATTTTTATCCGGCGATTTACTCTTTCATGGTTACCTCAGCGACTATCCATTTAATAATGCTGAAGGGCATTTCAAGACACTCATTAATATTGAAAACACGACGCTTGAATATAATGAAAAATGGCCAGTTATAGATAATCTTACTGCTGAACTGATTATAAATAATGATGACCTCACCATCACATCTCCGTCTGCTTATATCTTTGATGCAAAAATTGATAACATCTCAGCTGAGATAAAAAATCTGGGCGGCAACAACAACCATATGGATATAACCGGCTCACTCGCTGGACATACAAGCGATGCACGCCTTTTCATTGCTCAAAGTCCCTTGAATGAAAATAAATCTCTACGTACATCAGTGGAAAGTATCGTAGGTAGCTTTGAACTCGATTTAAAACTCGGTATTCCTTTCAGTAATAAACCAACAAGCGTTGAAGGCTTGATCAAACTCGCTGACACGACGATAGAGTCTGATATGCCTGGCATTGGTCTTGAAAATGTAGATGGCCAAGTTAATTTCACTAATGAAGAGGTTTGGGGAAGTAATATTAATGCTCTGTACAACGGTGTCCCAATATCGCTAAACATTCCCTTGACTGAACAAGATGGACCTTATTCTGAAAACTATGAATTATCTGGTATAGCTACCAAGGCTTTCATTGTTAATCAACTTGGCAGTTTCTTCCCCTCATTCAGTGAAACGGGCAAGAGTATAAGTAATTATTTTGAAGGTGAAAGTAAATGGACTGTTAACATTAAAAAGTCAAAAAGTGATGGTCAGAAAAAAGTTGCGTTTCATTCTGACTTAAATGGGATTGAAATAAACCTGCCTTATCCCTTCGGCAAAGAAAAACAAGAAACACGTCCATTAACAATATCTACTAGTTTAGTAGACAAGTTGATTAATGAAATTAATTTTAACTTTGACGACCTGTTCTTTACTGATGTCTTTGTTGACAATCGCAAGAACTTGATGGTTAAAAATATACTTGTCGGCCTAGGTCAACAACATGATAAAACATCAGATCCAAGTGACATATCAATTCAAGGGAAGATCGAAAAACTACAATTATCTGAGTGGATAGACATTATTGCTTTAGACAATATTGCGCAATCACAAAAGATTGAAGCAGAATCTTCACCAAGGATAGTGGGAGATTTCAATGTAGACGAATTACGAATCATTGGAAATGATTTTAATAACGTAAATATAAAATTAAGTAATCCGATCGATGGTTGGAAGATTTATTTCGATAGCGCAGAAATTAAAGGGCACGCTCAACTACTGAATGTAAATAATAATCAAAAAAATAAATTACATATTAATTTAGAATCACTGTCATTGCGTGGAAATGATACCGAGCAAAATTCAAATCAGTCCGAAATTAATAACTTACCCGAATTAGATGTCAGTATTGAAAACTTCAAGTATAAAGACAATCAACTCGGGCAACTTGAATTGCAAACTAACAATGTTGAAAATGGCGTCAATATTAGCAAGCTAAGTATTTCCAAACCCGGTTTTAATATTACAGCAAACGGTGAGTGGATGCGTATAGATGGTGTTGACCGTTCCGAGTTTTATGCCAAGTTAGAATCTAATTCAATTGAAACTATGCTCGCTACTTTTAATTATGACTCTGCCAATATTCAAGAGGGTCAAACAACAATTGAAATGAATGCAAACTGGATGGACACGCCAATGAATTTCTCTATGGAGAAGATCATTGGCGAGCTCGACATGAGAATTGATAAAGGCCAAATCCTCGACATCAACCCATCTGCTGGCCGACTATTTGGTCTTCTGAGTATTCAAACCTTACCCAGAAGACTTTCCCTTGATTTTACCGACCTTTTCAACAAAGGATTTGCATTCGATAGTATCAGTGGAAACTTTAATATGGATCAAGGTCATGCTTATACAAACGACCTAGAATTAATTGGCCCCGCTGCAAATATCATTGTCAGTGGACGAACCGGGTTCGTCACAGAAGATTATGATCAGATTGCAACCATAACACCCAAGGTTTCTAACAGTTTGCCTGTCGCCAGCGCATTATTTGGCCCTATAGGTATCGGAGTAGGTGCCGTTATTTATCTTACTGGCGAATTATTTAAATCAATCCCAGATAAAATAGATCAAATTTTACGATATCAATACAGCATTAAGGGTAGCTGGGATAACCCAGACATAGTGAAAATAAAAAAAGACAGCAAAAGCGGATAACACGATTTTTCAGGCTCTGACACATCCATAGAAGTAACACTATTTATCTAACCTACATCTAAATGCCAAGGAATACATAATGCAGTGGAAACCAAATACGACTGTTGCAGCAATTGCTGAACAAGATGGTCGTTTTCTACTTGTTGAAGAATCGATCAATGGCAATCTCGTATTCAACCAACCCGCTGGACACCTTGAACAAGGTGAATCATTGATTGAAGCCATCAAGCGTGAAGTCATGGAGGAAACCGCTTGGGAGTTTGAACCAAAATCATTAGTCGGTGTTTATCTTTATCCTAACCCGCATCAGGCAGACATTACTTATTTACGTTTTTGTTTCTATGGTCACTGCATCAAGGAACATAAAGGACAAGCACTTGATGACGGCATCGTTCGCGCCGCATGGTTAACAGAAGATGAAATTGAAAAAGAACATGAGCGAATGCGCAGTCCTCTGGTTACACGTTGCATTAAAGATTACATTAGTGGCAAGAGTTATCCTCTCGATTTAATTCATCATTCCCTCAACAGTGAATAAAATTTCTGACAATAAAATTATCGTTGGTATTTCCGGTGGGGTCGATTCATCGGTAACGGCAATGCTATTGAAAGAACAAGGTTATGAAGTCGAGGCCTTATTCATGAAAAACTGGAATGACACATCTGAAGATGGCGCTTGTTTATGGGAGACCGATGTAGAAGATGCCATGATGGTTTGCGACAAGCTTGATATCCCTTTAAACACTGTCGATCTTTCTTCAGATTATTGGGATAAGGTCTTTAAAAACTTTCTAAGCGAATACAAAAATGGGCGCACACCCAATCCTGATGTTTTGTGTAATCAAGAGATTAAATTTAAGGCATTCCTGGAACACGCAGAAAATTTGGGGGCAGCTAAAATTGCTACAGGCCATTATGCCCGTATTCGACAACAAGGAGATACATTCGAGCTACTAAAAGGACTCGATCAGAACAAGGATCAAAGTTACTTCTTATGCCGCTTAAATCAAAAACAACTCGAGAAATCGATGTTCCCTATAGGAGAACTCGATAAAGCCGAAGTCCGACACCGTGCCGAAGAAGCAGGCTTAATAACACACGATAAAAAAGATAGTACCGGTATTTGTTTTATCGGAGAACAACCCTTTCGTCAGTTCCTAAGTCGCTATATCCCTCCTGACCCCGGTTCGATTAAAACAACCGACAATACAATAATCGGTAAACACGAAGGTGTGTTTTATTACACACTTGGGCAACGGCAAGGCTTGGGTATTGGCGGTGTCAAAGGTGCTAGTGATGCGCCCTGGTATGTCGTGCAAAAAAATATAGAAGAAAATGAATTAATCGTTGCGCAAGATCACGACCACCCAATGCTTCACAGTCACGGTCTGACGGCATCAAGTATCAATTGGGTTTCAGGGGAAATACCTGAGATTCCCTATAAATGTCACGCAAAAAACCGTTATCGGCAAGCAGATCAAAGCTGTACCATCGAAAAAATTGAAAATGACAGGTGTAGTGTTAGTTTTGACTTATCCCAAAGAGCCATCACACCCGGCCAATTCATTGTATTTTATAAAGAAGATGTCTGTCTTGGTGGTGGAATAATCGATTCAGTACACTAAGCTTGCACCAAAATAAGTCAAAAATTCGATTAAACATTATTGAGATCTTCATTTATACTAGCCGCCCTTCGAACAGGGCGCTCAGTTAGTGCCCAGCCGAGATTAACTACAGGAGAATTGTTTTGCTCGAAGCTTATCGTCAACATGTACAAGAGCGGGCCGACCAGGGAGTCGTTCCACAACCTTTGACCCCGGAACAAACTGCGGAGTTGGTAGGATTACTAAAAAATCCACCTGCTGGAGAGGAAGACTTTATCCTCGATCTGATTACAAATCGTATCCCAGCCGGCGTTGACCAAGCAGCTTATGTCAAAGCAGCTTTTCTTGCCGCAATTACCAAAGGCGAAGCAGAGTCTCCTTTAATCGACAAGGTCAAAGCAGTGGAACTTCTGGGGACAATGCTAGGTGGATACAATATCGTCGCATTAATTGACTGTCTTGATGATGACGCTTTGGCACCAGCGGCTGTAGAAGCACTGTCGCACACCTTATTAATGTTCGATGCATTTCATGATGTGCAAGAAAAGGCTGAAGCAGGCAATGAACATGCGAAAAAAGTTATTCAATCATGGGCAGATGCCGAGTGGTTTACTTCTAAACCAAAATTGGCTGAAAAAATAACAGTCACCGTATTCAAAGTTTCAGGCGAAACCAATACCGATGACCTCTCACCCGCTCCCGATGCATGGTCGCGACCCGATATTCCATTACATGCATTAGCCATGTTAAAGATGGAACGTGAGGGCATAACGCCGGATAAGCCAGGTGAAATCGGCTCCATCAAACAAATCGAAACATTGAAAGCAAAAGGCCATCCACTAGCCTATGTTGGTGATGTTGTGGGCACAGGCTCTTCTCGTAAATCAGCAACCAACTCTGTTCTCTGGCACATGGGCGATGATATTCCATTTATTCCTAATAAGCGTGATGGTGGTTATTGCCTTGGCGGTAAGATTGCACCTATCTTTTTCAACACTATGGAAGACGCTGGCGCCCTACCGATTGAATGTGATGTTAGCAAAATGAACATGGGCGATGTTATCGATATCTACCCTTATGAAGGCAAGGTCAAAAATGCTGAAACCGGTGAAGAACTTTGTGACTTTTCATTAAAGACAGACATCATCATTGACGAAGTACAAGCCGGTGGACGAATTCCATTAATCATTGGTCGAGGCTTAACAACTCGTGCTCGTGAAGCATTGGGATTAAAGACCAGCGATTTATTCCGTGTACCTGTACCTGCGAATGACACAGGCAAAGGTTATACCTTGGCACAGAAAATGGTGGGTCAAGCTTGTGGTGTTGAAGGTATTCGACCTGGCACTTACTGCGAGCCTAAAATGACTACTGTTGGCTCTCAGGACACGACTGGGCCTATGACGCGTGATGAATTAAAAGATCTGGCTTGTCTCGGTTTTTCTACCGATTTGGTTATGCAGTCTTTCTGTCACACGGCAGCTTATCCAAAACCAATCGATGAGATTACACATCACACCCTACCTGATTTTATCCAGACCCGCGGTGGCGTAGCTCTTAGACCTGGTGATGGCATCATTCATTCTTGGTTAAACCGTATGTTACTTCCCGACACAGTCGGTACCGGTGGAGATTCGCATACTCGTTTCCCAATAGGTATCTCTTTCCCTGCAGGATCTGGCCTAGTCGCATTTGCAGCAGCAACAGGCGTTATGCCTCTGGATATGCCGGAATCTGTTTTAGTACGCTTTAAAGGCGAAATGCAACCCGGTATTACCTTACGTGATTTAGTTAATGCAATACCTCTGGCCGCAATTAAGTCAGGTGACATGACCGTAGCAAAAGAAGGTAAGAAGAATATCTTCTCTGGTCGTATATTAGAAATTGAAGGATTACCTGATCTTAAATGTGAACAAGCATTCGAACTGTCAGATGCCAGTGCAGAACGCTCAGCCGGTGGTTGCACCATTCGCTTAGGCAAAGAATCTATCATTGAATACTTAGAATCTAATATAACGTTATTGCGTTGGATGATAAGCGAAGACTATGGTGATGCACGCACCCTCGAACGTCGCGCAAAGGCCATGGAAGAATGGATTGCAAATCCAGAATTGATGGAACCTGATGCAGATGCTGAATACGCCAAGGTCTTTGAAATTGACCTGAATGAAATCAAAGAACCTATATTAGCCTGCCCGAATGATCCCGATGATGTAAAAACATTATCAGAGGTCGCGGGCACCAAGATTGATGAAGTCTTCATTGGTTCTTGTATGACAAACATTGGTCATTTTCGTGCTGCCGGCAAGATGTTAGATAAAGTGGGTGGTGCAATCCCAACGCAACTCTGGATATCGCCTCCAACAAAGATGGATCAACATCAACTTACGGAAGAAGGCTATTACACTATATTTGAAAAAACGGGTGCCAATTTAGAAATGCCCGGTTGTTCGCTTTGTATGGGTAATCAGGCACGTGTTAAAGAAAAATCTACCGTAGTGTCTACTTCAACACGCAACTTTCCAAATCGTTTGGGTGATGGGGCAAATGTCTATTTAGCATCTGCTGAGATAGCTGCTGTATCTTCTATCTTGGGTCATATCCCGACCATGGACGAATACATGGAATTTGCTGCTGATCTGGATCCGATGGCAGCAGATGTCTATCGTTATCTCAATTTTGATGAGATCGAATCGTTTCAAAAGAGTGCTTCAAAAGCACAATCAAAGCTTGAATCAATTCCGGTAGCTATCGTTAATTAAGCACTTTTAGCATCAGCACTCAAGGCGACTTCTAGTCGCCTTTTTTGTGCCTGTAGTAAGCTGAAGTGACAAAAACACATTATAATAGTTGTATTAATGAACTTAAGCAGACCGAGACGATAATAAATGACAATAATAAAACAAGATGACTTGATCGAGAGCGTAGCTGACGCCCTTCAATATATCTCCTACTACCACCCGGTAGACTTTATCCAGGCTGTTAATGCGGCCTATGAGAAAGAAGAGTCAAAAGCCGCCAAAGATGCCATGGCTCAAATATTAATTAATTCAAGAATGTGTGCCGAAGGCCATCGTCCTATTTGCCAAGACACGGGTATCGTCACCGTATTTATTAAAGTCGGCATGGATGTGCAATGGGATGCCGAACTCTCTGTAGAAGATATGATTAACGAAGGGGTGAGAAAAGCCTATAACCATCCGGATAATAAACTACGTGCCTCCATCATGTCTGATCCGGCTGGTGCACGAAAAAACACCGGTGACAACACACCTGCCGTGATACATATGGAGATCGTCAAGGGTGATAAGGTCGATATCCAGGTCGCAGCCAAGGGCGGTGGTTCTGAAGCTAAATCCAAATTCGTAATGCTGAATCCATCTGATGATATTGTTGATTGGGTCGTCAAAACAGTACCGTCTATGGGAGCAGGTTGGTGCCCGCCGGGTATGTTGGGGATTGGTATCGGTGGCACCGCAGAAAAAGCGATGGTCATGGCAAAAGAGTCATTGATGGATCCAGTAGATATACACGAATTAAAGGCTCGTGGTGCTAAGTCAAAAATTGAAGAATTACGTCTTGAGATCTTTGAGCAAGTAAATAACTTGGGTATTGGTGCTCAAGGCCTTGGTGGACTAACGACCGTACTCGATGTAAAGATAAATGATTACCCGACTCATGCAGCCAATAAACCAGTAGCGATGATCCCAAACTGTGCAGCAACGCGTCATGCACATTTTGTTCTTGATGGTTCAGGCCCCTCATTACAAACACCGCCGAATCTAGATGACTGGCCTAAAGTGACTTGGGATGTCGGCCCATCTGCACGACGTGTAAACCTTGACACAGTTACTTCAGAAGACATAAAAGAATGGCAACCAGGAGAAACTGTATTACTCTCTGGAAGAATGTTAACGGGTCGTGATGCGGCACATAAAAAAATTCAGGACTTATTCGATAAAGGTGAGCCCTTGCCCGACGGTGTTGATTTTAAAAACCGCTTTATCTATTACGTAGGCCCAGTAGATGCTGTGCGCGAAGAAGTGGTCGGCCCTGCTGGCCCCACGACTGCAACACGCATGGATAAATTTACCGAAATGATGCTGGATAAAACCGGTTTAATTGGCATGGTCGGCAAAGCTGAACGTGGCCCTATGGGTATTGATGCTATCAAAAAACATAAAGCGGTTTATCTGATGGCTGTCGGCGGCGCTGCTTATCTAGTCTCAAAAGCGATAACCGATTCTAAAGTGATTGCATTTCCAGAACTAGGCATGGAAGCCATTCATGAATTTGAAGTGAAAGACATGCCGGTTACTGTTGCTGTTGATGTGAACGGTAACTCAGTCCATAAAACTGGGCCACAAGAATGGCAAAAAATTATATTGGAAAGAAAGTCGGCTTAATTAATAGAATGTATAATATTCCGCATGAATTTGGAAAAATCTAAAAAGAGAATTGCGAAAAAGGTAAAGATGGGCTTTCAAGGATACCCTGAAATATCCATATCGTATTTAGGTAGCACCACAGATATAGCTGAGAAAGTAGCTGTATCGTTTGTAGCTGAAGAGGGTGATGCACCAATGGAAGAGCACTTTCACAGTAAGTCTGATGCTAGAGAAGACCAGGTAATTCAGTCTGCAATTATTAAGATGATCGAGCGTTCAGATGCAAAAACTATTAAACAAGCTGAGGGAGTTGAGGTCGTAAAATAGGAAGTATAATTTCTATTTTGCGTTGTTCTATACTTCTATATATCTAAGGCATAACAAACGCATGTAGTCGGACAGTGTTTTCAATCAGCTCTACGATTAAGAGAAATAAGTTTTATCCAGATTATTTTTTAGTTCTTTTTTCCCAAACAGATTTGCTTGACGTATTAGTGTTCTTGCTTTTAATTGGTACAGCCTTATCTTGTGAGACCAGTTCCTCTGTCTCTTCATTCGTCACTTTTTCTTCTGCTTTTTTTACACGTATTTTATTACCATCAAGCTCTCTACCGTTCAGGGCTTTCATTGCTGCTTTCGCCTCACCTAACATAGGTATTTCGACAAAACCAAATCCTTTAGAGCTACCTGTCTCTTTATCTAATACCAGAGAGCAAGACTGTATTCTCCCGTAAGTCTCAAACATTTTCTGGAGTTCTGCTTCTGTAGTAGTACGAGCAAGATTGCGGATTAATAGTTTCATAATTTAACGTGATGTATTTGGGTGTCTTAACGGATTATCATAAGATAATGAGTGAGTTTATCCCATTTTCACATGAAGTGTTTCAGGATTTCGGATTAATAGCGTCACTAAAGATGTTTGGTTGGTTTGGGATATATTATAAAGGCGTGGTGATAGGCCTAGTTGCGGACTATAGCCTTTACCTAAAAGCGGATAAATTCACTAAAAAGTATTTTATTGGTAAACAGATCACACCTGAAGTTGTTTTGATGTGCCTGAGCAGACAAGTTATTGGGGAAATTTGGCCTATGCATCAGCCTTAAGCTCAAAGTACGAAAATTAAACTTTATAAATTTAATTTTTCTCTGTGTAGTGTGTTCCCTTAAGCGATTGATTTATAATAAACATAATTTCTAAATGGGCTAACTCGCGAACAAATGAATCTATCAAATCAGATTATATCTATGTTTTTAAAGGGTATTTTAATATTAGCGCCATTGTTCTGTTTAAGCGCATGTGAATCAGAAATGGAAGCGACAGATAATAAACCCAGCGTATCTAGTACCGCTGTGAAAGAAACGGTACTTTTACAAAAAGTGGCGCCCATTATTATCGAGCCGGAGATTGAAAATAAAAGCTATTTATTTGATGTTACTGATCACAGTATTGAGGAGCTTGAGGCCTTACTAGTTAGAGCAGAGGAAGTCTCCCAAACTCATCCGAAAGATTTTGAGGATTTAGAAATCGTCATGGTCATACATGGTCCTGACATTGATTTATTTACAAGCCAAAATTATGAACAAAACCGACAACTCATTGAATTGGCTTCAAGGCTGGACGCCTATGATGTCATTGACATGAAGGTATGCGAAAAAACCATGTCAATGCGAGGTGTTAACCGACAAGATATCCCTTCATTTATCGAATCTGTTCCCTATGCGCCAAGCGAAATTAAACAACGTTTACAAGATGGCTACATAAACCTGTAACATCCTCTTAGTTTTTGCTGGAATTATTAACAGAATTATAAAAAACAAAGAATTAACCGCGGAAATTTCTGATTATAATTCAGAGATTATGACTGACGAGTAAGAACCTTAACTAAAGTGACGAAAAGCATTGGCCTTAACTGTATATGGTTCATCATTTTCATCCATGAAACTAAGTACTGATGCTTGACTGGTGATTGTCCCAATACAATAGATAGGACAAATAGATTCCAATTCATTTAAAACTGAGTCTGGTGTCCCTGACGGAAGCGTGAAACATAATTCATAATCATCCCCACCGCTTAATGCTAGTTCGATAGCCTTGTCTTTTTCAAGTTTCTTCAAACTATCTGAATAGGGAATTTCTGCCAGTTTTATATCCGCACCAACCTTGCTTGCTTTCAATATATGACCAAGGTCGGCGAATAAACCATCCGATATATCAATACAACTTGTCGCGATACTCCGCAAAGTAGTTCCAGTTTTTGTTCTAGCCTCGGGGCGGTGCAAACGTTGTATCTCTTCTTTGGTCGCCTCTGGATATACAGTGCTATCTTCAATACTCTTATACGCATACGCCGCTGCACCCAACTTGCCACTGACGTAGATCGAGTCGCCGGGATTGGCACCACTACGACGCAAGGATTTTCCTTTCGGATTAATGCCATGTATTTGTACTGTTATAGAGAGTGGGCCTTTAGTCAGATCCCCGCCTATTAACACCAATCCATATTCTTTTGCTAATTGATTAAAGCTAGATGAAAATTTTTCTATCCAGACCAAATCTTTACCTGGTAGTGTTAAGGACAGACTGATCCAGCGCGATGAGGCACCCATGGCCGCTATATCACTAAGATTGACCGCAAGTGATTTAAAAGCAATGTCTTCTGGAAGTGCGTCTGCAAAGAAATGAACACCTGATACCAGAGTGTCCATTGATATGACTAATTCAGAATCATCGGGAACATTGATGATAGCCGCATCATCACCTATACCTAAAGCGAGATCGCCATTGCTGGTCGGATGAGCATCTTTAAAGAAACGTTCTATTATTTCAAATTCATCCATGGCAAATTCATTCATGCAGATGCGTTAATGGAAGTTTATTCACGAGAATGCTAAAGCGGTATTGCTAACTAGCGTTGCTAATTTCTGTTGAGCGCAATTCTCTGGCAACTTTATCGAGAATGCCATTGATATATTTATGTGATTGTTCTGCACCAAACATCTTGGCTAATTCAATTGATTCATTAACAATAATGCGCCAGGGAATTTCAAGATGATGTTCCAATTCATAACAACCAATATGCAAAATAGCACGCTCGATTGCATCAAGTTCATTCACTGGCCGATCGATTAAATTAGTAATTCTAAAGTCAAGCTCACTGCTATGTTTGATAGTCCCTCTTAATAACAACTTAAAATATTCAACGTCTGTTTTTGCCAATGTTTGTTCATCACTTTCAAACTCGGCAATGACATCACTGACATCTTTGCCTGTCATGAACCATTGGTATAATGCCTGAACTGTATTTCGTCTTGCCTTGATTCTTGCACGTTTACTGATGGCAGGTGCATTATTGCTATTCATGATTTTATTTTTTCCAGTAAACCGATCATTTCTAATGCTGCTGCTGCTGCTTCTGAACCTTTATTACTCTCTTCATCACCGGCTCTATCCATGGCTTGTTCGGAATTATCTACGGTTAATACACCAAAGATAACTGGCACACCTGAATCAATCGCTAATTGACCTATACCACGCGTGCATTCGTTAGATATAAATTCAAAATGCGGTGTCTCTCCCCTAATTATTGCCCCAAGCGTTATGATTGCATCATATAGGTTCTCATCAAGTAATGCCTGAACTGCTACAGGAATTTCAAATGCACCCGGCACTTTGACTGATGTAATTGCTTCATTATTAATACCACTAGAATTAAGTGTCTTTATTGCACCGTCATATAAGCGATCAACAATGAAACTATTAAATCGACTGGCAACAATCGCAATCTTCACCGAACCAATATAGGCTTCTTTTTGTTCTATTAGTGTTATCTCAGACATAGCATATTTTATTAATTAGTTCACGTACTCAATCACTTCTAAACCAAAACCCGACAAGGCATGTATGCGTTTTGGTGCGCTAAGTACACGCATTTTTCTAACACCTAAATCAGAAAGAATCTGCGCACCCAGTCCAATGGTTCGTAAATCTTTACTATCTTTATTATTTGTTTCTACTTTCTGCGTATTAGTCTTATATGATTCGATCTGATTAATTAATTCTATCGGTTCATATTGATTACATAAAATAACGATCACACCTGATTCTTCTTTAGCAAGCCGTTGCAATACATCATCAACTGGCCATCCGCGATCTTTAGCAAGACTACCTGTTAGGTCTGAAATAGGATTCTCTAAATGCACTCGAACCAGCGTTGGTGTGTCGGGATCTAACTTCCCTTTGACCAAGGCCAAATGTAGTTTCTTTTCGACTTTATCCTGATAGGCATGTAAGACAAACTCACCATATTCTGTCGGGAAAATAGTTTCAGTCATATGCTCGACCGTTTTTTCATTCTCTATACGATAACGGATAAGATCGGCAATAGTGCCAATCTTTACCCCATGTTCTTTAGCAAACTTTTCTAAATCAGGTCGCCTTGCCATAGTTCCATCATCATTTAATATTTCAACTATGACTGCTGCTGATTCTTGACTGGCAAGCCTTGCCAGATCACAACCCGCCTCAGTATGACCTGCTCGCGATAACACGCCACCTGCTTGTGCCATCAATGGAAACACATGTCCCGGTTGTACCAAATCAGTGGGTTTGGCATCTGGAGCGACTGCTTTTTGAATTGTAAGCGCGCGATCTGCAGCAGAGATTCCGGTAGTAACCCCCTCTGCAGCTTCGATTGATACCGTAAAATTTGTTCCAAAATTTGAATTTGAATTACTGGTCATTAACGGCAGATTTAATTTTTGGCAATGCTCACCGGTTAATGTTAAACAGATCAAGCCACGGCCATAGCGTGCCATAAAATTGATATCTTCGGAACGGACACATGATGCCGCGATGATCAAATCACCTTCATTCTCGCGATCTTCATCATCCATTAAAATGACCATACGACCATTGCGGATTTCATCAATAATTTCTGATGTGGTATTAAGTGACATACTATTTCTTTTATTTTCCAAGCAACTGGTAACTATACATTATTATTTTACTATTAACTGATCTAGATATCGCGCGATTAGGTCAACTTCAATATTCACTTGGCTCCCTGCTGCGTATTCCGAAAATATCGTTTCAGACAATGTGTGCGGAATGATATTGACACTAAAGGTATTTCCTTCAACAGCATTGATGGTCAAACTAACCCCATCGACAGTCACTGATCCCTTTTTTGATAGATATCGACTTAATGCTGTTGGAATTTCAATTGTATAGCGTATTGAACGTGCATCCTCGCTCATATCTAAGACCTTACCAATACCATCGACATGGCCGCTAACCATATGTCCATTCAGTCGATCCGATAGTTGCATTGCCTTTTCCAAATTGATTCGGGAACCCACTTGCAGCTTAGAAAAAGTCGTTAATTCTAATGTTTCATTAGATAAATCGGCTGTGAAAGTATCATCTTTTTTTTCAATTATTGTTAGACACGCTCCATTGACAGCAATGCTATCACCAACATTTAAATCAGATAGTTTCATATTGCCTGTATTAAAAACAAAACGACTATCGCCTCCATGTTGATCAATAGCACTGATTTTCCCTGTAGTCTGAATAATGCCTGTAAACATAAAATAGTTTAACCTTAGAGTGTTAATGTAAAGCGCAGTTCTTTTCCTACTTGCCTGACATCAATTATTTCGAGTCGTTTTGCTTCACTGAGTTTTTCAAGTTGTTTAAATTTTACTAATGGATTTGCGTCATTACCAAGTAAAACCGGCGCCATATAGACGATCAGTTCGTCGATTAAACCTTGTTCAATCAATGCTCCGGAAAATGTCGAACCTGCTTCAACCATCAGTTCATTAATTTCAAACTCATTTGCCATATGCATAAACACATCTTTCAACCATGACTCAGACTTAGCTAGACACACAACTTCAGCGCCAAGCTTTTCTAGTGCATGGATACGTTCATTATTATTAGTCTCTGTATAAATAATGATTTGTCCAGGTATGCTAAATATCTTTGCCTGAGTTGGTGTTTTAAGTGTCCTGTCGATAATGATGCGAGCCGCTTGTTTGAATTCAAAATCCATGTCACGTGCATTTAATGAGGCATCATCCTTGATGAGCGTTTCTACACTGGTTAAAACGGCACTATTTGCTGCGCGTAAACGATGTACATCACGACGCGACAATTCAGAACTTATCCACTGACTCTCTCCATTGGCCAAAGCAGTGCGACCATCAAGACTCATTGCCATTTTACATCGTGTAAAGGGCAAATGCTGTGTCATACGTTTGATAAAGCCTGGATTTAGTTTGCGCGCTTCAACTTCAAGCAAACCTTGCTTAACGCTTATGCCAGCATCTTCAAGTTTTTTAATACTCGATCCTGCCACAAGTGGATTAGGGTCTACCATAGCAATAATGACACCACCCACCTTTGCATTTATTAATGCATCAACACAAGGCGGTGTTCGTCCATGATGGGAACAGGGTTCAAGTGTTAAATAGACCATCGTGCCTGCAGCATCACTACACTCATTAAGCGCATTTATCTCGGCATGTGCTGCACCCGCTACTGCGTGCCACCCTTCTGAGATAACTTGATTATTTCTACTTACAACACACCCGACCCTTGGGTTGGGATCACAGGTATAGCGCCCTCGCTTTGCCAGTTGAATAGCACGAGACATAAATTGAAAATCTTGTGCTGTCCACGTCAATTATCATCACCATCAGTATCAAGAAAATCAAGTTGGCTCTTTTTTAGCTCCGGTGGCAATTCATGTTCGAGACGTTCTATTTCTTCTAGAAAAGCACGCACATCTTCAAAGCTTCTATAGACGGAGGCAAATCGAACATAGGCAACTTGATCTAAACTGCGTAATTGCTCCATGACCCAATCACCAACCCGTATTGATTGAACCTCTCGATCACCTGTCGCACGTAATTTGTGCATAATATTTGAGACAGCAAGTTCTACTCGTTCCATCTCAACAGGTCGTTTTTCAATAGCACGTAAAATGCCGCCGCGCAGTTTTTCTTCTTTGAATGGCTCGCGTCTGCCGTCTGATTTAATAATACGTGGAAAATTAAGTTCGGCTGATTCGTAGGTTGTATAACGTTCTTTGCACTTTGTGCATTCACGCCGACGACGGATCTGATTGCCTTCACCAACAAGACGTGAATCGATAACGCGTGTATCAGGATCTGCGCAAAAAGGACAATGCATCAACTACCTACCTATTTCAGGTTCCAAAATGAATGAGGGATTGCCAGAAAATTATATCAGGCAATCCCCCAAAAAAAACAAATACTTACATAACGATTACTTTAAGTCATCATTCGACTCATACAATGGTCGAGTCTTACAAAGAGCAAGTACTTCACCTTTAACACGTTCGATAACTGATTCATCTCCCATGTTATCCATGATGTCACAAATCCAGTTAGCAACTTGTTTACAATCAGCTTCATTGAAACCACGTGTAGTAATTGAAGGCGTACCAACACGTATACCACTCGTTACAAATGGTGATTGCGGATCATTAGGTACGGCATTCTTATTACAAGTAATATGTGCACGACCTATAGCAGCATCAACTTCTTTACCGGTTAAACCCTTTTCAACCATATCCACCAGGAATAAATGATTGTCAGTACCACCAGACACAATCTTTAAACCTCGTTCAACAAAAGTTTCTGCCATTGCAACAGCATTCTTTTTAACTTGTTGAATGTAAGTCTTAAATTCTGGTTCCATACATTCTTTGAAAGCAACTGCTTTAGCTGCAATCGTGTGCATGTGTGGGCCACCTTGGTACGCTGGAAAAACCATGAAGTTTATTTTCTTTTGAATATCTTCATTTGCTTTACCCATGATAATACCCGAACGTGGGCCACGTAAGGTTTTATGAGTTGTGGATGTAGTAACATCAGCAATTTGTACTGGACTTGGATACTCACCAGTCGCGACTAGACCTGCGACGTGTGCAATATCAGCCATCATCAATGCACCTACTTTATCAGCGATTTCACGGAAACGCTCCCAATCAACAATTCTTGAATATGCAGAAAAACCGGTAATAATTAATTTAGGTTTATGTTCTAGCGCTAATTCTTCAGCTTGGTCATAATCAATATAACCTTTGTCATCAAGACCGTATTGAACCGCATCATAGATACGACCAGAAACGTTAACACTTGCGCCATGCGTTAAGTGACCACCATGAGCCAAGCTCATACCCATGACATGATCACCTGGTTGTAATAATGCATGATAAACAGCACCATTTGCTTGTGACCCAGAATGAGGCTGTACGTTAGCCCAATCCGCACCAAATAATTCACAAGCACGATCAAGAGCAAGTTGTTCAGCAACATCAACGTATTCACAGCCACCGTAGTAACGCTTGCCAGGATAACCTTCTGCATATTTATTGGTCAACACTGAACCTTGGCATTCTAATACCCGTGGACTGGTCATATTTTCCGAAGCAATTAACTCAATATGCTCTTCCTGACGACGTCGCTCGCCTTCCATTGCGGCAAAGAGTTCATCATCATAGCCTGCCACTTTACTGTCTTTAGTAAACATACGTTTCCCTCAATTATTAATTAAAAATTTTGAAATAGTGAATTTCGTAGTACCTGACATTGTTTACCTATTATTATTTACCGCGAATGGCTTTAGTTTTGTCTGGATAAACTACGCTAGTCTAAATATCGATATAGTGGTGCTTTCAATAGCCTACTATCTTTACGCCCACCAAAATTATTATTATTTGTTCCTAATCGACCTGCCCGTTTATACATCATGCCTTTTCAAGCAGACGCGAATATTACCAAAACCTTTCAGCCAATGCATTGATGTGAGCAAGCTAATTTTACTCAACTTTCAATAGCGAAAACTCCACTAAAGCTAATCTCTAATTCTCTTCTTAAACCCATGAAAAATATAGCTTTTTATTATATCTAAAATAGTGATTTTTTATGAAGAAATTTCGGAAATTGCCGATAACTGTCTTAGACTCCAGAATACTGGAGATAATAAATATGGACAACACAGTTTACCCGGAAGTACTAATAATTTAATATAAAACAATGAGATAGCGTATGACTGTCAGTCCAGAACAAGAATTAACGCTCGATATTGATAGCGTCGAAACCCATTTTCTTAAGATTAATCAGCAACGAATCGAACTGACACGCCAGGGGCTCAGTGATCGACAAGCCAAATTTATTGAGCTTTTACCACTCCTTTATCATGAAAATAATCCCAGTTTGCCCGGTTATATTAACGACACTACGCCAGCAGGCATCTCCGAATATGCCCCAGAACAGTCAACAATAAAAATCGCCAAAGGTTTTTTTAAGGATTACAAAATAACTCGTCGTGCCCGTCGAATTATGGACATACATGGCATGTATTTTATGGGTAGCAGTGGTTCGATAGCATATAACAGTAAAAGTGACTTTGATGTCTGGTTACTGCATTCCACAACATTGGATGCCGATGCCATAGATCTTGTTCAACAGAAATCTTATGCCATTGAACAATGGGCCGATAAAATCCTGCATCTTGAAGTACACTTTTTTGTCTTTTCAGCAGAAGAATTTAAACACGGGGTACAGCAGGGACTGTCTTCAGAGAGTAGTGGTTCTGCACAACACTATCTATTACTTGATGAATTTTATCGTTCAAGTTTGTTAATCGCTGGAAAAATTCCTACTTGGTGGCTTGTCCCTCCAGAACAAGAACAAAACTATGATACCTATATCGAAGAACTGACACACCAAGGCAAGCTTAATCCATCAGACAGTATTGACTTTGGTGCTGTTGCAGATGTACCCGCATCAGAATTTTTTGGCGCAGCAGTATGGCAACTCTATAAAAGTATTCATTCCCCCTATAAATCATTGATGAAACTTCTATTGATGGAAGTTTATGCAAGTGAATATCCTTCAATATCTTTATTGAGCATGATGTTTAAAGAGGCCGCCTATCAAGGTGTCGAGAAACTCGATGATCTCGATCCCTACCTGATGATGTATAAGAAGGTTGAAGAATATTTGATGGTGCGAAATCAACGCGAACGTCTAGAACTATTCCGTCAATGTTTTTATGTAAAAATAAAAGAACCACTTAGTCACGAGGTTAAAAAGAAAAGCTGGCGTAGAGAACTTTTCAAGCAAGTTGTACTGGATTGGGGTTGGACACAAGAACAATTCAAGCTGATGGATTCTAAAAATGAATGGCAAATCGAGATGATAGCCCAACAACGAAATCGATTGATGAATGCACTAACTGAAAGCTACCGTTTCCTATCAGCATTTGCGCGACAGAATACTGAAGTCTCCAGAGTTAGCCAAACTGAATTAAATGTTCTAGGTCGTAAGCTATACGCCGCATTTGAACGCAAGACCGGTAAAGTAGACATTATCAATCGTGATAATGATACCAGTATGAACTACTCTAAAATCACGATTTATCAAAAGAGAAACCAGTCTGGGAAAGACAGTTGGCAAATGTATCAAGGGCATATAAGTGCGCATGTAGTTAATGACCATAATCCTATTAAACGCACACACAGCGTCATCGAATTACTTACATGGGCATATTTCAATAAAATCATTGATTCTCACTCTGCAATATCACTGAATAGTAATGATGCATTAACTGTCAAGGAACTTAGACAACTACTAGTCTCTTTAGAAGAAGAGTTCCCATTACGACAATTGCCTGAAGCTGATTTTAATAATTTAAATCAACCGGCTCAGGTACATCATGCCTGTGTTTATATAAATGTAGGCCACGTCCCACAAGCCGGCTCAAAAGAAAACAGTCATCATGTCTCCAGTATCAGAGATAATGTACTCAGTTACGGCGGCCAACATAGTAATCTCGCTTATAGCTTTGATTTATTAATATGCACAACATGGGAAGAGTTACTGACATTTAGATTCGAAGGAACTGATGCCTTATTGCAATGTATTTGTGAATACTTACGCTGGACACCACTGGGAGGAGCATCTAGACCACCTAAGCTCAATGCATTTAGTTATTCTTCAAGTTATGGACTAAAAATTACACGGAGAATCGAAGAAATCATACAGAGTGTCGCTAATGAATATTATGGCAAGCAATTATATGAAAACACACGTTATGTGATTGAAGTTGAAGACTCTCATTACATGCTCTTCAACGAAGAAGGTAGCCTACGCTACAAACACATTGGTTCTAAGGCTCATTTGTTACGGAGTCTGTCTGCACCAAACAGCAAGTTTAGTCCTGTACAATTCGAAAATAAAACGCATGGTAGCAAAGTTATTCAGGCAATATTTAAATACAATGAGCCGGAGCGTATCCAACTATTTTTTTCAACAATTAACAGCATGGCTGATATCTACATCATTGATGAAAATGGTTCTTTGTTTTTTCAAACCATACCATTTCATGATAGTAAGGCATTAATTAAACATTTCGAACTCTTTTTCAAATCTACAATCAATCGACGCACATTTCTTAACTTAGATGCCGAGTCAAATATTGAAAACCTCGAACTTGAATTCCACTTAATTGAATATACTAATGCCAGAACATTTCACATAAAGAAACTAAATAATGAAGTTGAAGAAAGTGACCGTGGTTTCTTTAATATACAAGTTATCGGTAGTCCCGATGATGAACATAACTCCTTATGTGTCTTCTGTCAGGATAAAGAATTCTCCTATATAGAACACGGCAATGAATTATTCGATGTTGTTGCTGATTACATTATAAAACAGCGAGCTAACGGTCAAAAGTATCCTATCTATATAACCGATATTGATATTTCACGTGGCCTAATAAATCAAGTTGAATCGAACAGCTTACAAACTATACATTATCTAAATTATAAAAAACGTATTGAAGACAAGCTCAATCAGGCTATTGCCACCAGCTGAGACACAACATACAGGAGAATCTCTCTAGAGACTGAAGTATAATCATCGAACTAATAAAATATTCTTCGGTGACACCGTGTCGGAAACAGATAAATTTATAAAGCGCCTAGATTCGCTACTGAATAAGTTAGAACCCTATATTCCTGATTTGCCAGAAGGAGTTATTGACTTTGATGGTGGTGCATATCGATGGCAAAGCTATGCCCATCGAGGCCTTTTTCATAAAATTAACCATCCCACTAATATTTGTCTGGCTGATTTACAATGTATCGATCGTCAGAAGGAAAATATCGACCGCAATACACAACAATTTTTGGCAAACCTGCCGGCAAACAATGTCTTGTTATGGGGGCCAAAAGGCACCGGTAAATCATCACTAATAAAAGCCTTATTGAATGAATATCAAGCGCAAGGCCTGAACCTGATTGAAGTTGATAGAAATGACCTAGGTGATTTAAGAACGATTATTGAAATACTTGGAAGCAAACAAGCTCATTTTATACTTTATTGTGATGACCTCTCGTTTGAAGCTGATGATCCAAGCTATAAAGCCATTAAGGTTGTTTTAGATGGTTCACTCAGCAGCACGCCAAAGAATGTCCTAATCTATGCTACTTCGAATCGCCGACATTTATTACCTGAAATGATGAGCGATAATGTCGCCAGTAAAAATATACAGGGTGAATTGCATCTAAACGAGTCCATAGAAGAGAAACTATCGCTCTCTGAACGCTTCGGTGTATGGCTTGCTTTCCATCCTTTCAATCAGGAACAATATTTAACGATCGTTGATTACTGGTTAGGTCATTTCGATTACAAGACTAATGATATTGAAATTATCAGGAAAGCATCTCTAAAATGGGCGCTTGAACATGGTTCACGTAGTGGTCGTTCCGCCTGGCAATTTACCCGAGATTGGGTAGGTCGCCACCAATTGAAAAATCAATAATAAAATGAATATGAATTCAAATTTAATCACAACCGAACAAGCTCAAAATGCGCTTGATGATGCTGAACTGTTGTTTAATACAGAAGATGTCGAGTCGGCTATAACGTCAATGGCAGTGGCAATTACGGCAGAATTATCAAACAGTAATCCTTTAGTACTACCGGTAATGAATGGCGGCTTAATCCTGGGTGGAAAATTAATCCCGCAACTAAACTTTCCTTTACAAGTCGATTACATCCATGCAACACGCTATCGTGGCGAAACTAGTGGGAAGGAATTACATTGGTTGAAAAAACCGGATAACTTAACAGATAGAGCTGTTTTATTAATCGACGATATCCTAGATGAAGGCATCACCCTTGCTGCTATAGTTGAATATTGTTACGAGGCGGGCGCAACAAGAGTATTTACGGCAGTACTGGCAGAGAAAATTCTCGAACAAGATAAACCTATTCAACATGCTGATTTCACCGGTTTACACGTCCCCAATCGCTATGTCTTTGGCTACGGGATGGATTACCATGAGTATCATCGCAACCTGACAGGAATCTATGCAGTATGAGTAATATCGCAATTATCGGCGGCAGTGGACTAAGCGAACTACCTGGCTTAGAGATCATTAACAAAATCGAATTGGATACCCCATGGGGGAAACCTTCTGCACCGATTACCGTCACTAAAGTTAATGGCGTTGAAGTATTATTTCTGCCGCGCCACGGCAATCCACATACGATACCACCACATAAAGTAAATTATCGTGCAAACATTTGGGCATTACACAAAAATAATATCAGTGAGATTATTGCTGTTAACGCCGTGGGTGGTATAACTCGTGAGATGAGTCCCTGCAGTATAGTGATACCCGATCAACTCATCGACTATACCCATAGTCGTGCTGATAGTTATCACGAAGAGAACCTTACCGAAGTAAAGCACATAGACTTTACTAACCCCTATTCCGAATCACTGAGAAAAAAATTAATTAATGCATCTAACGAAAATAAACTAGATGTCGTTTCTAAAGGCACCTACGCAGTCACACAAGGACCAAGGTTGGAAACAGCTTCAGAAGTTAAACGATTAGAGAAAGACGGCAACGACATCGTCGGCATGACCAGTATGCCAGAAGCTAGTCTCGCCAGAGAACTAAACATTGACTACGCCTGTTGTGCGCTAATCGTTAACTGGGCTGCAGGTAAAACTGATGACGTTATTACAATGGAGATAATAGAAAATAATCTAAAAGACGGTCTAGGCAAGATACAACGATTAATCTCGGCAGTTATCAATAATGAATCGCTTATCAAATGAATACATAAACTGTCCCTATTGCGGAGAGAAAATCGAATTAGTCATTGATTGCAGCGTTTCTGAACAAGACTATATAGAAGATTGTGAAGTCTGTTGTAGACCCATAAATTTATCGGTATCTGTTGATGAAAAAGGAGCACCTGCTATCTACCCTAAACATGAAAATGAATAATTTTTATTGTCTGTATAATTAGAGATGAAACCATTTTTCCTGATTTTATTAACATTTAGTTTAGCTGCTTGTGAACAAGACGGGCTTAATTGGGCTGATGTTAATGCAGAGATACAAGAAAAATTTCCCAAGGTAGAACGTATTTCTGTAAGCGAGTTAAAAACAAAAGATCTTGAAAACGTGATACTCGTAGACGTTAGAAAGAAGGAAGAATTTGCAGTGAGTCATATTCCCGGCGCAGTCAACCTGGAAGACCCGTTCGACATCGCTGAACTAGCTTCACAATCAGATACAAATGTCGTCGTCTATTGCTCGGTCGGCTACCGTTCAGCAGCCGTTGTACATGAATTAAATAACCTCGGAATCACAAACGCAACAAACCTGGAAGGCTCTATCTTTGAATGGGCTAATGAAGACCTGCCACTCGTAAATAAACTCGGCAGTACGCGTGACGTTCATCCCTACGATGAATATTGGGGGCAATTACTGGATTAATTAAAAAAAACTATCACAGATATTAATCCCCAGACCTAAGTCTGCTCACTTGCAGAATCACACCAAACATCGGATGATCGAAATAGTGAATCTCATTAAGTTTTATCTTGCGGGTTTCTTTAAATTTAATCACTGTTTTATCTGTATTTCCTGAAAACGATTCTTCACTAGTGCGAAGGACTTTATTCTCGGCGGGAAGATCTTTGAAATATGACAAATCAATATCGGCATGTAAATAGAAGCCACTCCTTATTCTGATTGAACCATCGATAACTCTATTCAGCTGTATTAATTCATCAATAAATTCAGGTTCATCGTCGAGATTACTTGTTTCAGCAAGCGGTATAGATGGGGCACCATCCAATCTTTGTAAATGCACATAGCGTGATTGCTTGCGCTGCGTAGCGGGTTGTTGCCATGACAAATGTATTAATGGTCTATATTGGCTGGATAACTTAAAAACACGTTGGACACCATTTAGGCGATTACGGGCTTTACCCAAAACCATATAGGGAACCAAGCCTCCTGCACTATCAGCAGCTTGCAATTCAACCATGTTATTTCTGACAGTAAATACTTCATTTTGCCATTGCTCACCATCCAAGTCTGGATTAAGCCTATCAAAGACAACGATTTCAACCTGGTACCAGGACGCGGCTGATACAATATGCGGAAAGGCAAAAAGAAAAACCAAAAGACTGAATTTAATATGATTCATATGCCTATTATGCCGCGATCTTTAGTGCAATTTCATTAAAAAGATATTCTAATATCTGCAACCTCGATTCTGCATCAGGTAATTCTTTATTGATCCTCAGTTTGTCCTGCCCATCCAGTTTGTAACTACTCGGATCTGATTGAATTAACTGAATAATACGACCTGGATCAATATTAGCATCTGGCTGGAAAAAGATTCGACCACCTTTTAATCCCATATCAATTTTACGAATACCCAATGGTCGTGCTAATTGCTTGAGATTACTAACTTCAAACAGGTTTTTAACCGCATCGGGCAATAAACCAAACCTGTCGATCATTTCTTCCTTTAATTCATTCAATTCTAAATTTGATTTTGCACTCGCAATCCGTTTATACATAATTAAACGCATATGGACGTCAGGTAAAAAGTCTTCCGGAATCAGGGCAGGAATGTGTAAATCAATCTCGGCACCATGATCAAGTGGCCGGTCTAACTCTGGCTGTTTCCCTTCTTTCATAGCCTGCACCGCCCTGTCTAAGAGCTCCATATACAGACCAAAACCTATCTCTTGTATATGTCCGCTTTGTCCCTCACCTAAAATCTCTCCCGCGCCTCTTATTTCAAGGTCATGAGTTGCCAGAGTAAAACCAATGCCTAATTCTTCCAGAGCCTCTATGGCTTCAAGTCGTTTTACTGCATCGGCCGTCATGGCTTTGCGTGGCGGCACTATCAGATAGGCATAGGCACGATGATGTGAACGCCCTACCCGCCCACGCAGTTGATAAAGTTGTGCCAAACCAAATTTATCAGCACGATTGATAATGATTGTATTTGCCGATGGGACATCGATACCAGTCTCGATGATAGTGGTGCAAACCAGAACATTAAAACGGCGATGATAGAAATCGAGCATTATTGATTCGAGCTGTTTCTCTGGCATTTGACCATGCGCAAACTCAACTCGCGCTTCAGGTAAAAGTTTACCTATTTCCTCAGCTGCCTTTTCTATAGTCTTCACTTCATTATGTAAATAAAAGACTTGTCCACCTCGTTTTATTTCTCGCAACATCGCTTCCTTCAATAGAGGCTCACTTCGTTCACGCACAAAGGTTTTTACGGCAAGGCGTCTTGCTGGCGGTGTTGCTATGATAGAAAGCTCTCGTAGATCTGACAGCGCCATATTCAATGTCCTGGGGATTGGCGTTGCCGTTAAAGTTAACACATCAATTTCGGCACGCAATGATTTGAATTTTTCTTTTTGTCGCACACCAAAACGATGTTCCTCATCAATTATAATCAAGCCTAGGTTTTTAAAGTTAATATCGGCCTGTAAAAGTTTATGCGTGCCGATCACTATATCGGCTTTACCGTCGGCCATTGCAGATAAGGAAGTTTCTTGTTCTTTTTTTGATCGAAAACGTGATAACAATTCAATACGTACTGGCCATTCAGAAAATCGATCTACAAAATTTTGAAAATGTTGTTGTGCCAATAAAGTAGTCGGTACCAATAAGGCGACCTGTTTTCCATTTTGGACTGCTATAAAAGCAGCACGCATCGCAACTTCTGTCTTACCAAAGCCCGCATCACCGCATACCAGTCTATCCATAGGTTTATCATTACGCATATCTTCTATCATGGCTTGAATCGCATCATATTGACCGGGAGTTTCTTCAAAAGGAAATTTCTGTGCGAAGGCAAAGTACGCATCTTGATCAAATTCGTAAGACTGTCCTTTTCTTGCCGCACGTCGTGCATGTAGCTCCAATAGTTCTGCCGCAACATCATAGACCTTCTCTGCTGCTTTACGCCGCGCCTTCTGCCATTGCCCGCTACCTAGTTTATGTAACGGTGCATGTTCAGGATCAACGCCGGTATAGCGCGAGATTAATTCTAATGCTGCGACTGGTACATATAGCTTGTCGCCTTCCGCATATTCAAGGTGAATAAACTCACCGGGTATGCCTCCAGCATCAATGGTAATCAATCCACAATAGCGACCGACCCCATGATCTTCATGGACAACAGGTGCACCCACACTTAATTCAGTTAGATTACGAACAACTGCTTCTGCGTCTTGTTGCTTACGCTTACGCAATCGCCTTTGCATTACGCGCTCACCAAACAATTGCGCTTCAGTTATGATGGCAATATTAGGCTCGTGCATTATCAAGCCATTCTCAATCGGCATGATAGCAATCCCAAATTCAACGTTGCTATTAAGGAAACAATCCCAACTATCTACTTTTTCTGGTGCTCCACTAAGCTTGAACAACTCCATAATCGTTTCGCGGCGGCCTTGGGTTTCTGCTGCAATTAAGACACGTCCATCAAACCCATCTAAAAAATGCTTAACCAATGCGAGAGGTTCTTTTGCTCGAGCATCTATGGAAAGGCTGGTCGGTAGTTCAGAGTCGTATTCGATAACACCAGAACTGGATTCAGACGATAGGTTTGCTATATGTACCTGAGGGTACAGTTTAAATGCCGTATAAAGGTCGTTAGTATTAAGAAAGACATCTCGTGGTGGCAATATGGGTCTTTCCACATCGTAGCGCTCTTGCTCATATCGCGATTCAACATCTTCCCAAAATGTCTCTGCTGCTTCTTTAACACCTTCATCTAAAACCAGAATAGAATCATCAGCGATATAGTCAAATAAAATACTGGTCTCTTCATAAAAGAGTGGTAAGTAATATTCGATACCTGCTGGTGCAAGTGATTGACTGACATCACGATAAATTGGACATTGCCCCGGGTTACCTTCAAATCGCGCGCGCCAGGTAGCACGGAAACGAGCGATCCCTTCATCAACCAGTGCAACTTCTCTAGCAGGTAAAACACGTATCGACTCAACTTTATCAATTGAACGTTGTGTTTCAATATCAAAAGTGCGAATACTATCAATTTCGTCATCGAATAAATCGATACGAAATGGATTAATCGCTCCCATAGGAAATATATCTAGCAAAGAACCTCGTTTTGATACTTCACCATGTTCAGTAACTTGATCAACAAAACGATAACCTTGTTGATTCAATTGTTTTCTAAAAGCTTCGAGCTTGATAGATTGCCCAACGTCTAAATGCAGGCTATTTGAAAACAAATAATCGCTCGGTAATAAACGGTGCATGACTGTTGTTATTGGTACTACCAGTATACCCTGCTTTGTATTGGGTAAATTAAACAGCGTTTGTAAGCGATCTGAAATGATATCCTGATAGGGAGAAAACAGATCATAAGGTAATGTCTCCCAATCAGGGAAAGTGATAATCGGAAATGAACTACTTTCTTTTATGTAAACATTTAGTTCATTGATAAGATTAACTGCACTTATAGTATCTGCAGTAACAACAATGATAGGTTTTTGCGTTTGCGTAGCCATATTGGCAATAGCAAGTGACCTTGCACTACCATATAAACGTGACCAATTAATTCTCGACTGCCCAGACTCAGGCAATTTTGGAGACAATACATTTTGTCTAACGTACTCTGGCATTTATTTATGCATATTCCTAATAAATTAGTGTTTATTTAAATGAATTAAATTGCCACAGAGGACACAGAGATAAACAGAAAGTAGATTTATATTAAAAAAGTAGAAATTTATTCAGCCTCATTACTTTACATTTTATTATATTTTAAACTTTGCTTTTTCTGTGTCCTGTACGGCTACTAAGAAGCAGTTTCAATCTCTTTGTTTATCGCTTCCAGAACTGCAAGTGGGTCATCTGCTTTGGTAATCGGGCGTCCAATAACCAGATAATGACTACCAGCAGCAATAGCATCGGCAGGTGTCATAATACGTTTTTGATCATCTCTATTCGAATTAGCTGGACGAATCCCCGGTGTTACCAGACAAAATTCTTTACCTAATTTAGTGCTGAGATGATTCGCCTCCTTTGCTGAACAAACAACACCATCCAGACCTGATGATTTTGCCAATTGTGCTAATAACATTACCTGCTTATCAACTGAATTAGATATGGCAATCTCTCTAAGATCATCATCCGCCATGCTGGTTAGCACGGTAACAGCAATCAGTAATGGTTTATGTGTGCTTTTGTCGAGAGCTTCACATGCTGTTTCCATCATCACTCGGCCACCAGAGGCATGGACATTGAGCATCCAGACCCCAAGGTCTGCTGCTGCACGACATGCGCTGGCTACGGTATTCGGTATATCGTGATATTTAAGATCGAGAAAAACATCAAAGCCCATATTAATAAAACGTTCAACTAACGTTGGCCCTTGACGGGTGAAGAGTTCTTTTCCAATTTTAAGTTTACACTCTGTTGAATCCAGCTTTAGACAAAGATCCAATGCTTGTTTTGCATCAGAAAAATCCAATGAGACTACTACACGACTATTATTCACCTGCAACTCCAAAAACGGGTTTAACCATATCCCAACTTTTACATCCGGGACATAACCAATGCAATTGTTTAGCATCAAAGCCACAACTGCTACATTTATACATCGCTCTTCCTTCAATTAACTGAGCGGTTAGATCCTTAATCGTTTTAAGATGATCGTGTGTTTCACCATCAGACTTGGTCAAGGTATATTCGATCAAACGGTCAACACCTTTAACGGTAGGTCGATTTTTCAATTCATCAGAGATAAAACGAATTGCAGCATTTTCCCCTTCACGTTCAGCAATTAACTCTGTCAACATTAATAAGGAACTGATGCCTCCATAAATATTAACCAACATTCTCAGGTATTCGACAAACTCATCGACGCGATCTAATTTTCGATAACAGTCAAACAACGGGGCAATGATTTCTGTAATATAATCACTGTCCTGTGATTCAACTCTTTTGTACGATTTAATCGCCAATTTGTCTTTACCAGTTCGCTGATGCATCTGCGCTTCAATTAAACTGGCACGAACACAATTTGGATTAAAACTAATTGCTCGGCGAATATTATCTTTAACAACACGCATATTACCATCAAGCAAAGCTGAATCAGCACGCTGACAATAAAACTGGGCGATGACAGGGTTCAACTTCTCACCCGTTATGAGTTCCAGTTTCCTGGCAATATTTATTGCATTTTCCCAATCTTTTTCTTGTTGATAAATCTCTAGTAATTCTGTGTAAGCCTGATTTAAATGTAGATCAGACTCTACTAATTCAAGGAATAATCCTTCAGCACGGTCTAGCAATCCAGAACGCATATAATCCATACCTAGTTCAAGTAAGGCATGTGCTCGCTGTTCTCGATCCAGGGTCGGGCGAGCGATCAAATTTTGATGGATCCGAATTGCGCGGTCGACTTCTCCTCGCCTACGAAACAGATTTCCAAGAGCAAGATGTGTTTCAACTGTTTCACTATCTACCTCAAGCATTCTAATGAAGACTTCTATTGCCTTATCGGGTTGTTCGTTTAAAACGAAATTCAAGCCTTTGAAATATTCTGGATAAATAGAATTTGAAGAATGATTGTTTTTTGAATTAGACCTACGTCGACCTATCCACCAACCACTCAAGGCGGCAATCGGTAGTAGTAACCAAAGCAGGTTCATCTCAGCTGACATCAAAATTAGTCTCTGACTGGCATGACCCGGAGATTGTTAATCTCTTTTTCACTATTTTTAATCTGCCTCTCAAGCATTATCTTGTCTCGCTTTAATTTGATAATAATGGGTAAACTGGCTAACACACCCAACATTGAACCAATAAACAAAACCAGCACGACTAACCATGACATCGGTAAGTTAATTACATCGACATAATAATTTAATTCTATTAGTTGATTATTTTTCAGGTGAAAGGCCAACCCAATTAGCAAAATAACAAAAATAAGAATCAATTTGGCAATACGGGACATAGCATCTCCATCCTTAATATCCAGCTCAATTAAATAAACTCATTCGTAATAGACTACGAAAATAGTTATAGCACGTAATCAGATTATCGATTAGTCGCAAAGACAAAGTATTTATTTTTTTATCCTTGATTACATACAGAACAGCTAATGATACACACTAGACAATCTGTCTGGGCATGACAAGATTTACAAAAGGTAATTTTATTTGACTCAGGACAGAACTAATTAAGGATACAGCGCTATTTAGTCAGTAATAGGGCTTTGACTATTATTGACCCTTTCTCGCATCTGTTTACCGGGCTTGAAATGAGGGACATGTTTAGCTGGTAATGAGACGGGCTCACCTGACTTAGGATTACGCCCAACTCTGGGTGGACGATAATGTAGTGAAAAACTACCAAACCCACGTATCTCAATACGCTCTCCATTTGAAAGCGTAGAAGACATATGCTCAAGTACAGTTTTTACCGCCAGCTCAACGTCTTTATAAGCCAGTTGAGACTGCCGTCTTGCTAATATTTCGATAAGTTCAGATTTTGTCATTCTTCCAATCTCGGTTAGTGTGCGTTTGTTCCCTACTCAAAACACGTCCAAGCCATTGTTATTATTCCTAAATCCTATCAGAAGATGAGTCTTTTGTAACAGTAATTTTTAATTATTATCCAAATGTTCCTTCAAAAGGTCACCCAATTTAGCTCCGCCACCTGACTCAGGAGCATATTCCTTGACTGTCGCCTGCTCATCATCTGAATCTTTTGCCTTGATTGACAGGTTGATTGTGCGCTTTTTACGGTCGATTGCTGTAACTTTTACTTCCAGCTCTTCACCTTCTTTAATAACAGAACGTGCATCATCGACCACTTTTTCCAGGGAAATTTCGCTCGACTTCATGGTACCTTCAATACCATCAGCCAGAGTAATATTGACATATTTAACGTCAACACTTTGCACAATACCTTTCACAATTGTACCTTTTGGATTTTCAGCAACAAAATTAGAAAAAGGATCTTTTTCCAATTGTTTGACGCCGAGAGAAATTCGTTCTCTTTCAGCATCCACCGCCAGAACAACAGTCTCAACTTCTTCTCCCTTACTAAAATTGCGGATTGATTCATCTGCATCTTCAGCCCAAGAGACATCTGATAAGTGAACTAAGCCATCAATGCCACCATCAAGCCCGATAAAGATACCGAAATCTGTAATCGATTTGATAACACCAACAACACGGTCACCTTTATTGTGCGTTGCTGCAAATTGTTCCCAAGGATTAGATTGACATTGTTTCATGCCAAGAGAAATACGGCGACGTTCCTGATCGATATCGAGGATAATGACATCACATTCTTGTCCAATATGAACCAATTTTGAAGGATGTACGTTCTTATTAGTCCAATCCATTTCTGAGACGTGGACTAAACCTTCAACACCTTCTTCCAATTCTACAAAACAGCCATAATCAGCTAGATTGGTGACCTTACCATGTAAGCGAGCACCTTCTGGGTAACGGCGGGTTAAGTCTAACCAAGGGTCTTCACCCATTTGCTTCAAACCAAGGGATACGCGGTTCTTCTCGCGATCATATTTCAAAACCTTAACTTCTATTTCGTCACCAATATTGACGATTTCACTTGGATTTTTAACGCGTTTCCAAGCCATATCCGTAATATGTAACAGACCGTCAATGCCACCCAAATCAAGGAATGCACCGTAATCGGTAAGGTTTTTAACAACACCCTTAACCAAAGCACCTTCCTTCAAGGATTCCAGTAGTGCATCACGTTCAACACTGCTTTCCGTCTCTACAACAGCTCGACGCGAAACGACAACATTATTTCGTTTTTGGTCGATCTTAATAACTTTAAATTCGAGTGGTTTGACTTCCAGATATGAAGTATCACGGACAGGTCTAACATCAACCAATGAGCCCGGTAAAAAGGCACGGACTTTATCAACATCAACAGTGAAACCACCTTTTACGCGTTCAGTAATAACACCAATGATGGTGGCATTATCTTCATGCGCTTTTTCAAGCACCGTCCAGGCAATCTTACGTTTTGCTTTTTCACGAGAGAGGCGGGTAACACCATAACCGTCTTCGATAGAATCCAATGCAACATCAACCGTATCGCCAAGGGCGACCTCGAGCTCACCGTGCTCGTCAAAAAATTGATCTATTGGGATGATTCCTTCGGATTTGAGACCAGCATTGACTATGATGGTATCGTTGTTGACCTCTACGACTACGGCACTGATTATCGCGCCGGGACGCATTTTAGATTCTATTTGGCTTTGTTCAAATAATTCCGCAAAACTCTCGCTCATGAAAGGTAATTCCTGAAACCCTGCAAAACTACGGCAGGATGTATCTGTTAAGGACATCTTTAAAAATGCACTTTTTCTGCGATAGCTGCGTCTGTCCCGTGCTCAAATCCTCATGTATTGCTCATACATTGCGGTTTTCCGCGCGATACTTCCTTGCTCTCACAAAAAAATCACTATTTTTAATAGGCGTCCGATGTTAATTTTAAGTTAAGCACTCATCGCGAGTGATTAACCACCTATTTTTGCAATCCCGGAACCGTGTTTCGCACTAATTCTGAGATATTTACCAAGACTGCATCAATATCAAGCGTACTCGTATCAATAACAATCGCATCTTCTGCTGGTTTTAATGGCGATGCTGCACGTGTACTATCACGTTCATCTCGCTCAGCTATAGCAGCGGAAAGGTCGCGGAGGTTAGCATTAATACCCTTTTCCTTCAACTGTTTATAACGCCTTTTGGCCCTTTCCTCGGCACTGGCTGTCAAATAAATCTTCAATGTCGCGTCGGGAAAGACCACTGTGCCCATATCCCGGCCATCGGCAATCAATCCGGGGGATTGATGAAATGCCCTTTGTCTTGATAATAAGGCTTGGCGTACCTCTGCAATAGGCGCTATGACTGAGGCAGCATTACCACAAGTTTCAGTACGGATTTCATCGGTTACCGTCATACTATCCAGTTCAACATTCACCAGAGAACCCGCTTCAGCAACCTTAAATTCTACATTCAAATTTTTTGCCAAATTCACAAGTGCCGCTTCGTCATCGCTACTAATTCCATATTTTTCTGCTGCCAATGCCAGCACCCGATACAGAGCACCACTATCCAGGAAGTGCCATTGCAACCAGTCGGCAAGATAGCTACAGATAGTGCCTTTTCCGGTACCACTTGGACCATCTACAGTAATGATGGGTGCTTGAGACGCAGGTACACTAAGCATAAGTAATGTCCATTCCCGCTTTTTTAGCCAATTCGACAAATCCAGGGAATGAAGTTGCTACATTTTCACAATCATTAACAACTATCGATTCTTTAGCAACTAGGCCTGCGACCGCAAAGGCCATAGCAATTCGGTGATCACCGTGGCTGTTCACTTCACCGCCTTGAAATTCACCTCCCTGTATAATCATGCCGTCTTCAATGTCCTCGGCCTGTACGCCTGTGGCAATAAAACCATCCAACATAGATTGTATACGGTCGCTTTCCTTAACTCGCAACTCAGCCGCACCAGACAAGCGAGTCTCTCCTTTAGCACAGCTTGCAGCCACCATAATTACCGGGAATTCATCTATCGCGACGGGCACCAATTCTTCCGGGATATTAATCCCATGTAATTCACTACTCTTTATATGTATATCTGCAACTGGTTCACCAGATTGTTCTCGTTTATTTTCAAGTTCGATATCAGCACCCATTAACTCCATAATCTTTAACATTGCGTCACGGGTAGGATTAATACCGACATTCTCAAGTACCAAATCCGAACCGGGTGCTATTGTTGCTGCTACAATAAAAAATGCCGCTGAAGAAAAGTCTGCCGGTATATTGATGTCTGTCCCGATAAGTCTTTCTGCCGTGCTTATGGTTATTCGATTTTGATTTCTAGTGATTGGATGAGAAAAAGTACTGAGCATTCGCTCAGTGTGATCACGGGTAGCCTGATTTTCAATAATAGATGTTGTTCCCTCAGCGTATAGACCGGCCAACAGTAAACAGGATTTTAATTGAGCACTAGCAACGGGCAATTCATATTCAATCCCCTGTAACTGGTTTTTACCTGTTATGTTTATCGGCAAAGTACCACGCTCCGTACAACTAATTTCTGCATTCATACTACGCAATGGTTTAATAACTCGCAGCATAGGTCTTGTCATTAAGGACTTATCGCCTATCAATTCAGAATCAAAGTTTTGGCCGGCTAATAAGCCTGTCATTAAGCGAACAGATGTGCCTGAGTTACCAAGGTCAATTGAATTACTGCTCTTCTTTAAGCCATTAAGCCCAACACCATTAATCCAAACAAGCTTGCCATCATTTTCTATTTCAACACCCATCTGTTGAAAGGCATTTGCTGTTGCCAAAGTATCTTCGCCTTGCAAAAAACCGGTAATCCTTGTCTCGCCTTCCGCAATTGCGCCCAACATCAAGGCTCGATGTGAGATAGATTTATCACCCGGCACAGTGATCCGACCAGAGATAACACCTCCCGGTTTGATTTGAAAACTGGAACCGTTGTTTGAACTCATATTGATTTGTTATTCAGACTGTTTTCTGGATTTTGTGAATTGATCTCTAGCTTGCTTGGCACGTTTAAAAATTGATAATAATTGCTCACTGTCAGAATTCTCAATTGCGTCTTTTATTTCGCTAATATGTTCAGAAAATAATTCTAATGAATTTAATAATGCATCTCGATTAGAAAAACAGATGTCATGCCACATCTCAGGGCTACTAGAAGCAATTCGCGTGAAATCAGCAAAACCACCCGCGGCATATTTAAAGATCTCTTCACGTTCTTGCATGCCCGCCAAACAATCCACCAAGGCATATGCCAGCATATGTGGTAAGTGACTAGTCGCCGCAAGCACATCATCGTGATGTTTAACATCAAGATCAATTACATCGGCACCCACGGCTTGCCACATTTCAGTAATCAACTTATGCGCCGAGATATCAGTTACTTCTAGTGGTGTAAGTATTACTCGATGATCGATAAACAACTCTGCAAACGATGCCTCGACACCACTTTGTTCTGTACCTGCAATAGGATGGCCTGGAACAAAGCGTGAAAACTTATCCCCCATGATCTTTTGAGCAGCGCTGACGACACTACCTTTAGCACTACCCACATCGGTTAACACTGCATTTGGTTTTAGAGATGCAACAATTTGCGGAAGTATTTTTTCTGTGGTCGACAGCGGCGTACCGATGACAACCACATCAGCACCGGCCACGGCCTCATTGATATCTAAGGAGTAATCATCGATGACATCAAGCTCAATCGCTTTCTTTAAAGTGTCCTCATTTCGATTACAACCGGTAACACGATTAACGAGCTTTGCTTTACGCAAGGCACGCGCAAGCGAACCACCAATAAGTCCAACACCAATAATAGAAAGATGATCAATTAACATATCTTATATGGTCATTATTTTAGTTAATTCAGCTATAAAGCGGTTGTTTTCAGATTCCAAACCAATACTAATACGCAAATGATTCGGCATACCATAGTTTGCAATAGGACGGACAATAACACCTGTCTTTAGTAAGGCTTGATAAATCCCATCTGTACGTTGTTTAAAATCAACACAGATAAAATTTCCTTTTGATGGAATAAATTCCAAACCCAACTCATCAAATGCTTTGATTAGTCCCTGCATCCCGCTTTGATTTACAGTAACACTACGCTCTATATATTTTTCGTCTTGCAATGCAGTTTCTGCCGCAACTAATGCCAAACTATTATTATTAAACGGTTGGCGTACGCGGTTTAACAAGTTGGCTACGTCTGGGTGAGACAGGCCATAACCCACTCGTAGGCCTGCCAGACCATAAGCCTTGGAAAAGGTACGCGTGACAATCAAATTACTAAAGTCATTCAACCATAAACTAGTATCTGGGTAGTCCTTCTCAGCAGAGGCATATTCAAAATAGGCTTCATCGACTAAAACAATGACATGTTCTGGAACGTTCTCTAGCAGGTGTCTCAAACGTTCACTATTAATCCATGTCCCAGTCGGATTATTTGGATTTGCAATAAACATTAATCGTGTTTTATTGGTAATCGCAGCCAACATAGCCGGTAAATCATGCCCCCATTCGTTCGCAGGAACAACGATATGCTCTGCACCCACCGCCTGAGTCACTATGGGATAAACCGCGAATGAATGCTGCGAGTAAATAACTTGATGCTCGGTATTTACAAAAGCACGTGCCACCATTTCCAAAATATCATTGGATCCATTACCTAAAGTAATTTGATCCATATTTATATTATGTTTATCGGCAAGGGCCTTCTTTAACACAAACCCATTCCCATCTGGGTAACGTGATAAATCTTTTGTGGATGCGATAGCATCCAATACCTTTTGACTCGGCCCTAAGGGATTTTCATTAGACGCAAGTTTTATAATTTCGTCTAAACCTAGCTCTCGTTGTAACTCTTCAATAGGTTTGCCCGGATGATAAGGCTGAAGACCAGCAACACCCGATGTAGCAAGCGAGAATAAATCACAAGACATACTATTTAATTCCTAAAAACAGGTTAGTTTGTTTCAAGACGAGGCGTGACATTTTCGAGAAACGGACGACTACACGGATGTAGGAGTTAGAGCAATGTCAGGAACAATTGCCGAATGTATATGACAATACATGAGCATCGCAGACAAAATCGTCAGGAACGAATTTGGGCAATTGAAAATTGCACGTAGTGTGCAAACCAAGGACGGTTTGCATCCAAGTGGCACAACGATGTATTGGGACAAAATAACCATTTTTACAAAACAGCTTTAGGATAAGAACCAAGTAACTTCACCATCGCTGCATGTTCTTCTAACTCAAGTAATGCTTTTTTAACAGGCTGATCATCAGCATGACCTTCAATATCTACGAAGAAAACATAATCCCACATCTCACGACGTGATGGTCTGGATTCAATCCGCGTCATGCTGACGCCATTATCAGCAAAGCAACTGAGCATCTTATGCAATGCACCAGGTTTATTGGGCGCTGAAAAAATCAAAGAAGTCTTGTCATGGCCACAAGCACTACATTCTTCTTTACCAATAACTAAAAAGCGGGTCGTATTATCGGGTTGATCTTCAATATTACTGGCAAGGTTATTTAACTGATATAACTCACCTGCGGCACTGCTTGCTATGGCAGAGGCATGTTGTTCATTGCTGGCAATACGAGCAGCTTCAGCATTACTACTGACAGCAATGCGTTCCGCCTTATTTAAATGTGTATCCAACCATGTTCTACATTGTGCTAAAGCTTGTTGATGTGAATAAACAATTGTTATTTCATCAAATGACTCATCTTTACTTAACAGGTGATGATGTATTCGTAATTCCACTTCACCACATATCGTTAAACTGGAGTGATTCAGCATATCTAATGTGTGATTCACAACACCTTCGATTGAATTTTCAACCGGAACCACACCGTAGTGTGAGGCGCCTGATTCAACTTCACGGAATACTTGATCAATTGTGCCGAAGGCAGTCGTATTAACAGAATGCCCGAAGTGTTTTAGTGCAGCGGATTGTGTAAAGGTGCCTTCCGGCCCCAGATAGGCTATGTCCAATTGTTGTTCCAATGCCAAACAAGCCGACATGATCTCACGGAAAAGACGTGCCATCTCTTCTTCAGAAAGAGGTCCTTTATTTTGTTCTATTACTTTTTTTAATATCTGGGCTTCACGTTCAGGACGATAAAAATTAGCGGGATCTGGCGAGGCATTTTTCACCTCAGCAACATCTTGTGCCAGACGCGCGCGAGCACTGATTAGATCAATCAATTGATTATCTAATGCATCTATATCAACACGCAACTGCGCTAGTTTTTTATCATCGGACATGGTCGAGCACCAGGTTATTTCTTATATATATTTCCAAGTGTGACAGGATACGGTAGAGACAAGCAGTTGTTAAGGAGTCGCTTATGTATTTGCACTGTTTTTTCATAAAACTGAACAAATGAAGCATCTTATTGCTGGAAATACATTCCAAAGACTTTGGTAATAGAAAGAGACTTCCTACAAGAAATCAGCTTTCTTCTTGTTCTTGTTCCTCTTCTCCATATTCAATAATCCGTTCGAGGCCTGCTAAATGTTCTGCATCATTCAAATTAACCAGTCTTACGCCTTGAGTATTGCGACCGAAGACAGATATGTCTTTTACCGGTGTCCTTATTAATGTGCCTTGATCACTAATCAACATGATCTCATCATCATTCTCAACTGACACAGCGCCAACAACATTGCCATTACGTTCTGATACTTGAATAGATATAACACCCACACCACCACGTGATTTCTGTGGATAATCCTCTACAGCGGTACGCTTACCATAACCATTTTCAGTGGCCGTCAAAATAGTCACTTCTTTATTTTCGACAATAATTAATGAAATAACATTTTGGTCTTTAGCCAAACGTATGCCACGAACACCTTTTGCAGTTCTACCTGTTGCACGGACATGGGACTCAGGGAAACGTACGACCTTACCGGTATTGCTAAACAACATAATATCCTGTTCACCATCGGTAATCTCAACACCAATGAGCTTGTTGCCATCGGCTAATTCTATAGCACGTTTTCCACTTGGCCGCGCTCTCGAAAACTCGGCCAGCGAGGTTTTCTTAACAGTGCCATCTGCTGTTGCCATGAAGATAAATTTATTTTCTTCATATTCGCGAATAGGTAATATCGCATTAATCTGTTCACCTTCTTCTAATGGCAATAGATTAATAATCGGTTTGCCACGCGCGCTACGGCTAGCTTGTGGTAAATCATAGACCTTAAGCCAATAGACTTTACCACGATTAGAAAAGCACAAGATCGTGTCATGGGTACTGGCCATGAATAACTTATCGATAAAATCTTCATCTTTCACAGAGGTTGCTGACTTACCGCGACCACCACGCTTTTGCGAGCGGTAAGTATCCATCGGTTGTGATTTAGCATAACCTGCGTGTGATAGTGTTACGACGACATCCTCTTCCGTTATAAGATCTTCCATGCTTAGATCTTCCTGGGTATGTACGATCTCTGTTTTACGATCATCCCCATAGCGTTCCAGAATGTCTTTCAATTCATCACGTATGACTTCCATTAAGCGCTCAGGCCGTGAAAGGATATCCAGTAAAGCTGCTATCACTTCTATTAACTCTGCGTATTCTTTTAGAATCTTATCTTTTTCAAGACCGGTTAATTTTTGTAAGCGTAACTCAAGAATAGCCTGAGCCTGAACCGGAGATAGTCGATAACCCGCCTCGGTAAGACCGTACTCTTTAGATAAGTTGTCAGGCCTTGATGCATCGGCACCTGCACTTTTTAACATTTCAACAACAGCGCCCGATTCCCATGTCTCTGCTAATAGACTAGTCTTGGCCTCAGCTGGACTAGCAGACTTTTTAATAAGCGCAATAACAGGATCTATATTAGCTAAGGCAACCGCTAACCCTTCTAATACATGGGCACGCGCTCTTGCCTTTCGTAATTCAAAAAGGCTACGACGAGTAACTACTTCGCGACGATGACTAATAAACGCTTCAAGTAAATCCTTCAGATTCATCAAACGTGGTCGATTATCCGCTAATGCCACGATATTGATGCCAAATACAGATTGCATCTGGGTAAACTTATACAAATTATTCAGGATAACTTCTGCTACTTCGCCACGACGTAATTCAATGACAACGCGCATACCATCTTTATCAGATTCGTCGCGTAGTTCACGAATTCCGGTTACCTTTTTGTCCTTAACCAGTTCGGCTATCTTTTCAACTAGACGCGCCTTGTTAACCTGATAAGGAAGCTCGTGAATAATAATCTTACTATCGGACTCATTCTCTTCAATTTCAGCACGTGCTCGGACATAGATACGACCACGACCTGTTTCATAGGCCTCTCTAATGCCAGATGAACCATTAATAATGGCTGCGGTTGGGAAATCAGGCCCTGGAATATAATGCATTAATTCCGGAATGGTTAATTCAGGATTTTCAATCAAGGCCAAACAGGCAGACACGACCTCTGTCATGTTATGCGGCGGGATATTTGTCGCCATGCCAACAGCAATGCCACTGGAACCGTTAACGAGTAAATTTGGAATGCGGGTCGGCATGACCACTGGCTCATGCTCAGAACCATCATAGTTCGGGGCAAAATCGACCGTTTCTTTATCGAGATCTTCTAATATTTCATGCGCAATTCGCGACATACGCACTTCGGTATATCGCATTGCGGCAGGAGAATCACCATCGACCGAACCGAAGTTACCTTGCCCATCGACCAATACATAGCGTAAGGAAAATGGCTGAGCCATACGCACCATGGTGTCATAGACGGCAGTATCGCCATGCGGATGGTATTTACCGATGACGTCACCGACGACACGGGCTGATTTTTTATAGGGCTTGTTATAGTCATTACCCATTTCCTTCATCGCAAACAGGACGCGACGATGCACCGGTTTGAGGCCATCACGGACATCAGGCAGGGCGCGACCGACGATAACACTCATGGCATAGTCCATATAGGACTGCCGCATTTCGTCTTCTATATTTACGTGCGAAAGTGCACGAGCGAAATCAGAATCTGACATAAATTATTGATGGAAAAGGGAGCAAAAAAAGCCTTAATTTCTAGTAATTTTTCAATGCGAAATACTAACATATATCAGCCATTTACCCTACCAAAATTTTACTTTTTAATGGGTGTTTTCAGGCCTAAATTATCCGAATAATGCAAGCATTTTTTCAGTATCAGGGTTATGCACAATTCCCTTTTCAGTAACGATGACATCAACCAATTTTGCCGGGGTAATATCGAATGCCGGGTTAATGGCCTTGATGTCATCTGGGGCGATTCGTGTGCTCTTAAAATCGGTGATTTCTTCAGTACCACGATTTTCGATTGGGATATCTGCGCCAGACTCAACCTGCATATCAACCGTTGATGAAGGTGCCACAACCATCACTTTTACCCCGTGATAGTAGGCGGAAACCGCATGCGAATAGGTACCGATCTTATTTGCGACATCACCATTAGCAGCAATCCGATCTGACCCGACTATAAGCCAGGCAATTTTGTTATTCTCCATCAAACTTGCAATGGCAGAATCAATCACCAGATTTACCGGGATTTGATCCTGTTGTAATTCCCAACTGGTCAACCGCGCCCCCTGAAACCAGGGCCGGGTTTCAGAAGAAAATACATTTTTGATTGAGCCGTTTTTAAATGCCGTTCGAATAACTCCCAGCGCCGTACCATAGCCACCGGTAGCCAATGCACCCGCATTGCAATGTGTAATCACCTGACTATCAGCCAATATTAATTCAGCACCTAAACGTCCCATCTCGTGATTTGCGGCTATATCATCATCATGGATTCGTAAGGCGGTTTCTAATAAGACGGGTTCTGGATCTCCCTCTATCGAATCAAAGACCTTCCTCATCTCAGCAATGGCCCAATGCAAATTAACAGCTGTGGGTCTTGCCGCAGCAAGCGCCTCAATATCGGCTCCTATCTTTTCTCGCCATGATTCCTCTGCATCCTGCCAAGCCGATCGTGCTGCTAATACAACCGCATAGGCTGCTGCAATACCAATTGCTGGTGCCCCGCGAACAACCATATCTTTAATCGCCGCCGCGACAACAAGCGCCGAATCGTAATCGAGATAATTGATCTCTCGTGGTAGTTTCCTCTGATCCAATAAGGTCAACATCCCTGCATTCCACTTCACGGCAGAAAATGTTTCAGCGGGGAACTCTAATTTCTCGTTGTTCAATTCGTTTTATCCTATTAATGATTGATACCCAAGATATTTGAAAATACAGGATTTAGGGTGCGGTTGTTTTTATTCAGAGCAAGGCACGACGACGCACATGGCCGCTCCCTGTAAGGAGGAGAAACGCTGCTCTGGATGAAAACAGATGTGCTATAAACCTGCATTTTCAGATATCTTGGGTATATTATAGTGAAAAAACCAAGGATACCTTTTTCAAGATGAATGTTGATACCTTAATTCATGCCAGATGGATTATACCTGTTGAACCGCTAAATACCGTCTATGAATATTATTCGATCGCGATCAAAGACGACAAAATAGAAGGGATACTTCCCACTGCTGACGCGCGGAAGAAGTTTTCGGCAACGGAAGAACATAATCTGGATCAACACGCAATCATACCTGGGTTGATCAACGCCCATACCCATGCAGCAATGACACTATTACGCGGGCTAGCTGATGACCTGCCTTTAATGGAATGGCTCAATGAGCATATCTGGCCAGCTGAACAAAAATGGGTCAATCCAGAATTCGTCAAAGACGGTACGGAAATCGCCGTAGCCGAAATGATCCGAGGCGGCACCACCTGCTTTAACGATATGTATTTCTTTCCCGATCAGACAGCAGAAGTCTGTGCGAATGTCGGTATGCGTGTTGTAGTCGGCTTAATCCTGATCGACTTCCCTACCGCATGGGCGAATGACCCTGATGAGTATTTACTCAAGGGCGAACAGGTTCACGATACCTATCGGCATAACCCTCTCGTCAATACCGCCTTTGCACCACACGCGCCCTACACTGTTTCGGACGAACCACTAAAGCGTATTAATGTGCTAGCAGAAGAACTCGACATTCCGATCCATATGCACATCCATGAAACTGCATTTGAAGTTGAACAAAGTATTGAACAACACGGCAAACGTCCTTTGCAACGTTTAAGCGAACTTGGCGTTATAAGTTCACGTATGTTGGCCGTACATATGACGCAATTAGAACAATCAGAAATTGAAGAACTCGCCAAACTCGGCGTAAGTATTGCACATTGCCCTGAATCAAATTTAAAACTTGCCAGCGGCTTTTGCCCAGCGGCACAATTACATAACGCAGGTGTGAATGTTTGCATCGGTACCGATGGCACAGCCAGTAATAATGACTTAGACATGATCGGCGAAATGCGCACCGCCGCCATACTCGCCAAAGGCGTCGCCAACGACAGTACCGTACTCGATGCACACACAACACTAAAGATGGCCACACTCAATGGAGCTAAAGCACTAGGACTAAATGAATCAATCGGTTCGTTAAAGAAAGGTAAACAAGCCGACATCGTAGCAATCAACCTAGACCAACTCGAAACCGCACCAATGTACGAACCACTATCGCAAATTATCTACGCCGGTAACCGAGAACAAGTCAGTGATGTCTGGATAGCTGGCAAACAAGTCTTGAAGAACAGAGAATTAACGACGATGGAATATTCCAAATTGATGGAGAAAGCAAAAGGTTGGGAAACTAAAATTAAAGGATAAGAAAGGATTAACCGATACTGTCTCTATTGGTTTTATTATCGAATACTTTATTAGTGGATTAATTTTAGAGATGAATGAACAAGGAAGAAAAACAATAAACAATCGTTTTAAT
>JAJFKM010000008.1 GCA_021773215.1 Gammaproteobacteria bacterium
GAACTAAAATCGATATCATAATGATTTACAGTAGTCGAAACACAGGTTGGATAACAAAACACCTCAGAGAAAACCAGAATACTGGCTTGCTCATTAGTATGACTTCTTTCTGCATCGTTAAATATATCTTCTTCAAATGCCAAACCTATTTGTGAAGCATCAATGCTACAACGAACAATCCAGCCACCATCTCCGCCATCATGACGTCGTGTATGTGCTATCGCTAGTGGAGTGCTCGTGTAAGTATTTACAAAAGAAATACTTTCTCCCACATTAGTTGCGCAATTCTCATTATCCCAACCTGCTATTGCATCAGCCGAATTAATAGATTCATATAAGATAGTTTTTCCCTCTGCTGAAAAACTACCCTGAACACCACCATTAATAGCTAAATAAGCAATCGTTTCATCAACAGAAATCGTTGTAGCAATACCGTCATTCACCTCACTGCGTTCTAATGCTGTCTGGAAAGAGGTGTTCCCGACATTTTGTATAGAGGCGGTCAACCATGGTCTGGAAGTCGTGCTTGGAGGAGTATTATATTCATTCGCTAACTCTTGAATCTGCAACAAAACAGTCGGCGCACTAAAGGGGACTGTTGAGGTAAAATTCACGGTGTCCCATGTCTCTCCACCAGGCACACCGGAGCCATGTTGGACAGATTGGGTTGTGTGCGTTCCGGCTTCTATAGCGCGACCATCTGGCAGGGTGTTCTCACCAGGCATTATAGCAATGTAATCAACTGTCATCGCATTTTGTCTGCCATCAAGATTTTGTGGTTCAACTTGTGCGATTTCAAATCCAGTTGTCGTGACGTTTCTAACTCTTAATGAAGCCGGGTCAGTATCCGTGTTTGTTGGTAATGCAAATACCAACGGAGCAGAAGGATAAGTCTGTCGAAAATTAACCGCAGTAAAAGACGGGGTGGTATTCGTATCATTTAAAGTAACACTCGCCACTTCAAAATATAAATCGGATTGGCAATCATGCGTCTCATTCCTGATGTTCGTAATATCAGTTGCATTCAATGCTGAATCATAAATACGCACTTCATCAATGCCACCATTAGCCGAGTTAGCTGTTGTATCACCTGTAATAATATAGTTACCGTTATTATCACCTATATAAAGTGTATCTAACTCACCCATAACGCCATTGGTATTACCTGTACCCGTTGCAACCTGCACACCGTCAATAAAAATGGCTTGCATATCATTAGGTAAATCCCAAGTCACAGCAATATGCACCCATTCTCCAGCAACGAAAGTTTGTGCGGGAGAGTTTATACGCCAGTCACCATCGGCAGAGTCTTCGTATCCAAACCGCAGGTTTCCACCATTCTGCAAAGTTAGAAAGAAGTATTTAGGTCCGCCTGCAGCAGCATTATATCCGGCATCAAGTAACTGCCTATCACCGCCAACATTCCAATCAGCATTACTGAAATACCACATAGTGATTGTGCCAACATTACCAACATCAGTATCTATATTTAATCCTGAATCAACGGCAACAGGAGGCGTAGCAGTGTTATTAAACGGAAAGGTACCGTAATAACAAGTGCCTGGATTACCAGCAATGGCAGGCGAGCTATCAGATGTCTGCGCGCTGTTTAGTGCAGTCGCATCAAAACTACCTGTTTCATCACTGACTTCACCCGAGGTGCCCGACCATGAAAATTCATCCATACGCCAATTAGCTATAGGGTTTGCAGTAGGATCGATTACTTCAGCATCAAAAGCACCCTCAACAACAAAGATACCAACTGACTCTGTCGTATGATTTACATCAGTATCTGTTCCTTCGTCTTCCTGAATTTTAAACCGCACAGCACTGGTGCTGATCTGACATTGACGTGTCCAACCACCGTCAATACCATCCCGCCTATTTTTACTCGCGACAACAAGTGGATTGCTGCTATAGGTATTACTGAAAGTATTATCAACAGTACAGCTATTAGTAATAGTATCTCCACTTAGAATAGCTTCAATTAAAACACTACCACTACCAGTGTCAGTCAACGTATCAGTCATTCCGTCTTCAGCTGCCAGCCAGCCTATTGTCTCAGCTGAACCAGGCGGTGCCGTAGAGACTTCGTTTAACTCCATAGCAATTTGAAAACTACTTGCATTAGCATTCTGAATTACAGTAGTAATAAATGGACTAGTCGTACCACCTGTGGTTGAAACAGCATTATTTGTTGTCTGAACTTGTCCGACCATAGCAATCGAAGCACTTGAGAAAGCAGAACTAAAATTTACAGTATCCAATCCCGTAGTTCCACCTAACTTACTTTGTGATGTCGTTGTATTGAGAGTACCTACTTGAATATAATCACCACTTGGTAATCGATGACGACCCGGTTCTATCGCAATCCAACTTATTGTAGGCGTGCCAAAGTTACCTGCATCAGTACAGCCACCACAAACTGTCGGACGAACCTGAACAATTTCAAACCCACTGGTAGTGACAGCACGAATACGTAATGAACGAGGTTCAGTTTCAGAATTTCTAGGTAATACAAAAACGACAGGAGCAACATCAAAAAAACTACCGGTAAATGATACTGTTTGAAAACCAGATGTTACGGTAGGATCATTCATCGTGACGGTACCTGCTGATATTTTCCAAGCAAATGCATTCGTCATAAATCCGAATGAAATGATGACCGCTAAAAGTATTTTTAAGTATTTATTCAATATTAAAATAACACTCTCTGATAGATTATCGGTGATTCTTCAGTTTTATGATAAAACTTGCTAAGCGCATTTATATCGGCGTCCTTACAATATTGTTCTAGATATTGTTTCGGTGAATTCAGCTTATTTGATTTAGGTAAAAGATTACCCTAGATAGCGAAAGAAAAGAACTCTGTAGCAGAGTCTTATGTGAATTACATCTCAGCTTTAGGCCCGCGTGCCAACAGATTTTGTACCGCTTCACGTGGCGAACAAATGTCTTGCAAGACATTATTAACCTGTTCTGTTATAGGCATTTCGATTTCATACTTCTTAGCTAATTCAGCAACTTCTTTCGCCGTTTTTAAACCTTCTATCGCTTGACCAATCTTGTCACTTGCTTCTTGAATAGATAAACCTTCAGCTAGCAATAAACCCAGACTGCGATTCCGTGATTGATTGTCTGTACAGGTTAAGACCAAATCACCCAAGCCCGCCAAACCCATAAATGTTTCCTGCTTGGCACCCATCGCCAAACCCAAACGCATTATCTCGGCTAGGCCACGCGTTACTAATGCCGAACGTGTATTGGAACCAAAACCCAAACCATCGGCAATACCTGCAGCAATGGCCATTACATTTTTTACTGCGCCGCCGACTTGAGCTCCGATAACATCATTATGGGTATAGATACGAAAGACATCGCTGTGAAATAAATCCGCAAACACTTGTGCAACGGCAAGATCTTCAGCAGCGATAGTAACGGCAGTTGGTAAACCGGCACCTACTTCCTTCGCAAAGGACGGACCTGAAAGTATCGCAACATAACTTTCAGGTAATTCTTCTTCAACAACTTGATGATTGAATTTCTGCGTGCCTGGCTCAAATCCTTTACAGGCGATACACACATGAACATCAGAAAATGACTTCAACAATTGCAGACTGCTGCGCAAGCCATGACAAGGAACCGTATTAACAAACATCTTTGTTCCAGCAGGAACTTGATCAATCGATTCAACCGGGATTAGATTTTTCGGGAACGGGATACCCGGAATATAACGCGTATTCGTTTTTTCAGATTTTAAATCCTTTATTAAATCTGAATTGATATCCCATAGATAGACCGTATTTTGCTTACGCGCCAACGCCAGCGCCAATGCAGTTCCCCAGGAACCTGCTCCGAGAACTAACACTGACTGCGTTGTCATTCTGAATTAATGAGTTATGTCTGCATTAGCATGTGCGGCTGCTTCTATCTGCGCCTTGGCTTCGGCTTGTTCTTGTTCAAACAAGGCATCAAAGTTTACCGGTGCAAGCAATAGCTGAGGAAAACCACCACGCGTTACCACATCAGAAATCGTTTCACGCACAAAAGGAAAGAGAATATTGGCACAGACAATCGCCAACATACGATCAATGACATCTGCAGGCAGGTTCCTAATCATGAATATACCAGCTTGATTAACTTCAACCAGGTACGCAACCTTATCACCCACCTTAACCGTTAAGGTAACCGTCAACACCACATCAAAATGGTCATCACCAATGGGGGTCGCCTTATTGGTCATATTCATTTCAACTTCTGGTCGCCACTCCATCTTGAATATCTCCGGTGAGGTAGGTGTTTCAAATGAAATATCTTTTACATAGACCTTTTGCACTAAAAATTGTGCATCATCTGGTCCGTTGCCTTCTTGTACTGGATTGTTGTCTTGTTCCGCCATGATTTTTTCCTGTTCTTTTTAAAATTTGATAGAAATCTTTAACTTTATTTAAGGCCTTTAGTCAAAGGTAAATTAGCACTCTGCCATGAGAGGATACCGCCTTTCAGTGTATAAACTTTTTCATACCCTTCGTTCATCAACTTACGCGCCTCTTTTGTAGAAACAGCGCCAGAAGCACAACAAAAGATAATCCCGCTTTCTTTATGTTTTTTCAGTTTATCCAGCTGTCCTGATATTTGATCAGCACTGATGTTAATAGCATCAATAATATGCCCTTTCTCAAAATCCGTTTGTGCTCGCAGATCGACCACTTTGGCATCCTCACGATTAATAAGCCGAGTTACTTCGTCAGGCAATAATAATTTAGCACCGCTGAGCATATCACCATATAAATTCCAGATTAATAGCATCAAAATGGAAACCAATAGTGAAAATAAAAACAGGTGGTTGCCCACAAATTCGGGGAGTCGTTCCATTCAGTAATCTCTTGCTTTGGCAGTATTAAATGAGGGCTGAATAATACGTTATATCGCCCGCTGAAAAAACATTTATAGGCAATTCAATCGGTATTATTGATTAATGTGAAGTCTTATCAGGTTTCATGCTAAAATCCGCGCACTGAAAATAGAGAGTTTTAGGGTTATTGCCCGATTAATTACATTTCAAACTTATAATCGATATCTCATCTTGAAATCGCAGAATTTGCCGCCACCTCAAAATCCGTCCATTTTTAGTCACCGCCATTAAGACCTTCAATGCAAGTAAGTCATAAACCAATAATTCTGATAGTTCTCGATGGCTGGGGCCATACCGATAATACTGTCTACAATGCGATCTATTCCGCTAATAAGCCCACCTGGGAACGTATTTGGGAAGAATACCCGCATACGCTGATAAGCGCATCAGGCATAGATGTCGGACTACCTGCTGCACAGATGGGTAATTCTGAAGTAGGTCACATGAATATTGGTTCTGGCCGCATAGTAGACCAGGAATTCACGCGCATAACCCGAGCACTTGATGATGGTAGTTTTTATAAAAATGAAAACCTGAATTCTGCATTCAAAAATGCGGCGGAGAATGACAAAGCGGTTCATTTACTGGGCTTACTCTCCAGTGGCGGCGTTCACAGTCATGAAGATCATGTCTACGCATTAATGGAATTAGCCGCCAAATGTGGAGTAAAAACAATTTACCTCCATGCTTTTCTCGATGGCCGAGATACACCACCAAAATGTGCAGAAGAATCAATCCATAATGCCCAGCTAAAAATGAAGGAATTAGGTGTCGGTCGGTTCGCATCAATAATTGGCCGCCATTATGCGATGGATCGTAACAAACGCTGGGATCGCACCAAACTGGCCTACGACCTCATCAGCCAAGGCAAGGCAGAATATCGCTCAATAGATCCATTTATTGCCGTTGATATGGCCTATGCTCGAGGTGAATCGGATGAGTTCATCAAACCAACGGCCATCACAAAATCAGGTGAACCACCGATTACTGTCAATGATGGTGATGTGATTGTTTTTGCTAATTATCGTGCAGACCGTGCTCGTCAATTGGCGCGCGCGTTCACAAAATCGGAGTTCAAGGCATTCGAGCGAGAGCGGATTCCAAAACTCGCTGCCTTTATTAGCCTGACCTCGTATAAGGCTAGTTATGAATTTCCTGTCGCTTTCCCGCCAGTTACCATGTCAAATGTCTTCGGCGAATACATAGCAAACCTTGGCTTGAAACAACTTCGAATCGCTGAGACAGAGAAGTACGCCCATGTGACTTTTTTCTTCAATGGCGGTGAAGAACGTGTTTTCGAAGGTGAAGATCACATATTGGTGCCTTCACCACACGTCGAGACTTACGACAAGCAACCCGAGATGAGTGCTGACGAAATCACTGAACGCCTCATAGAGTCAATAAACAGTGAAAAATATGATGCCATCATCTGTAATTATGCGAATGCTGATATGGTCGGACATACCGGAGATTTTAAAGCTACCATATCGGCAATAGAAACCATTGATAATTGTCTCGCCAAGGTTATTGAATGTACGCAAAAAGTTGGCGGTGAAATTATTATCACTGCCGATCATGGTAATGCAGAGCAATTAAAAGCCTATACAACTGAGAAGATTAAGTCTCAGGCACATACAGCGCATACCAGCAACTATGTACCACTTATTTATATTGGTCGGCCGGCAGAATTCCTCCCGGGAACCGGGTCATTGTCTGATATTTCCCCGACAATGCTCAATATCATGGGAATCCCACAGCCCAAAGAGATGACCGGCAAGTCACTGTTACGTCTACAAGAAGAGGACACACCCGCAGTCATCGGCAAGTGAATCACTCATGACACATTTTGCTGACAATTTAACCCTATTCCTCTGTTCAATATTTCTCGTTACCTGTTTCACCTCTAATCTAGCGCTAGCTGCTGATGAAGCCAATTCTGCAAAGACCGCAGAATTAGAAGACATCCGAATTCGTATTAAAGATGTAGAGACCCGCATTAAATCTGCTCAGGATGAGACTGATAAATTACAACAAGAATTGCGTGAGAATGAAGTAACCACCGCAGAGACGTTAACGCTCCTGCATAATATTGAAGCGAATGTTGCAAAAAAGAATGCTGAACTTGAAGAGCTGAGGTTTGAGCAGGCAGAACATGATGCCGCACTCAAGAAAGAAAAAGAAAAACTAACTCATCAGATTCGATCTGCTTATCAAATTGGTCGTAATGACTATATAAAGTTGATCCTCAACCAGGAAGACCCAGCCTTAGTCGGGCGTGCACTGGCTTACTACGATTATCACAACCGAGCACGATCTGAACGCATCAACCAGGTTAAACAAACCTTGGTCAATCTCGATAAAATTCAGTCCACTATTGAAAATGAATCGGCACAGCTTGAAGACTTGAGATCCAAGCATGAATCTAAACTGTCTGACTTTCACCAATTTCGTGCAACTCGTCGAGATATCAGTGCACGCCTTCAAAAATACATAAAAGAACAAGGCGTCGAACTCCAGACATTACAAGAAAACGAACGTGAACTCGGGGTGCTATTTCAGGGATTAAAAAAGGAAAAAGCAGTAACTATAGAAATATATGAGGACATGCCTCCTTTCAAGACGCTTAAAGGTAAATTGACCTGGCCGGTAAAAGGTAAATTACTAAAAAGATATGGTGCCAATAAGAAGGGTGGCGACCTTAAATGGCAAGGCGTCCTTATTGATGCAGAAACAGGCACCAACGTAACGTCTATTAGTACCGGTAAAATAGTCTTTGCAGACTGGTTTCGTAACCTTGGTTTATTAATTATTATCGACCATGGTGATGGCTTTATGAGTTTGTATGGTCACAATCAAAACCTCTTGAAAAATACCGGCGATTGGGTGCTTGCCGGTGAAACGATAGCAACCGTCGGAGACAGTGGCGGTCAAAGCGATACAGCACTCTATTTTGAAATCAGAAAAGGTGCCGAACCGCTCAACCCATCACATTGGTGCAAGCGATAGTCATTATCGGCTTGTCATATACAGCAGAGCGCGGTTATGCTTAACCATAAGCTGCGTAATGAACTTGTTAAGTATTAATCAATCAAGATAGTTTACGCATGTCAGCCTGAACGGAGTAAAGAATGTCATTATTGAAAAATTTCATCACCACCCTATTGTTGTCAATATTATTGATACCGATTGCGATGGCAAACACTGAACAAGACACTGAACAAAACAATGAGGCTGACACCCTGCCATTAGATGAGCTTCGAATCTTCTCTGAAGTCTTTGCTAAAGTTAAAAATGATTATGTAGAAATTATTGATGATCGAGAATTAATAGAGAATGCAATACGCGGTATGTTGGAAGGGCTGGACCCGCATTCAGCTTATCTTGATAAAGAACATTACGACGATCTGCAAGAAGGCACATCAGGTGAATTTGGCGGCCTCGGAATTGAAGTCGGCATGGAAGATGGTTTTGTCAAAGTCATATCGCCCATAGACGACACCCCCGCACAACGTGCGGGAATTGAAGCGGGTGATTTAATCATTAAATTAGATGAAAAGTCTGTTAAAGGTATGGCTTTAAATGATGCCGTTAAGCTGATGCGCGGCAAACCAGGTAGCGATATCATTATTACTGTTGTAAGAGAGGGTGAAGACAAACCCATGGAGATTACGATAACGCGCGATGTTATCACTGTTAAGAGTGTCCGCAGCAAGATGCTGGAGCCCGGGTTTGGCTATATACGCGTCTCAAACTTTCAAACTCATACCGCAGAAGATACGCGTAAGTCACTCGAGAAACTGAAAAAAGAAGGTGACAATGGCTTGAATGGTTTAATACTCGACCTGAGAAACAACCCTGGTGGCATTCTAAACGCAGCTGTTGGCGTTTCTGATTTGTTTCTTGATAACGGATTGATTGTTTATACCGAAGGTCGGATTAAAGACTCTAAACTCACTTTTTCAGCAAAACCCACAGACATGTTAAAAGATGCCCCCATTATAGTTCTGGTTAATGGTGGCTCAGCCTCAGCATCTGAAATTGTTGCTGGCGCGTTACAAGACCATGACCGTGCGATCATCATGGGCGAACGTACCTTTGGTAAGGGCTCAGTACAAACCATCTTACCAATGAATGATGAAGCCGCATTAAAATTAACTACGGCACGCTATTACACACCATCAGGTCGTTCTATTCAGGCGTCAGGCATTGAACCTGACATCATCATAGAAAATATTCGTGTCGACAGCACAACAGATCATTCTTCAGCTCAAATCAAAGAGTCCGATTTAGCAGGTCACCTTGATAATGGCATGAAAGAAAGCGATGAAGACAAGACAAAGAAAACAAAAGAGACTAAAGCAAAGAAAAAAGAAAGAAATAACGAGCCTTCTCTCGCTGAAACAGACTATCAACTTTATGAAGCATTAAACGTACTAAAAGGCTTAGCGATTCATTTGAAAAAAACAGGATGATGTTATGCGCAGGGACATGCTCCACTTAAATAATAAACTGGCTTTACTCTTACTTATAAGCATTAGTTTTATTACTCATCCTGTCTCTGCCGAACAACCCACAATTTCTATTATCATCGATGACATAGGTTATCGACATCAAGATGACTTGATGTCATTGACTCTTCCTGGACCCGTCGCATATGCAATTCTACCGCATGCACCACACACAAAAAAAATGGCTCAGCTTGCTTCAATAAGAAATAAAGAAATCCTGCTTCATCAACCCATGCAAGCAATGGAAAAAAACGAATACCTTGGCCCTGGTGCGTTAACGTTGAATATGTCACAAGAGGAATTTCTACAGACCTTAAATATCAATATAAGCGCTGTAGAAAATCTGATTGGCATTAACAATCATATGGGAAGCTTATTAACAAGACACCCAGGTCATATGCAATGGTTAATGGAAACAATGAAGTCAAACGGTCAATTCTATGTTGATAGCTTAACAAGTGATGACAGTGTCGCTTCCAGATTAGCAAAAGAAAATAACATCCCTTATTTAACACGAGATGTATTTCTGGATAACAAACTCGATGAAAAATATATCCGTGCCCAATTTATGGAGTTAGTAAAGGTCGCAAAGCGTAAAGGTTCCGCCTTGGGCATAGGTCACCCACACGCTGCCACTACTGCTGTTCTATCAAAAGTTTTAAAAGACGTTCAAAAGTACGGTGTTAAGTTTATTAGCTTAAAGTCTTTAATTAAAAAGAAAGCAAATGGGAAGCATTATGTAAAAGGTCCTGAGACTGATACGGTAGGTATGTAAACAAGTCGCACTAATCAAAAACAACCGTTGTAAAAATAACATGGCAATTACTATTAATCGTAGATAATTTAATGCATAATATTTAAGGTCTTTTTTTAAGAAAACTTTCCCATTACTAAGATCATTTAACTGTCCAATAATTTCTTTCACAACTACTTCAATTCATAGCTCAGCCGTACTTCCAAGAGGTTGATTATTTTGTTGGGAACACCTTTGTTTCAACTGTCTAATGGTTTAGAGAAAACCTTTAATACATGTAGATCGAATTTAATTTTTCTTACAATTACATTTTGGAAATGTTTTGGACATTTCTGAAAATGCATAATCCAAACGAGATTCTATTGCTTCCAAATCTTGTGCATCAGATTTCATATTAAATACAATTTCTTCAGCTGTGCCCACCCATAATGTCCTATCCATATGTAAATCATGTGCATGAATTACTAATGTACGTTCCGGAATAAGATCAAGACGTTCTGCAATTGTGCCTCCAACATTTATATGCGCAAAACGTGGGGAGTGTAACAGCACTTGATTTTTCACTTTAATTTCATAACCAATTTCCAAATCACACTGATGGTTGGCGGTTTCAAAAAAGCCTTTTGCTGACATTAATTCTTGAATTCTATTAATTATCCAATGCTTTAACTCTGGTGAAATACGATCCAGATGCAAATATTGTTCTTCCGTCATGAGATGTAAGCAGTAACGGGGCAACTCATCTATATATGATTTTTTTACGCTATGAGCTCGAACCAGAACATCTTCTCGGGGATCATATTCAGCACGACTATCTTCCACCGGGGTTAGAGCCATGAATATAAATAATGGGGCTAAAATAAGTTTCATAATGAATACATCCCTTAAATTGTTAGAATTTTAGAACCTACAATTAAATTAAACTATATATACAATAGATTCTATATCAGAATCGTTTAAGTGAAGCGCTATTTTGTTGTCTCTTCAGAAATTCTCTTTCCATATTTAATGATATGGCGTCTAGTCAATAGATACCCGGTAAAAAATACCACGGGGAATACGATACAAAATGCCATCAACAATATAAACATCCGATCAAAGATCAATTCACGATGATTAATTAGCCGACTATCCAAATCCGCCATCCTCTTAGCTAATATGTTATCGACCTGACTAAGCTGCTTCGCTACTAGACCAGACAGGTTATTAGCGACTTCACTATCATAGTTAAATTTATTTAGACTTTCGGCAATGGAGACAAGCTGGTTTGATGTTGCCAAGGCATCCTCGAATATTAATTTAACCAACTTCAGATCTATCTCCTCGTGTTCGTAGTTATCTTGCGAAAGGATCAGCGGTGATAATTGCTCGGAAATAAATTTCAGGTTCTCTGACGTTTTGGCTATATTATTGGTGATAGCTTCAGCAAATTTTGAATTCTTATCAAATAAGGTCTGAATATCTTCAGGCAATTGTTCAACCTGTGTACTAATACGCTCTGCAGATTCGGTTAATCTCTGTGATTGTGTCAACGCCTGTGTTATTTCGTCAGCAGACAATGTTTTATATAAAAAAAGCTCGGCCTGCCATTCAATCAGAATAGGCATACGATTAGCCATAAACATGGCACGTTCGATCGCAAATCGAGTCTCCTCAATTTCGTAATTGACATCAGATATCGAGGAAAACAAACCACCCTTGCTGAGAATTTTATCAATCTTCGCTTTGCCTTCAGAATCAGCAAAATTCTGAAATCTTACAAAGGCAACATAGTCACGCTCTGGATTGTCTTGTTTCCACTTTTCCGCAAGTGCGACAACTGAATTAACATCGGCCTGAATAAAAACACGTAAGGCTAATTTATGTAACTGAGCTTCCAACATAGCTAATGCTGCTGATATACGCATAGCCTGATCTTTTGTCGATAATGATTTATCGCCACCGTTTTGCCATACAAGGCGCTGAAGTCTTAGCATTACGATCATGTCAAGCAGCTGATGAGTCGCATCGGCTTCGACAGCAATACTGATCGCTGAGTTAGCATAAAAGAGCTTCACCGTGTGATACATCATCCGTTCCGTCGAATTGACGCCTTCAGCAATTATATTGTCAATCGTTTCAGCAATAGACTCTTGATAGTTGTCGCTAAATGCTAATAGATGTTTGTTCAGTTCGAATGCAGTTAATTTATTCTCATCAGCCATTACCGGGAAAGACAGCAAGAAGGACATTATTATTAGTGCTTTACTCACGTTCATAAAAATATTTTAGCAGAAAGAATTTAGTTATTCCCAGAACGCACATCAAACTTAAGATTTCTTGCCAGTAGAAGTACGCGAAGATACCTTAATATTCATTTAAAAATATCCTGACCTAATACACGGTATATTTCGTCAACAGAAGACTTACCATTGTCTATTGCCTCACGACCAAGCACTGAGAATATTCGCATCCCAGATGCTATCGCAATTTCTTTAAGTTTATCTTTAGGTTCATTTCGTCTAACTGCTTCAGAGAAATTAGAATCAATTGATACCAATTCAAGCAGTGGTAGCCGACCTTGGAATCCGGTGTGGTTACAATGTTCACAACCTATGGGGTGTTTTGGTCTAGAAGACTGATGGATATTTTTGTACCTAGTTTCCCATTCACTAGCATCAATCGGTTCATCAGACGCACAATGTTGGCAAAGACCTCTCGCCAGTCTTTGAGCAGATAGACCTGCTAATGCATCTGCAAGAATTGATTCGCTAATACCTAGATCTAATAATCTGGGTACTGTCGTAATCGCATCTCTTGTATGTAGCGTACTTAAGACAAAGTGACCGGTTAATGCCGCTTTCAATGCAATCTCTGCCGTTTCCTCATCCCGTATTTCTCCAACCAATATCACATCTGGATCCTGTCGAAGCAATGCCCTTAAGCTACTTGCGAATGTAAGACCTTGTGAGGGGTTAACATTAACCTGAGCAATGCCGTCTATTTGATATTCAACTGGATCTTCAATTGTCACCAAACAGCGTTCATATGAATTTAATTCTTTGAGGGCAGCATATAACGTCGACGACTTTCCTGATCCAGTTGGTCCTGTGACAAGAAAGACGCCAGATTGAAAAGAGATTATATCTTTTAATTTTATTAATTCTGGCTCAGCAATGCCCAGATTTTCAAGTGATTTAGCAGTTGAGTCTTTAATTAATCTAAGTACCGCTTTTTCTCCACCGCTGACAGGGAGCACAGATAGGCGCATTTCTATACGGTCGTCTCCAACAGTAAGACTCGAACTACCATCTTGAGCAATAAGTTTGGTAGCAATATCTAGTTTGAAAACAGCTTTTATACGCTGCATCATTTGTGTATATACCACACCGGGTAGTGTAGATATACGCCGCAGTAAACCATCCACCCGATATCGAACTATCCCCCCCTCCACAAATGGCTCAATATGTATATCGCTTGCATTCAGTTCAGCAGCCTCTGCAATCATCTTATTTACAATTTGAGCTATGGCCGAATCTGATACATGGTCATTAGTAATATCTAAGTTACCCATTCCTCTATACTCAGAGCCAGGATGTGTGCTTGCAGTTTTAGAATTCGTATCTCTTGATAATTTTGCATAACCGATGGTAATCCATTCTTCAATTACATCTGGGGGTGCGATTGTGATTGATATATGCTGACCCGAGGTAAAACCAAGCACAGAAATCATATCGCGATCTACAGGGTTGGCAGTCGCGATAGACAAGGTAGCCCCAGAAAGTTTTAACGGAAAAACCAAGTATCTTAGTGCGATTCGCTCAGGTATTAATGAAATAGCCTCTGTGCCTATTTCTTCATTTACTGCGGCAGGATATCCCAGACTACTAGCAATTTTATCACATAGCTCTTTTTCAGTTATATTAATCAAACTAGATATTTTAAACCATGCTTCTTTTGTATCCGAAGCTGCTAAAGAGTTTAGGCTTGATTCATTTTCTTTATATATCTCATCGCCAAGATATTTAAATAACCATGCATGTGGTGATTCTGAATATTTTTTAGAAGTCTGTGACACTTTTAAAGAACACTGATAGTGCTTGAATTATCATTCAGAACTAACTTGCCTTCTTTAGAGTCCATCTGCAATGCAAACTTATTATTGCTAATTTTCTCGTATTCAATATCTAACGCAATACCCAAGACGCTGGGAAGTTCTTCTGGCAGATTCCCTTTTTCTAAACGATACCGTTCTATTTCTTCAGCCACAATTAACATTGCCACTCTTGGTCCAGTTTCTAGGTCTCTATTTTGTGCGACAGGATGAGGAGCGGCATAGCTTGGCGCTCTATGAACAATAAGGATGAAAAAAATAACAATAGAAACATAAAACACCCATGGAGGTATAGAGTAAGACTTTGAAACAGCCGACTTTGTTTTTGAAATGGGTTTCTCAATTTGTTTCATCGCCCGATCGATATCTTCACCCCAACTATTAGATGACCTAGGATTACCTTCAGATTTATTGTTCATAGAAACCTCATATTTATAAAGATTACAGAATTAATCTTACGCACTATTTGCAATACGACAAACATGATAACAGCCTTATTCTAAATCCAGAATCATAAAGTCCTTCATCACCCAAGTATGTTTTTGCTTTGTTATATGATCAAATGCATGTAATAACTTTCTTGCATGATCCGTTTTCGCCTGTAGCCATAGTGTAGGAATTGGCTTATCTTTTACTTCGAGAAGATTATGTCCGGGAACATCCCTTGTATTGAATTGAGAGTATAATAAGATGCCATCTGTAAAATATAATTGTCCATGCTCACTAAATGCGGGAGGCGCTTTTCCCATGCCTTGACTCTTATATGCAGATAGATCAGATTTGAGAGTAAGGCCCTCTATTTCGAGAGTCTCTTCATATAACAATCTAATTTCATGTGCAGTTACTAACAGTTTTGCAGCCTTCGCTTCATAATAATAACGTTGCATACTCGGTGCGGAAACTGCCGCTAAAATTCCAATTATCGAGACTGTAATCATTAGCTCAATAAGTGTGAAACCATTATTTTTTCTAATATGCAAATGCCTAAACTGCATCAAAATGTCTCCTACTTCTTGTGAATTCAATTAGTCGTCGCAACACTTTATCTTTACATAAAAAGATGGAGTGTGACAATGATATACAGAACACGACTTAACTATACCCCCGAACTAAAATCAGAAATCTGGTCACGCTATAAACAAGGTGACTCCTTAAACTCGATAGCACGCACTATCGATCGTCATTCATCTTGTATCTTTCAGATCTTATCTCCCACAGGCGGTATCCCACCGCGTGAACGCACCCGTTCATCTCGTGTGTTAAGCCTGTCCGAGCGAGAAGAAATCTCACGCGGTTTAGTAGCAAACCGCTCAATACGGTCGATTGCCTCTGCGTTAAACCGTTCCCCCTCAACCATTAGTCGTGAGATACATCGTAACGGTGGTCTTCATCGTTACCGTGCCACACAAGCCGACCAACGTGCTTGGGATGCAGCACGACGACCAAAACCGTGTAAACTTTCAATGAACCCACGCTTATGCCGACAGGTCATTCGTCGTTTACAGGATGACTGGTCGCCAGAACAGATTGCGGGTTGGTTAAAACGCACCTATGTTGAGGATGAACGCTATCACGTGTCACACGAAACGATTTATCGCAGTTTATTTATACAGGCGCGCGGTGTGCTGAAAAAAGAACTACAACAGTATTTACGTTCACAGCGCAGTATTCGTCGTTCACGCTATGCGAGCTTGAAAGAGAAAGGCTTGGGCGGCTTGCCCAATGCGGTATCGATTAGTGCACGACCGGCATCGATTGAAGACAGGGCTGTGCCAGGCCATTGGGAGGGTGATTTGATTGAAGGATCACAAGGGAGTTGTATTGCTACCTTGGTAGAGCGTCATTCACGTTATGTCATGTTAATGAAGCTGGATAATAAGAAATCGAAAACGGTGACATCAGCATTAATTAAACATGCGAAAAAATTACCGGATGAGCTTTATAAGTCACTGACTTGGGATAGAGGAACTGAAATGAAAGCGCATCAACGGTTTACCTTAGCGACGAACATACAAGTTTATTTTTGTGATCCACAAAGTCCTTGGCAACGGGGAACGAATGAAAACACGAATCGCTTGTTACGCCAATATCTTCCCAAAGGCACTAACTTGGCGTTACACTCTCAGACTAGGTTGAATGCGATTGCACGACAACTAAACCAGCGACCAAGAAAAACATTAGATTATGAAACACCCGCTGAACGTTTTAACGCATGTGTTGCGACCATCAATTGAATTCACACTCAATCGTTGACTTTAAATTCTATCCTAAAAGATACTCACAAAACCAATCCCGCGCCGCTAAACTCGATTCATCAAATGAATTAATGTAGGCATCAAAATGTCCGCCTTCCAAAACGACCAGTTTTTTCGGTTCACGTGCCGTTTCATAAGCAGCAAAAGCCAAATCAGAAACAGTAAGCACATCATCACGTGCCACTAACATTAAAAGAGGCGTTGGACTGATTGACGGGATATAAATACCCGGCTCATATTCAATGAACATCTCCACAGACCGAAGTGTGACTTCATTTTTCCAGGAAGGGGCGCGTTTATCACAAGTTTCTCTAAACCATTTCCATGAGTCTGCGGTAGGTAGTGCCGCAGGAGCCTGTGGTTGTTCATCTGGTGAAGAAACAACAGGGATCATCGCTGGTGCATCTCCCGCATAACGTGCGGCTCGATCAGCATCAAACATGCCGCGAAGTCCATCCCACATATCTGAGCGAATAAGTCGACGTGCATTTTCTATCCCTGAAATAATAGGTACTTGAGACACAACGCATTTAACTCGCTTATCAATTGCACCGACAACCAGAACGTGTCCGCCACTATAGCTTGAACCAAAGACCCCTATGCGACTTTCATCTATTTCGGGTAGCGAAGTCGCAAAAGTGATTGCATCACGATAGTCACGAATCTGTTGCCATGGATCAATCTCTTGCCTTGGTTCTCCATCGCTGGCACCAAAATTACGATTATCAAAAACAAGTGCTGCCATACCAGCAGCAGCAAAGACTTCACCATACTTATCAAGATACATTTCTTTAACAGCAGAATACCCGTGCGCCATGATAACGACTGGAACAGCATCTTTAGCATCGTCGGGTTGATACAACCAACCACGTAAAGTGGTGTTATCTCCTGTTTTAAACTCAACATCTTTCCGTTGCATAAACGCCTCTTATTGTTTAACTAGATTCCCGACTCGGTCTCTGTTCCAGACTAAACTCTACCGCGCAGATCCTTGTAGACGTGTGCGGGAATGACGAATATAAAAAAGCTACTTCTGTTGCCACGATAAATATAACAACATCATTCCAGAAAAACCCAATAACCAGGAGACAATCGGTACCGATGCAAATACACCATGCGTTGTATTATCGAGCGCATAAATAATCGAGGAAGATAATAAGAAACCTGAGCCGACTACAGCTAAAACAGTACTCCGATTATAGACTTTCATCTCACGTCGGAGATGATGTATCTCTTCTGATTTGTTTTCCATTTCTATCTTGCCATCATGGATTTGATCTAATACATCAAGTGCACGGTTCGGTAGATCGGGTAATCGGTCAATCAGCTTGGGTATATTAAGTTTTACACCTTTCAACAATCCTTTCGCACCGATACGTTCATCCATAAATCGCTCTAGCTGCGGTCGCGCTGTTTTCCATAGATCGAGCTCTGGGTAAAGTTGTCTGCCTATCCCTTCAATGTTTATGATTGTTTTTTGCAACATAATCAACTGCGGCATAATCTCAACATTAAACCGTCGTGCGATTTGAATGAGACGTTGTAATAACTCACCAAATGAAATTTCATTCATTGGCCGAACGAGTAGCGGTTCACAAACCGTGCGTATAGCTGATTCCAGTTCGTCTAAACGAGTCCCTTTTGGTACCCAGCCTGACTCTATATGTAATGCTGCGACACGATGATAATTGCGATTCAAAAATGCAATAAAGTTATCTGCCAAGTAGCGTTGATCAAACTCGGTTAATGAACACATTATGCCGAAGTCGATAACTTTAACTGTTGCAGGAATACCACCTTCAGCTGGACTTATAAAAATATTACCCGGATGCATATCTGCATGGAAAAAATTATCACGAAAGACTTGCGTGAAAAATATCTCAACGCCATATTCAGCGAGCCATTTCAGATCGACTCCCGCTGCCTTTAATGCATCGACATCACGAACTGAGACGCCAGTTACGCGTTCCATCGCCAACACATTCCGTCGTGTTAACTCCCAATTTATCTCTGGAACGTAGTAACGATCTTCCTTATCAAAATTACGACGTAGCTGAGAAGCATTAGCCGCTTCTCTTTGTAAATCAAGTTCGTTCAACAGTGTCTTTTCAAATTCAGTAACCACACCAGTGAAACGTAATGATTTCCCTTTGCGATAATATCTTTCTCCTTTCTCTGCAAGGAGATGCAATAAATTTAGATCTTTCCGAATGAGGGTTTCAATATCAGGGCGAATAACCTTGATAATAAAGTCACGGCCATCTTTTAGCGTTGCACGATGAACCTGTGCTACTGAGGCTGAGGCCAGCGGTGTCTCATCAAATTCCAGAAACACCTCATCGAGATCGCATTCGTAGGCATCTTCGATAATCTTACGTGCGACCTTTCCGGGAAATGGGGCGACAGCATCTTGTAACTTGGCAAACTCGTTCGCGATATCTTCTGGTATTAGATCGCGACGTGTCGATAATATTTGTCCTAACTTTACATAAATAGGACCTAATTCTTCCAACATTAAACGCATGCGTTGCGCACGCGGTGCTTTTTTTCTACCAAACCAGTTCCACGGAAAAATATAAAATAAGAAACGTACTGGCCTAAATAAATGCGTGGCAAAGATAAACTCATCCAAGCCATATTTTATCAATACTCTTTGAATAGCTAATAAACGAAGTATCTGTTCCATAAACTAACTACCCTGCTCTTTATTGTTTATTTTTACTTCGAGTTTATTAATACCCTGAGAAAGCCGATCAACATCTTCACGAAGTACGTCGACTTCTTTACAAAACTCATCGACTAATAAATCATCCGGCAACATGTCAGTCTCAAAACGAAGGTATTCACTCATGTCCATCGCTAATGTCTTACCCGTATTAGCAGCAAGACGGCTAGTGCTGCGAACAAACTTGCCAAGTTGATAGGCCGCACTGTCACCAATCCAATTAGAGAGCGGTTCTTCAAGATCGATTTCGATATTCTGCATGACCGCCTGAAATTGTTGGGCAAGTCCGATATCACCTATCACTTGCATATCAGTTGGTAAACTCGCATTGCCTTGCTTCGAAGAGGCTAACATCATGATAAAATTTGTCGGAGTGCCTTTAATTAATACATCAGGCCTATGTTCATAAGCCGTATTCATTACCAGACCTGCTATCGAAGGAAATAAAAATACTGTCAGGTTTGTATTGCTAAACTCAAACGCAATCACCTTCCCTTCCAACTTTGCTAATGCGTGCAGAGTCTCCTCATCGAGACTCAAGGCCTTATTCACCAGTTTTTCTATCTGGCTTATCCATGCAGGAGGTTTGTTATCAACAACAGCACTCATAATTTATAACCACGGTGTATAGCAACGACACCACCAGTGAGGTTATGGTATTGGACTTTCTCAAAACCAGCCTGCTTCATCATTGTTGCCAATGACTCTTGATCAGGGTGCATGCGAATAGACTCGACCAAATATTGATAGCTCGCTTCATCATTAGCAACGACTTTACCAAACTGAGGAATCAACTTGAATGAATATTCATCGTAGAGTTTATCCAATCCGGGGATCACAACCTTTGAAAATTCAAGAATCACTAATTGTGAACCATACTTAAGCTTGCTGTACATGGAGCGTAACGCTGCATCTTTATCTGTCACATTACGTAATCCAAAGGCAATCGTCATACAATCAAAGCTATTGTCCTCGAAGGGCAAGGTCTCTGCATTAGCTTGAACATAATCAATTCCCTTGGTGATGCCTTTATCAATAAAACGGTCACGTCCTTGTTGCAACATGTCACCATTGATATCGCATAATGTGACTCGGCCATCATCACCCAGTTGCTTATTGATTAAGCTGGCAATATCGCCGGTTCCACCAGCGAGATCCAGCACATGATAGTTTTTCCTGATAGCGCACAAGTGCACTGCCTTGCGCTTCCATAACCGGTGCACACCAAATGACATAACGTCATTCATCAAGTCATATTCTGAAGCTACTGATGTGAAGACATCAGCAACTCGACCCGCCTTCTCTTGAGTAGCGACTTTTTCGAAACCAAAATCTGTTGTTGATTGAGGAGGCTGACCGAGAATAGAAGTCGTAGCGAGGGGAACCTGTTTTGAGTCAGAATTTTTCATGATTTGAGAAGAATAGTTATTCTATTTGACGAAAATCAGGGGAAAATCTGACCAAAATCAGTTTTTCCGCAGTAGACTCCCTATTCTCGATCAGTCTCCCCTAGTCATTTAGTTGGCGTGTGTGTCCGGCCTGTTTTAATGCATCCAGATAATCAATCCAGTAATTGTCCTTTGCTTCACCGAGTTCATAAAGATATTCCCATGTATAAAGACCCGTATTATGGCCATCATCAAAGACCAACTTAACAGCATAATTACCTATCGGTTCTATCTCTTTAATATTTACGTTTTCTTTGCCTACTTGTAAGACTTCTTGTCCTGGCCCATGTCCTTTAACATCTGCAGAAGGAGAGTAAACACGTAGATATTCACAAGGCAATTCAAATTTAGCGCCATCATCATATTCTATCTCAAGCACACGTGATTTTTGATGCAGGTTTATTGAAGATGGATTGTGCTTGGGTTCTGACATGATTTCTTCTTTCTATTAGTATCGATTTAAAATGTTTTTATTCAGGCTAAAGGATATAACGACTTAGATCCTCATCCTCTACCAATTCATTTAGATGATCATTCACATACTCTGCACCAATTGATATCGATTCGCCATTTTTTTCTGATGCTTCATAAGACAATGTCTCAAGTAATCGCTCCATTACCGTATGCAAACGACGAGCTCCAATATTCTCTGTAGAATCATTAACCTGAAAGGCAATTTCAGCAATGCGCTGAATACCATCATCAGTAAACTCTACAGTGACTCCTTCCGTCGCCATTAACAAAGTATATTGCTCTGTTAATGATGCATCGGGTTCTGTAAGAATTCGTACAAAGTCATCTGCGACCAAGGCACTCAATTCAACCCTAATGGGCAAGCGTCCCTGTAACTCGGGAATAAGATCAGAAGGCTTAGCCAGATGAAAGGCACCTGAGGCTATAAATAAAATATGATCTGTTTTTACCATGCCATATTTTGTCGTTACTGTACTACCTTCTACTAATGGTAATAAATCACGTTGTACACCTTCACGAGAAACATCAGGTCCACTTGCTTCGGAACGACGTGTTACCTTATCGAGCTCATCCAGGAAAACAATGCCATGTTGCTCAACACTTTCAATTGATCGAGCTTTAATATCATCTTCATTTAGTAACTTACCTGCTTCTTCTTCTGCCAGTAGCTTGAGTGCATCTTTTACAAGTAGTTTGCGTGATTGTTTCTTACCCGACCCCATGTTCTGAAACATACCTTGCAACTGATTGGTCATTTCTTCCATGCCAGGAGGCGCCATAATCTCAACACCAACACTGGGTGCCTTTAGTTCAACTTCAACTTCCTTATCATCGAACTTCCCTTCAATGATCATTTGTCTGAATTTTTCACGTGTCGAATTTATACTTGATTCGTGATCATCTTCACCCATCATTCGAGCTGGCGGCAATAAAATATCAAGCACTCTTTCCATCGCAGCTTTATCAGCCTGCTCGCGCACTTTTTCCATTTCAATTTCGCGTGTTTGTTTAATCGCAATATCAGCAAGATCACGGACAATCGATTCTACATCACGCCCGACATAACCAACTTCGGTAAACTTTGTCGCTTCTATTTTGATGAAGGGTGCTTGCGCTAGTTTGGCAAGTCTTCGAGCAATCTCGGTCTTACCCACACCAGTAGGACCAATCATTAATATATTCTTGGGTGTAATCTCATTGCGTATTGATTCATCAACTTGCGCACGACGCCAGCGATTACGTAAGGCGATAGCAACTGCACGTTTAGCTGAGTCTTGACCAATGATATGTTTATTGAGTTCGGCAACAATCGCCTGGGGTGTTAAGTCTGACATTTTAATCCGTTTGTTTAATATTATTTTTGAATGACTATTTAGAGTTCTTCTATCGTCAAGTTTGAGTTTGTGTAAATACAAATATCGGCAGCGATACCTAAACCTTTCTCAACAATTTCACGCGCACTCATCTCGGTATTTTCAAACAAGGCTTGTGCAGCAGATTTAGCATAATTTCCACCTGAACCGATTGCCATAATATGGTCTTCTGGTTCTATTACATCACCATTACCTGAGATAATCAGCGAAGTCGTTTTATCAGCGACACAGAGTAATGCTTCAAGACGACGTAACATTCGATCCGTGCGCCAGTCTTTTGCCAGTTCGACAGCCGATCGCATGAGATTTCCCTGATGTTTCTGTAATTTGGCCTCAAATCGTTCAAATAGGGTAAACGCATCTGCTGTGCCGCCGGCAAATCCTGCAATTATTTTTTCGTTATATAAGCGTCGCACCTTACGTGCATTGCCTTTCATCACAGTATCACCCAATGATACCTGTCCATCGCCACCAATAACGACATGCTCGTCACGACGTACTGATAAGATGGTTGTGCCTCGGTATTGTTCCACGTTTTCTCTCCTGATATGGGAAGCGGAATTGTACATGAGCGGCACGCTAATGCCCACGCCCATGCCGACTGTAGGATAACGTTATCAGTCTGATTTTTTACGATGTGCTCGGGGATGGCTCTTGTCATAAACCTGAGCCAAATGCTGAAAATCAAGATGAGTGTAAACTTGTGTAGTACTTATGTCCGCGTGACCGAGTAACTCCTGGACAGCACGTAAATCACCACTGGATTCCAGCATATGGCTAGCAAATGAATGACGCAACATATGCGGGTGTACGTGGCTTGGCAAACCTTGCTTGATAGCCCATTGTTTTAAACGCTCTTGTACTGATCTTGGACTGATTCGTTTACCTCGCTGGCTAATAAACAATGCATCTTCGTTTTGATTAACCATGGATTGTCTTATCTTGAGCCAATTTTTGATCGCCTGAATAGCATGCTGTCCAACGGGAACGCTGCGCATTTTTTTACCCTTACCGGTCACGGTTAATATGCGATCACCAAAATCAATATCACCCATATTGATACTTATCAATTCGGCAAGACGTAATCCGGATGAATAAATCAACTCCAACATGGCACGATCACGAAGCGCCAACCCATCTTGATCATCAATTTCTACGAGTTGAACGGTTTGATCCGCATCTAGCACATTAGGGAGTTTGCGCGGTGTCTTTGGTGCGATGATCCCTTCGGCAGGATTATTTTTGACTTTTGCCTCTTCTAGCAAGTAACGATAAAAAGATCGAATTGCAGAAAGGTTACGTTGTAATGAACGCCCTCCAATACCCTCGCGATGCCGAGAGGCAACAAAACCTCTAACCTGTCTGCCATCAAGATCAGACCATTTATTTATGTCCTGCTTATCACAGAACTTTTGTAGGTATGTAAGATCACGTTGATAGGCGCTACGCGTATGTTCAGAAAGATGATGTAAAGTCTTTATAAAAGACTCAAGCAATAACGTCTCCGACGATTGCATAAATTTTTATATTGTATGGGTGCTGCTAAAAATAGTGATTTTTTTGTGAGTGCAAGGAAGTACCGCGCACAGAACCGGAATGTATAAATCATACATGAGGATTTGAGCACGGAACTGACGTAGCAATCGCAAAAAAAGTGCATTATTAGAAGTGCCCACTATTGATCTTCAACCCATGGCTTTAATATAAAACTCAAAACCTCACCCAGGTTAGCAAGCAATTCAACACCCATGCCTGCTTGAAAACGCTCGGCATCGAAACTACCGATGGAGAGTATTCCACCCCACCCTTGTCCATGTAATGGAACCATCACAGAAGACGCAATCTCATCGCCGTCGTCACCAAACAAAAATACTTGTTGTTGTCGTTTCATACGCCCACTTAATGGTAAACGTTTATCAATAATGCTTTTAAACAGGGATTGTTCTGCTGTTTCACAACCTGCAAATTCATCGGTTGCAAAACTATCTACAAAAGAAGGTTTTGCAAATAATCTAACGACGGCCCGATCCGCATGAAAATTCTTTTTCAAATTGTCATACAAAGTATTAAAAATATCTTTAGGTTCTTCTGCATCCATTAGTGTTAATGCCAATTGATGCATGCGTCTAGCGAGTTCTTCGTTCTGCCGAGCAATTTCTATGAGTTCATGTAAGCGCTTGCGTGTTTGTTGGTTTTGTTCACGTAAAACGGAGACTTGTTTTTCAACCAATGATATAGCCGCGCCATGGTCATGCGGAATTTTTAGATCAGAAAGAATGTCGGGATATTTATTAAAAAATTCCGGATTGTCCCTTAGAAACTCGGACACCATACTTTCTGTAAGATTGTTTGATTCCAGGCTTTCTGTTTCCTGTCCACTCATAATTCAATTTTCCCCTCAAAGACCGTTGTAGCGGGACCTGTCATATAAACTGGTTCGCCTTCCCCTTCCCAGCGTATTGTCAGATGACCACCGCGTAACTCTGCGTCTATTGTCCCCTCCAAGTACCCTTGCTGACAAGCAATAACCATTGCTGCACAGGCACCACTGCCACAGGCCAGTGTTTCACCCGATCCACGCTCAAAAACACGTAATTTGAACGCTTGCTGATTCAGTATTTCGATAAAACCAACATTGACACTTTCTGGAAATGCGCCACTCAGCTGCACCGTAGGGCCAATCACATTGACCGGTGTCGAATCGACATCATCGACAATAATAACGGCATGAGGATTCCCTAATGAGACAGCACCAAAAGTCAGTTCATCGTCACCCAAACTCAGTTTATATTCTTCCTTTTTCTCATCGGCTTTTAACGGAATCTTGGCCGGTTCAAATTCAGGAACTCCCATATCTACAGTTACACAGTCATTAGTATCAAATTGTAAAGTAAGACGACCTTCGCCGGTTTCAGCAATAATCCTGTCTTTTTTCACTAAACCTTTTTCTCTAAGATAGACGGCGGCACAACGAGCGCCGTTACCACATTGCATTACTTCACCGCCATCGGCATTGAATATTCGGTAACAAACGTCTGTTTCAGGATTTTTCGCTGGTTCAAGCAACAAGACCTGATCACAACCGATACCAAATTGCCGATCTGCGATATGTCTGACTTGTTCACGCGAGAGCGTCAGTGGCTGCGTATAGGTATCAAAAACGACAAAATCGTTTCCTATTCCGTGCATTTTTGTGAATTGATATTCCATTCCAGTAGATTACAACCTATCTGGCATTACGCAAAGCACAGGACAGAATTAATCAAATTATCAGAGCAATTATTTATTTAAACTACTGTACTTGGCTCGCACCAATCAACAACTCATTTGTTGGCAATATGCAGCTCTTGTGGAATATGCATCGTTGTTGTTGGAAAAGCGCACTCTGCGTCATGCGACTCAATGATATCGATGATCTTTAGCATGACATCTTGTTTGACTTCATGAAACTCGATCCAGTTGACCGTTTTGGTAAAGGTATAAATGAAGAAATTTAGTGAAGACGCAGCAAATTCATTAAAGTTAACGATTAAGGTCTGGTTATTATCAATGTCATCATGCTGCTGCAGCATTTTTTTAACATCAGCAATGATCTCACGCATCTTACTGGCATCATCGTAACGAATACCAATTGTTTCCTTGATACGGCGATTCGTCATGCGTTGTGGGTTTTCAACAGCAATATTCGTAAATACTGAGTTGGGGATATACAAAGGTCGTTTATCAAACGTGCGTATAGTTGTTAAACGCCAACCAATCTTTTCAACTGAACCTTCAATTTCTCTGTCTGGAGATCGTATCCAGTCACCCACATCAAATGGACGATCCATATAAATGGTTAAACCGCCAAAAAAGTTGGCTAATAAATCTCTAGCGGCAAAACCAATTGCGATACCGCCAATACCACCAAATGCTAATACCCCGGAAATGCTATATCCCAATGTCTGCAATATTACCAATGCGCCGGTAATAATGACCGAGACACGTAATAACTTTGCAATTGCATCTGCAGTTGTTTGGTCAAAGTCTTCGCCTTTTAGTTGTTTCTTTTCCAGAAGAATTGTTTCGGAATTGGATATTAGTCGCACAAGAAACCAGATAATGATAACTATAACCCCGACTTCTCTAATGGGTTCTATCGCACCAAATATTGCCGCATCCGTCTGAGCTTTTACGATGTCTGCTGCATAGGTTAAACCTAGCACCCATATCAATAGTGTTATTGGCTTTTGGGCAGCGATAAATAAAGCCTGATCCCAGTTGGTCCAGGTCTTTTTTAACCTGTTAATCACCTTTGTAATAATCCGTTTTTGTAACCAGTTAATAAAGGCTGTCAGGAAAACAACAATAAATACCTGAACGATCCAGTTCTCCTGTTTAAGAAAAGATTCCATCATTTGTACTGATTCTGAAAAACTCATTTAACTATCCTGTAAAAAGTATTCATTAACTGTGTTCAATAAATAGCAGTGAGGCTATAACCCTGTCTCTCTAATAGAGATAATACACCTTCTGCCCCGGTCAGATGCATAGCACCTATGGCAATAAATGATTTTCCTTTATCCAGCATTGGTTGCATACGTTCAGCCATAATCTTGTTCCTGTCGACAATCAATTTTGTCATCAATTTCTCATAAACAGGTTCTTTGCTCATCGAATGACGCTGTGTGTAATTATATAAACCACCTAAGTCACGTTTCAAATAAAATGACTTCATGGCAATAAAATCTTCTTCGATGACATCATAATGACAGACTGTATCCGTCAGCAATTTAACTTGGTCAGGTATTCTTAAGTCACTAAATATATCTGCTTGTTCTTTTAAAGACTCCAAACCGGAAACTGTTGCACCATTCTGTTGCGCAAGAGACAACAGCACCAGATCTAAAGGATCACCAGAATCTGGAGGGTAATTCATGAGCAAAAAGGCAGCCCATGGCTTCATAATTGAAACCGCATCAGGTCCAAGGTGATAAGCAGATAAAATTGACTTGGTTTTATTATAAATGGAGGTATCAACTAACTCTGACAACTGTTGCCCATCATGAAAAAACATCATCTGCGAAAATAATAACATTTGCTCCGCATCCGGTAAGGCTTCCATGACAAACTGTTCTGACTCATGCAATGCCTTGTCTACCACATCAGGTAATGTTGTGACATCTTTATCTGAAATATGAATCGTCCCAAACAGGTAACTAGGCTCTTTGTTCTGTTTACTTATCTTCCAAAGTAAACCTTGCGCATAGGGGATAACTTCCGCTTCAAGCTGATTATCAAGAAGCGGTTCACAATGAGGTGAAATTAATTCTTTTGCATGCAGCGTTGTTACACTGAACAAACAACATAACAAAATAACAATTTTTTGTTTAATTAAATAAGTCATCACCCAAATCTAGTTCTGGTTCTTTTTCGAGATGTAATACGGCCGCTGAGCGATCTTGCCATAACTCAGTTTGCTTTAACTCGTCGAGGTTTTTATCAAAATGACCATGCATCCTGATTAACCGTGATTGTAATTCAATACTGTTCGGTATTTCTGCTTCATCCAAAATAGAAATTGCCCCAGCTTGATTGTTACATGCCAAGACCATATCACAACCCGCATGCAATGCTGCCTCCGCACGTTCGGGATAATTTCCCATAATCTCTGCCCCCTTCATGCTGAGATCATCACTAAATATTGTCCCCTTAAATTCCAATTGATTGCGTAAGATCTGCTCTAACCAGATTGGAGAAAACCCAGCGGGTTTCTCATCGACATCAGGATAGATAACATGCGCTGGCATCAAGCCAGGTAAGCCCGCACGTATCATTCTTTCAAAAGGGATGAGATCTTTCATTTGAATATCTTGATATTTTCGTCGGTCATAGGGAATCGCAACGTGTGAATCTTCAGGCACCGATCCGTGCCCGGGAAAATGTTTACCAACAGCCGCCATTCCCGCTTCTTTCATGCCGCGCATATAAGCACGCGCAAGGTTTGATACGTGATCGGGATCTGTATGAAAAGCACGATCGCCAATCACCTGGCTAATTTTTCCACCCATATCCAGTACGGGTGCAAAACTAAGATCGACTCCCACCGCTAATAACTCAGCTGCCATCAACCAACCCGCTTGCTCGGCAAGCGATTCAGCTTCTTTAGTAGTATGACACTCAGCCAATAACGCACATGCCGGCAAGCTACTAAAACCTTCTCGAAAACGTTGTACGCGTCCACCTTCATGATCAACGGCAATTAATAGATGTGGTTGACGTAGATCATGAATGCTTTTGCATAAAGCGGCGACCTGTTCCGGTGATTCAAAATTTCTTGTAAATAAGATCACGCCGCCCACATGCGGATGCATTAACATCTCAAGCTCATCGGCTTCAAGTTGAAGGCCGCGAAGATCACACATGATGGGCCCCAATGACAATTTGTTTATTTTCATTTCAATCTTTAGTTATTTCTCGTATATCCATCTTATCTCTGAGGTAATCACCCAAGAGGTTTATACATAATACCAGTGACAGGATAGCAAAACCCGGCGCTAACACCATATGCGGTGCAACGAGCATATAGCGCGTACCATCCCGAATCATACTGCCCCATGATGCTGACGGGGGCTGTACCCCTAATCCGAGAAATGATAATCCCGCTTCAGCAATGACTACACCTGCAAAGGCAAATGTCGCTTCTATAATTATGGGTGCCATAATCAATGGCAAGATATGTTTCAAGGCGATTATAAATCTTGGTGTGCCCAAGGCATATGCAGCACTGACATGATCTCTGTTTTTTATGCTAAGTGTTTGCACACGCGCTAATCGTGCGAACCCGACCCAACTGACTATGGATAAGGCTATAACAGCGTTCATAATTCCTGGCCCGAGCAGACCCGCCAATGCGATTGCCAATAAGATACCCGGAAAGGCAATAAACAAATCGACCACCATTACCAAAGTCTTATCCCAGAACCCGCCTAGCCAAGCTCCCATCATGCCGACAAAAGTACCTATGATTAGTGATATCGAGACCACAACAATCGCAACACTTAATGAAGTACGAGCCCCCATGATCAATCGTGCGCTAATTGAACGACCTAGATCATCATGGCCTAGCCATTGCGCCCAGTTTGGCGTTAATAATATTTTTTCTAATGAAATCTGATCCGGATGCAATGGTAATACAGGCCCTAATAAGGCCAAAACCGACCAAGCGACCAGAATTAACAAGGGTAGAGAATAAATCTTGTTCATGTCTCGAGCTTCAATCTCGGATCCAATGCGGTATAGGTCACATCGGTCATTAGATTGACCAACACATAGGTGAAGCTAATTAATAGCACACATGCTTGGACAACCGGGTAATCACGTTTCTGAATAGAATCTATCATCAGTTGTCCAATCCCCGGCCAGGAGAATATAGTTTCGGTAATGACAGCACCGGCAAGCAAGGCCCCGAGTTGCATGCCCAATATAGTGATCACAGGTAGTGCCGCATTGCGTAATGCATGCAATCCCAATACGCGAAACTCACTCAGACCACGTGCACGTGCTGCACGGATATAATCTTCTTGTAGAACTTCCAGCATTGAGGCACGTATCATTCTTGATAAAATGGCTGCCAATGCCGTCCCTAACGTTAAAGCGGGAAGTATTAATGAAGATAATCCCTCATTACCACTCACAGGAACCCAACCTAGCCAATGGGCAAAGATCAAGATTAACAAAGGTCCCATGACAAAATTAGGTATAGAGACGCCGAACATTGCAGACATCATTGCCAATCGATCCCAGATCGAATCTTTATAAACAGCGGCTAGTATCCCAAGTGGCAATGCAATCACCATGGCAATAGATAAACTGGCAACACTTAGGACGACGGTAGCGGGTAATCGATCAAACAATAATTGGGTCACTGCTTGTTTAGAGTGTAACGATTTACCCAAATCTAAATGCACAATGCCCTGCAGATATTCCCACCATTGCTGCAATATGGGTAGGTCAAGTCCGAGTGCTTGACGTAATGCTTCTCTGTTCGCCGGACGTGCAGTTTCGCCCAACATCACCTCAACCGGGTCACCCGGTACAAGATGAATCAATAAAAAAACGAGTGTCGATATGCCGAACAGAACAAAGACAGCACTTATCAAGCGTTTAATGAGATAATTCAGAAACACACTATTTTAATTCCAGGTTCTACAATTGACCCATATCAGGCTACAATGATCATAACAGTTCATGATGACTTGTAAGAGATTCGGGTCAATATTATGTATAAATTTGATAATAATAACGAACAAGAAACAGAAGTAAGCAAACCATCAGCTATGTCTTTAAATGAAACGAGTCAGGATGTCCTCAGTATCGTTGTTCGCATGTGTGGACTCCTGTTGCTATTTATTGGTCTGTGGATAGCAATTCAAACATTTAGTGAAGCACTGGCGCTATATAAAGAACCAGCCAATATCGAACGCATGGCGACAGCCATAGAGGCAGGTTCAAACATCGACAAAAGTCTTATCCCAATCCGTGACAGTCTACTTGGAGAAGATGAGACGGGCGCAGAGGCTGATAGTAGACCTGAAATTAAAGCTGATGGTTTTCGTATTTCCTATTTCATTGCCTGGGTTGTTGATTTATTGTTGCTACTGTTGATGGCACGTATTTCTATTATGGCAGTTAAAACTGGTGGCGAACTTGCCCTTTACGATGCCCAGGTAAAACGACTTGCCAGACAAATTGTTCAAGCCAGAAAAAAAGAATAACGAAAATAACTGGCATCCTTAACCCTATCAATATTTGAATAGTGTATTTCATCGTAATCTATATCATTTACTAGATTATTAACTTAAGTAACTTAAACTGGAGACTTTTATGGCTGTATCAAAGAAAACAATTATTAAAAATGCTGCTTTGGCAAAAGTGATCGATAGCTCACTAACGAACCTTGAGGCAGCTACTGCAAATGGGGCTAAAGCATTAGCACTTGCTACAAAAAACAGCAAGCAATCATCGGCGGAAGGAAAGCGTCTTAGCAAAAAACGCATCACGCTAATTAAACGTCGTAAATCTGCTGCAGCAAAGGCACAAAAAGATCCGATTGCAGCGAACAAAAAAGCCTTGAGTGCTGTTGATAAAGAGTTAGCCGCAATTAGAAAAGCAGCCGCTAAAAATAAAGTCGTTAAAGCAGCCAACTTTGATGAATTATCTGGCTTACGAGTTAGTTGTCGTCGACTCTCTGCGTACAGCAAAGCAATAGCAGCAGCGGACAGAGTTTTGAACAAACCAAAGAAAAAAACCAGAAGACGTAAAGCAGCATAGTCTTAAATTATCATATCTAGCCAACACCCAGCAGTTGGGTGTTGCTTAGATATGCATTTAAGCTGCACATAAGACCCTTTCATTTTTTAGATTATTCGTAGTTAAAAATCGATAGGAACAGATATGGGATACTGGTATCTTGTAATCGCAATAATCGCTGAGGTTATAGCTACCAGCGCATTAAAAGCTTCTGCTGAATTCACAAAGCTAGTACCTAGCATTATTGTTATTACAGGTTATGGCGTCGCATTTTACTTCCTGGCTCTGGTACTAAAAACCATCCCTGTCGGTATTGCCTATGCCATATGGAGTGGCATGGGAATAGTGTTGATTGCAATAGTCGCGGCTATAATCTTCAAACAAATTCCTGATGTACCCGCGTTGATAGGTATGGCACTAATAATCTCAGGAGTGGTGGTCATCAATGTTTTTTCCAAAACAGTCAGCAACTAATCCTTAAAAATAGCATCAAAGCAAAAATATACATTAACCATAAAAAACTCTACTCATATGATTAAGACCTGTTTTTTAAAATTTACAACTATTTTTCTATCATTAATTATTATTTCAATTAATAGTTTTGCATTTGAGCAAAAAGATTTTGTGAATGATATAACGCAAGCTAAAGATTTGTTTGATAAAGGGAAACATGATGAAGCCATTAAATACTGGGAAGGGAAACAGTCTGTTTACGGTGGTCAACAAGGACACTACGAGCTTGAATTAGGTACGTTTTATAGTCGCATGAAAGCCTTTGATAAGGCAGAACAGACTTATTTGGATGGCATGAAACTAGGCGGCAAATATCCTCGATTGAATGTTAGCCTATCGTATATCTACCTTTGGACTGGCAGGTTTGACCAATCTTCAGACCTATTAGATGAAACCATAAAGGAATATCCCGATTGGTGGTCAGGCTACTACACGAAGGCGCACCATGAATTCCTGACAGAAAATTACCAGGACGCAAAAAAATTCGCAGAGCAATCATTATCGATAACTGAGACTGCTCGAGGATTTATGCTACTGGCACGAGCTTCTTATGCGTTGAATGATACAAGATCTGTTATTAGTGCTATTGAAGAAGCTATAAATGTTGAACCAAATTTCCTTGCTGATTTAACCGCTATGAAAATATACGCCGTATCATTGGCAACAGAAGGTCAAAATGGAGAAGCGATTGCTGTTATTGAAGAAATAAAAAAGAATAATGAAAAAGCAGCTGAGGATGAAGAACTTAAAAATCTATTAGCTGAACTAAAAAAACCTCAAGAATAATTAATCATCGGCTCCATCAGGATTTCTATTAGACCGACCGCTACTCTTATCTAGCCCGCGTTGTTTTTGCATAAATTCACGTCGTTCTTCCGGCGACATATTTTTTAACTTATCTCGTAAAGCCTTGCGTTCTGCTTCCGGCAAGCTTTGCATATGCTCTCTCATTTTTTGGCGCATCTTTTGATGCTTGTTTTTCTTTTTATCCCGAAAAGCCTTTCGCTCTTCTGGTGTCATATTATTGAATTTCTCACGTAATGCTTTACGTTCTGCTTCCGGTAGTTTTTTAAACCACTCTTTGCGTTTCTTTATGCGTTCCTGCTGTTCTGGACTTAGATCTTTAAAATTTTTATGTCGCTCCCGTATCTTTGCTTTTTGTTCGGCATCCATAGACTGCCAACGTTGCATGCGGTGCTTGGCTTTTGTTTTTTGTTCATCCGACATCTGACCCCAACGACTAGCACCTTTTTGCATGCGTTGTTGTCGTTTCGCGGGTAATTGATCCCACTGATCCTTGAAATCTTTTAATAGTGTTTGTTCTTCGGTCGACAATGAAGTCCACGGCATGCCTTCTTCTGCAAAGGCAGCTGTCGAATGTAATAGACACAGCAGTAGTAATATTAATAATCTATTGTTCATTATCAGTCTCTATTATTGCTTCTATAAGTTTCCCAATATCGTCATTACCCAAGTCTTCGGGATCAATCCAGTCATCTTCATCCATCCCCCATTCACCCAAATACTCCAAGAATTCCATTGAAGGGACGTTGTCACTATTATCTTGCTCCTCGGCAAAAGAGGATGCTGCTGAGAAAATCAATATCCATAAACATGTACTAGCTCTGTAAAATATCATCTTCGAGCCATTCATAAAATTCCAGATCTTCATATAGTTCAAGACTCTCAGAAGATGAAATCAGATCTAAATCATCCAGCGGGACAGCGTGATTAGACACCGGAGACTTCAACAGAATCATGACTGCAAAGACCATGACACATGCTGTTGCTAATGCACCAGACATAATAATTGACCAATTGCTTTGCGGGGTGTCGGTTTTATCTATTGCCTTGTCGATGGCTTGGCCACGAATTTGTCGAATCCTGGATAAGGTATTGCCATCAAGAGACGCAACACTGTCATCCAGTGTTTGCTTGATGTTCCTTGTTAATTTATCTTCGTTATCTTGATTCATCACCAATGCTCATCTAATTTGTCACGTAAATTATGTACTGCACGCGAATAATGTGTTTTTACACTGCCTGCTGAACATTTCATCGCTGTCGCTGTTTCTTCTACACTATACCCTTCCCAGGTTCTTAATAAAAAAGCCTGTTGTTGACGCAATGGTAAATCATGTAATGCTTCATCGAGTTCATCTATACGTCTATCAGCTTGCAATAATTGTTCTGGCGTTCTGGCAGACTCATCTTCTGCTTGTTGAATAGGAGCCTCATATTCTTCATCCTTGCTACTAAACCAACTACGAAATCGGTTTCTTACTTGATTACGCCGATACCAATCCTTAATCCGACTTTGCAAGATCGTTGTAAATAGTGGTCCCCAATCCTTGGTATCGCGATCCGCATATTTCTCAACCAACTTAAACATTGCATCCTGCAAAATATCCAGCGCATCATCCTTATTACCTGTCGCTATCTGAGCCATACGAAAGGCCCGCTGTTCAACACTGGCAAGAAATGCATCAAGTTCGCGCTGCGCTTCCAGTGTCTATCCCCTTTAGTGTATCTGGTTAAATTAAAGTGTTTCATTTGAATTAACGTAGCCAGAAAATCTATCCGGCCACGTTATTATCGATTGATTAATGTATATCAGCAACGATTGCTTAAGTATTGCTCTCGTCTTGGCTGTTATCTTGGCGATGTTCCTGACGACGTTCACGATGCTTTTCTCGTGCTTCTTTTGCAGCATTGCGTTCCGCTTCATTCAATTCACCATCGCCATCAGCATCAAAACGTTTCGCCATTTTTTTACGATACTTTGCTTTAGCTGCTTGTTTCTCAGCATCATTTAATTGTCCATCACCATCTGCATCAAACTTTTCGAGCATCTTCGCACGACGGGTCTCTTTCGCTGCGGTTCGTTCTGCGTCACTGATCTCTCCATTTCCATCGGTATCTATGCGTTCTTTTCGCTTGGCTTTAAAGGCCTCTCTAGCCGCTTGCCGTTCGGTGTCATTTAATTCACCGTCGCCATCTGCATCAAATTGAGCTCTTATCTCTGCACGTTTTGCTTTTCTATCACTTTCATCATCAGCAAAGCTAGAGAAACTCATACTTAAACCTAATATAGCTGCAGTTAATCCGGCAATTGTAGTTTTTGATATATTCTTCATTTTCATTATCTCCAAAAGAGTGTTTATTTTGTTTACACCCGTCTTAACGCCTGAGTTATCATTCGGTTGACAAAAATAATTAAAATAAGTGAGAAAACCATGGCTGGACACAGCGACACTACCAAAGCAATCTTATATGCATTCCTAGCCAATCTGGGATTAGCCATAGCCAAAACGGGAGCCGCACTCTATACCGGTTCTGGCAGTATGATGGCAGAGGCGGTTCATTCCTTTGCTGATTGTAGTAATCAGATCCTCCTATTCCTTGGTTTGAAACAATCACAAAAACCGGCCGATGAGAAACACCCGTTGGGCTACGGGAAGATCACCTATTTCTGGAGTTTTATTGTTGCCATTATGTTATTCAGTATGGGTGGTCTCTATTCCATTAATGAAGGCTGGCATAAATTACATGAACCCGGCGAATTAAATCAAATATGGGTTGCCCTGCTAGTACTTGCCTTTGGTATTTTTCTCGAATCATCCGCACTTATGGGCGCCCTGAGAGTCGTTAAAAAAATAAGGCAAGAGAAACCTTTTTTTGAATGGTTAAAAGATACACGCAGTGCTGAGTTAGTAGTAATTATTGGCGAAGATTCGGCTGCAACCCTTGGTTTATTCGTTGCTTTTATATTTGTTTCCATCGCTGCTGTAACCGGCAACCCTATGTATGATGCAATAGGATCTATCTGTATCGGGATAATATTAATCTTTATATCGATCTTCATAGGTTGGCGCATTCAATCCTTGATTATTGGTCGTTCAGCAGAACCCGAATTACGAGAACTCATCGACAACATTATCGAAAAAGATGATGCCATCGAAAAATTATTAAACTCGGTCACCATGCATCTTGGACCAGAGGTCATGTTGGCAGCAAAAATTAAAATGAAAGCGGGCCTCAGTATTGAAGAAGCCGTGAAACAGATTAATGAGTTGGAAGTTGAAATTCAGAGACAAGTACCAAGTGTTACCTGGTGTTTTGTCGAGCCTGATATCAAAGATTAATAGTCTCAGCTCTTAATTCGAGTTCTTAGTTAGGCTTTTCTATTGAGACTCCAAATAATTGCTGCAACCGGGATTGATAGAGTAAACCACGACAAAATGTCGCCAGATCCATCTGCCAGCAATGCAGCGAGAAGGCCAACGATACTTGTGACGCCAATAAAAACAGGTGACACCCACACTCGTAAACTGGTTGTATGGCTTTTCATCATTTACAACTGATACTTTATAATGTTTGTTCAATAGAAAAACGTTCTTTATCACCTTGTATTTTTGCAAGCCATGCCTCGAAAGAAACATTGCGTGCCTTGTACCAGAGGAAAAGTCCGCTTAACAAAACTATGACAGCTATGGCATCCAATATTGCCCACAAAATCTTCAATGGCATTCCACCGTAATTACCAAAGTGTAATGGTTGGGAAAGCATCAAGGTGCTGACATACCAAGGCATCTCTCTTTTATCAACGAATTCTCCCGTTTCTGCATCTATCAAGATCGGTGTTAGTAATTTTGATGTCAACGGTGTATTGCCTTGCATAAACGCAACAAAATGATGCGGGCTTGCAAAATCATTCCCCGGGTACGCCATAAAACTAAGCTTTGCATCTGGCATAACTGATAAAGCAGTTGCGACAGCTTTATTTGTTGAAGGAAATTCCTGTAACGATTTTTGATCTTTATAGGGCGCTGTCATTTCAGCTAAACCATTTGATTGCCATAAAGAGAAAATTGGCGTAGCTAAAGTATTAATAAAGCCGGTTCCTCCAACAATAAATAACCAAACCAGGGTAGCAATACCTAATAAATTATGTAGGTCCAACCATTTTAATTGAGATGTTTTTGTACGGCGGACTGTACCGAATTTAAGCTTTTTCATAAACGGTCCGTATAAGACAGTTCCTGAAATTAATGAAAGGACAAGCATTACTCCCATCGCACCGAGAAATAATGTGCCTGGTAAACCGGCATACATATCTAGATGTAGCCTCAGCACCAGATTCATCACGCCTTCGTTGAGCGGATATTCAGTTAAGAATTCTCCTGTGCGCGCATCATAAGTATAAAACGCGCTGGCATCTGGCGAGGTAATTTCTTTACCTAATCTTAGGTGCCAAAGGTCAGGGGCATCCGGATCACCCACCAAAAATTGCATTGCATCATCAGGTCTACGTTGCTGTGCATCAACTACAATCTCATCAACATTAACGCGTTCAGATACAGTATGTAACACAGGCGCTTCTACTGTGTTTCCAAGTGCATGATCTATTTCATGCATAAAAATCAATGGTAAGCCTGTGATACATAACATCAATAGAAAAAGCGTTGATATTAAACTGGCCCACTTATGAATCCAGTGCCATGTTTTTAGTTCCAGCATACGTATTATCAATTAAAACAGAACACTAATTGTTCCCCTGACGTTTTGACTTTCACCATAGCTGCAGAAATTTCCACCACCACGAACAAAACAGGAACCAACATATTCTTCATCAAGTAAATTTTGTGCCGTGACACCAAAGCGAAGATCCTTCCAGTCATAATGAATTCCCGCATCAACTACAGTAAAACCGGGAGCCTCTAATGTATTTGCAGTATCTCCATAATTAGAACCCTGATAACGCAGACCTGATCCAATTCTTAATCCATTCAAAGGACCTTTCCTAAAAGTATAATCTGCCCTGAATGACGCCATTTCATCAGGCACCCATCTAATGCGTTTTCCGATGATGGCAGCGTTGGCGCTTTCAGTTACTTCCACTTTCATATTGGTATAGCTAGCAACAAGATCTAAACCAAAATCTAAATTAGCAACCGCTTCAAATTCAAACCCACGCGAACGAACTTCACCTGTTTGGACTGTTGAAAAGGGGGCTACGGGTAATATTTCAGTAAAATTTTCACGCGTTATTTCAAATACTGCCATGGTAATAAATGAATTCCAGCCAGATGGTTGATATTTAATGCCTGCTTCATATTGCTTACCGACCTCAGGCTCAAAGTTTTGACTAACAGAATTAAGACCGATAATAGGTATAAATGACTCAGAGTAACTCACATAAGGCGCTAGACCATTGTCCGCTAGATAGGTCAATCCAGCGCGACCAGAGAATGCATCATCATCTTGTTCCGTTAATGTATTAGTTAAATTATTCTGTACCTTACTACTTGCATCATCATAACGACCACCAAACGTCAGTATCCATTTTTTATTTAGCTTTAGTTGATCTTGAAAATAAAATCCGAGTTGTGTTTTTTCAATATCGTTATTCGTGATCAAACCGGGTGCTGTAAAAGCATTACCATAAACAGGGTTATATAAATCCAGACTGGGCATCGCACCAAAGAATTGAACCGTTTCAATATCAATAAACTGATAGTCCAATCCAGCAACTACGGTATGCTCAAATAATTTATTGCCAAATTTAAATTGCAATTGGTTATCAATCGTTAAGCCACCAAGCGTCCCAAAGTTCTCATAGACACTTCTCCCAACAGTACGAGAATCTATTATACTGCTACTGTAAACAACAATATCATCCAACTCGGCATAGTTATAACGCGTATTCTGACGGAAGGTTAATACCGGATTAATAATATGTTCGAATTCGTAGCCTACTTGAAATTCGGTTCTGTCTACTTTGTCAACATCCGGTTCACCTGTAAAACGACTGATGGGAATATCACCATTCGGGTTTGTCGTTAAGGTGCCGGAAGCTGGCAGCGCCTGTGAATTCATGGAATCATCTTGTTGATAATTCGCAAGCAACGTTAAAGAAGTATCATCGTTCGGGTTCCATGTGAATGAGGGCGCTAGATATTCTCTATTGAAGGGCAAAAAGTCTACTTGTGTATCACTATCCAGATATAAACCAACAAGACGATACATATATTCATCATCGTCATTTATCGAACCACCTACATCAAACTTTGCCTGTTTTCGCTCATAACTGCCATACTCAAGAACATATTCTTGTACTGATCCTGCTCGCGGCCTTTTCGAGACGAAGTTAACCAGGCCTCCAGCACTTCCTTGCCCGTATAATATTGAAGAAGGGCCACGTGGTATTTCAATTCGTTCTGCTCCCCAAGGTTCCAGATTGTAACTCACGGCATAGGACGGATTGGCCAAGAGTAAACCGTCTTTAAAAAATCCGGTTGTGGCTGCATCAAAACCACGGATCATCAAGTTTGTATAACGAGGCTCAAAACCAAATGGCTCAGGTTGAACACCTGGACTATATCGTAATGCTTCATTAAATGTAGAAACACCGCGCGCATCAAGTTGGTCACGATTGATCACTGAAATCGATTGTGGTGTTTCAAGAACCGGGGTATCTGTTTTAGTCCCGCCGTTTATATTTTCAACAAAATAGGACGCTTCAACGACATAAGATTCATTAACTACATCTATATCGTCCTCGTTATTGTCAGTGTTAACTTCTCGATCTTCAGCATTCGTAAATGAACTGATAGAAAAAATAAAGCTGGCTAGTGCCAAATTCAATACACGTCGCATGACATCTCCTCCATAGAGAGTTATACGGTGTTTGCTGGCTGCCTGATTAGTTTGGGTGGCGGGCTACTTACCAATTACTTTGTTAAAATTAATTTTCCGTTTCCAGTTATTCTCAGTTTGTATTCATCTTTACCATGAATAATGGTTAATTCTTTCTTGTTTGACATTAGAGACTGGCTGCTAATTGAATTAGGCTTACTCTGCGTTATTTCAGGTACTTCAGTTTTTGTTTTACATAACATTTATTTATACGCGAGAATTTATTTTGGTGTTTTCAAATCAAGACCAAGTGATAAGAGCGACTATTCAATAATGTTAATGATAATCATTCTCGTTTAAATGTCAACATATTATTACTTTGAATCTATTACGTAACCTAATTCATCAATGAATTAAATTAAACAGATAAAAGATTAGTCTATATCTCTATTCATCATATGATTCGCCGTTTGGGTAAATGACGACATAAGTTGTTCTCTAAACATCGTATCGATATCAATCTCATCCAGCGCTTTACGCATACACATTAACCATTGATCGCGCTCTTCAGTGCCTATCGGAAACGGTAAATGTCTGGCACGTAGCCGGGGATGGCCAAAGGCGGCTATATAACGATCAGGCCCACCCATCCAGCCGCTTAGAAACATAAACAGTTTCTCACGAGAACTCCTTAAATCTTTGGCATGTAAATTTCGAATCAACTTTGCGTCAGATAAAGTATCCATATTGTCATAAAACAATTTAACCAATAGCTGCAAGCCTTCATCACCACCTATTCTTTCAAAGGGTAATTGTGGCTCGTATGGCTTCTCTTCTTGTTTACTCACAAATATCTACCTCTGTACCAGGCTCTATTAAATCAAATAATTCTATAACCTCTGCATTCCTCATTCGGACACAACCTCGAGAACCCGGCTGACCCATTGCAACATCATCAGGTGAACCGTGGATATAAATATATCGGTCATGACTATCTAAATTCATTCCTTCAACTTCGCCTTTATTTCTTCCGTCTTCCATTCCACTCAGCCAGAGTATGCGTGTCAGTATCCAGTCACGTTCAGGATGCAGTTCTCGTAATGCTGGTTCATAGATCTCACCTGTTGGTATTCTGCCGACAAATACAGCGTTTGGTTCACAACCTTCACCTATTTTTTCAGTGATGGTGTGTTTTCCACGTGGCGTACATTCGCTGTCCATTTTCTCTCCAACGCCATTTTTTGCGGTAGAGATAGAATATTGTTTGATCAAATTTTGTTCATCGAACAATGATAATGTTTGATCTGATATTGATATTTGAATATTCATAACTTCTCTATACGTATTTCTATTTATTAGTTTTCATAATTTATAATATGTTGTCATTCCCGCGAAGGCGGGAGTGACAATTAAAATTATGTGTTAGTTATTTTCTTTGCACATACTGCAATGAATCAAAATTACCATCCGTACTCAATGTATAGCCTTGGACATCTTTGCGAATCGCCAACACATTATCCTCATACCATAATGGAATAGTGGGTAAGGCATCAAATAAAACTTGCTGTAACTCTCGATAGTATCCTGCCTGTTTTTCTATCGATGGTTCTAATTCAGCGATTTCAATTAGCGAATCGACTCGTGCATCAATGAACCGGCCTCGGTTTGCACCGTTTGGCGGTATAGAGTCGCTATGGAAGGCATACCTGAATATATCCGGCATCTTTAAACCCACCCAAGCCAGACTATACATCTGAAAACGTCCTTCCTTAATATCTCCATACAATGTGCCCCAATCGTAGCTACGAATATCTAATTTAATCCCGACGCTCTTTAGTTGGTCTTGAATAACAGTTGCCAGCCGTAGACTGTCAGGCTTGCTTGTTGTTTTATAGGTTAGCTTAAGTTGGTTTGTATTATTAAAGCCTGCTTGTGCTAATAAGCTCCGTGATTCTTCTGGATCATATTTAACACCTGTTAAATCAGGTCGTCCCGCCCAATGCTCAGCAGGCAATAATGCCCCGGCTTTTCGAGCGGCGCCTCCCTTAACATATTTAATAATTGCGTCACGGTCGATCGCATGAGCAATTGCTTTTCTGACTAAACTGTTTCCTGTCTCGGCATCCTCAAGGTTAAAACCTATGTAGGCAAAGGTATCGCCTCTTTTCTTTTTAATGATTACAGATTCTTTTTCATCTAGCCATTTGATAATTTCTGGTGGCAAGTCGCCCTGTACTAAATCTATTTCTCCACGTAATAATTTTAGCACTCTGACAGTGGCATCTTTTAAGGTGATAAATTCTATTACTTGATTATCCTTAAGGCGATCTAATGTTAATCTTGACTCATCCTTTCGTTCCAAAAATCGCATTGGGCCACTGCCTACAGGATTTTTATTAAAGTCATGTTGTGACAAGATTAATTTTTCTGGAAGAATACCTATTACCAAACGACCGGGGAAAAGTGGATCGGCTTGCGATAATTTGAAATCTAGAGTGTCGTCATCAATTATTTCTATTGCTTCTATCATCTGCAACGAACCCTTATGTGGCGAACTATTTTCTGGATTCAATACAAACTCATAGGTTGCCTTGACATCTTTTGCTGTTAAAAGCGTGCCATCATGGAATGTTCTGTTTTTATTTTTTAATGTACATCGATAGTGATTTAAAGACAGTTGTTCCCAGTCAGCTAAATCAGGCACCGCCTTAAATTGTTCATCGAAGTCGACCAGGCTTTTATAGATTAAACGTGTGATGCGATATGAAACAGCATCCGTAGCAAAACGTGGATCGAGAGTGACGGGGGCAGTATTTAAACCAAAGGCAATGCTGGTTCTATCTGTTTCAGCACATCCCGTAATGACGAGTAATAAACAACACAAAAATAGTGCTTTTAAAATCATTACTTCTCAAAGACAGCTATCGACTCTACATGCGTAGTATGCGGAAACATATCCATGACACCGGCCTTGGTGAGTTTAAATCCTTTTTCATTGACCAGTATGCCCGCATCTCTTGCCAATGTTGCAGGATTACAGGAGACATAGACGATACGTTTTACGTTCTTAATATTTAGTGCCTCAATGATCTCTTTGGCACCTGTACGTGCCGGGTCTAATAAAATTTTGTCGTAAGTACCCTTCATAAATTTCTTAGATTTATCCAGCTCAGCAAGATCGGCAGCATAGAATTCAACATTTTCGATATTATTTTTGCTCGCATTAATTTTTGCGCGTTCCACCAAACCTGTATCGCCTTCAATTCCAACGACTGTCTTTGCCTTCAGTGCGAGTGGCAAAGTGAAATTTCCGACACCGCAGAATAGGTCGAGGATATTTTCATCCTTGTTTGGCTCAAGCAGTTCTATTGCCAGATTCAACATCTTTTGATTTATCTCAACATTGATCTGTGTGAAATCAACTGGCTTGAAATAAATGGTAATATCATGATCATCAAGCTTGTAAAACAATTCATCCGTATCACTTTTATTTAAGCGTTCCACGCTGTCATAACCACCGGGTTGTAGATACAGCTTTAATTGATGTTCATCTTCAAAGGCATTTAACTTAGCAATATCTTCATCGGTAAAGTCTGCCAGATGCCTAAACACCAGGGCAGTACCATTATCACTCACCGCTGCTTCGATCTGTGGTATCTGATTATAAATACTTAAACTTTCAATCAATTGCTGCAAGGCCGTGAATTTCAAGCCTACATCCGGATGTAATACCTTGCATTCTGTTATATCTGCCACAAACGGACTGCGCTTCTCTCTAAAACCGACCAGCACTTTTTCTTTTTTTATAACATGTTTAGCTGCAAGTCGTGCTTTATGACGATAGCCAAAACTGGGGCCTTCTAATGGTGGCAACACTGATTCAGGTTCTACATTACCCAGATGAGTGAACTGTTCCAATAACACACTTTGTTTGTGTGCCAATTGTGCATCCGGCGTCATGTGTTGCAGACTACATCCGCCGCAATAACCAAAATATTGACACTCGGGTTCTATGCGTTGCTCATTAGCGGTGATGATATTCTCAGCCACACCCTGATCGAACTTGGCGCGTTTACTGACGTACTTGAACTCTACTTGTTCTCCCGGGAGTGCATTTTCAATAAAGATAGTCTTGCCTTCAATGTGTGCAACACCACGACCCTCATGCGATAAAGATTCAATATCTGCTTTGAATAACCCTTCAGGGATTTTATTACGGCGGCGTCTGCCCATAGGTATAAACAACTATTCTAAAATTATGCTTGTGAGAAAGTTTGACTATTAAATCATGCCACAGAGGACACAGAGAGCACAGAGCAAAAAACACAAGCATTTCTCTGTGATCTCTGTGTTCTCTGTGGCTTATAAATATTCATGTGAAACCCTGATGTAAGTTCTTAATACCTATTCAGGAAACCTGCCAGGCTTCGAGAAATTCTTTTAGGTGTGGTTTGGATTCATTATTCAACATGTCACGTACTAGCTGACATTCATTTTCATAGGCGTTTTCAGTTAAGCGTCCACGGATTAATTCATAGCGCAGGTAGACCAGATAGGTATTTAAGACGTCCGTCTCACAATAGTTGCGGATTTCTTCTATGCCTCCGTTCACGTAACAATCCCAAACCTTATCGCCACTCATACCCATCTTACCGGGGAAACCAAGTAAGGTTGCGATTTGGTCCAGCGGTGCCTTTGCAATCGGCGAATACCCCGAAACGACATCCATCAGATCAGTATGACGACTATGGAATCGCGAAAGATAATTGTTCCATTTGAAACTTTGATCGTCTTCACCGTTTTCCCAATATCGTTGTGCAACAACACCGTGTAACAGTGAACGGTAATGTAAGACTGGCAGGTCGAAACCACTACCATTCCAGGAAACAATCGTGGGTGTATAACGCTCAATACCTTCAAAAAATCGTTGAATAATTTCTTTCTCATCAGCATCAACATCACCAAGTGACCAAACGCTGAGTTTGTCATTTGTTTTTAATACTAGTGAGATAGCAACAATCTTATGTAGATAGTGCCGCAGGAAATCAGACTTACCATCGGTCTCTTGTCGCCGATGACTAAACATCAGCTCAGCCGCATCTTCTTCCTTAAGCCCTTCAAGGTTATATAATTTCTTGCCAGACTCAATGTCCGGTACGGTTTCAATATCAAAAACGAGTATGTTCATTCTATTTTTTAAGATGGGAAAATATTAGTGGAGAGATAACGATCACCGCGATCGCATACAACCGAAACTATCACCGCATTCTCTACTTCATCCGAAATTTGTAACGCGGCTGCCATAGCACCACCGGCAGAGATTCCAGCAAAGATACCTTCTTTTGCACCGAGTTCACGTGTGGTCTCTTCCGCCAAGTCTTGGCCGATATCGATAATGCGATCGACGCGTGGTGGTTCGTAGATCTTTGGTAGGTATTGTTCTGGCCAACGACGGATGCCGGGAATCTTTGAACCCTCTTTTGGTTGCACACCAATAATTTGTATATCGGGGTTCATCTCTTTTAAATAGCGCGAAGTACCCATAATTGTACCAGTTGTTCCCATGGAACTAACGAAGTGCGTTATCGTGCCATTGGTATCGCGCCATATTTCTGGGCCGGTACCCTCATAATGCGAACGTGGATTATCCGGATTGGCAAACTGATCGAGTATTCTGCCTTTGCCTTCTGCTTCCATTGCACGCGAGACATCTATGGCTTGTTCCATACTGCCTTCGGCTGGGGTTAATACTATCTCGGCACCAAAGGCCTTCATAACCGCGCGACGCTCAACACTCATATTGTCAGGCATGATTAATATCATGCGGTAACCTCGAATTGCTGCTGCCATCGCCAATGCAATACCGGTATTCCCACTGGTCGCTTCTATTAACGTATCGCCGGGATGAATCTCTCCGCGTTCTTCTGCATGTTTGATCATGCTTAAGGCTGGTCGGTCTTTTACAGATCCCGCAGGATTATTGCCTTCCATCTTACCCAGGATCACATTACTTGTATCTCCAGGTAAGCGTTGCAGTTTAATCAAGGGTGTATTACCGACAAACGCTTCCATTGTCTGGAAGTCCGGTATTTTATTTTGTTTGTTATTCACTAAATTCATCGCCTCGCACGACCGTTCTCGCCAATATTAAGGCATCTTCACGTTGCCCCATCTTTGCCGGGTAGTAGTTTCTGCGTACACCAATTTCATCGAATCCATTTTCCAGGTAAAGCTTGATCGCTGCAAAATTTGATGGTCTAACTTCGAGAAAGGTCATGTTTGCATAACGTTCAACGGCAATTTCTAATAGATGAGCTAACAACATTGTACCCAGTCCTGTAGCTTGGTGATCGGGATGAACGCACAAATTTAAAAGATGTGATTCACCAACCGCAACTGACATAACACCATACGCAACTAAAGTATCACCGCGTTCTATGACCCAACAACAATATCCCACCTGTAAACAATCATTGAAGATTGTTTTTGTCCATGGATACTCATAGGCCTGTTTTTCAATCTCCATGACAAAGTCGAGATCTACTTCACGCATCGGTCTGAGGTCTAGTTCATCTTCCTTAATTACAGCACTCATACAATAGCCTTATATGTTTGCATGGCGAGTTTCAGATCTTCCCAAACTTTTCGTTTTTCACGTGGCGAGCGTAACAGATAGGCCGGATGATAAGTCACTATTACAGGCAGTTCACTATCTGGGTATTGATAACGATTACCACGCATCTTTCCAATCGGCGTTTCGAGCTTTAACAGATTCTGTGCCGCAATACGTCCCACAGCTAAAATAATTTTTGGCTTTATCAAATCGATCTGTTGACGTAGATAAGTTTCACACGCAAGCACTTCTTCTGCTTGTGGGTCACGATTGTTTGGTGGCCTGCACTTTAATATATTAGCAATAAAGACTTGTTCTCTTGGTAAGCCCATAGCAAGTAACATAGAGTTTAATAATTTTCCTGCACGACCAACAAAGGGTTCCCCTTGACTATCTTCATCTGCACCTGGCGCTTCACCAATGACCAACCAGTCTGCATTTGGATTACCCACACCAAAAACAGTTTGTGTTCGTGACTCATGCAACACACATTGCTGACATGCTGCCACCTGTTTTGCAAGATTAATTAACGCTTCAGGGAATACTGGAGGTGTTACCTTCACCTCTGTTGCAATACTCTTTGCAGAAACTTGTTCTTCAACAACTGTCTCATTTATGGCGACAGAAGAATTTTTATCTAACCAGACTTCAATCCCCATCTCCTTTAGATACTGTCGTTGATAAGACTGCATGTTTTATACTTGCGGGTGAGCGCGTTCGCTTTCACTAAACACTTTGTTTAATGCACTGATATACGCCTTAGCAGAAGCAGTAACAATATCGGTATCCGCACCAAGACCATTGACGATCCGACCATCCTTATCAATCCGTACCGTAACTTCACCTTGCGAGTCAGTACCTGTCGTGATGTTATTCACTGAATAGAGTTGTAGATCACAACCACTCTCTATCATGCTTTCAATTGCCTTGAAGGTCGCATCAACTGGACCGCCACCTTCGGCACAGGCTCGCTTTTCTTCTCCATTGATAGAAAGAGTAATTTCTGCTTTTGGTTTTTCGCCAGTTTCAATACTTGCCTTAATGGATACCAATTTAATCCATTCATCAGCACCTTCCTGAAGCGTGTCACTGACTAAGGCCTGTAAATCATCATCGAAGATTTCATGTTTTTTATCAGCTAAATCTTTAAACCTCGCAAACGCAGCATTTAAGTCTTCTTCTTTTTCAAACTTAATACCTAATTCTTCTAAGCGAGAACGAAAGGCGTTACGACCAGAATGTTTACCTAAGACCATGCGATTGGCATTCCAACCGACATCTTCTGCACGCATGATTTCGTAGGTCTCTCGACTCTTTAAAACACCGTCTTGATGAATGCCAGATTCATGGGCAAACGCATTGGCACCGACTATGGCTTTATTCGGTTGTACAGGAAAACCCGTAATCGTTGAGACAAGCCGTGAGCAATGCATTATTTGAGTAGTATCAAGCTCGGTATCACAACTAAAGATATCCCGACGTGTACGCACGGTCATCACGACTTCTTCAAGTGCCGCATTACCTGCACGTTCACCTAAACCATTGATGGTGCATTCAACCTGTCGTGCACCATTAATAACAGCTGCCAACGAATTACCTACCGCTAAACCAAGATCATTATGGCAATGCACTGAAAAGACAGCCTTGTCAGAGTTGGGTATGTTCTCAATTAAATTACCGATCAATTCACCAAAAAACTGCGGTAAGTTATAACCCACCGTATCCGGAATATTAATCGTCGTGGCACCGGCATCAATTGTTGCCTCGATCACTCGACATAAGAATTCAAATTCTGAGCGCCCAGCATCTTCCGGCGAAAATTCAACATTATCCGTATAATTTCTTGCACGTTTTACTGCATGTACAGCTTGCTCTACGACCTGATCTGGTTCCATACGTAATTTTTCACGCATGTGTATCGGCGATGTTGCAAGAAAGGTATGAATACGTGATGAATTGGCAGGCTTTAATGCCTCCGCTGCACGATCAATGTCCTTATCCAGAGCTCTGGCTAATCCGCAAACGGTACTTTCTGTCACTAATTCAGCGACGGCCTTAACGGCTTCAAAATCACCCGGACTGGCGATAGGGAAACCTGCTTCTATAATGTCAACACGCATCTTTTCCAATGCCTTGGCTATACGAAGTTTTTCATCCTTCGTCATTGAGGCGCCAGGACTTTGCTCACCATCACGCAAAGTTGTGTCAAAAATGATTAATTTGTCCTTCATTACTCTCTAACTCCAAAACTTGTGCCCAGTCTAAGTTGAAAACTGTGCAATTCAAACAGGAAACTTGCGCTTTTATAAACGCAATACGACAACTGATTTTAGAAAACGGTTATGTGCCCCTCAGGGCAGGAGTAATGGCAGGCGTAGCAGTGCAGACTGTGCGTAAGCGCAGTTAGTGTGTGTGACACTATTTGTTTGATTATTTAAAAACATCAATGGAATATAACGCGATAAATTGTAAATTCAAGTATTTCCTGCATCTTCTTCATTTATCTTTCTCGACTCACGATGTTTACGCAATAAAAACAAGGTTAAGACGGGACCAGATATCGCATACAGTAGGGTTATGACACAAAGCACCAGTGGCGGTTCCACTGCAACCAGAACAAAAGCCGCGACTATAACGAATACGGCCATGAAAGGGACTTTACCTTTTAGATCAACCTGTTTAAAACTGTGATAGCGAATATTACTAACCATGAGAATACCGACAAGAATCGTAATCGGTAGACAAAAGACGATAATGGTCGAACCGTCATTTAAACCAAAATCGCTGCCAAACCAGATTATTCCTGCCAAAACAGCCGCAGCGGCTGGACTAGGTAAACCCTGAAAAAATCGTTTATCGATACTGGCGGCTTGTGTATTGAAACGGGCTAGTCTTAATGCAGCTGACGCCGTGTAGACAAATGAAGCCAACCAGCCCAATTTGCCAATATCCGACAATGCCCATTGATACATAATCAATGCAGGTGCCAAACCAAATGAAACCATATCTGACAAACTGTCGTATTCCATACCGAACTCACTAGCCGTATTGGTCATGCGAGCAATACGTCCATCCATACCGTCCAACACCATGGCAACAAAGATCGCAATTGCCGCCGATTCAAATTGTTCATTTATAGCAGCGACAATAGAATAGAAACCAGCAAATAGCGCCCCTGTCGTAAACAGGTTGGGCAATAAATAAATTCCACGTCTATGTTTCGTCACGATGCTCTAATCTCATGTGTGTTATTGGTAAACCGTGATGAAGTGTACCTGCGAAACGTACTTACTTAAAGAAAGGGATAGAGAACTTGAGTATCTTCAGGAATTATTATCATTTTGAATAACACTCGCGACCTCGGAATGTATGATTTGAGCGAGTACTGTTGTGCCTGATTGAACGTACTGACCCACTTCTACCTGTACTTTTGATTCAATCGGAATAAAGACATCAACAACACCACCAAAATAAAAATAGCCGCAACGCTGTCCCTGCCCCACGCGTTCACCAGAATGCAGGTACATATGAAATCGACGAACAATATCTCTTAATCTAATGGCTGTTACAACATCGTCTCCTTCATCCGATCTAATATGAAAATCAAAATGTCGCCGTGATTCATTCTTATCGGGTGCTGAACACCATTGATCAATGACCTTTCCTTCAATCGGGCTGCGAAAAGAATAGATATCATGAGCACGCATCGTTATCTGCACACGAAGTTTATTATTGTGTAATCGTATCTCTTCAGCTTCTTCAACTAAAGTGACAATGCCATGTACTGGACTAACAATTGCTAATGGTTGTGAAGGAATGACACGATTCGGATCGCGGAATAAATATGCGGCAACAGATAATATTGCGAGTGAAATAATGAAGGCAACTGGGCCAACCAAAAATTGTGCAAGAACAGTCAGCCCAAGCAATACAAATAATATTGCCCAGGCTTCACGTGCAATTAATGGGTAACGATTACTGGGCATAGCGGCTCATAAAAATAATGAAACGCGTCATTTCCCAAGTGGCAGCTAATGCTCGACTACAATTGATTAGTTTTTATCGTGATCAACCAATTGATTTGCTTTAATCCACGGCATCATTGAACGCAGCTTCTCACCGACGACTTCAATCCCGTGTTCACGACTAATTCTGCGTTTGGCTTTCATTGTTGCCGCACCACTCTGGTTTTCCAGAATAAATTCTTTGGCAAATTCACCATGTTGAATCTCGGTCAGAATCTTTTTCATTTCACGCTTGGTTTCTTCAGTAATGACACGTGGGCCACGAGTGAAGTCACCATATTCAGCAGTATTTGAAATCGAATAACGCATATTAGCTATGCCGCCTTCGTAGATCAGGTCAACGATCAACTTGGTTTCGTGTAAACACTCGAAGTAAGCCATTTCTGGTGCATAACCTGCTTCAACCAATGTTTCAAAACCAGCCTGGATTAATGCAGTGATACCACCACAAAGAACTGCTTGTTCACCAAATAAATCGGTTTCGGTTTCTTCCTTGAATGAGGTTTCAATGATTCCAGCACGACCACCACCATTTGCTGAAGCATATGATAAGGAAAGTTCTTTTGCCTGACCCGAAGCATCCTGAAATATTGCAATCAATGACGGCACACCACCACCACCGGTGTAGGTAGCACGAACTAAATGTCCGGGACCTTTAGGCGCAATCATAATGACATCAAGATCGGGACGAGGAATTATCTGTTGGAAATGAATATTAAAACCATGTGCAAATGCCAATGCTGCACCTTGTTTAATATTAGGTTCAATCTCGTCTCTGTAGAGTGCTGCTTGATGCTCATCAGGGGCAAGTATCATCACGACATCAGAACTGGCAACTGCGTCTGCTATTGATTTCACATCCAGCCCTGCTGCTTTAGCCTTTGCTTCAGATGATGAACCTGCTCGCAATCCAACACAAACATTAGCGCCTGAATCCTTTAGGTTGTTTGCATGTGCATGTCCTTGGGAACCATAACCAATAATGGCAACTTGTTTGCCCTGAATGATTGATAGGTCGGCGTCTTTATCGTAATAAATATTCATAACGTGCTCTCGTAAAAAATAATAGTGTTAATAATTCTAAGATTGTATGGCTTTGTCGCCACGTGATATTCCAGAAACACCTGAACGAACAACTTCAAGAATCATGCTGTCATCCAGTGCTTCTATAAAGGCATCAAGTTTTTCACCTGTACCTGTCATTTCAATGGTGTAAGTGTTCTCGGTAACATCAATTATCCGGCCACGAAAAATTTCAACCATGCGCTTTGCTTCATCACGGTATTCTTTCTGCGCAGTTAGTTTGATCAACATTAGTTCGCGTTCAATATGTCGATATTCATTCAGGTCGACCACCTTAATAACATCAACTAGTTTATTAAGCTGTTTGCCAATTTGCTCAATGATTTGATCTGATCCAGATGTTACTACTGTCATTCGTGAGACAGTTGGATCCTCTGTCGGTGCAACAGTTAAAGACTCTATATTATATGCTCGAGCGGAAAACAACCCGGAAACCCGCGATAACGCACCTGCCTCATTTTCCATCAGTAATGAAAGTATATGGCGCATGCTTATGCCAACTCCCTGTCTGTGTCTGTTGATAAATGCATTTCATGATGACCCTTTCCTGCGGCTATCATAGGATAAACATTCTCTGTTTGATCCGTAACAAAATCCATCAACACAGTACGGTCCTTCAGCGCTAGTGCCTCTTTGATTGCATCTTCTACATCACTAGTCTTTTCAATACGCATACCAACATGACCATAACTCTCAGCCATTTTCACAAAGTCCGGCAAGGCTTCCATATAGGAACTCGAATAGCGGCTGGAATAAAAGAATTCCTGCCATTGACGCACCATACCCATATAGCGGTTGTTTAAGCTTAAGATTTTTATTGGCGTGCTGTACTGCAAGCAGGTTGATAGTTCCTGAATACACATCACCAGACTTGCTTCACCCGAGATACATGCAACGGTTTCATCTGGAAACGCTAATTTAACACCCATCGCCGCAGGCAATCCAAAACCCATGGTGCCTAAACCACCCGAGTTTATCCAACGTCGTGGTTTATCAAATGGATAAAATTGTGCTGCCCACATCTGATGCTGTCCAACATCGGAAGTAACGTAAGCATCGCCTTTAGTCAGTTCCCATAGCTTCTCAACAACATACTGAGGCTTTATGACATCGGTAGCACGGTCGAATTTCAAACAATCGAGCGCTTTCCACTCGTGCATCTGTTTCCACCACTCTTTAAGAGCCTTGGCATCAGGTTTGTCTTTTTCGGTTTTAAGAATGCTGATTAAATCCGTCAGGACATGTTTAACATCACCGACGATAGGAACATCAACGGGCACATTCTTGGCAATAGACGATGGATCTACATCTATTTGAATTATTTTTGCATACGGACAAAACTTTTCTAAATCACCCGTTACACGATCATCAAATCTGGCGCCTATAGCGATGAGAACATCACAATGATGCATACCCATATTCGCTTCGTAAGTACCGTGCATGCCAAGCATGCCTACAAACTGTTTATCCGTTGCTGGAAATGCACCTAGCCCCATCAAGGTATTCGTAATGGGATAACCCAACAGTCGTGAAAACTCTGTGAGCTCTTTGCTAGCTTCACTGAGTATCACACCACCACCTGAATATATCATTGGCTTCTCGGCGGACAGAATTAATTTTGCTGCCTTTTTTATCTGCCCAGGATGTCCTTTGACAACGGGTCGATAGGAGCGCAGATCAATGTCTTTCGGGTAATCGTATTCACACGAATCCGCGGTAACATCTTTAGGGATATCAACAACAACCGGACCAGGACGACCGCTGGAAGCGATGTAAAAAGCTTTTTTTATGGTTGCGGCTAGATCCTTGACATCCTTAACCAAAAAATTATGTTTTACACAGGGTCGCGTAATACCAATAGCGTCAACTTCCTGGAAGGCATCGTTACCTATCATGTGGGTTGAAACCTGACCGGTAAAAACAACCAACGGAATTGAATCCATAAAGGCAGTGGCAATACCAGTAACAGCATTGGTAGCACCGGGACCAGAGGTTACCAACACGACCCCGGGTTTCCCCGTTGCACGAGCGTATCCGTCAGCAGCATGCGTCGCACCTTGTTCATGGCGTACCAGAATATGTTCTACAGCATCTTGCTTATAGAGCTCATCGTAGATATGCAGCACAGCACCACCTGGATACCCAAACAAATGCTTGATACCTTCATCTTTAAGCGCACGACAGAAAATTTCTGCGCCGCGGAGTATTTCCTTCTTTTTAGCCACTAGCTTTACCAAATTACCTGTATATTCATTGCTTCGAAACTGCGGGAAGTTACTGAGATTCCGGGGTCAGGTCAAGTGATGTCTGACATATTGAGAAGAATAAGCAGAAACAGAGCAAATCAGCCTGAAAACATCGCTAAAAATTGAATCCGTTCTTAGCTACTTACCCTGCAGATTAATTCCGTTTATAGTGCCGTGCCTGATAAAATGCATCAGATTAACAACAAGAATATTTAGAATTACACAAAATCTCAAAATCATCTTTTTTTAAAGTATATACCCGCCTATGAAAACATCACAATTATTAACCGCCACCTTACGTGAAGCCCCTGCAGATGCGGAGGTTATCAGCCACCAATTGATGTTACGTGCAGGCATGATTCGACAGTTAGCGGCGGGGATCTATACCTGGCTACCTCTTGGATTACGTGTTTTACGAAAAGTAGAGGCGATTGTTCGGGATGAAATGAATCGAGCCGGTGGACAAGAGATACAAATGTCAGCCATTCAGCCAGCTGAATTATGGCAGGAGTCTGGCCGTTGGGAGCAATATGGTCCTGAGCTACTCCGTATTAATGACCGTCATGAACGAGAATTTTGCTTCGGACCTACACATGAAGAAATCATCACTGATCTAGTACGTCGTGAGATCCGGAGCTATAAACAACTCCCTATTAACCTCTATCAGATTCAAACCAAATTTAGAGATGAAATCCGACCGCGCTTTGGCATTATGCGCGCTCGAGAATTCTTGATGAAAGACGCTTATTCATTTCATCTTAATGATGAGTCACTGCAAGAAACCTATGAGCAAATGCACGCGACCTATTCGAAAATATTTACTCGCTTAGGCCTAAAATTTCGCGCAGTCATTGCTGATTCGGGCAATATAGGCGGCAGCAAATCACATGAATTTCATGTTCTCGCCGATTCTGGCGAAGACCAAATTGTATTTTCTGAAAATAGTGATTATGCCGCTAATCTGGAACAGGCTGAGGCGATCATACCTGAGCAATCACGACCTGAGCCCGACCAAGCTATGGAGACTGTCGATACCCCGGGACAACACTCTATTGAAGAGATCAGTTCATTTTTAAAGGTCGCAGACAAACAATGCTTGAAAACATTAATCGTCAAGTCTGAGGATGAAGGTTTAATCGCCCTCGTATTAAGAGGTGATCATGAATTAAATGCGATCAAGGCAGAAAAATTAGCGGGCGTTTTGAGTCCGCTTACATTTGCCGATAACGCAGAAATCAAATCTGTCATCGGCTGTGAAGTCGGATCGATTGGCCCTGTGGGATTATCAATACCTCTTTATGTTGATCACAGTGCCGGAAACCTGAGTGACTTTGTCTGTGGTGCTAATGCCGATGGCAAACATTTAACCGGCGTGAACTGGGAACGTGACTTACCACTGCCTGCTAGCGTTGATATACGTAATGTCTGTGAAGGTGACATGGCCGTTGATGGCTCCGGGAAACTGAATTTTGCCCGTGGCATAGAAGTCGGTCACATCTTTCAACTCGGTACAAAGTACAGCGCCAGTATGAAAGCGAGTTGTCTTGACGAACAAGGCAAAGCAGCAACATTGACTATGGGTTGCTATGGTATTGGCGTGTCACGTGTCGTTGCATCAGCAATAGAACAAAACAATGATGACAAGGGGATTATCTGGCCTGCTGCGATCGCACCATTCCAGTTAGCGCTGATCCCAATCAATATGCATAAGTCGCAACGATTACGAGAAGCGGTGATGTCTTTCTATGAGGAATTACTTGCTGCAGGCATTGATGTGATACTCGATGATCGACGTGAACGTCCTGGCGTAATGTTTGCCGATATGGAATTGATTGGCATCCCGCATCGTTTTGTATTCAGCGAAAAGGGACTTGATGCAGGTGAGATCGAATACAAAGCTCGAACTGATAAAGATAATCAAAACATAGTTTTGAATACAGCTACACAATTCATCACTGAAAGGCTCGCTCAATAAAATCGTTACCGAATCGAAAAGTCAGGGTACTCCTGATATTCGACTGTTGCGCACTCAAGGTTTAATACCTTTGCCATACTAGGACCATGGGTCAGCCATTTTCTGAGTTCATCTAATAATGGCGCTTCGCCACAGGCTAAAACCTCAACACGGCCATCATCAAGGTTTCGAACCCATCCCGAAAGGCCCAATAATTTGGCTTGTTGGCACGTTGCCATACGAAAGCAGACCCCTTGAACCCTACCGCTAACAAAACAATTTATCGATTTATTCATATTATTCAATTACTTACATATATTCAATGTTGTCTCAATATAGAGACAACGTTAATGTCTTACCCTTGAGCAAATATTCTTAACCCATATTTAGAATAGAGAAATATAATCTTATCTTGTTGATAATTATAATTATTTAATTGTTTTGCATTAAATTTTAGATAATAAAGTTAGCTCTATTAAATATAGACGTTCTGTCTACTTCATCACATTAACTTTTTGTTAGTGCTCAATATTCTGGATCGAATATTGCTGATAGTACTTTAAGTTTTTTAATAACAGCTCGTTAAAACATGGAAATGCTATTAAAAGCCAAATGATGAAAGACAACTATATTAATAATAAAGAAAATTAAAATTATGAGCCAATTACCAACAAGAAAAACCTCAAATGGAAATGAGATTGAAACTCGACCACTCTACATTGAAGAATGGCTTGACTCATTACCCTATATCGACTTCAACAAAACCAGCGCTTTACTTTATGAAGCATTAGTTGCAACGAATAAGGCAACGATTAAATCTGCTACTCGAATTGAGTTAGTCGAGTTGTATAACCGCCCTTATCAATATTATGTTGAGTCGCAAATTAAAGCAGGGGCGCAACATACATTACAAACGATAGATGCTATGCAAAGCCAAGTCTCTCGAATGAAAGAGATTGCTGTTGCATTAAGCTTCACATGTAAAATAGCTTTTGATACCGCTTTAAACAAAAAAACTCTCTGGAAACAATCAAAACCACCTGTTGAAGCGATGCTCATGTCGATGAACTATTTATCACATGCTCTGGTTTTCAGTTTTCTGGAATACGCTCCCGTACCTAAGAATGTCTGGCAACAGCTTAATTTTATTTATGACTTTGCTGAGTCCATCGGTTGTCATAAAAAGACCTTCTCAATACCGGGTGCTAACAATAAAAATGTAAACACCTCCATAGATCATAACTATAAAAAGATCATAATGGCGTCTCTGGTTGATCCTCATCATTTACCCTTTGGTGCCATATGGGAGATCTATGATCAACTTGATGCCTGGGCAGATTACACGCAGATAAGTCCTATGCGATTTGTGTCTAATACCACTGGGCATTTTGTGCTCGATTTAAAAACAGACGACAAACCTATGCCGTTAACAAAGTTTAATCCAGACAACTCAAACGAAAATAATCGCTTACTTGACTCGACTCCTCTTGAAAACCTGATTCAGAAACAGATCGATTTACTCCAAATGGGGCAACAGATAGATAAGAGCATCGTATTATCTCCTTTCTACGCGAAGTCTTTACTATCACACATGCTCAAGGCTTGGGGATTACCACCTAAGCGTTATTTCCCGAGAAAAGCAAAGTCTGGACACCTGAATATTGTTACTGGCGTTAGTGCGATTTATTACTGCCTTAATAATGGCAATGC
>JAJFKM010000071.1 GCA_021773215.1 Gammaproteobacteria bacterium
AGCAATACTAGCGCAGCCAAAAGTACTAATATTGGGAGAAATGTTTGATATCGTGCCGGAAATGGTTCTAGAACGGTCATTTGAAAAAATACAAAAATCATCAGTGACATCAATAATTCATTTTTCCAATCATAATTGGGACCTAGGATATACACATGAATTGAATCTTCAGATTGATAGCCAAATTTTGAACCGTATGAATTCAGTAAATAACACTGACCCGTCAATTTAAGAATATGTTTCACGAACGCCATCAACACCATTTTAAGACACTTACGAGTATTCAATTACCGCATCCGATGAGGATAATCGCATTACTGATTATTCTTATTATCACTGCAACTACTGCGTTTCTAACAACGACACCTTGGGTTCAAACTTCTCCAGGAGTCGGCTCAATTACTGCCTTGAACCCAGAGGATCTTGCACAAGAAATTAATGCCTTCGTTTCAGGACGGATACAAAAATGGTATATCCGTGATGGCAGCCATGTAAAAGCGAACGACCCAATTGCTAAAATTGTAGATAACGATCCACAACTTATCGAACGTCTACAGGCTGAACGCAAACAGGTTCTAGCACAGCTTGCTGCAGCGGAGGCTGTTGCTGAAACAGCCAAAATTGATGCGAATCGCACAGAGGAGCTGTTTAACGAAGGGCTTGCTGCTAAAAGAGATTATGAACAGGCAAAAATAAAACTTCAGGAGCGTCTCGCAACTGTCGCTGAAGCGGCTGCCAAATTATCACGCGCTGATGTTAATTTATCACGCCAATCTACTCAGATAGTACGTGCACCTCGTGATGGTATTATTTTACGTGTCAATGCGGGTGACACGTCGACGTTTGTCGACGTTGGTGAAAGCATAGCGACCTTTGTTCCTGATAATGTTGTTCGCGTTGCCGAACTCTATATTGATGGACGTGATGTTTCTTTAGTGAAAATAGGTGATAAAGCACGCCTCCAATTTGAAGGCTGGCCAGTGGTGCAATTCAGTGGATGGCCTTCCGTAGCCATTGGCACTTTTGGCGCAATTGTTATTGCTGTTGACCCATCAGCACAGACTAATGGGCGATTCAGAATACTGTTAAAAGAGGATCCGGATGATCCCAATCGTTGGCCTAACAATAACTATGTTCGATTTGGCTCAAAAGTACGTGGCTGGATACAACTCGAAACCGTGATCGTCGGCTATGAATTGTGGCGCTTATTCAATAATTTTCCCCCTGATTTTCGTGACAGTAATATTAGGAATAAAAAGTAAATTATGAGAATAGCGATAGCGTGGCTTTTTTACTGTCTCTCTCTTTTTGCGTATGCAGAAGAGAATGAACCCATCCGTGCAAACAGCCCGCTTACTGCAGAGAAAGTTTTGCAATCAGCGGCAAAGCATTACCCAAAGATACTTGAGAATATCGCTAAGTATCGTGCAGCAGAAGCGAGAACCTTGAGTGCAGAAGGCGCATTTGACCTAATCTTCGAAGTTGACAGCTACAACTTGGCAGAAGGCTTCTATGATGGACGAAGCCTTGAAGGCACTGCTTCACGTTATCTAAATTCAAAAGGCGGCGCGCAAGTTTATGGTGGTTATAAACTTTCCAATGGGACGTTTCCTGTCTACGAGGATAAAAGATTCACTAATACAGGTGGACAACTTAATCTAGGTGTACTTTTTTCACTGCTAAGAGACCGAAACATAGATCCCAGACGATTTAATGTAAGCGATGCTCGATTGGCGGCTCGTGAAGCAGAGTTTGACGTATTACTGACAAAGTTGGGTATTGCACAAAAAGCCATGATTGCTTATTGGCGGTGGCTTGCACTAGGACAAAAAACCGGGGTTTACAGTAATCTATTGTCCATCGCACTGGAACGCGAAATAGGCCTGAAAAAGGAAGTTGAACAGGGCGCCCGCGCAGAAATTGTTTTAACCGAAAGCCTCCAGAACATAACCCAAAGAAAATCTTTATTAGCAAATGCTGAGCGCGATTTTATAATCGCTGCAAATGAACTGAGCCTATTTTATCGAGATGACGCAGGCAACCCGGCTATTGTCTCAGAGAAAGATTTGCCTGATTACGAGCCTGTCATAAACCCTATTGATAAATTCTACGAACTACAGGATTTGAATGCTTTATATGCATCACGGCCGGAACTAAAACAACTCAGAAATAGTATTACTCGAGCAATGCGTCGTATTGAGCTCAATCAAAACTCTTTGCTACCGAGATTGGACCTGGACTTTGGGGTATCTCAACCTTTAGGGACAATCGGAGAAGGCGGCTCTTCTCGTGATGAAACGGATGTAATAATCGGCCTTAAATTTACAATCCCACTTGAACAGCGTGCTGCGCGAGGCTCATTGGCTGAAAATGAGGCAAAACTTGACGCACTAAAACAAGAAGAAAGATTGATGCAAGATCAAATACAGCTTGAGGTACGAAATATTCTTACTGATCTTAGAACTGCGGAAAAGCTCCTTTTGCTTTCGAAAGATGAGGTGAATCAATCAGAAGCATTACGCAAAGCAGAAATACGACGTTTTCAGAAAGGCGCTAGTGATTTTTTTCTGGTAAACATTAGAGAAAATACTGCTGCCGAGGCTAAAGTGCGTTTTTTCCTTGCCGGGCTTCAGCGTGAAGTAGCACAGACTAACTTTGACGCCGCAACGGCTAATCTGGAAAAACTGGGCATTAGTGAAAGTCTTATTAATAATTAATCCTTTTTTACAGTCGCTTTGTTTCGTTTTATCGAAACAATTTAATTCTCAGCCTTCCAAGTTGTAAGCAAGTTTCTTGTCCGTTTGGCCTACGCTATGTATGCTTGCTGCATTTTATAAATCAACAAAATAAAAACATGGACAATGAATACAATCCGGGGGAAATAGAATCCGGTGTACAAAAGAAATGGGAAGACAGTAACGCTTTCCACGTGACGGAAGATCCGAATAAAGAGAAGTTTTATTGCCTTTCAATGTTCCCTTATCCCAGTGGCAAATTACACATGGGACACGTTCGAAACTACGCCATTGGCGATGTCATCAGTCGTTATCAACGCATGCAAGGCAAGAATGTCATGCAGCCTATGGGCTGGGATGCGTTTGGTTTACCTGCAGAAGGCGCCGCCATTAAAAATAATGTGCCACCAGCGAAATGGACTTATGAGAATATCGATTATATGCGTGGCCAATTAAAACGCCTTGGCTTTGCTTATGATTGGGATCGGGAGTTGGCTACTTGTAGCCCGGAATACTATCGTTGGGAACAATGGTTTTTCACTCAGCTCTATGAAAAAGGACTCGTCTATAAAAAGACCTCTGTTGTGAACTGGGACCCAATAGACCAAACGGTATTAGCAAATGAACAGGTTATAGATGGTAAAGGTTGGCGCTCGGGCGCCACAGTTGAACGGCGTGAAATTCCGCAATGGTTTTTAAAGATCACAGATTACGCCGATGAGTTGTTAGAAGATTTAGAAAAATTGTCGGGCTGGCCTGATGCAGTAAAAACGATGCAGGCAAACTGGATTGGCCGTTCGGAAGGCCTTGAAGTTGATTTCAAGGTTGAAGATTCAAAAGATGTATTACGTATCTACACCACCCGTCCCGATACTATTATGGGTATCACTTATATGGCGGTAGCCGCAGAGCATCCGCTGGCTAAACTTGCTTCAGAAAACAATCCAGAACTACAGGCCTTTATAGAAGAATGTAAAAGTGGCGGCACTACCGAGGTCGAAATGGAGACCATGGAAAAGAAGGGTATGCCACTTAATATTAATGTGCGTCATCCAATTAGTGGCGAACTCGTTCCTTTGTGGGTCTCGAACTTTGTATTAATGAGTTATGGCACTGGTGCAGTAATGTCGGTTCCTGGGCATGATCAACGTGATTGGGAGTTTGCACATAAATATGATATCCCTATTAAACAAGTCATCTTCCCTGCTGATGATAGTGAACATGATTTAACGAATGCGGCATACACTGTTAAAGGAGTATTAAAAAATTCTGCTAAGTTTGATGGCTTAACATCAGAAGAAGCATTCGTTGCAATTGCAGATTTTGTAGAAAAAAATGACTGTGGTAACCGTAAAGTAAATTACCGTTTAAGAGATTGGGGTATTTCTCGTCAGCGTTATTGGGGCTGCCCGATTCCTATTATTAATTCAAAAGACGGCAAAGCACATGCAGTCCCTGAGGATCAATTACCGGTTGTGCTACCAGAAGATATCGAGTTTGAAGGCATTAATTCACCGATTAAATCTATGCCGGAATTCATTAATGTCGATGTGCCCGATGGTAGTGGGCCAGGCGAAAGAGAAACTGACACTTTTGATACCTTTTTTGAATCATCTTGGTATTTCGCACGGTATTGTTGCCCGGATAATGATCAAGCGATGTTAGATGAACGTGCTGATTACTGGCTTCCGGTCGATCAATATATCGGTGGTATTGAACATGCCATTTTGCACTTGCTCTACGCCAGGTTCTTTACCAAGCTGATGCGAGATCTTGGATTAATCAAAAGCGATGAACCGTTTACCAATTTACTGACGCAAGGCATGGTTCTGAAAGACGGCTCCAAGATGTCAAAGTCAAAGGGCAATACTGTCGATCCACAACCGCTTATAGATCAGTACGGTGCTGACACTGTTCGTTTATTTATGATGTTCGCGTCGCCACCTGAACAAAGTCTGGAATGGTCGGATACTGGCGTTGAAGGTTCTTTTCGTTTTTTAAAACGACTATGGAAAATAGCCAGCGAACATATCAATGATGGCGATGCACCAACATTGGATACTACATCGTTATCTGATCCACAACGGGAATTACGTCGTAAGATTCATCTCACTATTGATAAGGTAAATGACGATATCGGTCGTCGTTATACCTTCAATACCGCGATTGCGGCAGTAATGGAAATGATGAATGCCTTATCTAAGTCTGAAATGTCAGATGGAAATAGTCGCGCCATTATGCGTGAAGGCATAGAAACAGCCACGTTACTATTAGCGCCGATTGTGCCACATATTACAGACGCACTCTGGAAGGCTCTGGGTCATGAAGAACCACTTATTGATGCTACCTGGCCAAAATCAGACCCTGAGGCGCTTGAGCAAAACGAGATTGAAATGGTGATTCAGGTCAACGGTAAGCTGCGAAGCAAGATCACAGTCGCAAAAACCGCTGATCAAAAACAAATTGAGGCACTGGCTCTGGCTGATGAAAAAATCCAACAGCATATAGATGGCAAAACTGTCAGAAAAACTATCGTAATCCCCGGTCGTTTAGTGAACATCGTGGTGTCATAGGGTAATATGCAGGAAATTAAGAAATAAGCCATCTGGACGAGGATATTTAATGAAAACACGCCTGATATTAATATGCTTGCTGTTACTAACCACAGCGTGTGGGTTCCATCTGCGTGGTTCGCAATTAGCCAGTGTTGATATCGACAACATCTATATCAACCCGTCCAGTGCACCACGGCTCGCCAAAGAAGTTAAATCTCAGCTAGCCGGGGCGGGCGGAACATTAGCTAGTTCAAGTGCATCAGCGACTTATATCATTACGTTAAAAGAAGAGCACTTTGAAAAATCTGTACTCAGTGTTTCTGCAGAAACCGGAAAGGTTCAAGAGTTTCAAATTGTCCTTACTGCGAAAATGGACGCCGCACATCCTGATGGACGTAGCATTGTAGAAAATGATCCTGTCAGGACAACTAACAATTTCACTTTTGACGAGAATGCCGTGTTAGGTAAATTTTCGGAAGAGGTCGTCCTTGAAGACGACTTAATTCGCAGTGCTGCAAATAAGGTTTTACGTCGCCTACAAGCATTATTGCCTGCCAGTAAGTAATCTCGAATAAAATGCGATTGCGCTCCGAACAACTCGAGAAGCACTTGCAAAGCTCTACGTTGGCACCTATCTATTTCGTCAGCGGTGATGAGCCGCTACAAAAACTGGAATGCATTGACCAAATACGAACAGCCGGTCGTGCTCAAGCTTATGATGAACGACTGGTATTCAATGTTGATAAATCCTTTGATTGGGATTCGATCAATCAGGCGACCGGCAACTTATCCTTATTTTCCAATCGTCGAATTATTGAATTGCGTATGGTGTCGCCCAAACCCGGCAAAGAAGGTGGTCGGGTTTTACTAGAATATGCAGAACAGTTAGATGAAGATAATTTGCTGATCATCAGTTCTGAAAAAATGGACAAAAGCGTACAGAACACTAAATGGTTTAAAGCAGTTGAAAAGGTAAGCGCCGTCATTCAAGTCTGGCCGATTAATCCAGCGCAATTGCCCGGCTGGATACAATCACGTGTTCTGGCCAAACAAACACGACTCTCACTTGATGCGGCAAGGTTGATTGCACAACGTGTAGAAGGCAACTTGCTTGCAGCAAAACAAGAAATTGAAAAACTGGTGCTTCTCGTCGATAAAGACGATATTGATATTGAAGATGTCATTAATGCGGTGGCAGACAGTTCACGCTTTGATGTTTTTGACATGATCGAAAGTGCGTTCCTCGGTAATTCAGACCGAACCTTAATGATGTTAAATGGTTTAAAAAATGAAGGAACAGAGCCGATGGCTTTGTTTGGCGCTTTGATGTGGGAGTTTCGACGTCTGTGTACTATTGCTCATCAACATGAGTCTGGAACAAGCCTGGACAGTCTATTTAATTCTTACCGGATATGGGATCAAAAGAAACGGCCGATGAATGCGGTTTTAAAACGTCATTCAAGCAAATCTCTGGATCAACTATTAAATTATTGTGCGGCAATCGATAAAAACTTAAAAAGCAGTCAAAAATTACAAGCATGGGATCAATTTAATACATTATTATTGGCATTAGCCGGTATTAACACGACTAAATTTCAACACGCATAATTAACGCAATCGAAGAAAGTATAGAAATGGATATAAAACAATACATGCAAGGTCTAGGTCAGCTCGCTAGAGCGTCGGCTGGTCTGATGGCACGCGCAACAACGGCGCAAAAGAACAACGCATTAATTGCTATTGCTGAAAACATACAAAAACACCGTGCTGTTCTGACCAAGGCCAATGCAGAAGATTTAAAGCTCGCAAAAGAAAAGAACCTAGAGTCTGCATTGTTAGATCGCCTGGAGCTAACGGACAATCGTATCAATGATATGACTGAGGGTTTGAATCAGATCGCGTCCCTTACTGATCCAATCGGCACCATTACTGATTTTGCCATGCGTCCAAGCGGTATTCAGGTAGGCAATATGCGTGTGCCTTTAGGCGTTGTTGGGATAATTTATGAATCACGCCCGAATGTTACTGCAGACGCGGCGGGCCTTTGTCTGAAATCAGGTAACGCAACCATCTTGCGCGGTGGTTCAGAAGCCTTAAATTCTAATCAGGCCATCGCTAAATGTATTCATATGGGATTGGTTGCCGCCGACTTACCGCAAGAAGCCGTACAAGTTATTTCTACGATAGACCGCGCAGCCGTTGGCGAATTACTCACTATGCCTGAATACGTTGATGTTATCGTGCCACGCGGCGGCAAAAGCCTTATTGAACGCGTCAGTGCCGAAGCGCGTATGCCTGTCATAAAACATCTTGATGGAATCTGTCATGTCTATATCGATAGTGATGCGGATATTGAAAAAGCCGTGAGTATCGCCTTGAACGCGAAGACCCAGCGTTACGGCACTTGTAACACGATGGAATGTTTATTGGTCGCCCGTTCCGTTGCTGCTGAAGTACTCGGTAAATTAGCGCCTCTTTATAAAAAAGCCGGTGTTGAGATACGCGGCTGTGAAGAATCAGCCAAAATACTGGGTGACATTAAGGTTGCCACTGATGAAGACTACGGTACAGAATATCTGGCACCTATTATGTCTCTAAAGATCGTGGCGGATGTTGATGAAGCCATGCAACATATTACTAAGTTTGGCTCTCAACATACTGACGCAATCGTTACTGAGAACATAACTACGTCACGCCGATTCTTAAGAGAAGTTGACTCAAGTTCGGTCATGGTCAATGCCTCAACCCGTTTTGCTGATGGTTTTGAATACGGCCTCGGCGCTGAAATCGGAATCAGTACTGATAAATTTCATGCACGCGGCCCGGTCGGACTGGAAGGACTCACCTCAAAAAAATATATCGTACTCGGAGATGGGCATATACGAACGTAAATAATGCATGTTGATTATTACGTTATTTCTTACCATACTTAATCCAATGTCTGTATTTTTTAGCACATGCCATTAATCGGTATCTTGGGTGGCACATTTGATCCGATCCATAATGGACATATACGGCTCGCACTTGAAGCCAAAGAACAACTTAGTCTCGATCAAGTGAGATTAATACCGTTAAATTTTCCACCACATCGTTCCACACCTGTTGCTAGCGCTGACCACAGGCGCACCATGATAGAGTTGGCGATTAGCAGTGAAGAAAACCTTTGTGTTGATATACGTGAATTAGACAGCGATGAAATCTCTTATTCGATCAATACACTTAAATCATTACGACAAGAATTTACAGAGGATGCTATATGTTTAATTCTCGGCAGAGATGCCTTCAACAAGATTGATAGCTGGAAGGACTGGGAAGAACTACTGGACTATGCACATATCATTGTCGCAAACCGTCCGGGCGAATTAGATAAAGTGGAATCTAAAGATCTTGAACAATGGATTAAACAGCATCAGTCTAATCAGTTTGCATCGCTAAAAGAAAATCTGTCAGGCTCTTTATATTTTATCGATATACCCATGCTCGATATTTCATCAAGCATGATTCGACAGAAAACACTTCAACACGAAGCAATCGACGAATTTTTACCGCCATCAACACTAACTTATATTAAAGACAATCACCTTTATTTGGATACTGCATGAATATTAAAAATATTATAGACGTAATTCTTAAAACATTAGATGACGCCAAGGCACTCGATGTCATCGTCTTCGAAGTAAGCAAACTAACCAGTATCTCCGATTACATGATCATCGCCAGCGGCCGTTCAAGTCGACAGGTCAACTCAATGGCTGAAAAAGTCGTCGAAGCAGCAAAAGAAAATGGCTTGAAACCTTTAGGAACAGAAGGACAAAAACAAGGTGATTGGGTGCTGGTAGATCTAGGCGATATCATCGTTCACATTATGCATCCCGACACACGCGAGTACTACCAACTTGAGAAACTTTGGAGCGCAGAAACCGTAGAAGCTGAGCAAGCTGAAAATAAATAGACATGCAGATCGATTTAATCGCTGTCGGCAAACGCATGCCCGCATGGATCGAAAACGCAGTTAAGGAATATTCAAAACGCCTACCTAAAAATATCCAGTATAAGATAATTGAAATCACACCCGCTATTCGCGGGAAAAATAATAACGCTGATAACTACAAACAAAAAGAACAAGAAAATATCGAGGCAGCACTCTCTCCTAAAAGTATAATCATTGCGCTAGATGAACGAGGCAAGTCAATCAGCAGTCAACAACTCGCTGATCAATTACAAACATGGAATGACGAGCAACAACACATCAGTATTATTATTGGCGGAGCCGATGGGTTAAGCGATGGAATTAAAAAGAAAGCAAATCAAATGTGGTCACTATCAAAAATGACATTGCCACATGGTTTAGTTAGAGTGATGCTTGTTGAACAAATCTATAGAGCGTGGACAATAACTCAGAATCACCCATACCACAGAGAGTAGATGCTTAAGTAATTATGTGTGCACAACATAAGACCCTTTAAAGACAACATGATCATCATTATCAAATGTAATACGCGATTCTAATTGAATCCTAGCTACACCTTTTCTTTTAAACATCTTTATAAATTTATCTTTTCGTTCAACAGATTCAAAAGAACAAGTAGCAGAAAGATCAGACTCAACGGGTTTAATAAACTTGGTATTACTTTCCTGAATAACAATATGACCCTCTAAGTCATGTTCTTTTAAAAGAAAATAAAGCAATCCCCAGCCTGACAAAACAGATACAGAATAAAGACTGCCACCAAACGCTGTGCATTTATGATTCAGATTGTTCTTAAGCGGTGCCTGTAGCGTTAAAGAATTACATGTGTATTCCCTAACCGTTATACCAATCTCTTTCGTTAACGGAATTTCAGAATGGAGAATATCTTCCAGTAATTGAATCATTTATTTATGTGATTTCTAATATCGATCATAGGTAGGCATTCATAAATAACAGTCTTATTTCATCGACTTGAAAGCATCTAATGCACGTACTCGTGACAGTTTTAAGTTAACAATAGGCGCGGGGTAATTTTCACCTAATGTAACCCCTGCGTTTTGCAGAATCTTATCAGGGGCTTCCCATGGGTTGAAAAGATATTTACTAGGCATTTCTTTTAACTCTGGAACAAATCGCTTTGTATACTCACCATCAGGATCAAACTTTTGGCCTTGTGTGCAGGGATTAAATATTCGAAAGTAAGGTGCTGCATCTGCGCCACACCCGGCGATCCACTGCCAACCCGCACTATTGTTTGCCAAATTCGCGTCTAATAAACAATCCCAAAACCATTTTTCGCCATGATGCCAGTGCAACAATAGGTTTTTTACTAAAAACGAACCTACAACCATACGCACGCGGTTATGCATATAACCGGTTTGCCAAAGTTCTCGCATGCCGGCATCTACTAATGGGTGACCAGTTTCGCCTCTTTGCCAGCATCGCAAGTGCTTTGTATTTTGTAACCATGGGAAATTATCAAACTTAGTTTGCAGGTTATTGCGTGGTAGTTCGGGAAAATGATAGAGAAGACTGTGAGAAAACTCTCTCCAACCCATTTCACTTAAAAAATGATCTAAATCATCAGTTTCTTTATTTAACTTAACAGCATACCAAACTTGATTTGGAGAGATCTCTCCAAAATGAAGATGTGGAGACAGGCGAGAGACACTACTTAATGCCGGGAAATCTCTGCCTCGCTTATAGTTTTCTAAGCGATTATAGATAAATTTTTCTAATTTATATTGTGCACTCATTTCGCCTATATCCCAATGAGGCTCTAACTGCTTATTCCAGTTAATAGCAGGCAATAATTTTAAATCGACTATTGTTAATTTATTTGAATGGCCATCATACAAATTTAAATACTTAGGTTCAGCCAATGGGGTTCTAGGTGCTATAGCACTTAAACAACCTTTACGATAATAAGGCGTAAATACTTTATAGGGTGTACCATCTTTTTTAAGAACATCCCATGGTTCCCAAAGCAATGAACCATTAAAGCTTTTAGCTTTAATGTTCTGCGCTTCTAACACTTTTTTTATCTTCTTGTCCCGACCAATTCTCCATGGTTCATAACAACGGTTCCAATACACCCCTTCAATATTATTTTCTTCGGCTAAATCAATAAGGATTTTTTCTGGATCACCAATATAAACAGAAAGCTTACCTTTTAATGATTTGTTCAATGCTAGTAAGGAGTAATGTAGCCACCAACGACTCGCTCCACCCAATTTATGTTCGCCAGCATTGTCATCATCTAGAATATAAATTGGTAGTATGGCCCCTTGTTGGGCAGCTTCAGTCAAAGAAGGGTTGTCATAAAGTCTTAGGTCTTGTCTGAACCAATGGATGACAATATTTTTATTCAATGAATGTAATCCATGTTTTATTATTTCATTCGATTAATAAATGCCTTATCTGATCAACAGCATATTAACATTTTACTGATCATAAAAAGTATTGGTAATTAATATAATTTTCTATAAACGGAATTCAAAGAAAAAGGTGTTTTTTTATTCTACTAAGATATTTTAAATGGAGTTGTTTGCCGCTTAAGGACGAAATCAATGTTAAAAAATTCTTATAAGCAAAACTAGCATGAGCATGTTTGCAAATACGCCCCAAGTAGAACTTGGGGCGCCAATTAAAGATATAAATAAAAATTACATACCTAGTGCTTTTGCAATACCAGCACCATAAGCTGGATCAGCTTTTGTGCAGTTATCAATATGACGTTGCTTCACATCATCAGAAACATCAGCCATTGCACCACCGGTGGTGTTAAACAACGATTGTTGCTGTTCAGGCGTCATCAGACGGAACAAGGCTCCTGGTTGAGAGTAGTAGTCATCATCATCTTCACGATGGTTCCAGTGATCCGCTGCACCAGACAATGAAAGTGGTGGTTCAGAAAAATCAGGCTGTTCAGCCCATTCACCCTTATTGTTTGGTTCATAACCAATGGTCCCGCCCTGATTGCCATCAACTCGCATAGCACCATCACGATGGTAGCTATTGACCGGACAACGTGGAGCATTAACCGGGATCTGATTATGGTTCACACCTAGGCGATAGCGCTGAGCATCACCGTAGGAGAATAATCTGCCTTGTAGCATTTTATCTGGAGAGAAACTAATACCCGGTACAACACTTGCTGGATTGAATGCTGATTGTTCAACTTCGGCAAAAAAGTTTTCAGGGTTTCTGTTCAGTTCCATCGTACCGACTTCGATCTTGGGGTAATCGCCATGTGGCCAAACCTTGGTCAAATCAAAAGGGTTAAACGGGCTCTTCTGAGCTTGTTCATCTGTCATAACTTGAATCTTCAAAGTCCATGATGGGTTATCACCATTCTCAATCGCCTCGTAGAGATCTTTTTGATGACTCTCACGGTCTTGACCGATTAGCGCTTCAGATTCTTCACCAGTCAGGTTTTCAATATCTTGATTACAATCGAAGTGAAACTTCACCCAGACGCGTTCGTTATCAGCATTGATCATGCTGAAGGTATGACTACCAAAACCGTGCATATGGCGGTAGGTTCTTGGTATACCACGGTCACTCATGACGATGGTGACTTGATGCAAGGCTTCAGGCAGTGATGTCCAGAAATCCCAGTTGTTTTGTGCGCTACGCATGTTAGTACGTGGGTCACGTTTAACTGCGTGGTTCAAATCAGGGAATTTCAACGGGTCACGTAAAAAGAATACTGGCGTATTGTTGCCGACCAGATCCCAGTTACCTTCTTCTGTATAGAATTTAACCGCAAAGCCACGAATATCTCTTTCAGCATCCGCCGCACCGCGTTCACCTGCTACTGTTGTGAAACGAGTAAATAGCTCGGTCTTTTTGCCTACTTCCGAAAAGATCTTGGCACGGGTGTATTTTGTAATATCGTTTGTGACAGTGAATGTGCCGTAGGCGCCAGAGCCCTTGGCATGCATGCGCCGTTCAGGGATCACTTCTCGATCAAAATGAGCCAGCTTTTCAAGAAACCAGACATCTTGTAACAATTGTGGTCCGCGTGGCCCAGCCGTCATAACGTTTTGATTATCAGCGACCGGGCATCCCGCCGCTGTAGTTAGTTTCTTGCTCATAATTAAACTCCAAGTTTGTTATCAGGGTGGGATATTACAGAAAGGGCAATGATATTTATAATTGATTATTCAATTCATATCGATAGATTAAAGCTATTAGATTTTAATGGCCAAGTTAACTGGTGAAATACTAGAATCTACGCGAGCAAATGTGGTCCAACATCATCAAGTGAACGGCACCCTGTTTGGCCAAGCACACGGTCTATTTCACTAGTAAGAATAGAAAGTGCATGACTCACACCCGTTTCTCCACCTGCAGCTAAGCCAAATAACGTTGCTCTTCCAATCATAACTGCATCTGCCCCCATAGCGATTGCTTTTACGATATCGGTACCGCGATAAAAGCCACTATCGATAAGTACCGTGATCTGATCTCCAACCGCTTGTGCAATATCGGGCAGGACTTCAATCGTCGACACTGCGCTGTCGAGCTGTCTGCCACCGTGATTGGAGACGACTATCCCATCACAACCCAATTCAGCAGCGCGTTTGGCATCGGCAGCATTTAATACCCCCTTTAAGATTAACTTTCTCGGCCAGATTTCTCGTAGCCATTCAACATCTTCCCAGGAGATCTTTGCATCAAACAATTTTGGTACAAATGCGACACCGCCTTGGGCAGTTCGTCCCTCTGGCGGCATAAAATCAATGATATTTTCGAATCGAGGCACACCATGAGGAATAAGCACATCTAACAGCCACTTTGGATGCCTTGCTACATCAATCATATTACGGAAATTGAGTTTTGCAGGCTTTCGATAATTACGCTGATCCCATTCACGATACCCGAACACATTAGCATCAGATGTGAAGACTAGTGCTTCATAGCCTGCTTTATCAGCACGCGAGATAATATTACGTGTCAATTCTCGATCACTCATCACGTAGAGCTGCATCCACAGGCGACCGCCAACTTCTGTGGCAACATCTTCAAGACGCGCATTTGATAAGGTGCTTAGATTAAATGGGATGCCTAGTTTTTTAGCAGCACGGGCAAGCGCAATATCGCCTCGGTGAGATAACATGCCATTGAGTCCCGTCGGTGCAATCAATAATGGCGCGTTTATTTCTTGCCCAAATAAGTTAATGCGTAGATGCCGAGAACTAGTATCGACCAATGTGTTCGGCGCTAATCGGATAGCGTCCAGCGCCGCGCTATTCCATTGCAGCGTTCTTTCTGTCTCTGAACCACCCTCTACATATTCCAAAGCAAAATTTGGTACACAGCGCCGGGCAACACGATGTAACTCTTCAATAGAGAGTGCTCGACGAAAATTTTTCCCCGAATAGTATTTACGCTTTATAGTCATTTTTAAATATATCGCCTGTTTAATGGTGCGGAGGCTAGGCCATCTTTATTCGAACGACGTTCATTACTTCCATTTCAAAACCAGCAACTTTTTCCACACCAGCATAATAAGTTAAGTTTACCCGTGCCCCTTTGAGGTTTCGGTAGCCTTTTTTGCGCTTGAATCTAAACGGCACATCGTAACCTTCAAGTGTGATGGTATTGATAATCCAGTCGGTATTTTTTTCTTCTCTTTGCACATGCGAGTTAACTTTCATCATTTCCGAGTGAATTAACTCTCGATTTTTATCTAACAACTTATCGACCGGTGATTTCATGCTGCTCAATATCTCAAACACTATTTGAATGATTATCACACTCTCCTGCCTGCAACGAAAGACACAAATAAATATCCTTGCTTGTGTAAGGATAGGTGCGAGATAATCCGTCTCTTTTTTCATGACATAAAAATAATATGTGGTTCAAAAACCTTCGAATATACCGGTTTACTAAAGACATTGATCTGACACCGGAGACTCTTGAAATAGCCTTGCATCAGCAAGATTTCACGCCTTGTACAAATATGGATTTTTCAAGATATGGCTGGGTACCGCCTCTGGGGAAAGACAGTGAACAATATACGCACAGTTGTGGTGGCTACACTATGATCTGTGCACGCAAGCAGGAAAAGATATTGCCGCCAGCGGCTATCAATGAAATGGTCGAGGAAAAGGTCATTGATTTTGAAGCGGCACAAGCGCGAAGTGTTTATCGAAATGAAAAACGCACGATCAAGGAAGACGTTATACATACACTTCTGCCACGTGCATTAACACGTTCGTATCTCGTCTATGCTTACTTTGACCCAAAAAATAAATTGCTGATTATTGATTCTGCCAGCTCAAATAAAGCGGAAGAATTTATGGATCACTTGCGCGCGACCCTGGGAAGTTTGCCGGTAGTGCCGCTAAAGTGCCATGGTGATGCTGCAAACGTCATGACACATTGGTTACAAGATAAGTCACCCGATAATTTTGAACTTGATAATGAATGTGAGCTACAAAACCCACGCGAAAGTAAAAACATTGTCCGTTGCAAGAATCAGGAACTGGAAAGCGCTGAGATAATGAGTCATTTAAAAGCAGGTAAAAGAGTCATTCAACTCGCTTTGATCTGGCGCGATGCGATTCGCTTTGTCTTTGCTGATGATTTCTCGATTAAACGCTTACGTTTTGAAGATATTATCCAGGAGCAGGC
>JAJFKM010000072.1 GCA_021773215.1 Gammaproteobacteria bacterium
GATTCTAGCGTGATTTTTATTCAAAATAACCTTAGAATTACGCTCTTGCAATGCAGCATATAGAAAATGACATCTTCACACTCGTATCATTATGTAAAATAAAATGGATAATAGAAAAGACTCAGCAAATAAAGGCCACAAGGATGTTAATACTCCCCATCAGCCTGAAAAAACTAAGCCTAAAGCGAAGCTGACAGAGATAGGTGGTCCAAAGGGGCCAGAACCAACACGATACGGCGACTGGGAAAAAAAAGGGCGCTGCATCGATTTCTAGCGATAAGAATAAAAAAAAGTACAAAACCGAAATGGCTTGAAGTTTGCTACAGGTCAAAACAACAAATTACTCTAGAGGATATCAATTATGGAATCGGTGAAACGACCGTTATCACCCCATTTACAAATATATAAACCTCAATTGACGTCGATTTTATCGATCACTCACAGAGGCACTGGTGTCGTTCTTAGCTTGGGGGCATTGCTTCTAACCTGCTGGTTAGTCGGGCTTGCTACCAGTGAAGAGGCATTCAATAGTTTGCAATTACATGCCTCTGCCTGGTATGGAAAAATTGCTCTTGCTGGCTTCGTTTTTTCGTTTTACTTCCATCTCGCAAATGGTATCAGACATCTATTTTGGGATGCAGGCAAAGGTCTGGAAATAACAACTGTCTACATGACAGGATATCTCAGCATCGCCATAAGCATTATCTTGTCAATACTTACGCTATTCCTTGGGGGTGCGATATGAGCCTTCAAAGTCCTATAGGGCGTGTTCGCGGCCTCGGTTCAGCTAAAGAAGGTGTGCACCATTGGTGGTCACAGCGTCTAACGGCTCTAGCACTAGTCCCACTTAGTTTATGGTTTATCTATTCTTTAGTAGTGGTAACAGGCGCTGATTACGCAACTGTTGTCGCCTGGTTAGCTAATCCATTAAATGCAGTTCTCATGCTGCTTTTAATAATCTCGCTTTACTACCATGCGGCCTTAGGTCTACAGGTAGTCATAGAAGATTACATCGACTCGGAATGGCAAAAAATTGCTTGTCTGATTCTGGTTAAATTTCTTGCATTGTTGGCTGGCCTTAGCGCTGCAATTGCTGTGTTAAAGGTTTATTTGGGACTGTAAATAATAATGACAAAATCATACGAAATTATTGAACATAAATACGATGTCGTTGTAGTTGGTGCTGGTGGCGCTGGTCTGAGAGCGACGTTTGGTATGGCCGCGAAAGGATTGAAAACGGCGTGTATTACTAAAGTGTTTCCAACTCGCAGTCATACTGTCGCTGCACAAGGCGGAATGAGTGCCTCACTTGGCAATATGGGTGAGGATGACTGGCGCTGGCATATGTATGACACCGTAAAGGGTTCGGACTGGCTGGGCGATCAAGACGCCATTGAATATATGTGTCGTGAAGCAGTACCTGCAGTTATCGAATTAGAACATCAAGGTGTTCCCTTCTCTCGAACTGAAGAAGGCAAGATATATCAGCGACCATTCGGCGGCATGACTACTAATTATGGCGAAGGCACAGCACAGCGAACCTGTGCTGCTGCCGATAGAACCGGACATGCGATTTTGCATACGCTCTATCAACAATCTTTAAAACACGAAGCTGAATTCTTTATTGAATACTTTGCCTTAGATTTAATTATGGATGACGAAGGCGTCTGCCGTGGCGTGATGGCATGGAATCTGGAAGACGGAAAGATTCATCGTTTCCGGGCACATCAAGTCGTATTAGCAACGGGCGGTTATGGCCGCTCCTATTTTTCGGCAACCTCTGCTCACACATGTACTGGTGATGGCAATGGCATGGTTCTCCGTGCAGGCCTGCCGCTCCAAGACATGGAGTTTATTCAATTTCATCCGACTGGCATTTACGGTTCAGGATGTTTGATTACCGAAGGTGTGCGTGGTGAAGGTGGTTATCTTACTAATTCAGAAGGTGAGCGTTTTATGGAACGCTACGCACCTTCTGCAAAGGATTTGGCATCACGTGATGTAGTTAGTCGTTCCATGACCATGGAGATACGCGAAGGTCGTGGAGTCGGTAAGGATAAAGATCATATTCATTTGCATTTAGAACATTTAGGCCCAGAAGTCATCAATGAACGCTTACCGGGTATTGCTGAATCAGCTGAAATATTCGCAGGCGTTGATGTCACTAAAGAACCGATTCCGGTTATACCAACTGTGCATTACAACATGGGTGGTATACAAACCAATTACCATGGTCAGGTAGTTACTCTAAAAGACGGAGAACCGGACACAATCGTTGAAGGTTTAATGTCTATCGGTGAAGCCGCGTGTGTATCAGTACACGGTGCAAACCGCTTAGGCTCTAACTCTTTACTCGATTTGATTGTGTTTGGTCGTGCAGCAGCTAACTACTGTTCAGAAAACATGAAACCCGGTATGCCACATAAAGATATGCCTAATGCTGGTCAAGAAGGTATAGATCGTTTGGATAGGCTGCGACACAATAAAGGTTCCATAAAGACGGCTGAAATACGCGATAAAATGCAACGCACCATGCAGAACGATGCCGCGGTATTTCGTACGGGTGAATCGATGCAACACGGTATCGATGAGATGGCAAAAATTTGGGAGTCCTTTTCAGATGTTAAAGTTGAAGATAAAGGCATGGTCTGGAATACCGATCTGGTAGAGACGCTAGAACTCGAAAACCTGCTTCAATGTGCAATGGTCAGTATTCACGGTGCGATGAATCGTGAAGAAAGTCGCGGTGGACATGCCCGTGAAGATTTCCCGGATCGTGATGATGATAACTGGATGAAACATACGCTAGCCTGGATAGATAACAAAGGCAAAGTTAGTTTTGATTACCGTCCTGTACATATGTATACATTGTCAGACGACGTTGATGTGTTTCCACCAAAGAAACGTGTGTACTAATCGAATTATTAAAATAGAGAATCACTATGGCTGAATTTACATTACCAAAAAATTCTAAAGTAAAACCGGGTAAAACCTTTGCTATGGCAGAAGGCTCCACCAACAAGAAGATATTTCGTGTCTATCGATGGGAGCCTGATTCAGGAGAGAACCCTAGATTAGATTCTTATGAAATTAATCTCGATAACTGTGGCCCTATGGTCCTAGATGCCATTATCTATATTAAAAACGAAATTGATTCTACATTATCCTTCCGTCGTTCTTGCCGCGAAGGTATCTGTGGATCATGCGCAATGAATATAGGCGGCACCAATACACTAGCATGCACCACGGCAATTTCTGAATATAAAGGTGATGTTGCTATCTACCCATTACCACATATGCCGGTAGTAAAAGATCTGGTTCCGGATTTAACGCACTTTTATGCGCAATACGCATCAATTAAGCCCTGGATGCAATCTCAAACTGCTCCCCCACCCGATGCAGAAACGCTGCAATCAAAAGAAGAACGTGCTGAACTTGATGGGCTATATGAATGTATCTTGTGTGCCTGCTGTTCCACTAGTTGTCCGAGTTATTGGTGGAATAGTGATCGTTATCTTGGCCCTGCTATTTTATTGCAAGCCTATCGTTGGATTGCTGACAGCCGTGATGAATTTACCGGCGAACGTCTAGATGATCTGGAAGACCCGTTTCGCCTCTACCGCTGTCATACAATTATGAATTGTACTAACACCTGTCCAAAGGGATTAAATCCAGCGAAAGCAATAGCTGAAATAAAAAAATTGATGTTGTCTCGTACTCTTTAAAATGGAAGGAGAACGTTCTCGTCTTCTCTGGCGTTGTCGCCGCGGAATACGAGAAATGGACATCGTCCTGCAGACGTTTTTAAACCAATCCTATGACACACTGAGCGATGCTGATAAAAATTCATTTGCACAATTATTAGATGAAGCCGATCTTGATATCCTCAACTGGATAATGGGAAAAGGTGAACCGGAAAATGAGGGTATAAAAAACATCATTACCTTAATTCGACAATCAAGACAGATAGATTGAAATACGATTATGCAAGAGATATGGCAAGCCTTTCTTGAACAAGAAGGTGCAACAATACAAGAAAATGGTGTTATTGAATTTACTCATTCAGACATCAATCTTACAGAAACGTCCTTAGCCACTCCCCTCTCTGGTTTTGCAATGTTGGCCGTTGATGGAAATGACCGCCAACCATTTTTACATGGTCAATTCATCAATGATTTAAATCTTATAGAAGAACCTGCCGCGCAGATTTCCGCATGGTGTAATGCTAAAGGCCAGTTAATTACAAATTTCTTAATCATAAACACCGGAATTGCCTACCTACTGATATTCAAAGAAGACTTAAAAGAATTTGTACAAAATAGACTGAGAATGTTTGTCATGCGCTCTGATGTGACAATAAAAGATATCTCAGACTCATCACCTTTAGTAGGTCTGGTCAATTGCAACGATATTGCCTCATTAAACAAAAACTTTCCGACAAACACAGGTCAAATAAACGCAGCTGATGGACTAATTTTTATTTGTCATCCCGATGGTTCTGGTCGTCAGTTAATTACAGGCAGCATTGAAGCATTGAAAAAAAACGTATCGAATTTTAACAATAGTCTAACAATGACAGGTAGTCATATCTGGGATCTGTTAGATATTCGTGCTGGCCTGCCGTGGATATCATCATTAACTCAGGAACAGTATTTGCCACAGATGCTAAACCTTGATGCCCTGAAAGGGTTAAGTTATCAAAAAGGTTGTTACCCAGGCCAAGAAGTCATCGCGCGCTTACATTATCGTGGAGAAGTAAAAAAACGTCTTAGCTTGATACAGTCAGAGCAAACCTTATCTATTGGCGACCAACTTATTTCAGAACAATCTAACAGTAAAGTAGGTACTGTCATAAATTCAGCAAGAAGTCCTGATGGCTTATGCTATGCGCTAGCAGTAATTATGTTAGACAAATTAAATGACAAAATAATCATTGAAAATCAAGAAATTACAATTCTTGATCTCCCATATACTATCGAATAATAATTACCAATTATTAAGGGTCTTCTTCAATCAACATCATCAACAGTGACTTCAAACCTGCATGGTGGTGCTCCAACCGTCACTTACAAACACTTTATTCGAGACTATTTCATAAATCATCTCCCTTAAGCCTAGTCAATGAACAGTTTGAACTAGCTGATGGTGATTTCGTTGATCTTGCTTGGACTGATAAAACAGAATCCGGTCCAATAGTTCTTCTATTCCATGGTCTTGAAGGCTCAATAGATTCACCCTATGCACAAGGTATTTTAAAAACTGTAGCGGCTTGTGGTTGGCAAGGCGTACTTATGCACTTCCGAGGCTGCAGTGGCCGACATAACCGTTTGGATCGTAGCTATCATTCGGGAGATACCGGTGACATTAATGCATTCATCATCGAATTAAAAAAACGTTACCCCAATAGAAAGATTGCCGCAGTAGGTATCTCACTCGGCGGTAATGCCATGATTAAATACCTGGGTGAGCAAGGTGTCAATTGTCCATTAACAGCAGCAATGGCAATCTCCATCCCCTTTGATCTCTCCATTTGCGCTAAAGAACTAGGAACCGGCTTCTCCAGAATATACCAAGGCCATTTGATCAACAGCCTCATAAAAAAAACACGCGATAAATTCAAAGACAAACCCGCACCAATCGATCTAAACAATTTAAACGAATGGAAAGACTTCTATTCCTTCGACCACAACGTCACCGCACCTGTGCACGGCTTCAAAAGCGCTGATGACTACTACACCAAATCCAGCTGTAAACAATTCATTAAGCACATCACCACCCCTACCCTAATACTCCACAGCAAAGACGACCCCTTCATGAATCAGGCAGCACTTCCAAACGAAGATGATTTATCAGCGAGCGTCACATTAGAACTCACAGAACAAGGTGGGCATGTTGGATTTGTCTATGGTGCCACACCCTTCAACCCAAAGTATTGGAGTGAAAAGAGGCTTGTTGAGTTTTTTAGAGAAAAATTAAGATAAAACCTTGAGTTTATCCTAAAAGACAACTACATTTGTACATACAATTGTATATACGGATATATCAATGAAGTTTGAATGGGATGCTACCAAAAACATTGCGTATATTCGCAAACACAACATTGATTTCAATGATGCAATAGCGATATTTCAACACACAGTTATTGCCAGTATTGATACAAGAGATAACTATGGAGAAGAACGCTGGATTAGTATTGGCCAGATGCAAAGCCTGACAATTGTTATTGTCTATGTTGAATATGTAAATGACATCATTCGAATAATTTCAGCACGAAAAGCGACAAAACGTGAGAAACAATATTATGAAGAAACCTGCTTCAAGTAAAACAAATTTAAAAAAACTCAAGGCTATGAAAGATTCAGAAATAAACTTCGATGATATTCCAGAGTTGGACGAAGCATTCTTTAAAAATGCACAGATAAAGCTACCTGAAAAACAATCCGTCACCATTCGCCTAGATACAGATGTACTAGACTGGTTTAAACAACAAGGCAAAGGCTATCAAACCCGAATCAACAAGCTTTTGCGTTCTTATATGGAAACACATGCAAAGTAAATCCGTTCCCTTTTATGAAACATATTTAAACAAGGATAATGAAGGTAATTGTCTACTGGGTTCCCTTCTCGGCTTTGTCTCCTTAGTCGCTCTACCTCCTGCATCCATGCAGTCGTCCGCGGGAATGACAACTACCCAAATCTCGGCAATACATAAACCAACGCCATCGGTAAAGAAACAATGGCAAACGCATTTCCAAATAAAACCATCGCCGCTACTTTTGATGGTTCCTGATTATAGTGTTCAGCAAAAATAAAATTCATCACTGCTGGCGGTAACGCACCGAACAGAAATAAAACACCCTGCTCTACTCGTGTTAACTCTATGAGCTGCGTTAAAAGTAAGACTATAGCGACACCACAGATTGGTGAGAGTAATGCTGCAGTCATTCCAATCTTCCATTCAGATAACTTCATATCAATAAGACGAACACCAAGTGCAAACAGTAATAATGGTACGGCTATATTGCCCAACATACGTATTGGCTCTGATAGCGTCTGAGGTACATTTATATGTAAGAGACTTAATATCAATGCCATTACAACCGCCACAATCATTGGCGAGAGGAAGACTTTTATAATGTTGGATTGTTTATTTAACAGGTATCTACCAAGTGTAATGTGAAAAAAATTACAGACAATAAAACAAATAACCGCAGCTGACAGTGCCACTTCTCCAAAACTTAAAACGACTAGAGGCAAGCCCAGATTACCTGCATTAGCAAACATAATAGGCGGACATAGACTGCGCGGATCGATATGTAACAGACGAGAAGCTATAAACGCAACCAATCCCGAGAGTAGTATTACCAAGGTAATTGCTAACGCTAAGCCACCAAAGAGGCCTGAAACTCCCCCGCGTTCAATTAGCACACTGAACAACAGGCAAGGTATAAATATGTCCATATTTAATCGATTGGGTAACATCATGTCCGGTCTGAATGCTTTAGCGTAAAACAGTCCTGCTGCGACTATCGCAAAGATAGGAAAGGTGATTTCAAAGATTCTAATAGCAATCATTGTTGGTTTTTAGCGACAGTAATGGATAGGTGGTTTTGAATGGATTTTTATTTTTAGTCTCTACACGATATTATGCTGTATTAAATAAGTGTTCGGGAATAATTAATTTAATTTTAGACCGCGTCTAAACAAAAAATAAAAACAATAATGCTATGCTGACTTCAAGACTATTTTATCTCGCACTTTTTATTATTTGCCTATCATTACTTGGATTTGGGCTTTATTTGGAGCATGTCAAAGGTCTGGATCCTTGCCCTCTATGCGCATTTCAACGATTGACCTATATAGCGATTGCCGCTGTTGCACTTATTGGAGCTATCCATAACCCTGCGAATATATTTCGAATTGTATACAACACCTTGCTAATTATATTGGCTTTAGTTGGTGTTGGTATAGCAGGCAGGCAGACATGGTTACAACATTTACCACCAGAACTGGTACCAGAATGCGGTCCTGGACTGGAATATATGCTTGAAGTATTCCCTTTCGGACAAGCAATAAAGATGATCTTCAGTGGGTCTGGTGAATGCGCTGAGGTTCAATGGCAGTTCATAGGTTTGAGTATCGCTGAATGGAGTCTGGTTTGTTTCGCATGTATTACTATTACCACCCTTCTAGCCACATTTATGCTAAAGCCAGAGAGAAGGCTTTTTAATTTCTAAGATTTATTTAAAACAGTGATTTTTATGTGTTAGCGAGGACCTAGGTACCCCCTTGAGGGGTGAGCACCGCGCACAGAACCGGAGTGTATGATCGATACATGAGGAGATCCTGCCCTGTGGGTATTCGAGCACGGAGCTGACGCCGCTTACCATGAATAATTTTTAAGGAACGGCATATTAAACGCGAAAAAAGTGCGTTTTAAACCGCTTACAATAACAACCGCGATTCATTCGCCTTTATCTGCGAATCAACGACAGCAATAGCACTAGCATTCACTATTCGGCGTACCGTAGATGAAGGTGTCAGAATATGTACCGGATGATTAAGTCCAACCAAAATTGGACCAATCGATACTGCCTCACCTAGAACCTTGACCATGTCATATGCAATCTTTGCTGCATCGAGATTTGGCATAATCAACAGGTTTGCATTCTCGACCAGTTTTGAATACGGCAATGCCCGCCGACGAATATCTTTCAGTAATGCAGCATCTGCTCGAATCGGTCCCTGCACTGCTAAATCAGGATTTTGCTTATGAATTATCTCCATTGCCGCAGTCATCTTTTTGCTAGTTTCAGAATCAATATCATCACCATTTGAAAAAGAAAGTAAGGCTACTTTTGGCGTCAAGCCAAAACGCTGCACCGTTTCCGCAGCTAATAAAGTGTTGTCAGCGATTTGTTCGGCTGTGGGATCAACTGTTACTGCTGTATCACAGATAAAAAATGCCCCTTTCTTAAGTAATAATACATTGACTGCTGCCGCCTGATTTAACTCTTCATGAATACCCAGTTCTCTGGTGACATGGTCTAGGTGATCATGAAAGTGCCCATCTGTGCCACAGATCATGGCATCAGCTTCGCCTTGCTGCAGCATTTTTGTTGCTACACAGGTATTAGTCTCAGTCATACCTGTTTGATCAATTTCCATCTTTTCCATGTATTCTTTAGGATTAATGATCTCAACATCAATACCGGGTCGAAGACGAAGTCCCATATGTTTTATTCTGTTTTCTATCGTATCTGGATCACCGATCAATATTGGTTTTGCTAATCCTTCATCGAGTACCGATTGCACGCTATGGAGAATCTTGGTTTTTTCACCCTCTGCGTAAACCAGTCGCTTAGGATCACTTTTTGCCTTTTCAAACAGTGGCTTCATCAAGATGACTGATTCAAAAACATATTGTGATAAATGCTGACGATAGGCTTCCATATCTTCAATCGGTCGAGTAGCAACACCACTATCCATTGCTGCTTGTGCTATTGCTGGCGCCAACTTAACGATTAGTCTTGGATCGAAAGGCTTCGGAATTAAATACTCCCTACCAAACTTCAGTTCTTCACCGCCATATACGGCCGAAACTGCTTCTGGTGTCTCTTCCGTAGCCATCTCTGCCAGGGCATGAACCATAGCGATTTTCATTTGATCATTGATAGTGGTCGCAACGACATCAAGTGCACCACGAAAAATAAAGGGGAAACACAAAACGTTATTAACCTGATTAGGGTAGTCTGAACGTCCCGTGGCAATTATTGCATCATCACGTACCGCCTTGATTTCTTCAGGCAATATTTCCGGAATAGGATTCGCCAAAGCAAATACTATCGGATTGTCTGCCATGCTCCTGACCATCTCCTGTTTTAGTACTCCAGGTCCTGATAATCCAAGAAAGATGTCTGCATCCTTCATCACATCAGAGAGTGTTCTTAATTTAGTATTGCTGGCAAACATGCGTTTGTGTGGTGTTTGTTCTACGCGTCTTGATTTATAAATAACGCCTACATGATCAACGGCGATAATATTATCTTTTTTCATACCCATCTTAACGAGCAACTTAAGACAAGCGATGCCTGCGGCGCCGGCACCTGTTGTTACCAGCTTAACCTGAGAAATATCTTTACCAACAATTTTGAGCGCATTAATAATTCCAGCAGCAACAATAATCGCCGTGCCATGTTGGTCATCATGAAATACAGGGATCTTTAAGCGTTTACGTAATTTACCTTCGACCAAAAAGCATTCTGGAGAACGTATATCTTCCAGATTAATGCCACCAAAAGTAGGTTCTAGACTGGCAATAATATCAATTAGCTTATCTGGATCTTTTTCGTTGATCTCTAGATCAAAGACATCGATACCGGCAAATTTTTTAAACAGTACCGCCTTGCCTTCCATAACAGGTTTTGCTGCAAGGGGACCGATATCACCCAAGCCTAAAACAGCAGTACCATTTGTAATAACGGCAACGAGATTTGAACGTGCAGTTAATTCAGCAGCCATTCGGCTTTCTGTTGCGATAGCCTTGCACGGTTCAGCAACACCTGGACTATAGGCCAAGGCTAAATCGCGTGGGTTTGCAAGCGGTTTGGTTGCGGATATTTCAATCTTCCCGGGTTTGGGAAAGCGATGATAATCTAGTGCGGACTTTTCTGTTTCGTCTGACATTCTTATTTAAATGGCATCCCCGGTGGTGGCATATTGCCGCCCATCCCGCGAAGCATCTTCTGCATGCCGCCTTTGCCAGTCATTTTTTTCATCATCTTTTGCATTTGTTTAAACTGTTTTAGCAGTTTATTGATGTCTTGAATTTGTGTGCCGGAACCCGTTGCAATACGTTTTTTGCGTGAGCCATTAATAATCGTGGGATCGACTCGTTCCTTACGTGTCATTGAATCAATAATCGCACCTAATTTAACAAACTCTTTATCATTGACCTGTGCTGCTGCACCGGGTGGTAATTGCGACATTCCCGGTAGTTTATCCATCAAACCAGCAATACCACCCATTCCGCTCATTTGCTTTAGCTGATCACGAAAGTCTTCCAGATTGAAACCTTTACCAGTTTTGAGTTTCTTGGCTAATTTGAGGGCTTGTTTTTGATCCGTTTTTTCCTCTACTTCTTCGATAAGGCTAAGGACATCACCCATGCCTAATATTCGTGAGGCAATACGTTCCGGATGAAAAGGTGTTAGAGCATCACTTTTTTCGCCGGTACCAATAAATTTAATGGGTTTCCCAGTGACGTGCTTGACGGTTAATGCCGCACCACCGCGTGCATCGCCATCGGTCTTGGTTAAAATAGTACCCGTTAATGGTAATGCGTTATTAAATGCCGCAGCAGCATTAACGGCATCTTGCCCCATCATGCTATCGATAACGAATAAGGTTTCAATAGGAGCGATCTTTTCATGAACTGTTTTGATTTCTTGCATCATCTCATCATCGATATGCAAGCGACCGGCACTGTCCACAATCAGCACATCAATCAACTGTCGCCTTGCTGTCTCAATCGCATTCGCGGCGATAACAGCTGGTTTTTCAGATTCCTTACTTTCTATCCAGACCAATTCATTTTCGTTCGCCAAGGTCTGTAATTGTTTAATAGCCGCTGGCCGGTATACATCGCAACTCACTACGGCGACTTTTTTATTCTCTTTTTCTTGAATCCAACGCCCTAGTTTTGCAGCGGTGGTCGTCTTTCCTGCACCTTGTAATCCAGCCAGAAGAATAACGGCCGGTGGTTGCGTCTTAAGGTTTAATGGCTCATTGCTTTCTCCCATAAGAGAAACCAACTCTTCATTAACTATTTTAATCAGTGCCTGTCCCGGCGTGAGACTGGTGACGACTTCTTTGTCCAATGAACGATCACGAACATGTTGAATAAAATCACGCACAACCGGCAAAGCAACATCAGCCTCGAGCAATGCCATACGCACTTCACGTAGGCCATCACTGATATTCTCTTCGCTTAATCGTCCATGGCCACGCAGGTCTTTAAAAACCCGAGTTAATTTATCAGATAGGGCATCAAACATAGTGTTCTGGATTCATCATTTCAATTTATTAAAATAGTCGGTTATTCTAACTTATTAATTCAATAACTTAAAAATTCATTCGCATGTTTGCAACAGAATCAGCACTTCTACAGCCCGTCAGAATATGCAATCATCTACTTATCCACATAGAAAATTTTAAACTATGAGTCTTCAAGCTATTACAGCTGTAATGCTATACCTGATATCTGCATTCCTGTTAGGTGCCAGAACAATTAGCTCCTCAGAACTATTTAACAAAACGCGGGCTATTGCTCTAATAATCGGTGCTATTGGCATCGTTTTGCATGCCCATTTATTGTATCAATCAATAATCTTGGGAAGTGGCTTTGACTTTGGATTTTTTAATGCAATTTCATTGGTAAGCTGGCTTGTCGCGTTGATCGTATTATTGTCTTCCTTGTTACGCCCCTTAGAAAACCTGCTTCTGATACTCTTCCCCGCCGCTGGCTTAGCTATTTTGCTCGAGCTTTTTATCCCGGATGAAAGAATTCTGAGTGAATCCTTATCAATGGGTTTACGCATTCATATCTTATTGTCTATCTGCGCCTACAGTTTATTAATGATCAGCGCTGTTCAGGCTATTATGCTAGCCGTGCAGGAGAAGTTAATTAAGGAAAAACGTGCCGCCATCATAATGAATACACTGCCTCCTCTGCAGGTGATGGAGGCTCTACTCATACAAATTATTATCATCGGCTTTTTCATGTTGAGTCTGAGTCTGGCATCCGGGACGATGTTTATTGATGACATCTTTGCGCAACACCTGGCGCATAAAACCATATTGTCTATGATGGCTTGGGTCATCTATGCAATCTTGCTTTGGGGTCGGTGGTCGGCCGGCTGGCGTGGAAAACAAATAATCCGTTGGGCCTTAGGTGGTTTTACGGCATTATTGCTTGCTTATTTCGGCTCAAAATTCGTCCTTGAAGTTGTTTTACAGCGAGTCTAAGCCTACTAAATTCACGCTATTGCTTGACATAGGTACGGGGTGATCCAGCACAATACCCATTGGTCACAATTGAGGTCATCATTTTTTGGACGACATTCCAGTTTCGGTTCTATTAGGAACCTTATTCTTCTTAGTTATTTTTTCTGCATTTTTCTCCAGCTCAGAAACCGCCATGATAGCCTTAAACCGATATCGTCTACGGCATCTGGCAAAAGAAGGTAAGCGTAGCGCAATAATTTCTGAAAAGCTGCTGGCAAGACCTGACCGCCTGATTGGCCTCATTCTGCTTGGAAATAACCTGGTTAATTTCATGGCAGCATCGATAGCGACTCTGGTTGGGATACGCTTGTTGGGTGATTTGGGTGTAGCTTTGGCACCTATTGTGTTGGTAATGGTGTTTTTAATCTTCGCCGAAGTGATGCCAAAAACAATTGCTGCGCTTAAACCTGAGCTTATTGCATTTCCCGCAAGTTACATCCTTGCGCCGATGATGAAACTGGCATACCCAGCTGTCTGGCTAATAAACTGGGTCTCAAATGGTTTATTAGGCCTGATTGGTATTACCTTAGATGACCAAGGAGATGGCCACCTGTCACGAGAAGAGTTAAGAACTGTCGTTTTGGAAGCCGGACACTTGATACCACAACGACATCGGCGCATGTTGATCAATATCCTGGAACTGGAAAATGTAACTGTTGATGACATTATGGTCCCCAGGAATGAAGTTGCTGCCATCGATCTGGATGACCCCATCAATGAAATAATAGAACAACTAAGTCATTGCCAACACACACGCTTACCGGTGTACCAATCAAGCATCGATAATATTGTCGGCGTGATACATCTACGGCGTATTGCCCGACTTATAACTGATAAAAATGAGCTTACCCATGAGGCTATAAAAGATATTTTGATCGATAGCTATTTCGTCCCCAAGGGTACACCTCTGCATACTCAGATGATGAATTTCCAACGCAATAAACGTCGCTTTGGGATAGTTGTTGATGAATATGGTGTCATACAGGGCTTGGTAACACTGGAAGATATACTGGAAGAGATTGTCGGAGAATTTACGACAGACATGCAAACTCATAATCTTGATATTCAAAGCCAAGAAGATAAATTCTACCTAATTGACTGTTCAGTTCATCTGCGTGAAATAAACCGTCAATTGAGATGGAGCCTGCCTACTGATGGACCCAAAACTTTAAATGGACTGTTGTTAGAACATCTGGAATTTATTCCAGAATCAGGCACCACTTTAAAAATCGACAATTATCTTGTTGAAGTCACACAAGTCTCTGAAAATTCAATAAAAATGGCACGCCTAAAGATGCTTGAAGAAATCCTAGAAAGTAGCGAATAATATTCATTCGGTCTGGATTTTGCATTGCTTATATATTGCAAGTGCAAAGCCCTGCAATTAATGGTTATGCACTCTATGAACAAGAGTGAAAACACACTCTTTGGATTAAATCAGACTGGAGACAAACATGAGTATTCAAGCAATTTACACAGATAAACGTCAATATAATCGTATTGCCTTTGACGCTCCTGTGACGATACACGGCGATGATGGTGATTGGGGCTCAAGCCTAATCGATATATCGCTAAAAGGTGTACTTGTCACTAAGCCTGAAAACTGGAACCACAGTGATAATGATGAATTCGATATAAGCGTTGAACTAGAAGGCCATAATTCAATTATCAATATGAATGTTAAACAAGTTCACACTGAAGATAAATCACTAGGATTACAATGTACAAGCATTGATCTTGAAAGCGTGACGATTCTGAAGCGATTGGTCGAGTTGAACCTTGGTGACGAGCAGGTACTTGATCGAGATATTAAAAATATGATGGCTCAATAAAAATTTATTTTTCAATTTTGATAGAACAACAGTCCATCAATAATTTTATTGCACGCAAAGAAGAAAATCTGCTTACAACAATATCTCGATTCTGAGGAATTTCTGTCAAAAAGGGAAATCCTTGATTTCAAAGTTTGAACATTAAAACAAAGCACTAAGATCCCAGTGCTTTAAACTCTGCTATGCCAAAACGCGGCTGGTCTTTGTCATTACGAATTAATGCCGCATTCACTTCTACCTTCACATAATGACCCTCTTTATGTCGGTAGCGTTTTTCGATCGTATAGCTACTTAGCTCACCCGATAATAGTTTCTTATGAAACTGTAAGCTTTTCAACAGATCCAAAGGATGAGTAATTTTTCTAATATGCGTACCAATCATTTCGTTATATGTATAGCCAACAAGGTCACATGCTGCTTGATTTATTTGTAATACTTCTCCCCTATGATCACCTAGCATCATTGGGTTTGGTGCATGTTCAAACATGCTTAGATATTGATCATTAATTTTACATAGCGTGGATTCTGTAGACTTTAATTTCGTAATATTTCTCATGATCCAATGTGTAGCAACTATTTTTCTATTTTCTATTCTTTTAGACACGCAACCTTCAACAGGGACCTTCCTACCTTCTTTCGTTATAAACCCTAATTCGAATGGGATACTTTCAGTACTAGATTCAATTTTATCCATCAAGCACTTAAACTCTACAGCCCAATCAGGATCTATAATATTTTTAATGTGTATTTCTTTAACTTCACTATTTTTATACCCGAATGTGTTACACCAGGCATTATTGACATTCATTATGTGCCCATCTAACCAAACACTTTGAATTAGAACCGAAGATGTTTCATATAAATTTATGAAATTATTCAGTGTTTCATTTAATGTGCTATCTGTATTCCTTTTAACTTCCTCAAGATGTGATTTGTTTAAAACTCTTTCAATGATTGCTGGGAGATGTTCTATATACTTTTTGTTTTTAACGACATAATCATCAACATTCATATTAATCGCTTTAAGTGCCGTCTCTAATGAGTGCTCACCTGTTATTATAATTATTGGCACTTCTATTTTTCTTGAACGGATCTCACTAACAACATCAAACCCGGTAAAACTGCCACAGTTATAATCAGTTAAGACTAAGTCATAGCTTCCTTTAGTGATTTTATCTTTAAACAAGCTGAACGAATCTATATGTTCGATAGTGATAGCATCATTGTATTTTTTTAATGTATTGGTAATTAACCTGACATCATCAGGATTATCCTCAATAAATAATATTTTAAGATTAGCGAACAACTCTATTGCCTGAGGTTTCTATCCAATTAATTATCAAAGAGTAACGCTTAAGCAACATCGCTTTTTTCCATGTTTGCACACATAGTGTCAACGAGCTCATGCAATGTATCGCGAAGCTCTATGAAGTTCGATTCGGATAACTCCGTTTCACAGGCTACTTTTTCTTGTAACTTTGCAACCTCATGCTCCAGTTCACTGCCCTGCTCTGTTAAGAAAATATTAACTACGCGCTCATCAACTTCACTCCTCTTGCGACTCACAAAACCAGCATTTTCAAGCCGTTTTATTAAAGGTGTCATAGTTGGGGAATCTAGTTTTAACTTTTGCGCTAAGATTTTGACCGACAAACCATCTGACTCCCATAAGACGAGCATTGCTAAATATTGTGGGTACGTTAGGCCTACCTTACCCAGCTTCGATCGATATGAACGCGTAATTGCATTTGTTGCAGAGTAAAGAGCAAAGCATAACTGATTGTTTAATAACAGATTATTATAGTTAGACATGATTAATTATTGCTAGATTGTAATCGCATTAATATATAGCACTTGATTAATTAGTGCACTATCTTATTTGTTGTTTGTAGAAAAAATATAAAACCAGCGTTTTTAAAGCCCTACTTTTCACTGCTAGAACGCCCATCCATAAATTGACAATACTCATTGTCAATTTATGCCTGGATCGTTAATCCAGGCATAAAAATAAGGTTATTTTAAGTTAGTTAAAGACTTGCATAATTATTAAGCTGCATGAACGCCACTTTGTTTCAGTTGCTCAAAAACAGTCGTCTTTAGTAAATCCAAATCTTCATCATTACTCGCTTCACAACGTGCGACTAGAACATCTTGCGTATTAGAAGCGCGTAACAGCCACCAACCCTCATCTGAATTAACGCGCACACCATCTAGCGAATTAATCTTTACACCGGATTTGATTAGGCGGGCTTTTACGTCATCAACTATCTGAAACTTAATTTCATCGTCACATTGAAAACGCAATTCAGGGGTATTTACCATAGCAGGCATAGCGTCTTTAATTTCTGCGAGTGTTTTGTCACTTCTGGACAGTATGCTGATTAATCTTAGTGCCGCATAGAGTGCGTCATCATAACCATAATACTTATCGTTAAAGAAAACATGTCCACTCATCTCTCCCGCAAGTAATGCTCCTGTTTCAGACATCTTTTCTTTGATTAATGAATGTCCTGTGCGCCACATGATAGCGTTACCGCCTTTGCTAGTAATATCTTCAAATAAGAAATCACTCGACTTAACATCAGCAATTATTGTAGCGCCTGGATTATCTTTTAATACATCTTCGGAATAGATGCTCATTAACTGATCACCCCAGATAATTCGGCCCTGACTATCAATAACACCAAGCCGATCACCATCACCATCAAAGGCAATACCTAAGTCACACTTTTCTTTTTTCACTACTTCTTGTAACTGAACTAAATTTTCTGGAACAGTTGGATCAGGGTGGTGATTCGGAAATGTGCCATCAATCTTTGAATTTATTACGATATGTTCACCAGGTATATGTCGCGTCAATGCATGTATAAAAGGTCCTGTCGCACCATTACCGGCATCCCAAGCGACTTTTAATTTTTTTTCACCGACGTAATCATCACCAAGGCGATTAATGTATTCCTCTATCACGCTACTATAGACAGTAAAACCTTTGCCACATTCGTAATCGCCTGTTGCAGCTAACTTGCCAAGCTTCTGGATATCTTTTCCGTAAAATGGTTTGTTATCCATAACCATTTTAAAACCATTATAGTTTGCCGGGTTATGTGAACCGGTAATCATGATGGCGCCGTCAGTATTCAAAATCTTTGAGGCAAAATACACCATTGGTGTCGGCCCCAAACTGATACGGATAGCAGCTATACCACTATCAACCAAACCTTGTGTTAAAGAAGACTCGACTTCAGGTGAGCTAATGCGGCCATCGTATCCTACAGTAACCGTCTTACCGAGGTTGCGAGACACCATCGTGCCAAAAGCACGACCAATAGCATAAGCATCATCCATCGTTAGTGTCTCTCCAATAACACCGCGGATATCGTACTCACGTAGTATAGACCAATGTAATTTATGTGCGTTTTTCATGTTAGTTCTCCTTACCAGCAAATGCCGCTGATTTGTTCTGGACTGGTTAATGTTTTTTCCATACGCACTAAATCGATTACTGGCATATTGCCCTTAGCTTTTTTAATAATCTCTTTAAACGATTCATCGTTATGCGTAATAACCAACATGTCGCAATCCGTTAACAAAGACATCCCGTCTTTAGTCGACATGGTTGATAACATCGTACCCACATCATTCATCTTTGTTTGAGTATGGTCAGTATCATGCAATGGCGTTGGAGTGAAATTAGGATCGAAGATCTTCATTTTATAATCGTCATCGGACAATTGTTTCACTAATTCAACCGCAGGACTTTCACGAAGGTCATCTGTGCCTGCCTTGAAAGTGATACCCAGAAAACCAACGCGTTTGCCCGGCATCATCTCAATCATGCTTTTAGCATGTGCGATATGAGTTTCATTACTCTTCATGATATTTTTAATAACTGGAATATTCACACCGAGTGATGTTGCAAGATGATTTATACCTCGCGTATCTTTAGGTAAACAAGAACCACCATAAGCGAAACCAGGCATTAAATAGTATGGAGAGAGATTTAATTTAGTGTCTTTACAGAAGATACTCATGACTTCATGGCTATCAACATCCATCGCCTTACAAACACGTCCAATCTCATTACCAAACACTACCTTCAATGCATGCCAAGTGTTATCAACATATTTAACAAACTCAGCTGCTTCTATAGAAGTTTGTATGATTTCACCTTCAACGTTACCTTCATACAATGATGCAGCAACTTTAGCTGCTTTATCATCAGAGGCACCAATAACGGTCTTTGGCGGTGCATAGAAATCATCAATCGCTGTGCTCTCACGTAAGAACTCAGGATTAAAAGCAACACCAAAATCAATACCACATTTTTTACCGGATACTGATTCAATAATTGGAATCATTACATCTTGTGTTGTTTTAGGGGGTACCGTACTGCGATACATGACCAAGTGATAAGTTTCTTTAAACTTAATTGCCTCACCAATCTGCATAGAGGCTTGCTGCAAATAAGCCGTGTCACAACTGCCATCAGGACTACTTGGTGTGCCTACACTAACAAAGGTAATGTCTGTTTCTAGTACAGCAGCAACTGCATTCTGAGTCGCTGTTAGTAAATCCAGCTTGTTGGCATTGCCTAATAACTCAGGCAATCGATTTTCAACAATAGGCGATTCACCCTTATTGATGTGTTCCACTTTCTTAGGATCTGGGTCTACACCTATCACCTCATGGCCTAGGTCACAAAAACAAGCTGCAGAAACAGCACCAACATATCCTAAGCCAAAAATGCTAATCTTTGGTTTGTCTATCTCAGTGAATTCAGATATGGGTTTACCCAGCATAACATTCAGTCTTACCTCTGCTGCTCTGTCTGATAAATTTGCAATCTCCTGTTGTGTTGTCGCATTCATTTCGTAGTCCTCTGTTAATTAAATTTAGGTTTATTAAGTTTCCTGTATCCGCTTAGAGCGAGGACCGTGCCAACTCACAAAAAGTAGTAATTAATTGTTTATTTACAATGCGTTATATGAACAGTGCTATTTTTTTAGTGATTGGATAAGTCTGATATTCCCATTACGATTCTCGTAACGCTTTGCATTTTGCGAATAGCGGTGTAATACAACCGCAGAAACACAATATGAAATACTCTATCTTATTGTTTTTATTTGTTTTTATATCTTTTTTTGAAAGTTGGTACAGCCATTGCGATAACAAGAGCAAGAAACTCGTTATTAACACTTTTAATCAGGAGAAGAACATGAAAAGCAAAAAAATATATCCCGTCATACTGTCAGGTGGTTCTGGTAGTCGCCTCTGGCCAATGTCGCGTAGTGCGATGCCAAAACAGTTTCTCCCTTTGCTGTCAGAGAAAAGTATGTTTATAGAAACACTAGAAAGAGTAGCCGATTCGGATCTATTTCATGCACCTATCATTGTTGGTAATGATGACCATAAACACCTAATAAAGAGTCAGTTAAAAGATGCCAGCATGGAAGCAAGCGCCATTATCCTTGAGCCAATGGCTAGGAATACTGCACCAGCAATTGCGCTAGCTGCTTACCATATACTAAATCATGAACCAGATAGCATCATGCTCGTAATGCCATCCGATCATGTCATTGAAAATGATCAAAACTTCTATGATGCCATTGAGCTGGCAAACGATGAATGTCATCGTGGCAAGATGGTAACCTTTGGTATCAAACCTGATTACCCAGAGACAGGTTATGGCTACATCAAATCCGGGCCTGAGTTAGACATACGGAATAACATCCACGCCTTTAATCTGGTTCGCTTTGTTGAAAAACCGAATCTAGCAGTCGCAGAAGAAATGCTGTCACAGGGGAACTATTATTGGAACAGCGGTATTTTCATGTTCTCTGCACTGCAGTACATTAATGAGTTAGCTGAAAACCAACCCGATATGGTCGTAGAAGTGAACAAGGCCTACTTGCATGCAAGTCATGACGGTAACGTCATCAATCCTGAAGCTGATTACTTTGCAGCTTCACCTTCTGAGTCTGTAGATTACGCCGTTATGGAGCATACCGACAAGGCGGCCGTAGTTGAAGGTTTGTTTAAATGGTCCGATGCAGGTTCATGGTTAAGTCTTTGGGAAAATGGGGAAAAAGATCGACGTAACAATGTAACGACAGGTGATGTCATGATGGATTATACCAATGACTGTTATATTCGCGGGGGCAAAAGATTGATTACGACCATAGGCCTGCATGACTTGGTCATTGTTGATACTGATGATGCCCTGCTAATAGCGAATAAAAAGCGCACACAGGATGTTAAGAATATAGTTAACGAACTTAATTTAAATTCACGCGAAGAAGCAATCCAACCTGCAACGGTTAATCGTCCCTGGGGCACTTACACGAGCATTAACCAAGGTTCACAACATCAAGTGAAGCAGATCACAGTTGAACCTGGAGGCATTTTATCTAAACAATATCACCATCACCGTTCAGAACACTGGATCGTGGTACACGGCGTAGCTGAAGTAGAAGTCGGTGATGAAGAATTGTTCCTGGGCGCAAACGAATCGGTCTACATCCCAAAAGGTGAAGTGCATCGCTTAACCAATAATGGTAAAGAAACCTTAGTCTTGATTGAAGTTCAATGTGGTGATTATTTAGGTGAAGACGACATCGTACGCTTAGAAGATAACTATGGTCGCGTAGATTCAGTCGAAGATGTTTTTACTCATCAAGCAACAACACAAATGCCAGTTAGTTTACATTCATGAAAAATATTACTGAGCATAGGCGTATTGCAAATCACATTGCCATACTTGGTTTTGCTGAACCATGCCCATCCTTTAATGAGGAGATGGCATTCATGGTGGGCGCTTCTTTAGCTAGAGCGGGTTATATCGTCACGGCAGGAAACCTGGCATCTACTTTCCATAAAGCCTTTATGGGTGCGAAGAGCGAAGAAGGTCCTACTCTGGCAGTGCTTGAAGAGCAGATGCAACTAAAACAGTCAAACTACTGTGATGTAGTGATGAGTGTAAGTGATACAAATCAAAAGCACAGAATGTTAGCCGAGATGTGTTCGGCCGCCATCATGATTGGTGGTGGCCCGGGAACGAAGCATGTTGAAACAGCGTTTCTAAAACTAAATAAACCCATAGTTGCATTAAATGGTACGGGTGGAATTGTCAGACAAGAGTTAGATAAAAAGACAATACGTGCGCATAGCGTTAAAGAAACCTTAAAACTTTTACATTGAACGGAGAATTAAAATGGTACAAATACTAAACGAAATCGTATTAAACGAACTAAAAATAGCAGACTTATTAGAACATCGTTTCGGTGATGGCACGGTGTATGTCCCAGCCAACGATAACAGTTATGATTATCACTTAGCAAAAGATAAAGGCTTCATCAACGATGAAGGCTATATAACTCAAAAAGGTAAGCATCTTACTTCGAAATATCTACATTAAATATCAGAATATTTTTAATGTCGTATTTCGGATATAAGCAGCCCGTTTAATGAATTCTAATTTACTGCTAATTACTGCTAAAGGCCAATATAAATGGCTTAAGCACACACCGGCGAAGCAATATGTTAGTTAGCCAGCTAAATGATTAGACTGGCTTACAATGTGTTTGTTATGCCCTCAACTCCTGTGCACCCCACCAGGATGCGCCAGCCAATATCTCTGGCGGATTACTGACCACGGCAGCTTCAACGCATATCATATCCCGATAGGCATTCGGTGGCATATCGCCTAGGGCTGCACACCGCGCTAAGCCCGGATTCCATAGAACCACATCTGGAAAACCCGTAGCTAGCACTGTCAGACGTCGCTCTGGTTCGCGAACAATCACCTGCGCCGGAGTTCGACTATAGACTCGGTCCACTTCACCTGTAAAACGCACTTCAGGATCGACTTGCATATTGTCTAGAACGCCCGTCACTGCATCTCGATAATGACTTCCCCCCAAATTCTCCACCACTGTTTTCGAGACGTCATGTACACGCAGATAAGTATGCAAAGCACCGGTGAATGTGAACGTCGTCGTCCCCGTATTCACTACCCTAAATTCCATTCGCAAACACGACCCACCCACCGTTACTGTTAACGTGGCAAGAAAGGAATGAGGCCAAATAGCACGCGTAGCTACAGAATCCTTCAGTTGCAAAATGGCCTGTGCCGAAGCGCCTTTCTGTCCGGTACTTACTAGTTTCCACATATTAAGACGTGCAAAACCATGCTTGGGCAGAGGCCCTTCCTCAGCAAATTGCGGAAAGCACACAGGCACACCACCACGAATGGCCATACCCGTACGGAACTCAGCACGTTCGCTTAAGAACAATCGTTCATCGCCGTCCGCCGGGCGCCATGACGTAACCTGTGCACCGTACAAATAGAGTTCAGCTTGCGCACCATCTGGTGCGGTGAAGGTCAACTTGGGAAAATCATCTTTATCATTATCAGATTGCATAAAGTCTCCTGGGGATTAGCACCGAGGTTACTGGGCTGAAATAGAACCCTCAGGCCATCATTACAAAGAGCATGCCGACTAACCCTGTTTTAAGGGTCACTTTTTCGACATGCTGTTATAGGTTTTACTCTGAATTTGGTATGTTAGGACTTGGAATTACTTCGCGATATTAACTAATGCTGTTTGCAGATAATCAGAACTCAAAACTAATCGATATCAAGGCATAAAACTTATCAAAGCTTAGGTTTTGGGCTGAGTTTGATTCTACCTCTGAACCCAGTTTGGCATGCCACAGTAGTTTTTCTGTCTCCAACATTATGAAAGGGGCGCTGTAGACAGCCTCTGCTTTACAGCCTTTACGTAATCGACCGGCATACCCTGTTTCACTTTCTACTGGCGCTGCAACATCAAGGAGAAAGTCACGTATGTAACAAGAACCTTGAGCACTTATCTTTTGATTCTCTTTTATTTGGTAATCAAGACCTATACGGAGTTGATGGAAATCAAAGTCACGAAAGCCTGCAGCATCATCGCGGATAAAATAACCATTGGCATAGGCATTGATATTCAGCTTTTCAGTTAAGGGCGATGTCACTGTTACGCCATAACCGTAAAAATCATAACGTAACTTATCTCCAATAATATTCGCCCCGGTAATATCATCCTCTAGCAGGTCTTCGTACATTCGTTTTCGATAGTACACAAACGCACGTGCACTAAGTCCATTTTCGTTCTTATAACGATAGGTTGGCTGAAACGAGTATTCGTAATAATCCAATGCCTCTAGCCCGATATCTTCATAGTCTTCCAGATAATTACGACTGGATACATAACTATACATACTGAGTGAGTGCACTTTATTTAGTCGATAGATAAACTCTGCTGCTAATTTCGGGCTATCATAATCAAAGCGATCTGATATTGAATTGCCGCGACTGGTCGCTAACGCTCTTTGGCTTTGACTAAAATAGGTGCGACGATCACTTTTCCAATCGGCGGTTAATAAAAAGTTTGCTGTACGTTCACCGACCTTGAGTCGTTTGACATAGCGTCCTCGCAGATCAAGTTTGTAATAATCTGCATCTTCAAATTCAGACTCATAGAGCCTGCCGCTGAGTGACGCGTTATATTGTAATTCTGATTTTTTCTGAAGGGAAAGTTTGCCTGCGTGATTGATATCCAGGTCGGTAAACAGACCACCGTCATTCTGGCCCGACAGTTCAAAGGGATTAGTGTCGTAACCCGCACCTGCTTTTATCTCTAATGCAAATGAGTTATTGGCGGATAAACACAACACCAGTGAAAGAGAGTGTTTGATTATATTGTTCATTGGCTCATCTCTTCCCTTTTATTCTTTTCTGTATTTACTAAGCGTTGTTTATGTTCTTCAGACTTCAATAATCGTACCATTTTTTTATAAAACGTTTTTGAATTTAGTTTGTAGTACCCTGGCACTTCCCAAATCAATAGTTTTGGGGGGTTTTGTTTAAAATCATCAGTGCTCAGGTAGTCCAGTATCGCGCCATCATAACCCGCACCACTCTTTGCCAGATTAAGTATATCCAGCCTTGAATATTCCATGAGATATCCAGAAAAGTTGAAATCCTGTTTACCGTTACTGTTACTGGTCCCGACCAGAACTACTTGTGCTTCAGCGACGTCGCCAAATAGATCCATTTCACTAATATTTTCCGTTGTATACGCGTCTATGGTCTCATTGTTATAGCTACTCGCACATATTGTCGCAGCGGCCTTTTGATGGCTGCCTTCTATTTCGAAGAAACCGATTCGCTTGGTCTGAAACGCCTGTTTTTCTGCTTCCGGATAAAATTCTTGATGTTGTATTGTATCCGCAGTTACTTTTGCGACCTGCTCTGCACCAAAACTAGTCCAATGATGGTCTCGGGAAAAAAACAACGGTGTCTCATATCTTGTATCAAATAACGATTCCAGTTTTGGTACAACGATACCTATATCTCGAAGATGGTTGATATGTGCAATGTAGGCTTCCCTACCCGCTTTTGTATCATAGTTAATCTCACCCAGCATTTCAGGATGAGTGATGCCACGCGTTGGGATCGGCACCATTAACAGGCGTGTTCCATGTTCATTTAACAAGCGATTCAGATAGCGCAAGCGTTGATAACCCTTTTTACCCGGACCGAAAGTATCAAGTAGATCTGTATCCCTAAATAACCAACCATCCTTTCCCTCTTTCAGAGTAATGAAGTTATCCAGATAATCCGTATCGTAGCTAGCTGCTTCCGCAGCGGCCTTACACAGTGATGGTGCTTTCGCCAAAACTGTATGATTGAATAATACGCTCAGCACAAAAACGAATATCCTTGTTACTTGGTTTAATATAATATTTTGCATGTCTGCTTATCCTTAATGACAATTAATACATTGCCCAAGTAGTGACGTAGTTATTCTCTTTACCACAAACGAAAAGGTTCTTAGATTTACCACGTTGAAATTTAGCTGTATCAGCTTCCAATAACATTATCTCGGCTTCATAGATTGATAAACCAATCTTTATCGGATTCACTTCACGGGAAACATGTTGGTTTTCGGTAACTTCCTTGAAAATACTTTTCTTGCCATCTTTCGTTTTGACGCTAATAGTTTGTTTATCCGTTAGATTATAGGCAGCAAACTGGCCTTTCTTTGGATTTTTGAAAAGATCGTCTTCAATGACACTTAATGCTGTCTTGCTAATAACAAAAGTATAGGTTTTAGCTTCTTTGAAATCACCTTTCCAGTTTTTCTCATCAATAGTAAGTTCATATGTACCTGCTGATATATATTCATAATTACTGGCCTGACAATAACCTTCCGATGTAACTGACTTATCGCTTACACTGGCAGTAATAGCGCTGTCCGTATCAATATTGATGATCCTGATAAAGGCAGCATCTGCCGGTGCCAAATCATATAAGGCAGCTTCATCTGCCGCAGTCACATTCGTTGATAAAAGACTAATGCTGGCACATAGTGTTGTTACTGTTCCGTAAGATATTAATGTTTTCATTACAATCTCCTTTGGTTTAAATTAAATTCTTGAGCGACAAGTGTTGATTGAATATCGAGTGACTCGCGTTCGGCATAGACTTCGTTATAAGTAACCGATAGATAGCGTTCGGGGATTTCCCAGATCAGTAATTCAAGATCGGGCATTTCATTTTTATAACGTTTAAGAAATCGCATCATGGGTTGAATCGGC
>JAJFKM010000073.1 GCA_021773215.1 Gammaproteobacteria bacterium
TATCTCTTTCCAAGTCGGGTCAAAATTGGCTATCACGTCACGACGCGTTGTTATTATGAGCTCGTTAAGAAATGGGTGGCCTTAATTGGGCTCAACCCAAGTTGTTATGGCACGCATTCAATGCGGCGCACCAAAGCCTCGTTAATCTACAAGAAAACGAAAAATATACGTGCAGTACAATTGTTACTTGGACATTCTAAATTGGAGAGTACAGTGCGTTATTTGGGTATTGAAGTGGATGATGCCTTAGAGATAGCAGAGCAAATTGAGATATAAACAGAAGCTGTCATCTGTGGTTTATTTCTGAGCCACAGATGACCTATTTCCGACTCATCTATATTGAGTAGATCTAGAGTCAAAATTAATCATCTAAATAGATGATTAGAAGAATATTTATGTCTGCTTTCAAAATTTCGTTAGAATAGAAATATTCAACTACCGACCCAAAGCAGACATAACGGATGACGACCTAACAACACCATTCAATTTTAAAATTAAAGGCAAATATGAAAAAAACAATAATTCTACTATTAATATCTCTGCTCTTTTCATACTCAAATTTATCTTATGCTTATGAAGAGGGACCAGATAAAGTTGTTAAACAAACAGTTGAGCGGGTTTTATCTATATTAAAAGATAAAGGACTAAAAGAAGAAGAAAAGAAATATATGGCATTCAATATTATAAAAGAACATGTCAGTTTTAAAGATATGTCAAGACGAATACTTGCATCAAATTGGAAAATAGCAACTGAAAAACAAAAAGAAGAGTTCATGTCTCATTTTCAAAATATATTACTTAATAAATATTGGAGAAGAATGAAACGTTATTCAAATGAACGTATAGAACATACTCTTGTTAGTTATGACAATGAAAATGTTGCTACAGTCGAAATCCGTATTCTAATAACAAAAGATGATGTTGAGATTCCAGTCGCATACCGAATGAAAAAGTATTTGGGTGTTTGGTTAGCGTACGATATTAATATTGAAGGGTTGAGTTTGGTGCAAAGTCATCGTAGTAAATATAAAAATATTATTAAAAATGATGGTGTTGATGGTTTGCTTGAAATAATGTGGCGAGAGGCGAATATAATATAGTAAAAACATTTAATGGAGTAAATTTATGATAAATAAAATAATGTTGCTTATCACTACACTTTCATTATTTTTATTGATTTCCTGTGGCATTAAAAACAATGATGGGAATATTGAAGAGATTAAAAAACAACTTGATATTGGGATTATTGAATTAGGAAGCGAAAAATTAAAAATAATTAAATCTCAACTTGATTCTATTCTAAAGAATGAACCAAAGAATCATAAAGCCCTAATAGAATTAGCCAGATATTATATAAAAACTGCGTATAAAAAAACTAATCATGACTATACCATTGTATACGATCAAGAAATATTGAAAGAAGCGAAAAAAGCTCTAGATAAGTCATTGGAAATTAATAGTAATTATGCTGACACATATATTTATTATGGAAATTACTATGAAGGTATTCTGAATTACGATAAAGCACTAGAAGCTTTTCAAAAGGCAGATAAATTAGGAACAATAAACCCGTGGCTTTATACGAGATGGGCAACATTATTATTAGCGCAAAAAAAGCCTGACGAAGCAGCTTCTCTTTACGAGAAAGTAATTGAGTTGTCAGCAGATAATAAGACCACCTTAGCGAGTGCAAATGAGTTTTTAGCACGTCATCACGAACGTTTAGGCAATCTTGATTTAGCTAATAATTACTACTTAAAAGTTATCGAAATACTGCCTAAGAATGCATGGATAAGAGGGAGTTATTCACAATTTTTGAGAAGCAAACTTGATAAAATAGATGATGCATTAAAGTATGCCGAAGAAGCGTTGACGTTAGCTGTTTATGGTATAGGTCGGGGGATATATGCTGATGCATTATATGCCAAGTGGGCAAAAATCTTAAAAGAAGAACCAAACTCTAAAGAGGCAGAAGTCTATTTCACTAGAGCCAACTCATTACAACCCAATTTAGCAACAGTTGCATTATTTGTGGGAGGTAATGAAATAAATAGATACGTTGCTGATGCATTATTTGATTATGGTTTAATTTCAATTGATGAAGTTCATCAGGACACAGGCATGTCATTACTGAGCCAAGCTATTTATGCGGGCTATGATGGGTTTGTTCCAAATGAAAAATTTGCTAAGTATTTATTAGAAAAAGGCGCAAATCCAAATGTCTATAATACTGATGGTTGGACCCCATTACTGTTGGCGGTAGATGATGGTCTATTTAATATAGTTAAACTGCTAATGCAACATGGAGCAAATCCGGAGATGACCCATGGGGAAAGTACGTACAATGCTTTATATTTAGCCAAAAAAAGAAAGCATGATGAAATTACCAACTATATGAGTTCTTATCAGGAAATAAATAATTAATGAGGCAACTATCTAAAAATGATGTTGATGAATTTTAGTGGACGCATCCTAATCAGCCACTCCCAGAAGACGTGCCAAAAGGGCGCTACTGAGTTTAATCGTTATGTCTGCTTATGGCCGAAATAAGAATGAAGATAAGATCGACCCAAAGCAGAAGGGATGCTTGTAGACATGACAGATAATAACTATCGTTTATATGTAGGTTCAAAAATCAGAACCACCCACGAATCATTTGATGACGCAAAATCAGAAGCTGATAAACATATTTCAAAAAAACTAGAATTGAGAATAGAAAGTTTAACCGGAAATTCTGCTACAGACTTCTGGGCCTATATCTACGAAGTAAATGAATGGGTTAGATCCTAATGTCCGCTTCTGGCCGATTGGAGAGTTATAATAGATGTAAAGCGAAGCGGACATTTGTTCATGATTATTAATAGATAAAAAATTCTTATCAGGGAAGAAAATGGAGAAAACTAATACCTTAAAAACCGCAAGTCTTATTTTAATAACATTGGGTGTTATTGAAACTTGCATTCTAGTATTAGCAATAATAGAAAAATTTAGTTTTAGTGGCGGCAGTATATTTTATATCTATTTTGGTTACAGGCTACTAAAAAAGGACTCAACGCATTATAGATACATTAATTTTTGGTTTCAGGCTCTACTTTCTTTATTATTAGCAGGAGTCTTAATTTGTATTGTTACATTAATACAAATTCTAACAGTAGATAATTTCCATGTGTCTCTAGGTGTGAACTATTATTACATTTTGTTAATAATTACATACGCGACAATAGTTATATCCCTTGTTTATTTTCTTAAACACCCAAATACATTGCATGACTTAAATCTCAAAGATAAGGGGTTCAAAAAAAATACTCTATATTTGGGAAAAACAAAACTTATTGTCATTAGTGTTTTTTCAATAATATTTACAATACTAATGACTGGAATACATTTAATAAATAATCCGTATGAAAAAGCTAAGCAGGAAATTATTAATAATAAAGATATAAATAATAATTTAGGAATAATCTCATCAATTAGTCTTTTGTCTACATCGATAATGAATTGGAATGCTGAATTAAGAGTTAAGGTCATTGGGGAAAAAAATACTGGTTACTATTATGTTGATATTGATCCAGATAGAACTGTAAATATAACAATTTATAATTATGAAAAGAAAATTAGACAAAAAAATATAAGTGCCATTATTGCACCGATGAAATCGGAATCTACGTTATTACAAACAAAGGATAATAATATTGTATTAATCGAAACGTCATTTGAGCCGAGTCATAAAAAAACAGGAGACATTTCTCCAATTGTAAATATAGGAGAAATTGAATGGGTTCTTGACGACAGGGCACATTCTGGGATGTTTTCAATTAATGCCATACCGAATGGAAACCCTGGGAAATTATCGTATTTTGGAAATTCCTTGAGTACAGTTCTTATTAATTCAAAATTAGATGATGAATATAAACAGTTTAACGTCAAAGATTACAAAAAAATAATCCTAAGATTCTGGCGTTATTCCACTTCAAATCCTAGTAAAACACATAATTGTTTAGGTTCCTTAGTCGTTGAATATAGATTAGATAATAAAGAGTGGAAGTCTAAAATGGTTTACTGCGGAAGACATAAATCTAATACCCCTAAATGGACTGAATCAAACCTTGAATTTGATTTACAGAACAATAGCCTATTAGAGTTTAGGTTGGATTATGAGTATCCTCCAAACACAAGAATTGATGAAACCGCAGTTTACTTAATTGATGATTTACAAATTATTGGTATAAAGAAGTGATTTCAAGCTAATGTCAGCTTCTGGCCGAATGAAGAGTTATTATTAAACTGATGCAAAGCGGACATTATCGAAAATACATTATTACTAATAATACTTACTTATTGTGAAATATATTCTGTCGATATTATTATTGATACCTTCTTTATTGTTTGCAGAAACTAGTACGTGTTACGGAACAACATCTAATGGTCATTTAGAGAATGGTGTTCAGCTTCCTTCAAGTGGAAATAACTATGTTGGCTATAGTGCTATAGCTCGAATTGCTGGGCGAACATATGTCCATTCAACAGTAAAAAATATCATTGTAAATTCTTATCGTAATTTAGAAAAAGAACAACCAGCGAAAGTATTTAAATATGCAGAGACTGGTTTTAAAGAAGGCGGGCAGTTCAAGCCACACAAAACACACAGAAATGGGTTGTCAGTAGACTTTATGACTCCTGTTATTAATTCTAATGGAGAGTCAGTTCATTTGCCGACTAACCCGCTCAATAAATTCGGCTACAACATTGAATTTAATGATAGTGGTAAATACGATGGTTTATCTATTGATTATGAAGCATTGGCTGCGCATATCGTTGCTCTACATAAGGAAGCGAAGTCTCAAAGTCATGAATTATGGCGTGTAATATTCGACCCTAAGTTACAACCAAACTTATATGAAACAAAATATTCAGCTTATTTGCAAAAAAATATCAATTTCTCAAAGAAAAGATCATGGGTAAGACACGATGAGCACTATCATGTTGATTTTGAAATTCCGTGCCGGTAATGTCTGCTAATGGCCGAACTGAGAGCTATGATTTGAATCACCGAAAGCGGACATAAGGATTATGAATACACACCTAAATATGATTAACAAATCATTAGTTGTTGTCGTTTTAATATTACTTGCTGCTAGTTGCACAGATAATGAAAGTAATTATTCGAATATGTTAATTGGTTCATGGCTTGTTATTACAGAAAACCAAAGCAAAGCAATTTATTTGAAAGAAATTTATACGTTTGATGCTGATAAAAGTTTCACCATAAACTATGAATTAACAAAAAATAATACAACCAACAATTATATTGTTTCTGGGAAATACTCTCTTGATGGTAACATTCTTGAATATGAGGCCTTAGATTCTAATTCTCCAGCAGTACCTATAGGCACTACTGATTGGAATGAAATATTAACCCTTGATGAAGATATTTCTGTTACAAAAAGCAGCAAAGGAGTGGTCGTCACTTCAGAACGTATTAAATGATTAACTTCCGCTTATGGCCGAAATGAGAATAACAATGAAGCTACTTCAAAGAAGACATAAGGTGGTTTTGCGTTGCTAAATACAAGAGTCATGTTGGGATTTAAGGTTGGGTTAATAGGTTTAGTTATTGGGTTGCTAGCCTGTGCAATTTGGTTTCTTAATAAATCAATAGCGCCATATTTTTTTATCTTAACTGGAGTAACGTACATTATTGCATTTGCTATCATCATTTGGGGATCAGTTTCCCCGAGTAGAGACTAATCCAAGAGGCACTCAAAAATGCACCTTACTTCCGCTTATGGCCGATCTCCGTGTTTATAATTTTCAACTTCATAGCGGACATAATAATCATCAAATAGCACATAATAAGTTTCTATTGATTTTAAAAAATAGGAGACGCCATTTTGACAATATCACGGCAATCACTATGTATTGTATATGCAATTATTGCGTTAATTGCTCTTATTGGTACTTGGGGTAATGTTATTGAATACTTCAAAGGTGGTTTCATTTCAGGGACATTGCTTTTCTGGGAAGAAACTATGATAAATCCAGCCAGTCGATTCATAACTGTAGATGTGTTGTTTCTTGGACTCGCAGCTACTGTTTGGGCATTACTGGAAGCAAATAGACTTAAAATACGTGGCGCTTGGATATATATTTTAGGTGGCGTACTAATTGCTGCCAGTGTAGCAGCGCCTCTTTTTATGATTCATCGTGAACGCGCTTTAATTAATAATGATTCGACTGGTAAAGCTGGCACGCTTCGATTGGTTGATTTAATCGGTTTAGTTAGTCTAGCTGCTTTGTTTTTTGGCTATACATATAAATCTTTAACCCTGTAACTTGGATTCAAATTACATGCCGAATATAATTAGCTAATGACAGCTTATGGCCGAATGGCGAGTTATAATAAGGAAAACCTAAAGCGGACATAGCGTTCCTTACAAAATATAGTTATTAGTAATGAAGAAAATAATTTCAGTAAAGATTGACCGAGATATTTGCTTAGACCATGAGTTATGCGTACACGAATGCCCTCAAGTTTTTGGATTGTCTGATGAAGATGAACCAATGGTAAAGAGTGACGCACACCAATATTATAGTTCGCTAAAAGAAAAGATTGAGTATGTTGCTAATGATATATGTCCTGTTGAGGCAATCGTAATTGATTATGAATCCGATACATCTTAACAAGACGTTAATGTCCACTTCTGGCCGAAATGAGAGTCACAATGAAACTTACTAATAGCAAACGTTATAAAAGACAGGTTTTATTCTCATGACTATGAGCCTAAAGTTTTGGATTGGATTTTGTGGAGAGGTCATTCTTATATCAATATTTTGGCCATTCGTGATTTTGGCAGGTATTAGTTTAACTGGCCTAATTGACTTGCCAATTAGTATGTACATATTTGTACCTACGGCTATTGTATTTGGTCTCTCTTGGATATTATTTAGATTCAAAAAGATGAAAGAAGGTAAATACTATTTAAACGAGCTATAGGCAGTGAGTATTTATTTAAATCCACATCATGTACTAACCTCTGCTTCTGGCCGAATTGAGAGTTACTATGAAACCAACCCAAAGCGGACATAATTATTAACTAAAAAATAATGGAAAGCTCAAAAAGACTTCGTAGTGTAGTTCAAAGCATCGCTCATCATGCAGCTAGTGGATTATGTTATCTGCATCCACATTTAGGTGAGTACGGTAAAAATAAATCCATTAATAAAATATCAGTCAATCTTCTTTCAGAATCATTTGAGCCACCTTTACAAGAAATATCAAGTGAGATTGAAATGTCTGTGAGTGCCTTACGTGAGAAATTTGAAGTGATATTAAAGTCTGAAAAGATGTGTTTAACTGATATTAAGGATGTAGTGTTAGAGTCTGAATTTGATAAAGACGATTATCCGAGATACTGCTACGCAAAGTTAACCGTAGAGAGCGGAAAAATATTTGAATCGGCTATAACTTCAGGTGGAGAAGTTGGCGAAATACTTAGAAAACACAGTTAGTACATGGCTGTTAATAATTTCCGCTTCTAGCCGAATAGAGAGTTACAGTGAAACATATTCAAAGCAGACGTTTTTTATAGAATCAAAATAAGGAAAGAATAATAATTTTCAATAAAGTCACAGATGACGTTTACATAGATAAGTTAAGGAAATCCTTTGCCTCTAAAAATACGGTGACATATTTATATGTTTTTGTCGGCATTATCTTTTTAGTATTGAGTGTCTACTATGGGACATCAATATATGAAGAAATGATGGAGTATATCGGTCATCTCGAAGAAGAAGACTCAAGAAATATGAACGATAAAGATTTTGCTGACATGAGTGTTAAGTCAAATTTTTACTTTGGAATTGGCATAGGCGCTCTTCTTATAGGGGTATTAACAGCTGGTGTAACATTTATAGTGAATGCTTTTTTATTGTATTTTGGGGGTCGAAAAGAAAAAATGCTGATTCACTATTACGATAAGTCTAACTCAAACGACAGTAAGGATTAGTCTCGTGTTACATCCGCTTATGGCCGAATTGAGAGTTAAAATAAGTATGACTAAAAGCGGACAAAGCATCCTATAACTACTAGTGAATTTTCTTGTCGGAGTAGCAAGTATTGTTTGAAAATAACGATATAGATAAATATTTTTTTGAAGAGATTCCTCTCGACAGAGATTGCTTGCTAATGAGCGAAAACTACATGGAAGAGTTTGATGAATCGCTCGGAAAAATGCTTCTAGGAGAAGAATGCAATCCTTATGAGGTCGGCTATGTAAGTCCCGTTGCAGTCAGAAGAATCAATAAAAATTCTCTAGACCTATCTTGGTATCCCAACACATTCACGCGGTTTCATGAAGTCTCAATAACTTTACCAAAGGACATAATCAAGATATGTGTTGGTTGCTGGCAGTACGATATAAAGCCTTATATATTCGTTGATCACGAATGGTTAGAACATCTTCACTTGCGAGAATATTCTGTATTTGCATTAGTTGACGCAATTGGTGTCAAAGATGCGATAAGAAGCAACTCCCTTAATAAAGAGAAACTTATAGAGTTAAGAACGAGAATAGATGATCTGGCAGAGAAGGAAATCGATATATCTTTCATTTCTTTTGCTGACAGCCTCATACTCAAAACCAACTGGGATGTTGGATATTTTCATAAGGATATTAAATGCTCATACAAGCCTGAAAAAATACTCTATGTAATAAAAGAACTCGATCGTATTTATCAAGAAGTACTTGGCCTACAGATTTATGCAGTTCTTACACAGGGTAGTAATGAATACTATGGTGAACCCTTGCTCCATATATCAAAAAGTAATAATCATATTTGCTTAAATAGCTTGGGTGTACCCTTTGCTGAACTTCTTGCTATCGAAAGCGCTGCAAAAAAAGCAATCAAATCAGGCGCTCATCCACCTATGCAGATGTATTTGGATGAACAGCTTTATCACTCATTGCAATTTAAGTATGCCTTCAAAAAAAACGATAAGCCTAAGAACAAATATTCGGCTATCATGAAATCTAGTCAGCCAAGTTATTTTTATTCATCTTGCGATGTGCTTATAGAAAACCTTCATGAACGAGAAAATGAAGATTAACAAAATACTGCTAGGGACAAATCTACGCTGCACTTCGATTTGCACTAGAGCACAGCGTTAACTTACGCTTCTGGCCGAATACAGAGTTATAAATAAGACGACCCAAAGCAGACATTAGGACATGTTATATTTTCAAGTATGAAAAGAATAATTGCAGCATTTCTAATTGCGCCAGGAGCATACCCACTGTGTATGTTACTTTTTTCACAAAATGAAATGGCAGTCGGAGTAGCTTGGGTTTTTGCAATGTTTACTTATCCAATAGCTATTATTGTCGGAGTTCCGGCTTTAATGTTTTTTCGAGCACACCATTTTCAAAAATGGTGGCATTTTGTTATTGGAGCTGGATTTATTGGTTTTTTGCCATCATTATTTATCATTCTATTGCAATCGCGGGAACAATGGCTTTATGTCATTAGTGGTTTTATTGGTATAGGCGCATTTTCGGGTCTGGTATTTTGGTTCATAGCTTTTTGGAAATCTAACCAGTCGCACAAGAACGAGACGCCGCAAAGCGGCTCCGCTTAGCAAGACGTTAATGTCTGCTTATGGCCGAAATATGAATAATGTTACTAACGACCCAAAGCCGACCTTATGTTAATGCAAATAAAAGCCCTTAATTATGGTGTTATCGGAACTCCCAATAACACACTGTTAGACGTCAGGAAATTTAATGCAAGATAATGACTCTTATATATTTAATAATTATGTTGCGGCCTTTATTGATATACTAGGCCAGCAAGATGAATTAGATGGATGTGGACTGCTTCCAGTTTTTGATTCGGATGAAGATAGGAAGGCATTTATATCTGTTGCTAGAGAATCCGTTGGTGCGATTCAAGAACTTCATAACAACTTTAATACATTTTTCGATTCTTTTTACGATACACAACAAGAATACAAACTTCCTCCAGAATTAGAAAAAGACTATAAAGCAATTAAGAAAACAGAAGTAAAGTTTCAAAGGTTTTCTGATGGTTTAGTAGCTTATATTTCTTTTAGTGAAGATTCAGGATCACTTCCAGTTAATGGATTATATTCACTTATAGTTGCATGTGGATCTCTTTGTTTTATAGGCCTAACTTCGAAAAAACCAATTAGGGCAGGAGTAGACTTAGCATGGGGAATTGAATTAAATGAAAATGAATTATATGGTTGTGTGGTATCTAAAGCATATAACCTTGAAAGTAAGGTTGCGCAGTATCCCAGAGTAGTTATCGGTAGTGAAGTAGTTCAGTATCTGAACTACTTAGCAAAAGAACAAGGGGATAATTTACATACTAAGTATAATCGAGTTATGGCTAATACTTGTTTAAGTATGCTTTGTACAGATCCAGATGGGCAATATATTGTTAACTATCTAGGCGATTATTTTAGAGAGAATATTGCGGAAAATATAGATAATAATACATTTGATGATGCTTATTCGTATATTGAATGTCAGGAAAATATTTACAAGGAGCAGAATAATACTAAACTATTATCCAGGTATAGACATCTTAAGAGTTATTATGACTTTCACAAATCAAAGTGGAAGAATGACGTCTAACAATGCCATCAATTCTATCGCTACGCTCTCTGAGCCTCACGCTGCGCTTTTTAAGGTACCTTATGGCAAACGTTAATGTCCACTTCTGGCCGTAAGCAGACCTCAAAATTTAGGTGGAAAATTAATTACTAACTTACTGATCTATAACAATCGACATAGCTTAAAAGTGGAAAATTAAATAGTTTAAGTATTTGATATGTAAGATTAGTTATACACCTTAGGAGGGTGATGCTCTATCCATCAAAACTACTAATATCTTCGTTTGCGTTAATAGGAATATATACAAGAATTATTGTCCCACAAGAGAATATCAACACTAATTAAATCAGTGGTTTAACTTATCACGAGACTGAAATTTGTGGGGCAAAATTAAAGTTTAACTCATTGAATATATTGTGAAATACATTGAAAGTCAGTACTATTCGTAAATAGTAGGTCGGAGGTTCGAATCCTCTTTCCGGCACCATCCATCTAGGTTTCAATAAAAAGTTACAAATAATTCATGATATTCTTGCCGCACAAAAAAACTTGAATAGTAAAACAATAATTATGACGCGATTACTGTTGATTCTATTGCTTCTAACATCGAATCAGGTCAATGCTGTAGATGGCTACTTCGAAGATAGTTATGGTTTGTATTTGAAATGCGAAAAAACACTTTATGGTAATGGTGATTCTAGTGTCGATCCACAGACACTTTATCACACTGGTTTATGTGGTGGGTACATTGGCGCGATACATGACAGTGTGAAAGACTTGGTTTTTCATGGTCTTATAGGGAAAGATCCTTACTGCATGCCTTCAGGAATAAATCGTGGTCAACTTGTGAGAATTGTCGTTAGCTATATAAAAGATAACCCTGAAAGTTACACCCAGAGTGCCAGCAGCAGCGTACTGGGTGCTTATTCTGAATCATTTCCTTGCAATGAATAATAGGCATCAATAGAAAAAGTAATTAGAAGTTATCGTCTCTTTTGTTGTCTGTTTTCATTATTAAAATCTGGACAATACCTGATCGAATCATCGAAATTTAAATAATCACTAAGAAATTAGTGACAAATATATTATATTTTTAGTCAATAATATTAAATTTTCGTTGTTATCACATGAAAGAACTACTATTAAGTTTAGTCTTATCCTATTTGCCATATTCAATTGATACTAACACTCAAGAATTTAAACAATATGTTAGCGATTTAAAAATAATTGAACTTGAGCCAGAAAAAATTGAATTAGAAATCTGCGGTGCAGTAGGTGCTTGTAATGGTAACTACACATTCGCTTACGATGATAAAACGAACATAATACATGTTCCGAAGAGCTGTAATTTAGAAGAATACCGATGCAAAGCTGCGCTAATGCATGAGTTCGTACACGTCATACAAAATTACACTGGCAAATATACCGTTGATGCAAGTTGCTATGATGAACTAAAGTTAGAAGTAGAAGCATACAAATTGCAAAATCACTATTTGAATACAGTCGGTATTAATTTCGGTTTTATAAGCAACCGTTTTTCACAATATTTTTTAGCACATTGTCTTCTTCAAGAAGCAAGCAAAACCTAAGTACACGTACAGCAATAGGTATTTAATAAATTAGTTTGCAGAAATAGCTTTACCTGTATTTAGCAAATCAATATCATCAGATAGCGCTACTATGTAGTGAGTCTAGTTCGAGTTATGTTTTCTAAAATCCAGAAATATACTCTCTCGCAACACAAACATGTGATGACATGAGACGAATTAAACGCTACTGTCTTTAAAATTGGAGCGTAAGTAATGTGGTTTAATAAAACGAGAATTTAGCGTAATACGGTTCCGCAGTATCATAGTTCTACATGTATTGTCCGTTTTTTTGTTGTCCAGATACGGCCATCAACGTCATAGAAAAAATATAAAAAGTAGCTTGTCCAAAAATCCGCTTGCAACAGAGACAATAAAATGAATAGAAATTTCAAGAAACGATTGATAATACCAATGTCTGCTGTCATTACTGGCTTTATGGTTTTGGGTGGGTGTCAAAGCTTAAATAAATTTAGTCGCAATGACGCCTCATTGCCTACGAACCTTTCTGACCAAATGCCAAAGACACACCTGTTTGACTCAGTTCCAAAAGACAAGTTAAACACGGCGACACGACAAATCGCTTCTGAAGGTATTAAAGCGCTTGATGCCAAAGACTATCGTCGGGCATCAGATATATTCAACCTTGCAGTCAAGTCTGACATGACTAATTCATACCTGCATTTTCTTAATGGAGTTGCCTATCAGTTTCGCGCGATAACGGGTGAAAACAACCTTTTAACAATGGCAGAACAAGGCTACCAGATGGCTATACGGTTCGATAATTCAAACTGGCTAGCCCGTTATTACGCTGGATTACTTGCGCTGTATCAGCGTAATTATGCCGCTGCTCAGTCATATTTAGCGGAGGCAGCGTTGTACGCTCCTAAGCAGCCAGAATTACTTTACGATCTGGCTGTAGCGTCATATTACAATCGCGATTCAATAACGGCAGCGGGTGCCTTGACGGGTTTGCGGGAACTGCAAGGCAGCACGGTCGACCCACGTGTACTACGTGCTTCAGCGATTGTTGCCGCCTCACTTGATCAGCCGGACAAAGCACAACAGTTTCTTGATCAATTTCGTATTGCCAATGCGATCACAGAAGATGTTGCCATGGCCGAAGAACGCGTGGCATCGTGGCAACAGGCATATGACCAAGGAAGGCTTATCAAAACAGGTGGTGTCGATTACAGTGCCTATTCGGATCCCTATTCGGAACCACAGAATCAGGGACAAAGTGTTAATCAAATGCCTGGAATAGTCGACCCCGCTAGTTTTGCAGAAACCAAAATGGTTGTGGTTGATGTTATTATTCTGAGCACGGAAGAAGATAATACCAATGCCATGGGCGTCAATCTGCTTGATGGTCTAAAGCTTCAATTTGGTGATCCGAACAGCTTGACCCCTGCCTTTTCAAAAAGCTCAGTTAGAGTAAAAGATAATCACGATACAACTCCGCCGAGCAGTTTTCTCAGGAGTAGTACGAATACGATCACCCGTGCTATTTCTATCCCTGCTGTTACCTATAATCTAAATATAGCCAATACGAATGCCAAGCGGAACGAGGTGCTGGCACGTCCGTCTTTAGTTGCTCTAGCGAACCAGACGTCAAACTTTTTTTCCGGTACTGATATTAATGCGGCCGCCGTATCGAACGGTCAGGGCAGTGCAGTTCAAATTCAAAAGGAGGTCGGTGTTAAGCTTTCTGTTACGCCGGAATTTCTGCCTAACGATCTTATCAAACTCAGTATTGCTGCCGAACGTACCTTCCTGACAAATCCAAGTAACTCGGTAGTATTCGATTTTCGTCTGGATACGACGAAAACGACCGTGAATGCCAATGTCGTCATGAAGTTTGGTGAAACGCTTATTCTATCTGGCCTCTCTGAGCGTGATACGGCGAAAGATCGTGATGGTGTGCCGGGCTTGCAAGACATTCCTGTTATCCAGTATTTGTTTTCCAGAAATGTTTCCCGTGAGTTCTATAAGTCGGTAGTGATTATGCTCACGCCACGCAGAGCACAATATACCAATCGTAGCGAATCCGATGTTGCGATAGAACAGATGCAATCCTCACCTGAAGAACTAGCCTTAGCCGAGTTCGAAGCCAAGTTCACGCCCTGGTTTAAACCAGTACCCAATATAGCTGAAATCACCGAAGGACTGAAAACGAATAGCAGATTGTATCGTGAGTTTCGGACCGGTGATCTCGATGGAGTATGGCAGAAAATTGCCGATCACCAGCAGCGCTTGATGACAGTACTAGATTTCCTCTTCTATTAATGCATCGCTAAGTTCTAGTAATGGAAAAGGGAAGAATTTGGCGCATTAGTCTCATTAGTGTGTTTGTATTAATGGGCGTTGTTGTTCTCAGCAAACCCGCATTTGCAGAAACAGCCCCGGCGACTAAGATACTCAAATGGGTGCCTATCAAGGGTAGTGCCGTAGATTTGACTATAGGTGCAGACGGTGCCGTATTTGCCCTGAACGGGTTGGGTCAGGTCTGGTTACGACGGCCGAAGACCGCTGCATCGAACAGTGAACCCTCGTGGACCAATCTACCCGGAAAATTTACGCGTATAGCCAGTGCTTCGATGCAGCTCGCTTGGGCCATTGATGCTAATAGTGTGCTTTACCAGTGGCGCGGTAGCTGGTGGAAACCTATGAATGGCTTGTTCCCGATTCAGGCAATGGATGTTGGCGTATCCCCAAATGGAATGGCATTTGCCAGCACACTCGATGGCCGCTTGGTTGTGCTTGATATGCGTAAGGGGGCCGTCGACTTATCTTCTTTGGATAATACGCCTAGGAATATTATTAATGTCGATGTCGATGCTCAGGATCGTCCTTGGGTAACAACAAATCAAGGCAAGGTTTTTTATTTAAACAATGGACGCTGGCAATCAGTAGCGGGACTTGAAGTTCAAAACCTGTCGGTAACGGGACACAGTAAAGACGCCATTTGGTTCATCGGGTTAAACGGTGATGTTATTCGTGCCGCGGCTGATGGACGTAACTCTGAAGTAGTGGCTGCCCGCGCTTCAGTCATTGCCAGTACACCAAATGGTAAGCCCTGGATTGCCACTGCAGATGGGGCAATATATGCCAATGATGTGGTTACCGGGTCTGGAGTGCGACAGAACGAACCGGTGAAGGAACAGGTTTTTACTCAGTTGATCAATTGGCAGCGCGTCAACGGCAATGCACTTGAGTTGGCGATTTCAGCTAAAGGTGCTATTGCAGCACTGGGACAAAAGGGCGAGGTCTGGCATTGGAAAGGGAAGAATAATTGGGGATTGCTGCCTGGAAAGCTCCAGAGCATAACGCTTGATGTCGACGCTACACTGTGGGGCCTAGATGCTACAGGGCGTATCCTTCGCTATCAGGGTAGCTATTGGAAGCCGTTACGGGGCAAAGCAAAACTGATAGCTACAGGTGCAGACGGCAGTATCTGGATTCTCAACGAATCTGAACAACTTCAGACTTGGAATGCCAAGACTCAAGCTTGGGTGAATACCTCGATATCAATTCAGATGTCGGTAAAAAGCCTTACTATTGATGTTGACGGTCATCCCTGGATCATCGATGACAAAGGCCAGATATTACATTTCGACGGTGATGACTGGACCACCCTCCCAGATATAATGGCTACCTCGATGGCGGCTAGCCCCGAGGGCACGATCTTCGTTACCGATGATGAACAAGTGCTATGGCGCTGGGATTCGTCCGGGAATCGCTGGGATCGCAGTAATGGTGATGCCATTTTTGTCGCAGCTGGGCCACTTAGCACGCCCTGGGTTGTTCGAAGCGACGGTACAATATTCGCGGGGGGATTTTTTGACGAAATTCCCGGCAGCAAGGTCAAGACTGTTTCCGTGGCGACGTCCAATGCCAATCAAGCATTAAACGCAGACGCTGGATGGAAAACTGATCCAAACGGTTATGTTGGTAACCCGGATAATCGGGCGCTTAGCAGCGTTCCTGGCGAAGCGATCGTTTTACAGAAAGTGAGTAACGCACCACGTGAATTGGCTATTGGTGCTGATGGTTCTATCTTTGCGCTTAATTTCGATAGTTTGGTGTTACGTTGGAACAACGGGCGGAATGAATTCCTGGAGTTCCCGGGTCGGTTTTCACATATTGCCGTAGCACCTGACGGCAATCCATGGGGCATCAATGCTGACCGCGAAGTTTTTCGGCATGATGGTAACGATTGGCGCGTAGTCTCAAATATCCTCGCTACCGATATTTCCATCAGCTTCGACGGCACCGTCATGGTCGTCGGGCCACAAAATTTCCTATATAGGTTCAATGAAGAGCAACAGCGCTTTGAACGGGTTTTACCGCTTCAAGAAGGAGAACCGCCGCCGCGGGGTAAGCGCGTCGCGCTCGACCAGAAAGGCGTGCCGTGGGTGATATTAGATAATAATTTTGTTGCTTTTTGCGAGAAATTTGTCTGTGCGAGAACAACGACAAAAGCTAAAGATATTGATATTGGCCCTGACGGGACTTTATTTATTATCGACACTAACAATAAGCCCCGCCGTTGGAACCAATCTGAAAAAAGCTTCGAACGTATTAACACGCTTGCTGATCCGTTAGCACATGTCGCCGTTGGACCGTTAGGTAAACCCTGGTTTATAAATCTGAAAGATGAAACCTGGTCATCGGCCTTCTTTCCCAGAGATGAAACACAAGACATCAAAACAGTTGCAACGACTACTTCGAAGACCACGACAAGTAGCACACCTGTATTCACTTTTTCGCAGACATTAAATTTCGAATCAGTGCCCTATGCACCAGGCTTTCAAAATCTAGTTGGGCTCACCGCGGCGCCCACTGGCAAGATCATGGCTCTGCACCTACCTTTACCGCCGGCTCAACAGTTTCTTGTTTACGATCCAAATAGTAAGCAATTTACCAATGATGTCATGCCAGCCTCGCCGGGCGGATTTGGAGGACAAGTAGATAGGTTTGCGTTGGGGCCCAATAATCAATTATGGGGTTGGATTAATCCTGTCGCGGGTGGCGTTAATGGACAAATTTTTCTATTCAAAAATAATGCCTGGCAGGAAATCTTTGGTGTCAGGGACATGAGCCTTGCATTTCCGACTCCCCCTCCGCCTGATACGCGTAACCTAGATCTGACGGTTTCCGCTAATGGCGATGTGCTAGTGGCGGGGCCTGATACTGGAGCTTCGCCAAACACTAACAGCACCTTGTACCGTTTCGTTGCCGCAAGAAACCAGTTTGTTGCTGAAGTCAGCCAGTTTGCGGGAGATGAAAGTGCGATTGCAGTGGAACCTTCAGGGAGCATCTGGTTGGTAACTAATCCTACAGGTGCCGATAACCGCCGTCGGGTCTACCAGTATTTTAATAACAGTTTTGTTGAAAGACCCTTGCCTGCTGGTTCAACAGCTTGTAACCAAGCTTTTACCAATATTCCGAAGCCCGCTATTAATAACTGTATCGGGATAGGTGCCAATGGTTCTGTCTTTCTGATCGTGGCTGAAATCAATACCGGTTCTGCTGCCAGAAAACTGCTACGCTGGAATCCTTCGAGCATACAATGGGACAAGGTAAATACAACACCAGCGTTTACGGAAATCAGATATATGACGGTCGCGACTGACGGTCGCCCCTGGATAGTTGCCGACCCGGGTGATGCTATCTTCCGTGTTTACAAAGCGAATTAAACACAGGATAAATCAGGCATAATTTCAATCAGATATTTTTACCAAATAATTTAACTTTTTTAAAATTAAAAAAATGAAAAAACTAAAAACGCTTCACTTCCTTCTCCTTATCGGTTTTACCCTTAGCTACTCCAGCCTTGTTGCAGCTGCGCCACAATGGGTTCCTGCAAAGGATGGTATCGTTCCGTCTGGTGCAGTTATCGGCGGCAAAGAGGGCGGGCGCGATCTTCCAGTTTGCCGCGCTTTAGATAAGGATAAAAATCTCATATTAGGAAAGGTTGCGCTCAAGCATTGTTACGTTGGTTGGTACGGGAAAGAAATTCCCTTTTCAAACTATGAGGTGTTAGTTGCCGATCCGAAACAAGTCAACTGGGTTAAACCACAGGGTGGTACTGTTCCTCCCAATGCATTTATGGGCGGAAAAGAGAAAGGGCAAGACCGTCCGGTATGCCGCGCTACCTATCAGGGCATGGTGGAACCCGGAAAGCTCGCTGGCAAGGTTTGTTACTTTGGTTTGATGGGTAAGGAAGTTGCTGAGCCTAACTATGAGGTTCTCGTCATGAGCGCACAAGCACCTCAAGCTACTGCAAAGGTTGCTTCCGCGCCGAGTTCACCGGTAAGCAAAGCAATCATCGACAAAGCCACTGCATTAGTGGGTGAATACGAAAACCATCTTCATGATGGCAAACCCACGAAGAACGACTGGCACTACGTCACCATTAGCCGTGTTAATGCGACCACGTTCAAATGGACGAATCGCGCGAAGGTCAGCTGGACCTTAATGCTGACTCCTGACGAAAAAACGCTGAATGTTGGCCCTGATTCCCCTTATGCGAATAAAGGCCATAAGCTTGTAATGGTGAAGTGGGATGCGAAGGGCAATGTGGTAGAAATCACAGGTCCGGGAGATAAGCCTTACCAAAAGAATGTTGCCCCGGTGGCAACCGCACAGTCGGCTCCTGCGCCAACAGCCGCGCAGGGTACACCAGTGAGTAGAGCAATCATCGACAAAGCAGCAGCGTTAGTCGGTGAATATGAAAACCATACCTATGATGGTAAACCAGCAAAGAATGATTACCACTATGTCAACATTAGTCGAGTTAATGCGACTACGTTCAAGTGGACGAATCGTGCGAAGGTAAGCTGGACCTTAACGCTGACACCAGACAGAAACAAACTGAATGTAGGTCCTGACACCCCGTATGCGAATAAAGGTCATAAGCTTGCGATGGTGAAGTGGGATGCGAAGGGCAATGTGGTAGAAATCTCGGGACCGGGTAATGCGCCTTATCAGAAGAATGTTGCCCGGGTGGCAACCGCACCAACGGCTAACGTGCAAGCAGCTCAAGCTAACACGAGAGCTACTCCTCCCAAAAGTCCGCAACAACTTGCTGCAGAAGAGAATATGCGAAGAGAAGCTGCAGCAGCTGCTGAAGGACAGCAGGCTCAAAACGATGCCGCGGCAAGGGATGCCGCTCGAAGAAGGATGGCTGAGAAGGAGGCACGGGGCCGAGCCATGCTGCAAATAGAAGCCGTAGCAAAAAAAGGACTTTTTGGTGACTTTCAGAACCAACCCAGTGCGACGAATGACTGGCATTACGTCACCATTAGTCAGATTGACGCAACAAATTTCAAATGGACCAATCGCGCTAAGGTAAGTTGGACGCTGACGCTCACAGAAAATAAAAATGTTCTAAATGTTGGCAGCGACTCGCCCTATTACAACAAGGGACATCGAACGGCTAACTTGAAGTGGGATGCGAATGGCAATGTGGTTGAAATCACGGGCCCGAGTAATTCAAGTTATACAAAAGTTGCTCATCCGCTCGAAGGCGAATACGAAGCAGCAGGACAGTCTACTGGGTTTACGCAATTCATTACGATTAGCCAGACCGATGCGACACATTTTAAATGGACACATTCCAAAGGTGCTTTAGGTAACCGCACTAGTTGGGACATTGAATATAGCGGCGGCAATGAGTTGAAACATTTTAACTACCCTTACAAAAAAGGCGAGGTTCTCACGGCGACTATCGAGCGGGATGCGAATGGCAAAATTAAGTCGATCGGTGGCCATAGTGATTTTATTCGCTATTTCCCTAGACCCGCAGGGACGATAGCCGCTATAGAAAATACTCAGGTGGCTGCACCACCACCCGCAGCGCAACCCCCAGCCACACAGCCGTTGGTCTTTACTGGTCAGGAATACGTTTTTGAAACGGTTGAAAATATGGAAACTCCGACTACCATCAGAGATATCTCAGCAGGTGTTGATGGTTCGGTATTTGCCCTATCTACAGCTGCTAACCCGATACTTTATAGATGGGCTGGTAATAAATGGGCTACTTTCCATACTCATGGGAAATGGCAAAACTCAGATAATCGTGTTGCCGTTGATCCTTCTGGTAACCCCTGGAATGTGCTTAATAATAGACTGTTTTTTTGGAACGCCGGAGGATGGCGAGAACAAAGCATGCCTGTTCCTGTTCAAGATGTGGCTATTGGTCCAGATAAAAGTATCTGGACAACTGGCACGGACGGTAAGCTTTATTACGTACGCGCTGGTGCTGGTACTGCGGTGCCTAATGGTGCAGCCGGGAACAGTAGGGTCGCAGTTGATCCGCTGGGTAATGCATGGATGGCCAGATCATCCGGTGGTATCGCGCAAGTCGATAAATTGGCGGGGGAGTTTATGGAATATCCCACTCCGGCAAAAGCAATTGATATGGCGATCGGAAAAAATGGTGAACGATGGATGATAGGAAGTGATAACCGCATCTACGAGGCTGTTTCATTCCGACAGTGGGCTGAGGTAAAGCTTCCTGTAAATATGGCTGGATGGAAATTTGTTGCTGTAAGTGTCGATAATGTGGGTAATCCATGGTTAGTACGCGATAACGGCACGGTCTTTCGTGCCAGAATGACATCATCGAATGCGACGTCGGCAGCCGCTGGGGCTAACGAACCTGATAATTATAAAGGACGTTGGGCCAAGTCACCGAATGCAGACGTTAATGGCTTTAATGTCCAGAGCGTGCAATTTGTGAATGGAGTTCTAATGCAGATTGAAGCTTTCAAGTGGGGTGTGATTCTTGATAGCAACTCTTCTAATCCAGTTACGCTTGATACATATAGTGAAGTGAGTCGCGATGGTGAACGACTCGTCCTGGATAAATTTATCCCGGGTAAAGTACCGTCGTTATTGGCCGGCTCTGGTTTTAATGCGGGTAAAAACCCGGGAACTGCTACAGGTACAACGGTCACCCTTGACTTCAAAGACAATACAATTGGTATACAAGAAGACCTTAAACCAGTAAGAAAAATACCGATGAAGAATGCGCGTTCAGTCAGCGGCCATGTTGTTTCCAAGGTGATATTTGGTCGAAATGGTCAGCGAATCGGCACGATTCTCAATACAGATATTCCGGTTTCTGGTGTCGCACAGAGTACAAAAGCAGGTCTTAAGCTACACGCTAAGTTTGTTAAAAGTTGGAAGCTCGCTTATGAGGATGGCCGGCCTCCCATAGAACTGACTGAAATAGAACGTTCTGGTACAAGATTGAAACTGGAAGATGTGGAAAAGAATATCACCCGGATAGATTTGAGCAATGGGGCAGTTTCGTTTATTGCTCCTGACATAGGTACTACTTCGTTCGATATACTTCAAGCCGAACAGGTGACAGGGTTTAACCTTGGGTACGTGACTGCATTTGAAGGTGTGCAGGGTCTGAATGTGGACATGGAGATGGCTTTTGTCAAAACGGGTTTTGATGTTTGGCAAAGAATCGATACACAACCGCCTAGAAAAAGCGTTACACAAGATGGTTTTGATGTGCCAGAGATGTACAAAGAAGTTGCTACAAACGATAAGCAAGTCAGCCTGAAAGGTACAAATGGTGGTGGCGATGTAGAAATTGATTTAGAGAAGAATGAAATCCGCCAGGGCTTTGGTCAAAGTATGGCCACAGGTGCATGGAAGATATCATCTGTAAAAGCGGCAGCACCAGAGTTGCTTTATACGGACCGTCCGAAACCCCCTAAGCCTTTTGTCGCGCGTACAGAAGGGCCCGGTTTCCAAATTTACAATAACACCATGTGGCCGTTAACGATGTCAGTCGACCAGGTGGGGCCGCTTTATTACGGCCTTGTTAATCCAGGAGAAACCTTCGACCGCAATACGGGTGCGGTGTGGTTTACGCTTAATGCTCAGCCATCGCCAGATGGCGTCTGCGCCTTGACTGATTTGGATGTGGCGCTGCCGATTATTGAGATTACGGCACAAGTACTCTTCGCTGCGGTCACAGGTGGTTACGGTGCGTTTGCCTTGGCATCAAGTGCCGGTGCTTCAACCGGCGCAGCTTTGGCGACAGCAGGAACGCAAGCCTTGGTTCAAGGTGCGACTCAGGCAGCGGTTCAGGGAGTCAGAGTAGGTTTAGAGCAAGCTTATATTGCAGCTGGATTCTCTGGGAACGATCTCATAATACTTAATGCGGCTACTTCAATGGTTACGGGTGTGGCAGGTGGGGCTTACAAAAAATATGCGACAAAAGGCCTGCGAGCAGCTGCTAGAACTGCCGCGCTGAGACAAGCAGAGACGGCACTAGCATCAGGCACACAACTTGCTGTAGCCGGCTCAAGAACTCTAAAACAAAAAGTTATTGAAAAGTTGAGAAAAAGATTGTTGAAAGAAGCTAGTAAAATGGTTGTAAGGTCTGCCACTGGACAACCTGTTATTTCTACTCCTGGTGGGCAGCCACCTTCAGAACCTTTCCTAACGGCAAGCAACTTTGAGCAGATTTTGCTTAACGAACTCGACACGTTGACTGATGAAGAGGCGGCTAGCATAACGGAACTGGAATTTGTGAACCTCGTTAAGGATGAGTTTCTTGCCGCGAATGATTTCGAAGAGCCAGAAGTGCTATTTTTTGCAGAGGGTAGTACGTTCCCGATGAGTACGATGCAGGGAGCTCAGGCTGGCCAAAATATGTTTCAAGGAACGACGGTGAAGCTTCAAGGACGGTATGCAGGACCCCCATGGCCGTTTACTGAAAAGAAGCCTGTTTATGAAGTGACTGGTGGTCCATACAGTGTGGTAGAGAAACAAGGTAATAAAACCTATGTGCGTATCTATAAAAAGCCATTCGAGATGCGTTTGATTTATGACTAAGTCTAGAGTGATAAAACTCGTTATATGATCGAAAGCGACGTGGGGCAGTACGCGGGCCAGTGAATCACACTAAAGTAGCTGGCATGTAAAAGTGTGCCAATACACTCATGCCATAGTCTCTCTCTCATACAAGCGAGGTGACGACAGCCCTTGAGGTTGGTCCTGAATTATCGTTGATTCAGGCGATACTGTGTTTCGGGCTTTGCAATGGCAATTTAAAGATATAAAAACATAAAAAAATTAGATGTTGAGAATTTTTTGTGAAATGATGTCAATCATAACTCTCGAATTATAATAATTATTGATTGTTAAAACTCAGCATGTCATCAAAAAAGAAAAAAACAAAAGCGGCCAGCAAGAAAGTTGTAAAGAAACCTGTGTCCAAAAAGAAATCTGCATCTAAGAAGAAGGCTGCCAAGAAAACGACATCTAAAAAGAAATCCGTAACTAAAAAGAAGACTGCCAAGAAAGCGACACTCAAAAAGAAATCCGTAACTAAGAAGAAGACTATCAAGAAAGCGATACCCAAAAAGAAACCAACTAAGAAAAGCATAAATAAAATGAAGGTAGATAAAAAGCAAGCATCAAAGGAAAAAAATGTTTCAAAGAAAAGTTCTATAGGAAGGCCTAACGTGATGATAATTGGTGGTGCTATTAGGATTAAACTTCGGCAACGTAATTAAATAGACTTGGTAAAAGTGTTAAAGCTAATCAACGAAATATGGGGAACCATTTATGAATGATGATTATGAAGAGATGCTCGCATATTTTAATGGGTTCGATAGTAAAAAAAATGGCGTGTTAGATTTTTCTGAGTTTTGTGAATTGATTAAAGGGCTTGGTTTTAATCTTGACCACGAAAGTTTGAAGGACGGCTTTAATAAGGTCGATACGGATAATAATATGATGATCGACTTTGAAGAGTTCATTAGTTGGTGGGGCGAACATAAATAGTCTTAAACTCGTTCGGGTATGGGCGTTACTTTACTGCGATTGTCTTTCCCAGTTTTAGTAAGTCTGAATCCGATATGTCTTCGGGAATATTCATTCCTTTCGCAAAAGCTTCGCGTGCATCAAGTCTGTCCAGCCACCGTTTTATATGTTCATAGTCGTCTATATTAATACCAGCCCAGTCTGCCAATTTTATCCAGGGGTAATGTGCAATATCAGCAATACTAAGATCGTCTGCTAGAAAGTCATGGTTAGCCAGTTGCTTGTTTAACAGACTATATAATCGATTGGTCTCATTTTGATAACGACTCGTCGCTTCTGGAATTGCATTATCCATATACCTGTAAAACACATTGGCTTGCCCCTGCATAGGACCAACGCCACCTACTTGTAAAAATAACCATTGCATGACGTTAAATCGGTTTGCAGTATCTGCAGGGAGAAGGCGTCCTGCCTTCTCTGCAAGGTAAATAAGAATTGCCCCCGATTCAAATATCGCAATATGATTTTCATCATGATCAATGATTGCCGGTATTTTTCCGTTTGGATTAATCTTTAAGTACCAATCTTCTTTTTGTACATTTTCTGTTAAGTTGATGTCTTTAACTTCGTAGTCAAGACCCAGCTCTTCTAATGCGACTGATATCTTTCTTCCATTGGGTGTTGCGGAGGTATAAAGCGTTATCATTTAAAGTCCTTAACAAGTTTATTTAGTCATTAGTTAATGAGAAAGACCTTGGTTAAACTTGTGTGCCAGGGCGTGAAGCAACTTTTTCATACCATTTCAATGTGTTTGTGTTTTCACTGGGGATTTCAAATTCAGCGAACTTGGCAAAATCAACGACGACTAATCCAGTAATATCGGCCATGCTGTAAAAATCTCCAGCAACGTATTCTGATTTAGAAAGTTGTTGTTCAAGACGTCCAAAGAATATCTTGATACCGTTACGACCACGTTCAATGAGCTCTGGAATTATCTTGTCACCTTCGCGACCACCGACACCTCGAGTGGCAAAATCTTCAAAGCCATTGCGAAATGCATAGATAACAGACTGCATGCCGCTATGTTCCATATGGCGATCACAAGAAATGACCTGTGCACGTTCTAATGGAGTAGTACCAAAAAGTGGTGGTTCAGGATGCATGTCATTTATATAACTGCAAATGGCAGGGGCCTCGCTTATTACCGTCCCATCATCTAATTCGAGTGCTGGGCATAAGCCCCATATGGTTTTTGATAAATAGCCTTCTTGCAGATTTTCTCCACCAAAAAGATCGACTTCTACAGAAGGAATATCGAGACCTTTTTCTTTGATAAAGATTCGGGTGCGACGAGGGTTTGGTGCCTCTGAACAATCGTAAAATTTCACTTCATTCTCCTCTTGTTTTTAAGTGTGATGCTAATTATTCAATCATATCATCTTGAAAATAAGGACCGTTGAGTCCACAATAGTCTACATAATGAACCTGGGAAGACCAAGAGAATTTAATACTGCGCAAGCATTAGAAGCTGCCATGCAACAATTTTGGCGCGCAGGTTATGAGGCAACATCACTTCAGGATTTGCTTGATGTTATGAATTTGTCAAAAAGTAGCTTGTATCAGACCTATGGTAGTAAGCATGAATTGTTTTTACGCAGTATTGATTTCTATCAACAAGTATCAGCAAATGACCTTCAACAGAGCTTAGATAGTAGTCTTACGAGCAAGGCATTTATGAATGGACTACTAGAAGATGTCATCTCTGAAGCAACATCAAAAAAGAAAAAAGGTTGTTTACTTGTTAATACCGTTAATGAGTTATCACACAGAGATAAAGCGGTGTCGAAAGCAGTGTTGAATGGTATTGATAATGTAGCAGGTGTAATCAAGCAAGCTATCAAGCGCGGAAAAAAAGAGGGCGCAATAAAATCAACAGTGAGCACAGATACTCTAGTTAACTATATTGTTTCTAATGTTAGTGGATTAAGGACAATGGTTAAGAGTGGTGTAGATAAGGCTGAGTTAACTCCCTTAGTAAACATGATTATGAAAACCGTGTACTAATAAAAAAACTGGCACAACTAAATAGCTGCACCAGTTTATTGTTTTACGTCAGAGCTGTATCCAAAATATCATTGAAGGTTGCACTGGGTCGCATGACGGTTCTTACTTTTTCAATAACGGGCTTAAAGTATCCGCCGATATCAACAGGCTTGCCCTGTGCGGCATTTAGTTCTTCAATTATTGCTGATTCATTTTCTGCCAGCGATTTTGCCAATGTAGAAAATTGAGCTTGTAGTTCTACATCTTCAGTCTGTTCTGTGAGTGCCTGCGCCCAGTACATGGCCAGGTAAAAGTGGCTGCCACGGTTATCCAGTTCACCGGTTCTTCGAGACGGTCCTTTATTATTGTCCAACAATTTTCCGGTTGCCTCGTCTAAGGTCTTTGCCAGTATTCTTGCTTTGTTGTTGTCGGTTTTTATGTAGATATCTTCCAACGAAACGGCCAAGGCTAGAAATTCACCCAGAGAATCCCAACGCAAATGGTTTTCTTCTATTAGCTGTTTAACGTGTTTGGGTGCAGAACCACCCGCGCCGGTTTCAAACAATCCACCGCCTGCCATCAACGGTACGATAGACAGCATCTTTGCGCTGGTACCCAATTCCATAATCGGAAATAGATCAGTGAGGTAATCACGCAAAATGTTACCGGTGACAGAAATGGTATCTTTACCACGAATAATACGCTCAAGGGTATAACGCATGGCACGGGTTTGAGACATGATCTGAATATCAAGGCCGGTCAAATCATGATCTTGAAGATAGAGTTCTACCTTCTTAATTAATGCCATTTCGTGTGGACGATACTCATCCAGCCAGAATACAGCAGGCATACCCGATTGGCGCGCACGGTTTACAGCCAGTTTTACCCAATCGCGGATCGGTGCATCTTTGGTTTGGCACATACGCCAGATATCGCCTTCACTCACATTCTGTTCGATCAGTACATTACCTTTATCGTCGACAATTCGTGCGATACCATCGGTTTGGATTTCGAAAGTCTTATCATGCGAACCATATTCTTCTGCCTTCTGAGCCATTAATCCAACGTTAGGCACACTGCCCATAGTCGTAGGGTCAAAGGCGCCATGCGTTTTACAGAAGTTGATCATTTCTTGATAAATGCGTGCGAATGTACTTTCAGGAATAACGGCCTTGGTATCTTTTAGTTTGCCATCTGGCCCCCACATTTGGCCGCCTGAGCGAATCATCGCTGGCATAGAAGCATCAACAATCACATCGTTGGGCGCATGTAGATTTGAAATCCCTTTTGCTGAATCAACCATTGCCAGTTCAGGACGGTGTTGGTAACAGGCGTGAATATCGTGCTCTATTTCTTCGCGAAATGAGCTGGGCAGGGTTTGGATTTTGTCGTATACGCTGCTGATCCCGTTATTAGGATGTACCCCCAATTTTTCAAACAGGTCACCATATTTAGTGAACAATTCTTTATAAAAAACTTTAACCGCATGGCCGAATACGATGGGATGAGAAATTTTCATCATGGTGGCCTTTACATGTAAGGAAAACATGACACCTGTTTCTCTTGCATCTTCCATCTGTTCTTCATAGAAATCGCAAAGTGCTTTTTTACACATATACATGCCATCAATGATTTCGCCTTCTAATAGAGATGTTTTTTCCTTCAGAATGATGACTTCGCCGGAGGTTGTTTCCAGCTCCATCCTGACATCGCAGGCTTTTTCTATGGTTATACTAATTTCGCTGCTATAGAAATCACCGCCGTGCATATGTGATACGTGTGTGCGGGACGCAGGACTCCACTTTTCCATTGAATGCGGGTTTTTGCGTGCACTTCGCTTAACAGCATCAGGCGCGCGCCGATCTGAATTACCTTCGCGTAGTACAGGATTGACAGCACTTCCTAGTGCCTTTGAGTAGCGTTCTTTAATTAGCTTCTCTTCATCCGATTTTGGTTCTTCAGGGTAGTCAGGAATGTTATAGCCGCCTGATTGCAATTCAACAATGGACGCTATTAACTGAGGGATTGAAGCACTGATATTGGGAAGCTTAATAATATTTGTGTCAGGCACTTGGGTTAATCGACCAAGCTCCGCTAAGTTATCTTCTACTTTTTGATCGTCAGTGAGGTAATCAGGAAATGCGGCAAGAATTCTTGCAGCTACTGATATATCACTTTCCTCAACGTCTATACCTGCCGCAGAGGTAAATGTTCTGATGACAGGGAGTAAAGAGTATGTCGCTAATAATGGTGCTTCGTCAGTCAGTGTATAAATAATTTTTGAATTTTCCGTAGTAATCTTTATTTCTCCCAGTTCTTACTGATGTAATTTCTTCTCAATCCGCTCTGTGCCAGCAACCATTATGCCAGAATTCCAATAGCCTCTTTTTTATCTTTATCTAATTGATTCTTTTGTTGTTTATGTAAACAGGAACTTTGTCTATATTTTGATAAAGCGCTCGAAAATGAATCGGACGTTTAATATCTGTATGATTTATGACTGTATTAGATTTGTGCAGGCGTATAAAAAATAGGGTTTTGGATTGCAAAAATATATTTAATTTAATGTGACCCATAATTAAGGCCAAATGTTAAGTGTCGAGCAGTTTGCATTACGACACTATTTCTATCAAAAATTTGTCGACAATATCAGCATTGAAAAACCAATTTAAGCACATTAAGCTTCTACTTATTATATCTATTGTCAACAATCTTAAGAGGATGTCCGATGAAACTTGAACCCTTTATGACTTATTACGCAAATCTCTCAGCTGTATTAGATGTGGGGAATGGGCCATTTGGCAAACGAATGATTTTTGAAGTACAAGGTGGTGAGTTCAAAAGCGATAAGCTAAATGGAAAAATTCGTGATGCCAGTTGTGCTGACTGGATGACGATTAGCGATGATGGCTATGGCCATTTGGATGTTCGCGCAACATTCGAAACAGACGATAATGCGATCATCTACGCACAGTACTCTGGTGTTATTGAACTCACAGAAGGGATTATGGGAGCAGTTGCCGGAGAGTGTGAAACCAATTTTGGTGAGCAAAATTTCTTTACCAATCCGCGTATGCAGACGGGCGATGAGCGTTATAGTTGGGTAAATAATATCTTCTGTGTTGCACAGGGACGTTTGTTGCCTGGTAAGGTGGAATACGAAGTATTTCAGTTAGTAAATGACTAAATAAACGATAGTTTTACTGCGTTGATAACTTGTCGTTTTTAATAATAACAATTGTCGACAATATGAGGTTGAATTACGCGTATATGAGGTTTAAACTGTTGCAATTTGCTACAATTGTCAACAATTCTAATAATGCAAAACCAAGGGAAATCATTGAATGTCTGAAGTAAACCACGTCTGGCGACTACGTAAACGTCCTGTTGGCGATATACGTGATGGTGATTTGAGTTTTGAAGTAGAACCCATTCCTGAACCTGCAGACGGAGAATGTCTATTCCGCCTTAACTATCTATCGCTAGATGCCACTAATCGGATGTGGATGGCTGATTTTCAACAATATATGCCTCCAGTTGCTATTGATGATCCGATGCGTGGTGTCGTTTGTGGAACTGTTATTAAAAGCAGAAATGCAGCCTTTAAAGAGGGCGATATTGTCAGTGGACTTGGTACTTGGGCGGACTATCAAATTGGTAGCACCGAGACGGTGAGTGTATTAGGTGATACAGGGCCTGTCCCCGTTATCGATGCTTTTGGTACTTTCGCTATCGCTGCGCCGACGGCTTATTTCGGCCTGCTCGAGATCACGGAACCTAAAGCAGGAGAGACAGTTGTTATTTCAACGGCTGCTGGTTCAGTTGGATCGATCGTCGGACAGATTGCCAAGATCAAGGGCTGTCATGTTGTAGGACTTACCGGTACAGATGAAAAATGTAAATGGATCACTGAAGAGCTTGGTTTCGATGAGGCCATCAACTACAAAACAGAAAATTTATCAGAGGCACTAGAACGCACGTGCCCTAATGGGATAGATGTCTATTTCGAAAATGTAGGCGGTGAGATCCTAGACACTTGTCTCAAACACATGAACATGTACGGCCGCATATCAGTATGCGGGCTAATCGCACACTACAATTCCAGCGAAGAAGTCCCGGGGCCAAAGAATTATCCGATGATTCTGATGAATCGACTCAAGGTTCAAGGCTTTATTATACTGGATTATATGGACCGTTATCCTGAAGCAATAGCAGCAATCACTCAATGGATGGGTGAAGGTAAAATTAAGGTTCAACAGGATGTTGTCGATGGACTTGAGAATGCTGTTGAGACAGTTAAAAAGCTCTATACCGGTGCGAATACGGGTAAGTTAATGGTTCGTGTAAAAGATGTGTGAAGCCGATTTATATTCGAAAGTATTAATATAGTGTTTGAATTTTGAACGGTTTAGTCACTGTCGTTCGATAATGGAACTCTTACAAAGAGTTGAATAATTTTTAGGGTATTTTAATCCTCAATTAAAACAAATAGATATAATTATAATTATAAAAAAAATATTTTGGCATGTTGAATGCATTATATATGCTAGATAAAAAATATTGTCGACAATATCCGGTTTTATACTAAAATTAACGGTAAAAGCACATAAAAAATGAGTTATTGTCAACAATCTAAAAGAATTAACATAATTTCAATAATGCAAAACCAAGGAAAATTATTATGGGAATGCTAGTTAATATCGACAACGGTGGCACGTTGACTGATATATGTGTACTGAAAGATAAAAACGTTTATAAGACCAAGACGCTCACTACGCCGTATGACTTAAGTAAGTGTTTCTTTGATGGACTTAAATCAATCTCATCTGTGATATATGGTGAAGAAGATGTCGCAAAACTTCTGATGGAAGTTGAGTATATTCGTTATTCAACCACTCAGGGTACTAACGCGATTGTAGAGCGTAAGGGACCAAAACTGGGATTGTTACTAAATAAAGGTAACGCAGATTTGGCTAAGCGCATGCGCGAGCAAGATGAAGACTTGTTCGACTTTTTGATTGGAGATCGTATCGTTGAGGTTGATCTTGCTGATTTAGGTGATGAATCAAAAGCAGCAGATACCGCAACGGTGATTACTAGACTTACCGGAATGGGTGCTAATAGGCTCGTTGTTTGTTTTGATGCTGATAATGCGGCTATCTCCGAGGCTCAATTCAAGAGGATAGCATTTGATATTTATCCGCGTCACTTATTAGGTGCTGTACCGATGTTGTTTGCCAGCGAGTTAGTTGATGATGTATTAGCTGATCGACGCGGTTGGACGGCATTGACTAATTCATTCCTGCATCCTGCGATGGAGAGTTTTCTTTACAACGCTGAAAATCGATTGCGTGAATATCGCACGAAAAATCCGTTACTTATCTTTCGTAACGATGGCAACGCATCACGTGTTGCGAAAACAATTGCGTTAAAGACCTATAGCTCTGGCCCTCGCGGCGGAATGGAAGGCGTAAAGACTTTTAGTAAGCAATATAATCTTTCAAACGTAATGACCATGGACGTTGGTGGTACGACAACTGATATTGGTCATCTGGTTGATCTGAAATTAAATGAAGAACGCCGCGGAAAAGTTGAGGGTGTGCCTATCTCTTTTGGATTGTGTGAAATTCACAGTGAAGGTGTTGGCGGCAGTTCAATTTTATCGGTCAAGGATAGCGCTATTCAGGTAGGACCTGAAAGTGTTGGCGCCGTACCTGGTCCGGCCAGCTTTGGTCGCGGTGGTAAGAGTTCAACTATTACAGATGTGAACCTGTTATCAGGATTGCTCGACCCATCGACTTATTTTGGTGGTGGATTGAAGCTTGATATAGAGCGCGGTCGTGCAGCCATTGAAGAAAATATTGCAACACCACTTGGCTGTTCAGTTGAAGAGGCGCTGCACAAGCTACGTGATGCTTATGAGCAAAAAATTGCTAATGGTCTTAAGGGTTTTGGTGATGTTGCGAAAGATACCGTGTTACTAGCATTCGGTGGCGCTGGCCCGATGAACGCATGTGGTATAGCTGAACTAGCAGGCATCAATACGGTTTATGTGCCAAAGACGGCATCTGTTTTTAGTGCCTTCGGAATCGGTTCTTGTGATATTGGCCAGAGCTATGCCGTTGTGTTGTCTACCAATAATCAAGCTTCACTCAAAGCAGCTCACGCAGATCTTATGGAACGCGCTGAACGCGATATGTTTGCTGAAGGCTACGCTAAAGGTGAATTTGATGTAAACGCGCTGTTGGTTAGTGAAACAGGTTCTAAAGAATCTACCCATCAATTGGATGGCAAGGTTGCACTGCCTAAAGCTTTAGAAAAAGCGGATTCAGTCACGCTCGAATTGATCGCGACTAAACGCCTAAAGACTGAAGATGATAAGCAGGTCAAAATCAAGAAAGGTAAGGCTGCTGCTGCATCAGGTTCACGAACAATTGTAGGTAGTGATCTGAAGAGCCAAGATGTTTCAGTTTATAGTGTGAATGATATGAAGCCGGGCGCACATGCTGCTGGCCCAGCTGTTATTGAAGAAGATTACTTTACGTGTCTTGTACGTGAAGGTTGGGAATTTGTTGTGACCGAGGCAGGTGATATCTGTCTGACTAAGGGGGCTAAATAATGAAAGTATTAATGACTGAATATCTTCGTATCGATTTAGATACAGAGAACTGGGAATGTCGTGTTTGTGATCATGTAATCAATTCGGCACGTGGAAATTACAAAGAAGGATTGCTGGTTTATAACCGCGACCCAGCAGACATCCATCCACACATTATCGATCCAGAGAAATATAAGTTTACGTTCTGCCCTGATAAAGACTGGGTCAATATTCTTGAATTTTATTGCCCAAGTTGTGGCACGCAGGTCGAAGTTGAAAACACAATGCCGAATCATGAACCGCTCTATGATATGGAAGTTGATGTTGATGCACTTAAAGAACAGTGGAGTCATCGTGAAGAAATTACAGAGGCGACGAAAGGGCCTGATGTTTTAGGTGAAGTCGAGCGTCATAGACATCGGCACTAGTATAAAAAATTACTACAAACAATAAATCAAACTACTACATAGTTATAGGAAAGTAGATTATGAAACGAATATCAGTAGATATCGGCGGCACTTTTACCGATTGCTTTTTGGTTTGGGATAATAAGTACATCGAGACCAAAGCATTAACGACGCACCA
>JAJFKM010000074.1 GCA_021773215.1 Gammaproteobacteria bacterium
GGTTAATGAAGGCCAATCTTTAGCACCACTGATTGATTTCTTAGGAGATACAATTTCTAGATCGTTCAACTGACCCATGTATTGCATACTAAAACCAGGATCAAGCGTTACTTCATCTGCGCCATAGCCATTGATCTTGAACTCTTCTAGAACCTTAACCTTCAATTCGTCCCAAGCGGCCTGTAATACTTTACAAGCTTCATCTTTAGCAGCGTCTTCACTATCTGGTGGCATTGCAATATCGACACTCATGTCATAGCGATATTCAAATTCTGCAGCCGCACAACCAAATGCTGAGAAACCAGCCGCCCATGCAGGCACGATTGTTTCCTGGAAGCCTAGACCTTGTGTATAACCATATGCGTGTACTGGACCAGCACCACCGTATGAGAAACAAACAAAGTCAGTAGGGGTATAACCTTTACTTGAGATCATATCACCAAGATGTTGTTTTAGAGAGGCATCAAGCAACTCAATAACACCAGCAGAAGCATCTTCAACAGTCATGCCTAATTTATCTGATATTTGATCTTTAATGCACTGACGTGCTTTGTCGACATTAAGTTCTAATGCACCGCCTAAGAAGTTGTCAGGATTTAAATAACCCAACATAAGGTGACAATCGGTTACAGAAACCGTATCAACACCGCCCTCTTCCCAACAAGTACCTACTCTGTAGCCAGCACTGTCTGGACCAAGCTTAATTGCGTCTGAATATGGGTCAATACGGACATAACTACCTGCGCCTGCACCAACGGTATCCATGCCTACTAGCGGCAATGACAATACCAATCGAGCCATATCTTTATCTCGACCAATTGCAAAGGCACCCTTTACAATCAATGCCATATCGAAACTTGTTCCACCAATATCTGAACAAGCAATGTTTTCATAACCAAGTTGCTTACCAAGATAAGCCGAACCGATTACACCACCGATTGGGCCAGAAACTAGCGTACGAGCCAATTCTTTTGCTTTCCAGCTGATGGTACCACCATGACTCGCCATAACGCGGACATCAAATTTACCACCAAGACCCGCCATCTTATCGCTTAAGTTCTTCAGGGTAATGCGTGAAGGCTCAGCAGCATAGGCTTCGAGGATTGTGGTGTTGGTACGATGGCTCTCTTTACGACTTGGATAATAGTCACAAGACGCAAATACAGGAATGTCTTTACCTGAGGCTTTAACTTCTGCAATGACAGCATCTCTAACAGCTTCTTCATGTGAATGATTAGCATGTGAGTTTAAGAAGCTGATTACAATAGCTTTAATATCTGTTGCTAGTAATTCTTGTGCTGCTATAACTGCTTCTTCAACACGTACTGGAATAACGACGGTGCCTTGGCAATCGATACGCTCGGTAACTCCACGAGTATCTTGAATAGCAACTAATGGGTCATCATAGCGATGCGAATTCAAATGAAGACGATCTTCGAACGCGTATCCAAGATAACATTGTAGAGCACGGCCCATACGATGGTTATCTTCAAAACCTCTACTACAAATCAATGCAGTACGGATACCTGTGCGTGAGACCACTCTGTTCAGCATAGCTGTACCAGAATATACACATGTGGACATTTGTCCGTAGACTTCTTCAAGACCACGGCCTGACCCTTCAAGGGCGTCCTTACTTGAATCAACAACGGCTGTAGCTTCATCAATACTACTTTGCGCCTTGCCTACAATGAATTGGCCATCGGCCGCTACGAAAAAAGTATCTGTCATTGTGCCGCCGGCATCAATTCCCAGTACTTCTATAGGATTATCTGAACTCAAAATTTCTTCCTCCTAGACATTGGTTTGTAAGCCGTCTTGGCCACACTAACCAGATTATTTATTTATACTTCCGCCACACTATGAGCAAGAGTTGTGCCTAAATCAAAAACCAACTTAAAATCGAGCTAACTAATTGTATTATAAAGAATTATTCTCAAATCATATTTTAAATAGTGGCACTATAAAGCGTATGATTTTCGTCCGGTCGGTCGATCAACGGTCAATTCTTGGCCTAACAACATTAATTTTTATTGGGATTAATTTCGCATAATATTAGAGAGATAATTTTCAGTGCTGTTATGAACCAGAAATAGCGGATAAATCTAGTATTCATCATGCAGAAAAAAGCTATGATGTGGTGTTACTAACGAAAGTATAACGCTTGGAACCAAAAAAGGCATTGAAATAAGATTTTTTAATCTTTATTGTTATCTTGAATATCTATTCAATAATAATAAAACTACAAACATACCTTCAATAATCAAGTGAACTGAATTAGCCATGCTTACAAAAACCTATAAATCTCGATTGATATTACAATGGACTATCTATACTGGCGTTATGATATTCCTACTTTGGTTCAGCTGGCAGCTTCACATCCTGATTCAAATATTTATCAATGACCCAACAAAAATCACATTTCTGATCGCATTGTTTTTTATAGGTGGAACCATTCATTGTGGGATACGGGCAAATTATTTATCCGACCAACTCAATGCAATTGCAGATATAGAAGCCAAGTTAATATCCTGGGAAAGCGATAATTCATTGCCCTCTCAATTTTTAAAAACAATTACAAAAAGCCTCGAAGGTCAAACCATGAATGGCGAACAGTCTGCTGATAATGCATTACTCGCAGAAGTATTCGCTGATCAAGCGCACGCTCAGCATGAGATAGGTTGGTTTTTTACTAGCTTACTCGTGAAACTGGGTCTATTAGGAACTGTGATTGGCTTTGTACTTATGCTCGGGCCCCTATCCACATTAAAGTCTTTTGATATTGCCGATGTCCAAGGCATTCTTACATCTATGACTGCAGGTATGGGGGTTGCTCTCAATACGACGCTGGTTGGCTTATTGGGGAGTATGTTACTTAGCTTTCAATATTTACTATTAGATCGAGGCGCAGACGAAGTCGTTGCGAGAACTGTGCATTATATGGAAACTGAAGTAATACCCGAGCAACACAAAAAGGCTTAATAAATGGGTATAAGGCGTTCATCTCGACAATTCGAGCAAGATCCGTTTACTGATCTATTGTTTAATTCATTATTAGCATTCACCTTGCTTTTTTTGATCACGATCTTATTTTTAAACCCACCGGCCAAGAAGGGTATTATTGACCCCAAAGCTGAGTTTATTGTTACAATCAAATGGGATGATAGTAGCCCTGATGATGTGGACACTTGGGTAAAAGGTCCCAAAGGTGGCGTAGTTTGGTTTCGAAATTCCGAGGTTGGATTAATCCATCTCGACCGTGATGATCGTGGTATTGCTAAAGATAGTATTATAGTTAATGGCGTTGAAATTATTAACCCTCTGAATCAGGAAGTGGTTACCATCCGCGGCAATGTCCCGGGAGAATATATATTTAATGTCCATTACTACAACAGTAAGTCATTAAGACAAGCAAATGTTGAGGTCCGTGCCGTAAAAGTAAACCCACAGTTAGAAGTGGTTTATTACGGAACACTAATATTAGAAAATAAAGGCGATGAAAAAACAGCAGTACGTTTCACCATCGATGCAGATGGAAACGTTTCTAATGTTAATACATTATTTAAATCCATTGTTGAGGTTAACAAATTATGAATCAGGCTGTATTAGGGCTCACACTAACATATGTCGCATTAGCGGCTTTAGTGTTAGCAATATTTTTACTTACCCGTTTACCTGTATGGATAAAGTTTGCCTTTATACTTGCTGTCAGTGGATTTTACTACCTTACCTTCTATAGCCTTCAGGGTATGCTCGGGTGGCCTACACAACAAACCCTACCTGACCAATTTCAATTAATGGCTTCATCTATAACGGAACCCGATGAAGAAGAAGGTACGCCTGGTCGCATTCATATATGGGCAACGTCATTTGTTGATAATGCTCCGGCTGCCGAGCCACGTGCCTATGAACTGCCATACGATCTTGACTTACACTCAGCGCTAGATGCCGCTTTAAAAGAACAACGACGAGGTAATATACAACTAGGCAAGAAAGTAGAAGCCGAAACAACAGATGAGATTGCAAAGGACTTATCAAAATATGGTGAGACACGTGAAGAGATTGAATTTTTTGACCTGCCTGATCCTGAAGTCCCTGAAAAGTAACCTCATCTAAATACAAGACGTTTTAAACATGAAAAAATTTAATTGCATACTACTAACCTTGTTACTGGTCTTTTCGCTAGTCAGTTGTTCTGACAAACCGGTAGGTAGTGAATATTTTCCACTCAATAAAGGCTGGAGTTGGACATACAAATCAACTACAGATTACGACGATGAACTTGAAACTATTAAAACAGAATTAACCATTACTAATTTAGGCATCAAGAAATCAGGCAAAAAATCATTCTTTGTCCGACGAACAAGCTCTAACATTGATTATTATCATAACCATGATGAATCAGGTGTTTTCCGTGAAGCCTTACGCACTGTGGTTGAATCAAAACCCCGTATGGATAGGGATAAGCGTTACGTGTTAAAACTACCTTTAGAGATTGGTACAGGTTGGCGTGAGATAAATCGACCATTAATCTTGCTGCGGGTTTACCCTTACCGCGTTCGCGTTGGTAAAGACGCACAGGTTCCAATAAATTACCAGATAGAATCAATGACTGAAACGGTCAAAGTCCCTGCAGGCACGTTTGAAAATTGCATTAAAGTTGCCGGAGAAGGCTCTTTTACAACCTATACCGATTCAGTAACTGGAGAAAAAGAAATACCCATATATGTTGAGGAATGGTATGCACCAGGCGTAGGTTTGATAAAACAAATACGTCGTGAACTCGATGGTGACATGATTGACATTTTTAATACGCCAATCTTTATAGGCGGAAATACAGTTCTAGAACTGAAATCTTTCAAAAACTAGATACTGAATTTATTCTTACTTTTTTTATTAGCGGGCATAACATTCAGAACTCAACCACCGCCCTTCTGGAAGGTTATATCAAACTTTTGTATATACGTTTGCATTTCATCCTTGCTTAGGTTCATGAACTTGAAGTTCATCGGCGTATGGTCGATCTTCATTGAAGCTATTTTTCTAACTTTTTGTTTTTCTAAAGAGATGTTTATTTCACCGTTTGAGAACGGAAAACTGACTGATGAATTAATTTTGTCGAAATTTAAAAATTCACTATTACTTATTGTCTTAGTTATTAATCGATAAAACTCATTATGAGTTACTGCCATATCTCGTTTCAATTCAATCAAATCCGTCATTACATTCATACCCTACCATTATGGTTTAACGAATCTCATACTTTTGAATGATAAAACGAGAAACAGATTAGTTTGATTTTAACCGCCTGCTACAGGTGGCCATACTGCGAGCGTATCGCCTTCGCTGAATGTCGAATTTTCTCTTTCAGTAGAGTCAAGATAAACACCGTTTAGTAACACAAGATGTGCCGACTCTTTAGGTACGTTAAATTTCTCAAGAATTGAAAACGCCGTTTCTGAAGCAGGTATATCTAGTTTTGTTGCATGTTTTACTGCGTTTTCAGGCAAGTACTGACTTAGACCCGCATATAACTTTACTGTAATTTCCATTAACGAGTTAAATGACTCCGGCGTTATGACCTATTGCTTGGGTATTTGCTAGATAGGCTTCCATTATTCTTGTCGGATCTTTTATTAAATGATCCTTCCACTTACCTAACTTTAGCTTGGTTTGTATCAGTCCTCTTAGTACGCCTACGTGCTGGGTCAATCCAACAGCTTGTGCACCAACCATGACATCGTCCTCAAAAGAAAGACTCAAATAGCGATAACGATCGTTATCACATAGTTTTGCGGATTCACCGCCGTCAATACCCATCCACAAACCATAAGAACTCGATATCAGTCCCATCGTATCCAACACATTCATATTTACGCATCCCTGATGGACGGTATCTTTGCCAGCCATATTCATAGCGGCAATACGTCCATGGTCTGCGGCGGTGGGCTGTATCGCCTGTACACTGTATTCACCCGTAGAAAAATCTTTGCCTTGGCAAACATCGCCTGCAGCATAAATATCAGCAATACTCGATTGCAGACGGTCATTAACTAAAATGCCTTCATCTGTTTCCAACCCACTCCCGTCTAAAAATTGAATATTAGCGGCAACACCTGTTGCAGAAATAACCAAATCAGCATCAAGAACTTCGCCATTATCAAGTTTAACTTTTAGTGAATCGCCACTATCCTTTTCAATTGCATCAACCCTCGTTGAAGTATGAACGGAGACACCTTTCTCCTGACACCAACTCTTGATCATATTGCCCGCAGTTTGATCCATCATCCTGGGTACCATTCTGTCACCCATTTCAATTACGGTAAGATTTACTTTTCGAAGCGCTAAGGACTCTAAAATAATACAACCAATAAAACCGGCTCCCATTAAAACTACATTAGAACCAGGCTTGGCTTTATTGACGATATTTCTGCCATCCTCAAGCGTCCAGCATGAATGAATGCCGGGTAAGTCCATACCTTCTATAGGTGGTGTAATTGGGTGTGAGCCAGTAGCAATTAAGAGCTTGTCATAACTGATCGCATCATGCTGTTCAAGATTCAATGATTTATTTTTTGGATCGATAGTACTTACTCTGTCTCTAATAATATCGATATCTTTATTACCAAAATGTGATGAAGATTTTCTGAGATAGGTACCTTCCTCGTTAATCTTATCGATTAAATAATACGGCAACGCCATCCGAGAATATGGTGGTTCAGGTTCATCCCCAATCATAATTATGCTTGATGTTGGATCAACTTTACGTAATGTTTCTGCTGCTATAACACCTGATGGACCTGCGCCTACAATCACATGCTTCATGTCTTTACCTCTCTAATGTTTTAACCGACTATAAACCAGAATCTACAGATCTAGACTACAGACCTAGGCGAGAACGGGTTTCATCTGTCGGCACACCATCAAGTGTCCAACCTCGTACTTCATAGTATTCCGGCAACATTTTATGTAAATCATTAGCTCTACCTTCCGCAGGACCTGTTTTCGCAGCATCTTTCAGAAGTCGTTTAGGTAAAGTGTCATCCTTTGCCGTAATTCCAGCAGCTAAATTATAATCACGTTCCATCGTCCAGATACGCTCACCAACTACCAAGCATCGTTCAGCACTCCAATCACCTTCGCAAGCGGCGTCTATTTGCGGAGCAATATCTTCAAGTGTCCAAGCGAATGTCGTAAAGGCGCAGATTCCTGCAGAATCTACAACAGCTGTTGCGTCTTGAAAGGCCTTGACCAACCCTGCTTTTCCATCTGTAGCCAATGGATCTGTTTTTTCTGGAATACCTAATATTTCTGATGCAACAGTGTAGCCTCGAAGATGACACGCTCCGCGGTTAGAAGTAGCGTAAGCCAAACCAATACCTTGTATGCCACGTGGGTCATAAGCAGGAAATTCCTGACCTTTTACGGTCATAGATAGCTCAGGACGACCGTATTTTTCACACAGCCTTTTAGAGCCCTGCCCAAGTTCTTTACCAAAACCCTCGCCTCTTACAGTGACCTCAGTCGCCCAGAGTAGCGCTTCGGCAGAACCAAATTTCAGTTCCATGCCACCGGTGTCTTTTACTGTAATAGCACCTTCTTCAAACAACTCCATAGCCGCAGCTATCGTCGCACCAAGTGATATCGGATCAACGGCATCCTCATTACACAGAAAGTTAGCCGCCGTAACTGCATCTAGATCATCAACACCACAATCAGACCCCAAAGACCATGCATTTTCAAACTCAAGCCCTCCGGAATTACCGTGATATTGCGGTTTGTCTTTTACTGAGAAGTGATCCTTATCTACGGTAGATATGCGTTGACAGGCAATGGTACAACCAAAACATGCGCCATTCGTCGTCAGATTCGCCTTACCATCACTTTCACGAACTTCCAGCATGGCTTCACCACCGATTTTACTTGCACCTTCAAACTGCACATCTTGATGATTACGTGACGGCAATGCACCGACCTCGTTGATCACATTCATCAATACTTGTGTTCCTAGTGCTGGTAAGCCTTCTCCGGTAACCGCATTTTCCGCCAAGACTTTTTTACCATCCTGAGACGCCTTGAAAAATTTTGTCGGATCACTGATATTTCCAACACCTAGGGTTCCGCGAATCGCAACTGCCTTGAGGTTTTTTGACGCCATGACGGTGCCCACACCAGAACGTCCCGCTGCTCTATGCAGATCGTTGACGATAGCAGAATACAGGCAGCCTTTTTCAGCTGCACGACCAACTACTGCGATGCGTACTAATGGATCCTGATGTTTGGCATGAATCTCTTCGTCTGTTGCCCAGGCTGATTTGCCCCAAAGATCATCTGCGGGGATTAACTCCGCCTTATCATTTTCTATGTATAGGTAAACAGGTGTTGGCGACTTGCCTTCGAGAATAATCATATCGAAACCTGCATTTTTCATCTCGTTACCGAAATAACCACCCGAGTTTGAACAAGCAATACAACCTGTTAAAGGACTCTTAGTGACTACAGAATATCGTCCTGCAGTTGAGACCATGGTTCCGGTCAGTGGACCGGTGGTCATGATCATTTTGTTGTCAGGACTCAAGGCATCACAGGTTGGATCCGTCTCTTCAACCAAATATTTTGTTGCTAAGCCACGCTGACCTAAGTAGTCGTTAGCCCATTGCATATTGAGGGGTTCAGTCGTAATCGAACCATTTGTTAGATTCACACGTAGTACATTTCTAGTCCAAGCCATTTCGTATTCTCCTACGTCTATGCGTTATCTTGCGGAAGATTTTGTGCTGCATGAGCACGCATTCTTTCTAAACCACTATGTTCGGAATCTACATAGGTAATCGCCTGTGTAGGACAAGCCTTGGCACATTCAGGGTCTCCACCACATAAATCACATTTTTGAACTACAGCCGTCTCTTGATTGTAATTAACAGTACCGAATGGGCAGGCTATGGTGCAGACTTTGCAGCCAACGCAGATGTCATCAATAACTTCTTTTGCGCCGGTAGCTTCATTTATAACAATAGCTTCAACGGGACAGGCATGCAGACACCAAGCTTCTGTGCATTGTGTGCAGGTATAAGGAACAAAACGCCCCTCATCATGAAAAGTAAATATTTTTATACGCGATTTAGAAGGATTAAATACTCCCTCTGCCTGATAGGAACAAGCCATTTCGCATTGTAGACAACCAGTGCATTTTTCTGGTTCGATCTGTAAAGATCTGAGCATTGTGTATACCCCTCGTTGGTGTTAATTCCTGATTTGAATTCTTAAAGATCCAATATCTAGGTAACTTTTGTGATTATAAATAACAATTAATATAAATTTATATCATGGAAGTATAACCACTATTTCTCTTGATAGCACCCCTATATAAAACTCGAAATTAGGATATTTTTCTATATAAATTAATCTGTTGCAAAATGCGACAACTTTTAAAGTTTTGCTAAATTACTAGATCCTATAGATATATGAATATGATGTATTTACGGTAGAAATTTGTATCGCAACACACACATATATATACAAAACTGAATTTACGCTATATTTAGTTGATAATTCACAAAATTTAATGACGATGTAGCTAACTGCAAACTAAATACAATGTCTCAAGTAGAAACAATTAAAGCAGCAATTCCACTAAATGCGAGCGCTTCACAGTATGCAGTAAGAAATGCATGGGAAAAGTTTGTTAGTACTGGTGAGTTAAACCATAAACGACTCCGTCCTGTCATTGCAGACAGTTGGCTTCGTTGCCATGAATTAGGTATTGACCCTCTCGGCAGTCGGGCACGCTCTGTAATATCCAAAGAAGAAATCGAAGCCAAACTCCATACTGAAAACTTTGGGATTTCCGGAGTGAATGTATTCAATAGAATGTCTAATACAGTTGAAGACACCGGACATGCTCTTGTTTTAGCGGATCATACAGGATGTATTTTATATTCAGTTTTTCATAAACATATACAGGATCATCTGGAAAGGGTTAATTTTAGACCCGGTGGTGAATGGCATACCGATGCTGTCGGACCTAATGGCATAGGCACAACATTATCAGTTGGCAAACCAGAAGTCGTTATGGGAACGGAACATTACTGCCAAGGTTGGAAACCTTGGGTATGCTATGGCGCACCGATTCATAATCCAAGTGACCACTCTGTGCTTGGTGTAGTTGATATCACTGGTCCTGCGAACAAAATCTGTGTCGAAGCTATGGCATTAGCTATATCGATTGCTCATTCAATTGAGTCTGATTTATCTGTTTTACAACTTACTAAACGTGAAAAATTACGCCAAGCCTATAGAAATCTGCAATTGAAATGGCCAAATGATGCAAGTATTTCTGTTGACGAGTACGGTTTTGTCATTGATATGAACTCACATGCCGATACCTTACTAAACACTCCATCTTGTATGTTAAACCAGTCTATCCATTTATATTTACCCAACCTTACATACTATATCAATGCGTGTACTACTAATGGCGTTGAAATGGAATGTGAAGTTGAGTTGGATAAAACATTAATGAATAGCGCACGTTTTCGATTTACACCAATTATAGAAAATGGTGAACGCTTAGGTTGTTTTATTATGATTCTAGGCGGGGGGGAAATACACCATGACTTAAACAGCCTGCGTTCAAATGAGGATGAATTAATCAAAAAAACACTCGTGCAAACAAGTGGCAATATCAGCAAGGCCGCCAGAATTCTAAATATAGACCGCGCAACAATCTATCGCCGACGTAAAAATTGGTAATGACGAATACATTTTTAAAAAGAATTATACTTAACCGTTTTTAACATTCAGGCAATTTTCCTATCCATTTTTAATGGAATTTATCCTATATTGTATTGTCGAAGTATTCAGTTACTTCAGCTATTCACATATGGCAAGATATAAACACTAACCTACCATTAACAGGCGACTTTACATGTTGAGAAATTACATCGTGATAATAAAATCAAGCTTTATAGCAATGCTATTAGTTTCTAATATCGCACTCGCAGATAATATCGAAGTACACTTCGCTTTCATTGGCCAGAAAGATCACGCTGCTCTACTTGGCGCTAAACAAGGTCTTAGCGAAGCTAACCTACAAGGCCAATTTCTCAATCAAAAATACGAATTAGATCTAATTTCTGTAGAGAATGTAAATACGCACGACTTTTCAAAATACATCGCAGTTCTGACAGCTATCGATATCGATACCTATACAAAGCTTGCTGATGCTTTGCCGAATATCGCTGTCTTTAACTTATCTATTAAGGATGACGGATTAAGAACAGCGTGCATAAAAAATGCACTACATATAATTCCAACTAACACGATGGAATTAGATGCCACAAACCAATGGCAAAAGAAGAAACCCGATTCAATTGCAAAAGCTCAAGCTTGGCATCCGGACTTTGTTAAATTCGCTGCACGCGATCTCAACAAACGTTTTAAAAAGAATCAAAAAGTATTAATGAATGATAATTCATGGGCGGGTTGGGCTGCAGTTAAGATGACCTCTGATGCCGTTGCAAGAACAAAAATAAACGACCCGGCAAAGATGTTACATTATCTTAAAACAGAACTTGCTTTTGATGGGCAAAAAGGAATTGTTATGAATTTCAGAGAAACAGGACAGTTGCGACAACCAATTCTATTGGTAGAAAATAATAAAATAGTTGCCGAAGCACCAGTTCGAGGCATTGCCAAACCACCAACATTAGACAGCTTAGGGATATTAAGCTGTGAAAAGTAGTCTATCTATATATGAAATTAATACTATTAGGAGTTTTTAAATGAAATTTAATTTGGCAGCAATAATATTTTTCGCCTTTGTTTGTAATTTAGTGAGTGCTGCACCTACGGGGCGTATCTTTATTACAAATGAGCGCGGTGACTCTGTTTCTGTTATTAACGGAAGCACATTAACCGTCGAAGCAACTATCGATGTAGGTGAACGTCCTCGAGGAATTGGTCTCTCTCCAGATGGGAGTGAACTTTATGTTGCAGTAAGTGAAGAAAATAAAATAAAAGTCATTGATCCTGTCTCACTCAAAATTCTAAGAGAGTTTGAAGCTGGCTCAGATCCAGAAACGTTCGCCGTTCATCCTAATGGAAATATCTATATTTCAAATGAAGATGATGCAAAAGCAAGTGTGTTTGATCCAAAGACTGGAGAACAAATAGCAGAAATTCATGTTGGCCTAGAACCTGAAGGCGTTGCTATTTCACCTGATGGTAAACGCGTCATTGTTACCAGCGAATCGACAAACATGCTGCATGTTATTACAGCATCGGACAATACAATTGAGAATAATATTCTCGTCGGTTCACGTCCACGTGCAGCAACGTTCACACAATCGGGGGACATAGCTTATGCAACAGCCGAGATTAGCGGTGAAGTTGTTAAAGTCGATATGAATACAGGCGAGATTCTGAAAAGAGGAAGCACTGGTGATAGTAAATCAAAACCTAAAGATGTTGTGCTAAGCAAGGATGAATCTGTCATCTATGTCGCTGGTGGAAGAGCTAATAAAGTTGTCGTCATGGATGCTACAACTCTGGAAATAATTACCGGCATTCCTGTAGGAAAACGCGTTTGGGGACTGGCGATTAGTAAAAATGGCAAACAGGTATTTTCGACTGATGGTGTAAGCGGAACTGTCTCAGTCATTGATACCAGTAATAACGAAGTCATTAAAACTGTCGAAGTTGGCAAGTTCCCTTGGGGCGTTGTTATCAACGACTAGACGATTAATGGGGCAGTATTATAGCTGCCCCACAATTCACGCTTGAATGATGTTATATCTGATTGCAAGCCGTGCGATATCAGCGACGGTCGAAACGTTAAGCTTACTTTTTATTTGAGTACTGTAGTTCGCCACTGTTTTGTAACTTAGATTCAAACGTTTAGCGATTTCACTTGTATTTGAACCTTCTGCCAACATACAAAATATTTCAAATTCACGTGTAGACAGATCAGAAAGCAATGAGTCTTGACCTCTTGATTTTTCATAGGCTAATCTTTGTGCAAGATCTGCATCGATGTAGTTCTCACCTTTTGCAAGTCGTATAATGGCTTCAACAAGTAATTGTGGATCAGTGCTTTTGGTAATGTAACCACTGGCGCCTGCTTGTAATGCTTGTTCTACAAAGATAACTTCTTCATGCATGCTAAACACAAGTATTGTGGCTTTGTTATCGCGGGAGCAAATACGTTTTATTGCCTCTATGCCTCCTATCCCTGGCAAAGATAAATCCATAACAACAACATCTGGCTTATGAGCGCTATACAGTTGATAAGCTTCCTCTCCGCTGCTTGCTTCTGCTACAACCGTAATCTCAGATGCGTTTTTCAACAACATATTATAGCCAGCGCGGACCACGGCATGATCATCAACTAACATTACATTTATTGTATTACTCATAAAATATCTCTTACGAATTTATTGGAATACTTATATTGATCGTTAGGCCATGATTAGGTTCACTAATAAGGTCGAATACCCCATGGTTCATTTCAACTCGTTCTTTCATCCCAGGCAATCCTAAACCCGTCATTGGTTTATCTTTGTTTAAACCGACACCATCATCCTCAATATTCAGGGTTATATATTCTGAATCAGAAGAAACAACTTTATTCATAGTTATTTGTATTTTGCTAGCGGAGGAATGTTTTAAAGCATTGGTCAAACTCTCTTGAACAATTCTAAAGAGGCTAATGTTCATCAACTCTGTCAAATCAGGTGGAATATCTGAAAACGAAAAATGACAAAAAATATCATCTTGTCGACTATTCCAATCATCAATCATCGACTGCAAGGCCTTGACCAGGCCAAATTCATCTAATACAGACGGTCGTAATCGGTGCATCATGTTTTTTGCAACTTGATAGATATGATCTGAATATTCGATTATTGTTTTCACACTTGAATTGATACGGTCCTTATCTGGACTCTTATCATTCATCACGGCAGCAGCAACGGCTTTTATTGCCGCAATAGTCTGGCCCAGTTCATCGTGAAGTTCCTGTGCGAGATGTCGACGTTCTTCTTCTTGAATTTCAAGTGAACGTTGCGTTAATAACTGGTTTTTTGCCTTGCTCTCCAGCAAAACCCTGGCCATATGATTAAATTGTTGGGAAATTCGGTCGAGTTCAGGCAAACGAAAATGTGGTAATTCTAATTGATAATTTCCTTTCTCAATATCTGATAAACCAGACAATATGGTGTCTATCGGCGCCAAATATTTTCCAATGGCTAGATATAACAAAATATTAGCCAGAATAATAAATGTTAATAAAAATATTAATATACTCCGAACTTCAGTCCAGTTTTCATCAATTTCATCAGCTGGATCAGCGCGAATAATGATGCCTTTCGGCGGTTCAACTGGATTGTATAACCAATGTCGAATTTCTGTTGGTGGTGGTTCTACAAGTTTTACAAACCAGTTTGGTGCTTTTATGTCCTTCAAAGCAGAAAATTCTTCTACCGGTGTCAGGACATCATTTGAATTTTGGATATCAATATGAAGATGGCGCGTAAGATCCAGCTCTGAGAGCTTGCGTAATACTTGTATTTGCTTTTGTTCGTCCGACTCTGATGATGTTGAAGTAAATGCAATCTCGATCAATTGCAGAGCAAGATTTGCAGTTGATTCAACTTCATGCTGAACGGCATTACGTGCATTTGCAATAATATAAAAACTACTACAAATAAACAGACTGACAAATAACAAAGTTATCAGTAAATTAAGCCTGATTCTAAGGCTCATAAATAATATAATCCCCTTCGATTAAAGATTTTAGAGATAAAGCCGATCTAACTGATAGTAAACTATATTCTAATTTGAACTAACTATATTAAAAGTTATATTCTTAGGGTAAATTGTGAATTTACAATACAGCTAATAAATATTCAGTAACTATTTAATGAATTAGGAAAAACTCCTGATGGACAAGCACATCAAATTTTTTGTTTTACCCTCAATCTTAGGTCTTGCGATTTTAAATACTTCTGTTGCAGAGACCACAACTCTGGATTCAGCAGTAGAAACTAAGCTGCAGTCCCAAAAAGATGTCGTAAAATCACAGAACAAAGTGGACACGCTGGTCACTGAGACCAAAGACTTGGTTCAGGAATACCGTGATGCAATACGTAAGACTGATAGCCTAGGCACCTATAATGGCCAATTATCAAAATTAATTAAGCAACAAAAAGTATCCTTGAATGCTATTAAGCGTCAACTTGACAATGTTGAAGAGACTCAACGAAACATTGTGCCTTTGATGATAAAGATGATTGATACATTAGGAAAATTTGTAGAACTTGATCTTCCCTTTTTAACTCAAGAACGCCAACAGCGTGTTGCAGATTTAAAAAGCATTATGGATCGTCCTGATGTAACCCTACCTGATAAATACCGTCGTATTATGGAAGCTTATCAAATAGAAATGGAATATGGCCGAACTATAGAAGCCTATTCTGACACGGTAGAAATAGATAGTCAGAAATACACCGTTGATGTTTTACGCGTTGGACGCCTGTTGATTAGCTTCCAAACACTGGATGGAAAGATGAGTGGCGTATGGAACAAGGAATCTAAGTCTTGGGAAAAACTTTCCTCTGAATATGACCGTTCTATTAAGCAAGGTATACAAATTGCAAAAAAGCAGGCACCACCTGAATTGATTAAACTGCCTATCAATATGGCTGGAAAAGAATAATGAACAGATTAATATTTTTAAGCTTGCTCATCTTCCTGTCACCAGTTTCTGCTGATGAACCTAATGATTTACAGTCACTGTTAGAACAAGTGAAAAAAGAACGTTCTCAAGAAAAAGAAGTTCTTTCGAAACGAGAGTCAAAATTTAAAAGCGCTCATAGCAAGCAAAAAGGGTTGTTAAGTAATGCGCTAAAAAAATTAGAGAATGAAGAAGCTCGCAGCACATCATTAAGAAAAAATTATGATACTTATGACCTTGAGATTACTAGACAGAATGCAGTCTTAAAGGAAAAGATGGGAGCTCTCGGTGAACTTGATGGCATCGTCAAGCAAATAGCGGGAGATCTAGACGTCATAATTGATACCTCTCTCGTCTCAGCACAAAAACCCAATCGTGATGAAATACTTGATGTCTTAGCTAACCGTAAAGAATTACCTTCCCTAGAAGAATTGGAAGAGCTTTGGATTTTGGCTATGGATGAAATGGTCGAGTCAGGGAAAATTGTGACCTTCCCGGGAAAGATTGTCACCGCAGCCGGCAATGAGATTGAACAAAATGTAACACGCATTGGTGTTTTTAATGCTGTATCTGCGGGTCGTTTTTTAAGAAACTTACCTGAGACGGGTAAATTAATTGAACCTGGCAGACAACCTGGTCAACGTTTTTTAGATATGGCACAAAATGTTGAAACTGCCAGTACCGGGATGCATGCATTTCCCATAGATCCAACACGCGGAGCGATGTTAGCCCTTTTGGTCCAAGTACCTGATCTTAAAAATCGAATTGAACAAGGTGGTCTTGTTGGTTACGTTATTATATTCATCGGCCTGATTGGTGTTTTAATATCTTTAGAACGTTTAATACTATTAGTGACCACTAGTCGTAAAGTCAAAAAACAACTCAAGAGTAAAAAACCTGGCGACAACCCCTTAGGCCGTATTATGCAAGTCTATGAAAAGAACCCTGACATTGATACTGAAACACTGGGACTGAAACTAGACGAAGCTATATTAAAAGAAATGCCTAGAATTCAACGTGGATTGGGAGCTCTTGCTTTACTTGCCGCTGTATCCCCCCTACTTGGGTTACTTGGAACAGTAACGGGTATTATTGAAACATTTCAATCTATAACACTTTATGGAACTGGCGATCCACGTGTCATGTCTGGCGGTATTTCACAAGCCTTAGTCACAACAGTCATGGGGCTATTGGTTGCTATTCCCTTGTTGTTATCGCACAGTTTTCTTTCTTCTAAAAGTAATGCATTAATTCAAATACTGGATGAGAAGAGTACAGCATTTGTTGCGTTACTCGCTGAGATAAACCGTATCAAGAATAATGTTTGATCAAATAGACATCATGAGAGACTTCTTTGCTAAGGGCGGACCCGTCTTTACTGGCGTTTTTGTTTTATCAATATTTCTTTGGGCATTAATCATTGAGCGATATTATTTTATATATAAAGTTTATCCAGTACGACTGGAAGCGATTGTTCAACAATGGCAAAAACGTCGTGAAAGGTCCTCATGGTTTGCGCTTAAAATCAGAGATGGTTTATTAAGCGAAATTTCAATCGAATTAAAACATAATCTGATCCCCATTCAGGCTTTGACGGGAATATTACCGTTACTTGGATTACTTGGTACTGTCACCGGAATGATTGCTATATTTGAGGTCTTAAACGTCTTTGGCAATGGCAACGCTCGCGGTATGGCAGAAGGCATATCCAGAGCACTATTACCAACAACAGCAGGCTTGGTGACTTCTATCATTGGCATATACTTTAGCGCTGATCTCTATAAGCGGGCTAAAACGAAAGAGCTAATGGCTAAAGAACTACTAACACACAACTAATTATGAGACATACACACACCAAGCATGAATCAGTTGCCGAAAGCGTTAATCTAACACCGCTTATCGACATGGTTTTTATCTTGTTGATATTTTTTCTTGTGACTGCATCTTTCACTAAAGAATCAGGAATTGATGTTGACCGTCCAACTGCACAGACAGCGGTCAGAGAAGAACAAGGCAGCATGATCATTGGCGTCAGTAAGGACGGTGAAATTTGGATCGACAGTCAAAAAGTTGATATGCGTGCTGTTCGTGCACATGTAGAACACTTGCACGCTCAAAATCCAGAAGGAACGGTCATCATCCTTGCTGATCAAAATGCGCGCACAGGAACGACGGTTGAGGTGCTTGATCAAGTTCGTTTGGCGGGTGTGACCAATGTGTCAATCGCAGCATCGAATGAATAATTAATTTTTCCCATTGTGTGAATCATGCAATTTCCAAAACTGAATATTCTGGATACCGCGAAGATCCCGTCGGTAATTATTATTGCAATAGTTTTAAACATTGCAATTTTTATATTGATTCAGCAGTTGGTAAGCAACGAACACGCACTAGACTTAAACTTGTCTGATGTCAGCCTAGTAGAATTTATAAGACTGGAAAAACAACCAGAACCACCCAAACCAAAAAAAGAAATTGATGAGATTGAGCCACCTCCTCTGGAAGAAGAGCCTCCTCCTCCAGAAATGGTTGAACCGCAAATAGAAAAACCTCAAACTATGCAAGCGGAACTATCTCCACCTAACATAAACATGCCTTTATCGCTATCAGGCACACCATACCTTGGTGACTTTGCGAAAAGCACAATAAAGGCCAAGCCCCGCAGTAAGCCATCAAGGCCTAAAATTGATACTAATGTAGTACCCACACTAAGAATCCCTCCTATCTATCCCCTACGCGCTTTGCGCAGTGGTATTCAAGGTGTTGTTACTGTCGAATTTACAATAGCAATTGATGGTTCAGTTAAAAATGCTGTCGTTGTAAAAGCTAAACCTCCTAAAATATTTGACAGTGCGGTTTTAAAAGCAATATCTAAATGGAAATACAACCCGGATATTATTGATGGAAAGCCAGTGGAAAAACGTGCGCGTCAAGACGTAAAATTTAAATTAAAACGATGAACATATTTGCACAAAGACCAACATCAAAAAGCATTTTATTTATAATACTTGTGCTTTGCTGCAGTTCTCTCTTTGCTGAAGAAAAGAAGAAGACTTATCAATTAGAGCCTAATGTGCATGCTGAACTAATTGGTATTCATCAACAAATTGATGAAGGACAAAATGGCGAAGCCCTAAAAAGGCTAAAGAAATTAATCTCATCAAACAATCTTAAAGCTTATGATGCCGCCGTTGCTTATCAAACCATGGGCTTTGCTAAAAGCAATATGGGTGAGTTCAGTGATGCGGCAAAACATTTCATCAAAGCATTATCTCTTGATGCTTTACCAGCAGATGTTACGCATGGCTTAAACTACTCTACCGCGCAGCTATTAATTCATATAGACAAAACAAAAGAGGGTTTAAAATACTTGTCAAAGTGGTTTGCTAAAGAACCTAAAGCGACGGGAGACGCACATATATTAGCTGCAACAGCTTATTATTATCTCAAAGACTACAAACAACTTATCATCCATGTAGAAAAGGCGTTAGCTCTATCCGACAAGCCACCACTCAGCTGGTATGAACTGCTATTAGCTGGTTATTATGAGATAAAAGAATATAAAAAGTCTGCCACACTACTTGAAACAATCATCAATAAGCACCCCAAAAAAACCAATTATTGGCTGCAACTAGCAGAGATTTACCAACGACTGGAACAAAATAAAAAAGCCTTAGCTATTTATGAACTAGCCTATGCGAAAGGGTTGCTTAAAAAAGATGACATCAACCGTTTGATTAGTAACTATCTATATTTAGAAATGCCTTACAAGGCAGCTGTCATCCTTGAAAAGGAAATGGCTATTGGAGAGATTAACCCTGATATTAGAATGTTAACTCTACTCGCAGACAGTTGGCTACTTGCTCATGAAAATCAAAAAGCTGAACCTATATTTAAAGAAATCATTAAAAAATACAATGATGACCATACTCGGCTTCGATTAGGTCAACTTTATATTGAAGCTGAAGAATGGAAAAAGGTAGTTGAAGTGCTTGATGTTGAATTCAAGTCTGAAGGTAAGGTTTTATTGTCCAAAATTAACCTTCTCTTAGGTATTGCACAATATCATTCTAAAAATATGGACAAAGCAACACGGGCGTTTACACATGCATTATCTGACAAATCGACAGCAGAACAAGCTAGTTGGTGGTTGGATCATTTAAAGAATGAAACAACAAAAACACAAGACAGCTAAGAAAGCACTTTATTGAAACGCTTCCAATACCTTAATTAATTCATTCGCAGTTTGTATTCGATTATCCGGTTTCTTTGCTAGTAGAGAATCAACAGTATCCTGATATTGTTTCAACTTGCTTGGTAACTTTGGAATGGGTGCATGAATGTGCTGGTAGATTAGCGAAGCAGCGGTTGCTGCGGTAAAAGGCTTATCTCCTGTAAGCAATTCATATAATATCACGCCTACACTATACATATCTGAGCGTGTATCAACGTCATTGCCCTCACCTTGTTCAGGACTCATATAATGGGGGGTGCCTAATATCTGCCCCACGGTCGTAATATCACTCACCTCATCTATTTTTTTTGAAATACCAAAATCTGCCAGCGCAAGACTGTCATCTCCACGAAACATAATATTGGCAGGCTTAAGATCTCTATGCACAACATTGATCGCATGAATTTGTGCAAGTCCATAAGCAATATGAGTGGCATAGATAACAGCTATCTCATGATTTAAACCCAATTCGGCACGTTGTTTTAAATCACCGCGAGAAAAGAATTCCATTGCGATATAGCCGTAATCTTCAGTTATTCCATGCTCAAAAATCTTAACGACGAATGGTGAGTTTAAACTGGCTATTAAATTTGCTTCCTGAATAAAGCGCGTCACTAGTTTAGGTTCATGTACTCGCGTCAAATCTAGTACTTTTAAAACAACCGTCATTTTGTCTGTTACACGTTCTGCCAAATAAACTTTTGACATTGCACCTTCACCAATCATACGAACAAATTTATAACCAATATCTAAGCTGGTATCTGGTACTGCATCTTTCTTATGTACCTTCCTGATAAGCTGAGTGGCATCATTTATTTCATTTTCTTGATCTGTGTTTGAACGTTTTGAGAACTCAGTGGCTTCATCAACCATCTCTGCAATACGTTTCGGTTTGATATCAACCTTATTGATGTAATCAGCTGCACCTAATTTAATTGATTTAACAGCGATATATTCATCACCTTCAGCAGTAAGCACAATCGTCGGTGGAAATCCGGGCTTATCTCTGAACTCTTTAAGCCACTGTAAGCCATCTTCATCGGGACCTAACTTGTAGTCCAAAAATAATATGTCGTATTGGAACCACTGGAAATTATCAGGTGGCTTGCCGAGATTATCAAAATCATATTCGATGACTTCTACATCTTTCAGTTCTTTATTCAGGTATAGCTTGAGTAATGCCCTGAAATCGCTGGAATCATCGATTATTAAAATTTTCATATGAATATTTGTTGTTTGAATAGCATGTGTCAGTTACGACAAAAAAATATTTTATTTAAAAAATGTTTTTAATTCAATTAATTATCACATATAAGTCATCTTATTTCTTAATAAAGATACTTAGAAAATCCTATTTATAAAACAACAATTGATAATTCCTTGTAGTAGAACAAACAGCTCGTATCTGAATATTAGCGTCATGTTTCGATAATTCTTTGATTTAAATCAGATATCCAGATTTTTTTTTATTAAATCTGCCAAATTTCAGCATGATGGCCGGCATGATAAGCAGGTTAAGTATAGTAGATGATGCCAATCCACCAATAATGATTGCCGCCATTGGCCCCATAATTTCGCGACCAGGGTTATCGCTATTAATGGCAATGGGCAACATTGCCAATGCAGTTACTAATGCCGTCATCAAGATTGACGGCAATCTTTCCTTTGCACCTTGTATTGCCACCTCAAGATTCCATGGCAAACCCTCTTCCTGTACCAGATACTGATAGTGTGAAACCAGCATGATTGAATTCCGAATAGTAATTCCAAAAAGCGTAACAAACCCCACCAGAGAACCAACTGAAAGTCCCCCACCGGTAATCAATACCGCTATTACACCGCCTACTAATGCAAATGGTAGATTGATTAACATCAATAACACATGCCTGAAACTGCCAATAGCGATGTAAATTAACATCATCACGATAGCCAACACTAAAGTCGATAGTACGATCAATTCCTCTTTTGCCTTAGCTTGCTCAATTGCAGCTCCGGTGAACTCTGGATAAATTTCAGCAGTAAATTCAACCTCTGCAAATATGGTATCTTCAAGATCATCCATGAAACTGACAATATCTCGATTAATAACATTGCTAGTAATGCTCTGTAATCGTTGTCCATCCTGATGCAAAATATTGTATCGACCACTCTGTTGTCGTATATCCGCAAATTCTTCCAAGGGCAACAATAAACCTCCGGCAGTTTTTATGGGTAATTGACGCACATCATTAGGTGTTTGACGTTTGTTTTCAGGCAGGCTGACCACGACATTGAAAATTCGATTGTCTTCCTGATATTTCGCAACAGACAATCCTTCGAATCCAGTTTTAATACTATCCACGACTTCAAGTGGGGTAAGACCGTGCTCTTTTAATTTATCCAGTCGTAATGCAATCTGTAATAGTGGTGTCGGAGTGGAAGACTGAACTTGTACGCTGCTAGCACCTTCGATTTTTTTCATCACCGCAGCAACTTCCGTCGCTTTTTTGTCTAGCGCATCCAGATCATTACCATAGATATTAACGACTATTGGCGTGGTATATCCCGAGATAGTTTCGTGTATACGTTCAGATAAAAAATTATGTGCTTCATAGCGTAAGCCAGGAAAATTGTTCAATGTATCGCGGATGCTATCTAATACTTGCTGCTGTTCTGAACCACTTAAGTTGATATCTAAATCAACTTCAAATTCACTATAGTGACTGCCAAATGTATCAGCACCACGTTCAGCCCTACCTGACCAAAGAGAAACAGAAACTACTCCCGGGATATCCATAAACAACTCTGAAACTTGATTGCCTACACGAATCGACTCTTTTAGTGAAGTACCAGAGATACTTGAGGTGTGAACAATATAATGACCTTCTCTGAGGTTAGGAATAAATTGTCCGCCAACACTTGGCAATATCGATAAACCGGACAAGCATAAGAGTATTGTTGAAATAATAACCAAGTAGGGTGAACGCGAGATTAGTGTTAGTGCCTTTTCATAATACGGCTGCAGCATATTGATTAGTGGTGGCTCAATGTTTTTCAGTTTGTCTTTTGCCAGAAGCACATAACACAATGCCGGCGTTACCGTTAATGCAACTAATAAGGACATCATGATTGACAGTATGTAGGCCATTCCTAGTGGAGCAAACAATCGTCCGGTAATACCACTTAAATGCAATAAAGGAACAAAAACTAAAGCCACAATAAAGCTGGCATAAACAACAGAACCGCGCACTTCCATAGATGCATTATAGACGACTTCTTTCATCGGCAATGGCTTGCTTAAAAGTTTGTTTTGTCTTAAACGTCGAAATATATTTTCAGTATCAATGATGGCATCATCAACAACCTCGCCCAATGCAATAGCCAAACCACCAATCACCATAATATTCAAATTCACGCCAAGCTCTAATAAAACCAGAATGGCCGTCAATAACGACAAAGGAATCGCCATCACTGAAATAAATGCTGTCCTGAAGTTGAATAAAAAAATCACAAGTACCGCAACAACGAATAGACCGCCTATCAATAAATGTCCGGTAATACTACTCACAGAACGTTCTATATAATTAGCCGGCCGAAATAAAGTAGGATGAAGTTTGATATCGTTTTCAGCAAATATATCGTCGAGGTCTTGAATGGCCTCTTCAACAGCATTCGATACATTCAAGGTATTTGCACCATATTGACCGATAACCATTAGAACAATGCCTTCTTTGCCCAATATAGATCCGGCACCAAAGCTAGGTTCTGCACCGTAATCAATATTAGCAACATCACCAAGTGTGATGCTCACTCCATCAATATGTTTGACGACAACTTGTTCTAGTTCATCAATTTGTTCCGGCAAGCCTGTTAAACTTAAACTCAAGCGTTGATTACTATTTTCAATGAAACCGGCGCCAAAGATCCCTGTTGCCTGTTTCGCTGCATCAGCAACTTCATTGATCCCGATATCAAATTGCCGAAGTTTATTTTCATCGATCTGGATTTGCAACTGCTTTACATCGCCACCAAAGACATTAACATCTGCGACACCCGGCACACTTAATATCGTTGGCACCAAATTCCAATCAACCATGCTGCGCAGTTCCATCATATCTTTGCTAGATGAAGTCACACCCATGGTTAAAATTGTTGCCGACGATGAAGCCATAGGCACCGGTACAGCAGGACCAACCCCCTCAGGCAATAGATTAATTAATCCAGCAAGTCTTTCCGATACGAGTTGACGATTACGATAGATGTCCGTGTCTTCTTCAAAATAAATATTTACTATCGACAATCCTTGTATTGATTCTGAACGAACATGATCGATACCAATAAGGCCAGACAAAGTAGTTTCTATTGGTCGGGTAACAAGAACTTCAACCTGTTCGGTTGAATAGCCAGGTGCTTCTGTTTGCACAACAATCAAGTTCGGAGAAAACTCAGGAAAGATATCAAGCCCCGCGCGCGATAATTGATAGACACTATAAATCATCAATAGCATGGCAATCGCTATTACCACACCGCGATAATTAATTGAAAACCTGACGAGCGTTGCTAACATGATTAACTTGAAAATGAATAAAATGGCGTTTCTAAAAATAGTGATTTTTTTGTGAGTGCAAGGAAGTTTCGCGCACAGAACCGCAGTGTATATTCAATACATGAGGATTCGAGCACGAAGCAGACGCAGCAATCGCGAAAAAAGTGCATTTTTAGAGATGCCATATAGTTAATCATCATTCTCGTCGGGTATCGCCCACTTAAATTCTTCCGACAACAAGGTCTGCCCACCTTCAGTAACCAGCAAATCATCACCAACAAGCATCTTGTCTTCCAATAACCAACCATTATCAATCTTTTTAGCCTTGCCCAAAGGCTTTCTTATAAATAATTCTTCCCCATGTTTAACATATATCCACGGCTCATTGGCATACCAAAGAACAGCTTCATCTGTAATAAAATAACCTTCACTAATATTGCCGCTCTCTTCTATCCATGCGAATAAACGCATTCCTGATCTTACTTTCTGTGAGTCCAGAAAATAAAAGTAACTCTCACCATATAGCGGATTATTAACCATCTTTGCTTGATCAAGATAAACGATTTTTTGTGCTAATTCTCTGTTGTTTACACCACTGACAAATACTGTTTGATTCTGAAAATCCAGCGACTGGCTTTTAGGTAAAGACAATAATATAAGTGCTTTTTGTTGTGCGGCTACTTCATTGAATGCATCCTGCTGTTCTCTATCAAGAATAAGTTTAGATATTATGTCGCCCCAGTTAGATTTGACCTTGAAAACAAAACCATTCACACGTGTATTGATTGCATTTAGTTCGGACGCCTTTTGATCGCGTTCGAAACGAGTCTTCTCCAGATCTCGTGTTGAAAGACTTTTTACTTTATGTAGAGCCTCTGCACGCTCCAGAATTTTATTATGATTATACAAATCATTTTGCAACACCTTACGTTCTGCTAACAGATCCTGATGCTCTGCCTTCAATGAAACCAAGGGCTGCACATCAACAACTTCCGCATAGGCAATAAATTCTGGCTTGATGGAAATACTTTTTAAAGACTCAAACTTCAACCCTGACGCTTCTGCAACTTTTTCATCCAGCGCTAAGGCTTTATAACCATCAACGATCGAAATCCTTTCTTCTCCCTCATCCTCGTCATCATCATCTGCGGAATCATTTACTATTAAGTCATTTATTAAATCATTGTCTTTATCAATAGTCCGGACAGCCAGAAACGTCGCTAAACTGATAACCAGCAAAATAAGGAAGGATTTAATTAGCCAATTCATTATTACTTCTCTCTTCAATTAGTTTTAGCCATGAGGACACAACATCATTTATATTTAATTCAGAATGTGAACTTTGCAACAGGTGGTCCATATCCAGCATGGCATTAATTGCATTATTATAAACCGCAATTTGCTCTTGCCTTGCTTTATAAAAAGCTTTCCTGTTCCTTAATAAGGCAACCCCATCTATACCGCCGATGTCTATTTGGGCTTGTATTTCATTCGCGCGTAGTTCTATAGCATTAATAATTTCATCGCTCACTTGTAAGGCTTTTTTATGGCGCATTATTGAGCGGTGTATTTTATATAAGGCACTCAGTAATTCTTTCTGTAATACAATTATTTTTTGCTGCTTTATTTTACGTTCTTCAAGTGCAGCTAATATATTCAGGTTTTGTTCAGTATTTTCAAAAAGTGGCAAAATCCATGAGGAGCCTAAAGACCAGATGTTATCGGATTGATCAAATATAAAGCCGGGTGATAGCACGATATCTGGATATTGCTTTTCGATCATCAATCGGAGATCTGCTTCCGACAAAGCATATTGATTTAATGTAATTGCCATATCTAAATGGTTTTCTAACATTATCTTCTGTAAATCGGTAAAACCAACTGAAATATATTCCGATTCTTGATATTCAGAATTAGCAAATAACAGCGGAGATATCGTCTCTATAGTAATTCCTTCTAGTTCTGGATATGCCAAGTGAGTCATAGCCAATAACTCATCCACCCGATCTTGCAAATTATTTTCTTGAACAGTCAACTGAAACACGCCTTTCTGTAATTCTAATTTTGTACTGTTTAATTCAAATTGGCTCACTGCACCTAATTCAAATTTATTTTGCAACTGCGCTAACAATTCTTTTAGAACATTTATTTCATTTCTCAATTCTGAAATAGTTGCCTGCTGCACAATATATTGATGGTATCGCTCTTCAAATAAGCCATATCTTTCTAAAGCAAGTTGATTGATCTTCAGACTGGCATTTAATAAATTTACTTCTGCTTTAGCTTTTCTCGCTTCTTGTTTACCTTTACGTTCGTAAATAAAACTCAATACTGTACCAATTGTCCATAAATTTGATGTGTCCGTATTATCGCTATGATGTTCAAACGGTAATGAAATTTTTGGATTTATTTTATAGTCGATATGGTCAACGACAATTTTAGCTTGTTTCCATTTTTTATAAGCCACTTGCATTTCTGGGTCATAAAATAGGCCCGTCAAAAACAAACGGTTAATAGAAAATACATTACTTTTCAATTCATCAGCCAATATTCCATTTTCTTTAAGAAAACGGCTTAGCTCAAGGTTCTCTATAGTCCATGAATTGATTTCTGCGAACACCCCTGCAAAATTAACAGGTTCTTCCTGATAGACGTGTTTTGCACAGCCCTGTAGTCCTGTACAAATCAGGAATAAAATAAAAGAATATTTCATAAACTGAGTCGTAGACTTGGGTATAGTACTAAATCGTGTTAATTGAAATGGCATATTTAAAGAGAATCGAATTACTTGTGTTTATTATTATTTTTCAACAATCGGCAGCTTAAGGTATTACTTTTATTAAATGAGTAATTTTTTATGTCTATGAATAATATAGTTATTTACCTGCTTTGTCTGTTCATTATTCCTGCATCTTCCTATGCGGCGCCTGGTTTGTCTGACGTATGTAAAGATTTCAGGTTATTCTCAGAGGATACAGACGAAATTGTTGCGACAAATCAAGATACGCCATTCAAGAAAGGCTTGCTGTGGAAGATAGAAAGTCCTGAAGGAAAGATTAACTACTTGTTCGGTACCATGCACTCACAGGACTATGCCGTGAGTAGATTCCCCCCCGAGGTACGACTTGCTCTGATTAAAAGCAAAACATTGATTCTGGAAACTATTCCAGATGAAAAAGCTAATCAGACATTTATAAATATGATGTTTTTTAAAGATGGCCAACAATTGGACAACTTGTTGGAAGCAGAATTCTTCGATGAACTAAAGCGCTGGATAAAAGATTATGGGGTTGAGCCAGAACAACTAAAACACCTGAAACCCTGGGCAGCATTCAGTCTGACGGGTAGACCAAAACCGGTTAGGGCACCTACTCTGGAAAGCAACCTATTACGCTTTGCACAACAACACATGCTAAAAGTAAAATCTCTGGAATCGATGCAGGAAATACTTTCAGCGTTAGATGGTTTGCTAATGGAAGACCAGCTCATCATCCTCAAAGACACTATCTGTAATCACGATAAAATAATTCGTGAGACCAAAACCTTAGTAGACCTCTACTTAAACCGTGATCTTGCCGGATTGGTGGCATTCAATAAACAAGCGCATTATGACGAAGCCGTATTCGATCGCTTCATGCAAAACGTGCTATACGGCCGAAATATAGTAATGCTAGAAAGAATAGAAAAAGCATTCGCCATTGGGAATGCCTTTGTTGCCGTTGGTGCATCTCATCTAGCTGATGAGAAAGGTCTATTGCAGAACTTAAGTGATAAGGGCTATCAAATTACATCTGTTTATTGATCAATCTGGCTTAACTACTTCATCAAATTTTTGCTTTTGCTCTGCACTCGCTTCGCTTTGATAGCGGTCTTTCCATTCCGAATACGGCATCCCATAAACAATTTCTCGAGCTTTATCATAATCCATCTCAACTTCTTTCTCTTCTGCTGCAGCCAGGTACCATTTTGATAAACAATTCCGACAAAAGCTGGCCAAATTCATAAGGTCAATATTTTGTACGTCAGTATGTTCTCTCAGATGTCCTACTAAACGACGAAATGCCGCCGCTTCAAGTTCAATTTTTGTCTGTTCGTCCATCTAAGCTAGCCCTCTGATTTTAGATTTATGTGCGATGCAACATCAGTTATGATAACGTTTAATTACATTATTATATAGATCGGATCAAGCATGTCGGAGAATATCGAGACACCTCATAAAATAATTATAGTCGGCGGTGGCGCAGGTGGTCTTGAATTGGCCGCGAGACTCGGTAATAAATTGGGGAAAAAGAAAAAAGCAGAAGTCACACTAGTAGATGCCACATTAACGCACCTGTGGAAACCGCTGCTACATGAAGTCGCGGCTGGCACCTTAAATTCCTACGAAGACGAATTAAGTTATCTCGCATTAGGTCATAAAAACCATTTCAAATTCAGGCTTGGCCGCATGGATACCCTGGACAGGGAAAAACAAGAGATTAGTCTGACCCCAACACTTGATGTTAATGGCGTTGAATATATTCCTAGACGTACCTTCAAATATGACACCCTGGTTTTTGCTGTTGGCAGCATAACCAATGACTTTGGTATTAAGGGCGTTAAAGAAAACTGCATGTTTTTAGATACTAGAGTAGAGGCAGACTTATTCCATCAGCATTTTTTTAGAAATGCTTATACGGCTCATGCACAAACCACAGGAATGCGTGAAGGACAATTGAAGATAGCCATTGCCGGAGCTGGTGCAACGGGTGTTGAACTATCCGCCGAGTTACATGAAGCCATTAATCAATTAGTCGAATTCGGTCTTGATGGCATCCCTAAAGAAAATGTAAAAATCACTATAATTGAAGCCGCAGATAGAATACTACCTGCCCTACCGGCTGATTTATCCGAAAAAACGACAAATGCACTGGATAAAATTGATGTCGAAGTTTTAACAAACCATCGAGTTTCTGAAGCAACTGAGTTGGGTTATGTTACTGACAAAGGTGGACTCATCCCCTCTGAAATTAAAGTCTGGGCAGCAGGCATTAAGGCACCTGACTTTTTAACAGAAATAGACGGCCTTGAGACCAATAGAATTAATCAACTCGTTGTAAAAGAAACACTGGAAACAACGCTCGATGAAAATATTTTTGCATTGGGTGACTGCGCCGCATGCCCAATGAAAGGAACAGACCAAAACGTACCACCACGAGCTCAGGCGGCTAATCAGCAAGCCACCATGTTGCTTAAATCAATAACCAATCGCATGAACAATAAACCTCTGCCAACATATACTTATGTTGATTACGGTTCATTAATCAATCTAAATCGCTACTCAACTGTTGGTAACATGATGGGGAATCTGCTTGGGAAAAAATCGGGTAGTGTCATGATTGAAGGCGTGTTGGCGAGATTTGTTTATTGGTCGCTATACAAAATGCATCAGGTCGTCATTCAGGGTGTTATACGTGTAACGCTAACAACCATTGCAAACTTCTTAACGCAAAAGACAAAACCAAGAATGAAGTTGCACTGATTTAATTTTTATAGATACGTTCTGTAATTATAACTATTAGATGTTTAAATATAAAATATACCGCCATAAGAACAATAAAAGGGTTTGCGTGCATGAAACGAATACTATTAAGTCTCTTACTACTGAATATCTCTTTACCTGTTTATGCTGGCTATGTGAATGGGAATAAACTATTGAATGATTGCAGAGGAGCGCTAACGCTTGATGATGGTCGTGAGGTTACCAGAAAGGAAATAGCAAAATCCGGAATATGTATCGGGTATATCATGGCAGTAAATGATGACCATGACATTCATGTGGCATGGGGAACGATGGAGGAAAAATATTGTGTGCCGGATAGTGCCGCTCCAGATGAGTTAATTAATATCGTGGTGAAGTATATGGAAGCCAATCAAGAGCTATTACATTCTAATGCTGCTGGTCTAGTAAATAATTCACTCTATGTAGCCTTTCCTTGTAAGTAAATGTTACTCATCCCCAATAATAATTAGCTGCCCCTATACTCAATTTATTTATTGAGGATTCAGTATTACAGAAATTAACTTCTGCTTTCGGATATTATTAACTGTGTAATAATCCGGGTTCGGCCATAAGCAGTCATTACAGTTTTCATTATTTATCACTTAGGAAACACTAATAACTAAAGCATAGTTACCTGCTGGATATTTGATTATATAATTCCGAGAGTGATCAATGCACTGTTTTGCATCACAGTCTTAATGCTCAAAATACCAATTATCATAGCTAAGCTGGTGACCATCAGACTTCCATTCTGAAACTTCTCCACCAAGTTTAAAGGCACCTGTTCTATTTAAATGATCAATTAGTTGTAAAGCATCATTCTTAATTATAATTCTCAACCCAGTAATAATATTATTCTTAGAAATCCATCTCTTTTATTTACTCACGAAGCTCTGTAGTTCATTAGCGAAACCCATACCGGCTTCCGTATAGATATTGAAAGTATGCTCAACACCAACAGCTCTCAAGGCATCTTCCTCATCGAGGAACTTTGTCGTTGCTGCGATACGACCTCGATACCCCATCTCTTTGAGTCGTATTGCTGCATTCATGTTCGCGTTATGTATCGGTAAGGTCAACAATACCCAGTCCAGCCCATCGAGCAACTCGGGCGCACGCGTCCAGAAATCCGGGTTGGTCGCATCCCCGCAGACCACATTCCTGCCAGCTGTACTGTGTTGGACCGCCTTCTCATGTTCAAGCTCCACTCCGACTAGGTGACCTGAGTAATCTGGCTCCATCGCATTGTAGGCTGCTGTTCCCATCCGCCCCATGCCGAACACCACCACCTTAATTCCCGCTAGGTCCAGGTTCTCTTCGCCCGATAGACGCTTAGACCGCTCGAAGTGTTCCAGCTTAGGTCGCCATGTCTGGTATAAGTTATCCCGGATATTGACCAACGGCGCTGCTATGATGAAGGAGAATGACATTACAACGGCAAACACGGCCAACCATTCTTTTGGTAACCAGCCTGACGAGGCCGCGATAGCCCCAACGATTAAGCCGAACTCACTATAATTAGCCAGATTGAGGGAAGTCCGCCACGAGCTACTGGCCCTGAGACTGAACAAGTTGAACAGCACGTAGTACAACGTCACTTTAAGTGGCAGAAACATAATGAACAACAAAGCGATCATCACCTCAGTCCAACCCGGCATGACGGTCAAGCCGACACTGAGGAAAAAGCCCACTAGAAAAAGTTCCTTGAAACCGAGCAGTGCATTCGCCATCTCGCTCGCTTTAGAGTGGTTAGCGAACAACATGCCGAACACCAACGCTCCGACATCCGCCTTGATACCGACCAGCTCAAAGATGTCAGCACCAACCAGTGCCAGCGTGATGCCGAATAGTATCAGCAGCTCGCCATGTCCCACCCTGTCGAGCATCTTGTACATCAGAGAACGCAAAGGGATGAGTGCTATCAATGCCAACGCCAGAGGAGTCGGCAACTTACCCATCGATACTGCGATGAATAATACTGCCGCAATATCCTGCACCACCAGCACACCAATCGCTATGCGCCCATGCCTGGCACTCGTCGCACCGAGTTCATCGAGGATCTTCACCGCGAACACAGTGCTTGAGAAAGACATGGCGAAACCGATAAGTAAGGCTGTCTCAATATCAAGGTCGGACAGAAGTGGCAAACTGGTATAGGAGAGAATCAGCACCATCAAAGAAATCAACAGCGTGATTGTAGCCATATGAATGATCGCGACGCCCCATACTTCAGGTCTCGCCAACGATTTCAACTTGAGCTTGAGCCCGATAGAGAACAGCAGCAAAGTGATGCCCATGTCAGCCATCGCATCCAGGAACTCGCCACCCTCCGCGCCCAAAGCGTTGAGCAAGAAACCAGCGGCTAAGAAACCAACCATTGGTGGCAATCCCACAGCCTTAATTGTCAGGCCACAAATGAAGGCGATGGCTATCCAGAGTGGGTCGCTATAATGGATGGAAAGTAATTGTTGATCCATAGTTTTTCAGAATGATAATCAAGATGCACTAGCTAGTCGTTAGAGGGACGCTTTTTCAAATAATGTATTATAGCTGTCAAAAGGAATCATTAAGCACATTCTTCATCTATTTTGAAGTTGCGGAATATCTACTTTGGGTCGACAGCAGGCAATAATTACAAATTATATTTTTTGATACGGTAACGTAATGCCATTCGGGTAATACCTAGTTCTCGTGAGGCCTTTGAGACATTACGATTAGTACGCTCTAACGCTTGTTTGATCAAATGTAGTTCTGCTTCGCCTAAGGTCAGGTCTTCGTTCATTTCATTTTCACTTGCTTTGACACTTCCCTTTTTATCAAGCCCAAGAATATCTGCATCGAGCAAGCCACTGCCATTTAACAACACAGCGCGTTCGATTAAATGTTTCATCTCTCGCACGTTCCCCGGCCAAGCGTAGTCTTGTAACATATCACTGGCTTCATCGGTAAAACCTTCAAACTCTAAACCATAGCGTCTCGAAGTTAGCGCAGCAAAATGGTTGGCTAATAATAAGATATCATCGTCTCGTTCTCTTAAGGCCGGCATGGAAAGTGAGATAACATTTAATCTATAGTATAGATCCTGTCGAAACTCACCTCTCTCCGCGAGAGTTTCAATGTCACGATTTGTTGCTGCAATAATCCATGCCGCAACAGGGCGTTCCTGTGTTGTTCCTACCCTACGTAAGGTACGACGTTCAAGGACTGCTAATAATTTGGATTGCAAATCTAGTGGCAATTCACCAATTTCATCAAGAAATAACACACCATCTTCTGCAGCCTCGATTAAACCTGTGCGCGCGACATGCGCATTAGTGAACGCACCCTTTTCATGACCAAACAATTCTGACTCGATTAAATCTTTTGGTAACGATGCACAATCAACATGCACGAATGGTTTTTCATATCGGGCGCTGCTCGCATGTAATAAACGTGCAACGACATCTTTACCTGCTCCGGTCTCACCCAATATAAGCACTGTAGGTGGAATGATTGAACCGGATTGAGACAGTTTTGATATTCGCTCAACCTGTCCGCGGACATCCTTGATCTTTTTGCATTCACCTAAAAAGTCAACTGATTCGATTGCGTGTTGTTCGCGCTTTACTGAGTACGTCAGTTTTTGTGTTAATTCATTTTTATCAAATACTTTTTCTACATTAAGCAGTAGTTCTTCCAGATCGATTGGTTTCTTTAAATAATCTGAAGCACCTAATTTCATAGCCGATACAGCATCTTCTAATTCACCATAGGCCGACATAACGAGCACAGAAATATTTGCATTTGATGACTTTATCTCAGAGAGTAGGTCTAGCCCGGAGCCATCGGGCAAACGCATATCGAGTAAAATTAAGTCAGGTGCATGCTCATTAAACTCGCTTCTCGCGATCTCCAGATCACCAGCCAAAAAGACTTTATAGCCTGCACGCTCCAAATGTTTTTTCACTGCCTTTGCAAAGACAGCTTCATCTTCTACTAACAATATTTTCTTTTCGAGAACAGGGACTTCAGCAGATGTAATCAATGGTTCACTCACTCGTGCCTACCTCGCTTAAACTATGTATTGGTGCAGCAATTATCACTTCGGTTCCTCGATCTTCTATGACATTAAACCTTAAGTTCCAGCCATGCTTTTGACAAATCTTGAACGCAATGGGGATACCTAAACCAGTACCAAAACGTTTTGTTGATGGTCCCGGTTCAAAATTACTGGGTTTAGGTTCGAAAGGTAAGCCAGGACCGCTATCTAGAATATGAATCTCAATATAATCCTCGGCATGAAAAATATTTATATCAATGGTACCTAATACTGGAGAGGCATCGACCGCATTTGCTAACAGTGTATATAAAGCTTGTTCCATCAAATCCGGATCTACTTTTAAGAGTTGTGATATTTCCCAACCCGATTTTGTAACCTCGATTTTCTTTTCCAGAATTTTATTAATGAGTAAGCCTAATGCGGCATCAACCAGATCAGATGCCTTTGCTTCTACTAAGTTGGGCTTCAATGGATGCAGGTATGAGACTAATGAACTGACCCAACGACCTAATCGATCAATTGTTTCAATAATCGCCTCTTTGGATTCATTTATCTCTTCTTGATTTTCTGCATGCTCTAATAATTGGGCTGTGGCCCTGATACTCGCAAGAGGATTACGAATATTGTGCGCAACAACAGGAACCAATGCCCCTAACGCTGCTTGTCGTTCATTCTCAATTAATGCATTTCTATTCTCTGTTAGTTCAATCGCCATTTTATTAATAGCTGTCGCTAGGTCGGAGACTTCTTCTACGCCCTCTTCTTCTATGTGGTGCTCCAGATTGCCATGACTGATCTCACCGGCGCCACGCATGACATTGGCTATCGGTTTAATAAAGCCTTTACGCATCACTTGCCTGGTATAAATAACAATAATAAAAGCGATGATTAACGGTATCGGAATGATAAACGGCGCGAATTTAGTCCACACCGCTAATGTCTCGCCTAATTTTTTATGCTTGTCTGTCAATAGTTCTTTAAAAGCGCTATACCTATTTTCAAACTTACCTACCATCTGTTGGGCGAAGGCTGGGTTCAGGATTTGTATTCTTGCAAACTGATCAGCAACGTATGGGTTATCAAAAATATTATTCATATCCCGCTGGATTTCACGGTACGACAGGTTTAGTTCTTGTATCGCATTGTCTGCTTCCCTCGACCTGGAATTTTGTCGCAATTCGTTAAAACGTTCAGAGATACTCCGTGAATATTCGGGATAGGCTTCAAATGCGCGAGAATCTTCTAAAACTCGAGCTCGTATCATCTCCTGAATTTGGGCATAGAGTTCACCCCTGATCTGTTCTGTAAGATAAAACATGGAGTTAATACGCACGGATTCTGCAGAGTTTTGATGCCAGAAATAGGCTGAAAGCCCGCCTAGGAGACCGGTTACCGCAACCAGAAATAAAATTGCTACTTCATGTAGAAATAATAGGTTTTTTAAAGACTTAGGTCTGCTAAATGCCATTGCTCGAGTATAACTTATAATGGTTCTTTTGAACCAGAAAACTGGATAATATTAACCAAAAACCACTAATATTTTCCAAGCAAGCAATGGCAGATGTTATTTATACCATTGTTTTTATTAACTATTTTCAATTATTACTGTATTGGCACGATTGATGGATAATAAAAGGTGCACACAAACTTTGTGTCCCAGCTAGCTGGGTTCTTTTAACAATAACATTTGAGGAGAGTTACTATGAAATGGGATACTCCAGAATATAGCGACATTCGTTTTGGCTTTGAAGTAACGATGTACATCAACAACAAGTAATTGTTGACTAAGCTGAAGTAAAAAAAGGGTCGTAAGGCCCTTTTTTTTATTTACACGGACGTAATGTATATCGTTTGTGCAGGAGCACACAAACGATGAATGTCAGGATGGACAGGAGTCCGAAGCGACAAGCCAAATCCACTCACCTACCCTATCCGAACCACATCCTCTTAAACAATTCGGTTTCCTTCCTTTTCATGTGATACACCACTCCTGCTATATGCATAACAAGCAATACGACTAGACAAATAGCGCTAATTTCATGGATCTGGGTAAACAATTCATTCATTTCCGGATTTTTATCAGCCCACCTTGGAAGCGGGATACCCCAGAATCTCGTACTGTACTTGGTAAATGAAGATGAGATATAACCTGAAACAGGTTGTATGAACATCATCAAATATAATAAATGGTGTGTTGCTTTAGCCATTTTCTGATGTGTTGCTGACACAATATCTGGCAAGGGTGGTGATGTTGAGATGAGCTTCCAAGCCAGTCGGGTAATAGCTAATAGTGCTAGTGTCAGACCGATTGATTTATGCAGGGTAAAAAACCAGGTGCGTTCTTCTGAGCCTTTTGGCAGATCAGACATATAGACACCCATACAAATCATGGCAATGATCATAATGGCCATAAGCCAATGGATTATTATAGCCGTTGTACTGTAACGCTGAATTTCCATGATATTTCATATACCCCAAGTGTTAATGTCTTAAACAATGATTCGGTGAACTATCTGGCATTTGGCCATTAATATCAGGATAATACTATCGCAATATGACATTTGGTGAAATGCCAGCCAGATTTGGGTTTAGTAATAATTGATAACATCCTAAAGGGTTTAAAATCAGGTATAAAAATAATAATGCGCCATTTTCTTTGCCTTACTTCATTATTCATAGTCAGTCTCTCTGTCATGACTTCAGCATATGCTAATGAGTATCAATTATTGGTTTCAAAGAAGAATAACGAGCTTATTGTTGAAAAATCCGGGCAGATAGTAAAAAAATATCATATTGCCAGTGGTAAAGGCGGCAAGGGTACCAAGCGCTTGCGTGGTGATAGTAAAACACCTTTAGGCATGTATCGAGTAGCCAGTGTTAAAGAAAGCAGCCGCTTTCATTTCTTCATTCAGTTAGATTATCCAAACTTGATAGATGCCTGGTACGGCTATAAGAATGAAATTATTGATGCAAATAATTTTAAACGTATCGCTACGGCTTACAAAAAGCGCGAAGCGCCTCCACAAGACACTGAATTAGGTGGCTTCATTGGAATACATGGCTTGGGTATTACTAACGAAGAAAAATTAAATATTCATGAGTCCTTCAATTGGACTGAAGGTTGTATTGCCTTAACCAATGAAGAAATAAATGACCTGAAAAAATTTGTCGCCATTGGCACACAAGTCATCATCAGAGAATAATCAGCCGGTGCCAAACAAAAATCAACTATGTCTGTCCGCTAATTTTCTAGTCATACAATTTTCTAATGTAAAACTTATCAGATTATCGACGCAGCTAATTACGCTGTGTTTTTTTGTATTCCTGTTTGGCTGTTCAAATGAAACTGATCAGATCTATGAAAAAACGACTCAAAAATCATTTCAAGATGTCTTGCAGGACGCCGAATTTGCTATAACAGAAAATAACTTTCGTATCACAAATCGTCTTCATATAGGTAAGGCAATACAGGAACGCGGTAATACCGATTTCCCACAAAATGAGATTATTCTATTCTGCAATCTGGAAATAGCGGAAGACATGCTAAAAATTGAACCTCGTTATATTAATTATTGTCCATACAAGATAACTGTCACAGACTCAGGCGGTACTGTCACCATCGGTACACGTCTTTTACCGTACATAACAGATAACCCAGAAATGGACAATATCTCTAAATACATAAATACAATTCTAAACTCGATGGTAGAATATGCAGCATCAGAAGACCCATTTATACTTGACGATAATTGAAGGGCACAAACATAAATGAAAGAACATCCGGAACATAGTCTTTTACTGCGCTGGCTCATTTTGACTGGCCTTATCGCATTTTCTTTAATAGTTGCCTGGAATGAAGGCATCATTTCCTCATTATTCAGCGTCGATCAAAGCAATATTTGCTGGGTAATCGCATTGGCATACCTATTAGTCACACTGCATTGCGCGAGAAGAATATATACGCTTTCATTACAAACAAATCTATCTGTGGAAGTTGATGGCATTATTAAAAATGAAGAGAAACTTGATTTAACGATAAATGACGAAGAAGTCATGATTAATTCAAAAGTTAAGCTGCCCGATTGCTTCATGACAGAATATATTAGAGATCTCCACTATCGGTATAACAATAAAAATAACTCCGAAGACTCCGGCTCATCTACTGATTTAATAGATGTTTATGAATCACGTTTAAAAGGTCCTCAGGAAATTGGCTGGTTCGTTTCCGATATGATGTTAAAACTGGGGCTGCTCGGCACGATCATCGGCTTTATATTTATGCTGGGTTCCGTCGCCAATATTGCTGATTTCGATGTTAGTGGTATGCAAAAGATATTGAAGCACATGAGTAATGGTATGGGCACCGCTCTATATACAACACTCGCGGGATTGACCTGCAGTATTTTATCGGCAACTCAATATCATATGCTGGATAGACATGCCGATGAGCTGATTGAATTAACGCGTCATCTGACACAAGTCCATGTCATTCCGAAGATCACAGGGAATTAATTAGCGATGAGCGTTAAAGATCGTCTTCGTTCAGACCCGTTCACAGACTTGCTCTTTAATGCGCTTCTGGGCTTTACCTTTCTGTTTCTGGTTGCAATCATGTTTATGAATCCAGAAGCAAAGTCAGGCATCATTGACCCCAAAGCAGAATACATAATCACGATAACCTGGGAAGACAATAGTCCCGATGATGTGGATACATGGGTGGAAGATCCGGAAGGTCAGATATTGTGGTTTAGAACACCTGAAGCCGGTTTACTACATTTGGATCGTGATGATCGTGGCTTGGTCAATGACACAATTACTATAGCTGGGGAAGAAGTCCAAAACCCACTAAATCAAGAAGTTGTTACACTTCGTGGTGTCGTAAAAGGTGAATATATCGTCAATCTACATTATTACGCCTCTGAAACAGGCACACCCGTTGACGTAAATGTGAGGTTGGTCAAGGTAAATCCAAAGCTGGAAGTTATATACTATGGCACGGTTAACCTTGAAAAGAGGGGCGATGAGAAAACAGCTGTACGATTTAAGATTGGCGGTGATGGTGACGTATACGGCATAAACTTTCTGCCAAAAAATCTTGTTGAGCTTGGTTAAATAATAAAAATACTGGAGAAAAAACTGTGATATTGGGTATAACCGGGATAATTTCAGCTTATATATTGATAGGCTTACTATTACTTAGCATAAACCTTTATTCAAGATGGTCTTGGAAGGTTAAGGCCGCAAGCATAATCATTACATCAGCATTTTATGTTGTAACGTATTTTTCCTTTCCACCATTACTCGGTTGGCCAACTTCTGAAAATTTACCCCCACAATTTCGTTTGATATCTGCCCATGTTGAGCAACCAAACAAAGAAACCGGCAAAGAAGGTTCCATTTATCTATGGCTATCTGAAATAGAAAATATGTCTAGCGCATCTGAACCAAGGGCATATGAATTAGCCTATTCAAATGAGTTACACGAAAAGATTATTAATGTTAAAGCCAAGCTCGATAAAGATATAGCTCAGTTGGGTGAATTTAAAGATCCTGATGAAACAATGGATCAAGTGCAAGAACAAAGACGTGGTGTAAAATCGGTTCATATTGAATTTTATGATTTACCTGACCCACTCTTCCCAGATAAGTAGGAGGCAATAAATAATTGAATAGAAACATTACGTCTCTATTATTCTTTTTAACTCTATCGGCATATTCCGGATACGTAACTGCGTGGAATACATTAACTGATAATCTTGATGTCAGTTGTCAGCAGTCAGAGACTGTTCTCAACTGTACATACCGCCCCCTAGCTTCTGGAACAACACCTGATATCTTAGCAAAATCAAATGGTGCTAATCTTGAAGTAATCAAAATAAGCCAATACCCCGGAGCTGGCGATACAAACGCCATCTTATTCCTAGTCGATACTAGTGATCCTAAAAGACAGAATGTTATTGAACAAAACAGATCACATATAAAAGAACTCTTAACATTCCTAGGTCCACATAATAAAGTTGGGCTGGCATCGTTTGACAAATCTATACAATTTTTATCTCCAGTAGGATCATCAAGATTTTTACTATCGAAATCTATAGACACATTAAACGCTACTGGAAAAACAACAGAGTTATATCGCAACCTCATTAAAGCTATTGACCACCTAAAGTCATTTAATGCAGATAGAAAAGTAATTACTTTAATGTCTGATGGTCAGGCAGAAGATAAGGCTTACTTTCATTCTGATGTCATTAAATCAGCAAGAAAATATGGAGTGATCATAAATTCTATAGGATATCCAAGATCAATTTCATTATCCGTTTCTTTGCAAACCATTAGACGCTTAAGCGAAGAAACTGGCGGCAGTTACATTGAGACTGATATGAGTTATGGACTTCCATCAAACCAGTTAAAACCTTTGATGAATAATGTGGATAATGGTGGCGCGTTCTCTGTTGAATTAGAACCTCTGTCTCAGACTAGTCCTGCTCCCAAAAAAATAACGCTGTCCTTCAAGGATGCTAATGAAACAGAAAATATAAGCGTGCCTGTACGAATAAAATCAATTGAAAAGCCTGTTCAGAGACAACCCAGCGTCATTATTCCTGAAGTTGTGAATCCTGATAAAGTAAGCCCTGAAAACAACCTGCCAATTCAGATTGTAACTAAACAAGCAGACAATCAAGCAATCAATTTATGGCTTTGGTACGGGCTCCCTGCTGCTTTTATCATCATCATCATATTTATATTAATTACATTATTTTTGTTGTGGAATCGTCGTCCTGAAACGAAGATTATTTCAGACAGTAATTATAAGCCCTATGCTTATTTAATTGCCGGTGATGGTAGTGAGACCCGATACCCAATAACACGTACAATTTGGCGAATAGGTCGAAGCAAAGATAATGAATTAACTTTGAATGACACCTCACTCTCCCGGCGTCATGCTGAAATTCACAGAAACAGCAATGGTACTTTCGATATTATTGACATGAACTCAATGAACGGCGTCTATATTAATAACGAAAAGATTGGAAAGGCGGAATTACATGAGGGCGATGTTCTTGAGATCGGGGATATCTTTCTACACTTCACACAGCTAGCTTCTGATTATTCACTTGAAGAATCAACCGTCATGCAAAAAACAAAAGTACCTATCACGCACTAATCATTTAGTCAGATTATAGGACTGGTTAATTTAATATAATCATCGATTAGCTTTGTCATGTCTGATTCATCTAACAAAGCTTTATCCTCGCCAAACCATTCTTGTTTGTTCTCAATAATTAACCTCGATATATTTATTGCGACGACTTTCCCTTTGTCATTTTTACATTGCTCGGAGGCATTAACTAATAATGATGTGGCTGCTCCCATTACAACTTCTCTATGTTTTTGTAATACCGCATCTAATCCCACCTCTGTATGAATATGACTATTCTGCACAGGTTTAATAGTTTGAATAACAAAGGCTATTAATGCACTAAATTCATCAGGAACCGATATTCGACTAACCATCGCCCAGCGATATAAATCAATAGGTAAAACCTCCCATTTGTCAGCTGAATTATCGAGATTTACAACTGATAGTAGTTTTTTATGAACACATTCCTGCGCATGTTTCCATAGTTCTTCTGTCTTATCTGAAACATCGTCACCAGATTCATTAGTATCCGGATTTATTCCAAATAATAATGGGATCCCTTCTTGCTGGAGTAACCAGTTATCCTTGCATATCCATTTTTCATATAATTTTTGCAGTCTTAAGTGGTCTTCATCATAGACATTTCTTTCACGTTCACTCATCGTCATTTCTGCAGGAGCTTCCGCTACTGATACTTCTTTATCAATGCCAAATAATGATGTTTTAATTTTATTAATAATATTCATATCTTTTATTTTCTATTAATGTGCTACAAGATAATCCAGTTCTGATTGTCTAAATCCAGCCATCAATCTCGCTTCATGATTTATCTTCTTTATATTATTTGAAGGCATATATTCTTTCGCTATCTGCCTGAATTTTTTTTCTGGATCAAAATTTAATTTTTCACATTGGTAGCGATACCACTTAGTTCCTGTCTTAACGTGTCCAATTTCTTCTTCAAGAATTAATTCAAGTATAGTGCTCGTTGATTTATCTTTGATTTGGCGAAATCGTGAAATTAATCCTGGTGTCACATCTAGCCCTCGTGCTTCCAGTATGCGCGGGACTACTGCCAAGCGTAGTAACAAATCATGTGCGGTTTGTTCTGCCATATCCCAAAGACAATTATGTGCAGGAAAATCACCATACTCATAACCTAAGGTACGTAATTGACTCTGCAACAACTGAAAATGTTTGGTTTCTTCTGCAGCGACTCTCGTCCAATCAAAATAGAAATCCTCGGGCATCTCTTGAAAGCGATAGATTAAATCCCATGCAAGATTGATCGCATTAAACTCTATATGCGCTATGGAATGAATCATTGCTGCCCTGCCCTCATCATTTTGCATATTGCGCCTAGGTAATTCTCTTGGATCGATAAGCAATGGTTTGTCCGGCCTACCGACCTTTATTAAGTTAATATCCTCATCAATTGGACTAACATCAATAGTGCCTGATAATATTTTTTTTGCAGATTGTTCTGATAGCCTCAACTTTTCATCTAGTCTGGATTCTGACAAACACTGATAAGCTAGCGAGAACAGGTTTCCCATTACGATTGAACAGCTTTGTCATACCCAGACCACTCTATCTGCCATGAGGATTCATCATTTTCTGCAGAATAGTTTACATCCACACATACACCAGGTATTACAGCTAGAGTGTCATTAACATAAATCAAAGGGAATCTGTCTCTGGCCCATGGTAAGACTCCTCGCTCTTGAAACAATTGCTTCACTGTTTTTGAATGAGCATTGTTATTCGGCTTTATCTTTTCACCACCTAGTCTATATTGAACACTGATATTTGCATTCCTGATTTTTTCCTTCGATAGTCCGCTACCACTTACTGTTTTTGCAACTAATGTCTCTTCCATAATTTTTAAGGGGCTGGCAAGATCCCACTGACAATTTAGACTATCAATATGTTTATGCATCTTTTCAGATGCGTATAAATATTTTCTATATTTCCTTACTTCAACGTTCTTCCAATTGACGCAGGGTGCATTGTCACTCGTTGAATTAATTAAGTCTGAAACAATGTGATTGATATGCTTTGAACCTGGCGACTCCAATTGCAGCTCTTGCAGCCAGACAAATATTAAATTCTTTTGCCTAGTAATACTTAAACTTCTTAATGTATCCAGACTCAGCTTATTTTCATGTGACACCAATCTCAGATCTTCGAGACCTACTTCATGCAATAAGGATGCGCAATCTTGCTGATGACTAAGCAAACGACTAATTGTTTCGCGATAAGCAGGCCATCGTTGCTCAAACGCTGGAATAATTTTATTTCTTAAATAATTTCTATCAAACTTCGTATTTGTATTACTCATGTCTTCTTGCCAGGAAAGATTGTTTTCTTTGGCATAAGAGAGTAATTCGTTTCGACAATAATTTAATAGTGGACGAACATGTATAGCATTCGCAAAATCTTTAAATAACGGCATTGATGCTAAACCTCGTGGGCCAGCACCGCGTAGAGCTTGTAGAAAGAAAGTTTCTACCTGATCATCTTGATGATGCGCAGTAAAAAGTAAGTCACCCTTGTTCATGACTTGTGCTATCAGTGCGTAACGTTTTTCTCTTGCCCAAGCTTCGACACTCTCGCCCTTAGGCACTGTCTCATTGATAATTAACTGGGTAAAAGGGAGTTCATAACTGTCACATAGTGTTTTACAAAAATCACCCCATGCAGTGCTCTCCTCTTGTAAGCCATGATTTACATAAACTACTTCAAGTGATTGCCCTATCTTGTCTTTATTCGAAAATATCAAATGTAGTAAGACACTGGAATCCATTCCGCCACTACAGGCTATCCAGATTTTTTTTGCCTTCGGATAGGTATTGAGTATAAAATCAAAACTATATTGTGAGAGTAGACTTGTCGACACAGAATTGTTCCTCTGCCAAAGATAGATTAATGCACCAAAAATGAAAGACTAGTTTTGCTTAAATTCACCAATCTGTCTTATTTTGTTTTGTCTTTGTACAACAACTTCTTGAGTTGGCAAGGATCGTAGTTGTTCTAGTTCCTCAATCAAAGCAAGTTTTAAACTATTAGCAATACCAGTAAAGTCACGATGAGCACCACCCAATGGTTCATCAATCACACGGTCAACTAGTTTAAGCTCACTCAACCTTTGCGCCGTAATACCCATTGCTTCTGCAGCTTCTTTGGCATTATCGGCACTTTTCCAAAGAATTGATGCGCAACCTTCAGGTGAAATCACAGAATACGTACTATATTGCAGCATCAATAAACGATCACCGACACCAATAGCCAGAGCTCCTCCTGAACCACCTTCGCCAATCACTGTTGCAACAACGGGGGTTTTTAATTCTGACATCACCATCAAGTTTCTGGCGATGGCTTCACTCTGACCACGTTCCTCGGCATCAATGCCTGGATAGGCTCCTGGAGTATCGATAAAGGTCAATACTGGGAGGCGAAAACGCTCTGCCATTTGCATAATACGTAGTGCTTTGCGATAGCCTTCAGGTTTGGGCATACCATAATTTCGGACAATCCTGTCTTTTGTATCGCGACCTTTTTGATGTCCGATGACAGCAACCGGTTTCCCATCTAACCTCGCAATGCCAGCAATAATGGCTGGATCATCTGCAAAATACCGTTCTCCATGTAATTCTTCAAAATCGGTAAAGATGAGATCAATATAATCCTGCGTGTATGGTCGCTGTGGATGTCTCGCAACTTGAGAAACCTGCCACGGCGTCAATGAAGAAAAGATGGACTCCGTTAATTCATCACTACGTTTCTTGAGTCTAGTGATCTCTTCGCTGATATTTATTTCTTTGTCATTGCCAACGTAGCGCAATTCTTCAATTTTCGCTTCAAGCTCAGCAATCGGTTGTTCAAAATCTAGAAAATTCATAATTAAATCAAACTGTTATTGTTTTTCACTTTTAGGATTATACTCGATTTCTACCTGATTAATATCAAGTATATTAGTTAATTCATCTATCAAATCATCACTAATTCGGACATTCCACTCTTTCCCGAACGGTACCAGACCCACTGCATCAGCTTTCACATATTTTACGATTACATTTGACACATCATGATTATATTTAAGCAGAGTAGATTTGATATTATTAGTTATTCCGTTACTCATTTGCGATTCGTATAAAGTTAATTTTAAAGAACTTGTAAGATTAAAAGGATTATCCGGTTTACGGATATCTTCTATGGTGAATATATTATCTGCAAGAATTTTAATTCCGCCTTCATAGTACTCATCATTTTTGGCACGCCCTTTTACTATTACAAGGTGATCTTTGATTAAATAATTCCGATATTTCTCATAATCATCTGATTTAACAACAACAACTTTTCGAGATGTATTATCGTCAATCTTCACGTCATACTCTTCTCTCATTCCAGATTTTCGGATGCTCATAATGTATCCAGCTACTTTTACTTCTCCCGTTTTTATGCCATAAAGTTTTCGTGTTATTTTTGAAAGTTCTTGTTTGTATCTATTAATAGGATGTCCTGACAAATAAAAACCCAAGGTTTCTTTTTCAAACATTACACGTTGTTTATCATCCCAGTCCTTTACAAAATCATAGACGGAAGCTGAATCAACTTCTTCGCTTGAGCTTGCCGGAGCTTCAAGCCCAAACATATCATTCTGCCCGCTATCCAAATCTTTATTATGTTGCTCAGCTAAAGACGTTGCTTTCTCTAGGTTTTCAATTAATGTGCTCCTACCTGCTCCCAATGAATCCATAGCACCGGATTTAATCAACGCATCAAGCACTCTCTTATTCGCTTTTCGTAAATCAATTCGCTTACAAAGATCAAATAAATTTTCAAACGGACCATTTTCTTCTCTTTCACTAATAAGGTTATCAATTGCTGCAGCGCCAACACCTTTTATTGCACCTAGTCCGTATTGAATCGTTTTATCATTAATTATAGTAAAACTATAAAAACTGGCATTCACAGAAGGCGGCACAACTTCTATTTGCATTCTGCGTGTTTCTTCAAAAAGCATGACAACCTTATCCGTATTATCCATATCGGAAGAAAGTACTGCTGCCATAAACGCAGCAGGATAATGCGCTTTTAACCATGCTGTCTGGTAAGCAACTAATGCGTAAGCTGCAGAGTGTGATTTATTAAAACCATAACCAGCAAATTTTTCCATTAAATCAAAAATCATCGTTGCCTGTCTTTCATCAACTCCTTGGTTGACCGCACCTTCGGTAAATATCTGCCTTTGCTTGGCCATTTCTTCCGGCTTTTTCTTACCCATAGCACGACGTAATAGATCCGCTGCACCTAAAGAATAACCAGATAATACCTGAGCAATTTGCATCACTTGTTCTTGATAAAGAATAACGCCATAAGTTGGTTTAAGAGCAAATTCCAAATCATCATGCATATATTGCACACGTGCTCTACCATGTTTTCTATCGACAAAATCATCAACCATACCTGATTGCAATGGTCCCGGTCTGAATAAGGCAACAAGTGCGATAAGGTCATCAAACACATCTGGTTTAAGTCGACTAACCAGTTTTTTCATGCCATCAGATTCGAGTTGAAATACGGCCGTCGTATCCATACGTTGAATCAATGCATAGGTGGCAGCATCATCTAGCGGAATCTTGCGGATATTAATTTCATCTTCATTGTTTTGTCTTTTTATACGATTAACATCTCGTAACGCCCAATTAATAATGGTTAGTGTTCTCAAACCAAGGAAATCAAACTTAACAAGACCAATAGACTCAACATCACCCATATCAAATTGGGTCACTGTTGCCTGAGAGCCCTCTTCACAATACAGTGGCATGTAGTCAGACAACGGCTTGGGTGCAATAACAAGCCCACCAGCATGTCGCCCTGCATTTCGAGAAAGTCCTTCGAGTTTTCTGGCTAAATCAAATAAGGACCTAACATCTTCCTCAGCTTTATAACGTCGTCTTAGTTCCTTTTCTTCTGCCATCGCTCTTTCAAGCGTCATGTTCAATTCAAAAGGGATTAATTTTGCGATTTGATCTACAAACCCATATGGGAAGCCGAGTACTCTTCCGACGTCTCTGATAACCGCTTTTGCAGCCATGGTGCCGTAAGTAATAATCTGTGAAACATGATCCCGACCATATTTCATTGAAACGTATTCAATCACTTCATCACGACGATCCATGCAGAAATCAATATCAAAGTCAGGCAATGAAACACGTTCAGGATTTAAAAATCGCTCAAATAGCAAATCATATTCAAGAGGGTCTAACTCCGTGATATCCATTGCGTAAGCTACTAGAGAGCCAGCACCCGAACCACGTCCAGGGCCGACAGGAATCCCATTTTCTTTAGCCCAACGAATAAAATCAGCAACGATAAGAAAATAACCAGAGAATCCCATGCCCGTTACAACATCTATTTCACGTTCCAATCTTGAAAAGTATTTTTCATGATTTGATTCAGGGATAGTCGTATTTTCATCAAGGATTTTCTGTAATCCCGATTTTGCGTCGTTAATCAGTCTTTCATCCTGTGTCTCATTTGAATCAACAGGAAAATGAGGCAAGAAATTTTCGCCTAGAGTAAATTCAACATTGCATCGTTGTGCAATTCTAACGGTATTATCAAGCGCTTCAGGAATATCGGAGAATAACTCCTGCATTTCTTCATTTGTTCGAAGATATTGTTGGTCAGTGTATTGTTTGACGCGTCTCGGATCATTTAACGTATATCCTTGTTGGATACAGACACGTGCTTCATGCGCTTCATAATCATCTTCTTCTATAAAACGAACGTTATTTGTAGCGACAAGAGGAACACTATATTTTTCAGCATAATTAATCGCATCATGTATATAATTGTCCTGACCTTTTCTGCCGATTCTTTGCAATTCAAAATAATATCGATCTGGAAAAACTGACAACCATTTCTCTATATTATTTTCAATCTTTGCATTATCTTGGAGTAAAGTTGAATTGGAAAAATCACCAGCATCTGCACAATCAATAACGATGAGTCCTTCATTGTAATTTTTAAGCCAATCAAACTGTACTAAGGGATTACCACGAAACTGCCCTTCGGTAAAACTTTGTGTTATCAATCTAGAGAGATTTTGGAATCCTTCAATGTGCTGACAAAGTAGAACAATACTTGATGGTTCATCTTGGCTGATGCCCATAACTTTTATTTCTGCACCAATCAGTGGTTTCACACCTCTCTTATGCATCGCACGATAAAACTTTACTGCAGAAAAGGTATTTCCCTGTTCCGTAACAGCAATTGCAGGCATGCCACTATCTGCTGCCTTGGCAGCCAAAGCATCAATTTTAATCAATCCATCAATTAGTGAAAATTCAGTATGTAGATGTAAATGGACAAAGCTCATACAAATAACTAACTACACTATATATTTAGCAACTGGAGCAAAACTACGTCGATGTATTTTAGTTATTCCTAGTGTTGCTAAAGCTTCAATATGTTGTTTAGTTGGATAACCTTTATGCGATGAAAAACCGTAATCCGGATATTCATCATCAAAGTTTACCATTTCATTATCCCGTGCCACTTTAGCGATGATTGATGCTGCGCTAATTGCAGGAATCAAACTATCTCCTTTGACAATGGCGATTGTTTTATAACTTACTTTGGGTGTAAATGTTCCATCTACTACAACCATTTCTGGCTTCTTACTTAAAGCTTCAACGGCTCGTTTCATAGCCAGCAAACTAGCTTGTAATATATTTATTTCATCTATCTCTTCAACTTCTGCTCGACCCAAAGACCAAGCTAATGATTTTGATTTTATTTCTTCAGACAAGAGCATGCGTTTTTTATGACTCAGTTTTTTAGAGTCTTTCAAGCCATTGATTATATTTTCCGGGTCTAATATGACAGCAGCTGCGACAACTGGCCCTGCCAAAGGTCCTCTGCCAACTTCATCAACGCCAGCCACCAAGTCTAGCTTGTTAATATAGGAATAGTCAGACAACTTTATCACCTTCAAGTAATTCAAATATGGCATCTGCTGCTTGTAGATCAGCATTTTTTTTAAGTTGACCAGATAATTCAACAAACTCCAGTTTCATTTGCTCAGTCTGTTCATCAGAACCCAGTAATTTATTCAATTCAGCGGATAATATTTCCGGAGTGCATCTTGATTGCAAACATTCCGGAACCAGCATTTTGCCTGCTAGAACATTTGGTAATGAGGCATAAGGGATCTTTGCTAATAACTTAACTATTAAATGCGTTAAAAAAGAGAGTTTATAAGCAACAACCATCGGTTTTTTAAATAGCATTGCCTCCAGTGTTGCGGTCCCAGACGCGAGCATAATGAAATCCGCGGCTTCCATTACTTGATGTGTGTTACCCACACTAATATTGACTTCCAATTCTGGCGCAACTTTATCTTTTATTCCTATAAAATGATTTCGTGTCTTTTCGTCAATCATGCCACTAATAAAATATAGATTAGGGTTTGTTTTTTGAGATAAGAGTGCTGCTTTCAGTAGTGGGCCGGAAATTCTTTTTATCTCAGACAGTCGACTGCCGGGCAAAAGAGCGATGACTGTTTTTTCTTGCGGTATGTTTAAACCTGATCTGGCTACCGATATGTTTGGTATGCTTGTTATTTTGTCAGCTAAAGGATGACCAACATATCGATTTGGCACGCCATATTTATTATAGATAGCGGCCTCAAAAGGAAATAGACTTAATACCAGATCCGCAGCCATACGAATTTTTTTTACTCTATATTCACGCCAAGCCCACACCGAAGGACTGACATAATGAACAGTCTTTATTCCTGCCTTACGTAACTCTTTTTCAAGCCAAAGATTAAAATCAGGCGCATCTATACCAATAAAAATATCTGGTGGATATTTAATAAAATGTTTTAGTAAATTTTGTCTTATCTTTTTTAATTCAAAATATCGGCCAGCTACTTCAGTAATGCCCATTACGGACAACCTTTCCATAGGATATAAAACTTTCATTCCTGTTGTAACAAGTTTTATTCCGCCGATACCCTCTATAGATAAAGCTTCCGTTTTTTTTCCTAATTCTTTAATTAAACCTGCACCAAGCATGTCGCCTGATGCTTCACCCGCGACCATTCCAATCCGCACCATTGAACTATCTTAATATGACTGCTAAAGAAAACAGTTTCATCTAACTATTCCACGCTGTGAAGAAGCAATAAATGCACGCATAACTTCTACTTTGTCAGATTCAGAAGACAAATCTGACAGTACTTTTAGAGCATCTTTCAGGATTAACCCATCTCGATAAATTGCTTTATAGGCCTTGCGTAGGATATTAATAGTGTCGGAATCGAAGCCATGTCTTTTCAAACCTTCTCTATTTAACCCGGATGGCTTAGCTGAGTTACCAGACACTAAAACATAAGGAGGGACATCTTTGACAATGACCGATGAAATGGCAGAAAAACTATAACTGCCTACTCGGCAAAACTGATGTACTCCGGTAAAGCCACCAAGAATAACAAAATCATCAATCGTCACATGACCAGCTAAAGTCACATTATTGGCAAAAACAGTTTCATTGCCGACAACACAATCATGTGCAACATGCACATATGCCATTATCCAATTATTGTCGCCAATAATCGTTTTACCGCCTCCGTCATCAGTTCCTCGGTTAATTGAAACGTATTCACGGATGGTATTTCCTGCACCTATTTCCAGTGTTGAGTTTTTTTCTTCTATAAATTTTTTATCTTGCGGGTCTTCACCGATAGAACAAAAATGAAAGATCTTGTTGTTTGGTCCAATCTTTGTAGGTCCATTGATAACCACATGAGAACCAATAACAGAACCTGAATCGATAGAAACATTCGCTCCGATTATAGAATACGGACCAACACTTACATTTGAGTCTAAAGTGGCATCGGGATGAATAATAGCAGTGGCATCTATCATGGAATCATTCCATGACTGTGGTTAGGATCTCTGCTGATGTTACTAATTGTGAATCTACATAAGCAGAAGCATGAAACTTCCATATATTCCTTTTTAATGCGAGGAATTTTACGTCTAATATTAACTGGTCTCCAGGTCCAACGGGTTTTCTGAAACGGACTTTATCTACGCCAACCAAGTAAAATAAGCTATCTTCAGATATATTACCCTCTTCAACCCCCAAAGTACCAAGTAAGCCTGCAGCCTGTGCCAACGCTTCAATAATCAACACGCCGGGCATTACTGATTTACTTGGGAAATGTCCTTGGAAAAAAGGTTCATTATACGATACATTTTTTAATGCCTTGATATATTGGCCTTTTTCTACTTCAAGCACACGATCAACCAATAAAAATGGATATCGATGTGGCAATAAGGTTTTTATTTTTTCTATATCAATTATGGATGTAGCATCTTGCATAATAAATTTTCCGTCTTTATTCCAACTTGAGCATTATTTTTTTTATTATTTCATCCAGATTCTTGAAACGTATGATGTTTCTTTTCCAAACCTTGTTGTTTGTAACAGGAATAGCTGATGAATAAATACCAGATGATTTAATAGAATTTGCTACCCCTGACATCCCAGTAATTATAACATCATCAGCAATTTCTATATGTCCATTAATGCTACTTGCACCACCAATTTGACATCTTTTCCCTATCTTGGCGCTTCCTGCTAGTGCCACACATCCCGCAATTGCTGTATCTTCGCCAACAAATGCGTTATGGCCGATCTGGACTTGATTATCTATCTTAACGCCATTACTAATAATGGTATCGCCTATCGCACCTCTATCAATTGTCGAGTTTGCTCCAACTTCTACTTGGTCACCCAGAATAACAGAACCAACTTGTGGGATCTTCACCCATTGTCCATTCTCTTGAGCGAGACCGAAGCCATCAGCACCAATAACAACGCCTGGATGAAGGATAACATTCTTTCCAATAGAGACATCATGACATACGGTGACGTTCGCAAATAACATCGTATTCGCACCTAAATAGACATTATCTGCTATGACACAGCCAGGCCCAATATATGTTCCGGCATTAATTACGACGTTGTCACCAATAACAACATTTGCGGAAATCGTAGATGTTTTATCAATATTGCATTTTTGTCCTATAACCGCATGCTCATGAATACCGCTAGCCCGCTCTTTTATTGGATATAGGTAGTTCGCAATTTTTGCATATATCAAATATGGGGCATTACCTACCAGAGCATTTGTTGGACAGTTTTTTAAATCGTCCTCACATAATATAACTGCTGAGGCCTTTGTCTGTAACAGCAGGTTTGCATAATGTCTATTTGATAAAAATGTAATTTCACCTGTTTTAGCCAATCCCAATGTATTGACGGTAGATATCACACACTCAGGATCACCAATTAACCTAGCACCGCTTACTTTTGACAATTCTGCAAGAGTGGCTGACATACAACATTACCCACTAAATAGTCTTATTCAGAGACAGCGTTACCTTCCTTTTTAAGGAAATCAATTACTAATCCGCTTATATCAACTTTCGAGCTGGCGAATATTACACCTTCACCTAAAATAACATCATAGTTATTCTCTTTTGCTATCTTTTGTATCGCAACGACAACCCGTTTTTGAATTTTACCAAATTCTTCATTACGTCGAAAATTCAGGTCTTCTCTAAACTCATCCTGATTTCGTTTGAGGTCACGTTGTTGTGCTACGAGATCTCTTTCTAGTTTTGAACGCTCTTGCTCACTCATAATTGCTCGATCTTTATTAAACTTATCTTCAAGCGCCTTAATCTTTTTTTGTGCTGCCAATAGACCTTTATCTCGTGGAGAAAATTCTTTTTCCAGCATTTTAATCGCTGCTTCTGCTTGAGGTGACTCTTGCAAAATTCGATTTGCATTGACAGCACCTATTTTATAATTCTCTTCTGCATATGCGAGAGTTGTTGTAAATGCCAAAATAGCTGTTACTAAAATAATTGATTTAAACAAGGTATTCATTAACTTTAAACTCCAAAATAACTAAAATGATGTCCCAAAATTGAATTGGAAATTCTGTATTTCATCTGTACTTTTGTCTCCAAAAGGCATTGCGATGCTAGCACTGACAGCGCCAAATGGTGATATCCATATACCACTCAGCCCTGCAGAATAGCGCATGTCATCAAACGACACATCCTCATTGGCGCCGAATACATTGCCTGCATCAACAAATGTAGTCAGCCTGATAGATTTTTTAAAACTCGTGAGAAAAGGCACTGGCAAAATCACTTCGGCGTTAGCAAGAATTCTGGTATCACCACCTATCGCTCTATTCGTAGAATCTCTTGGGCCTAATGTATTTTCTTCATAGCCTCTAAGTGTACGAGGACCACCAGCATAGAAATTTTCAAAAAAGGGTAATTCTGTCGTATCGCCATAACTATCACCGTAACCGAACTTACCACCCAAGACCAAGACAAAGTCTTGATTGTATATATCCTTGAACCACTTGGCCTCATAATTAATTTTATAATATTCAAGAGAGTTACCCGGGCCAGGCAGTGCAATTGATGCACTTATCCGCTGAAAAGCGCCTTTATCAGGTAATATGGCCTTATTTCTTGTATCATATGCATAATTGACACCAAATTTCAAAATATCGTATTTATTACCATTTTTATTTATAAAATCAGTAATCTGAAATGAAGATGCTACTTCAGTAGTAATCTCTGTATTGGTATACCCAAACGAAGTGCCTATCGTATTATACTCAGTAACGGGAAGAGATAACCCAAAGTTCACACCATATTCTTTCGTTTCAAAAACCGCCAGATTTGCATCTTCCGCATTGGTCTCACGATAAAAAACATCATATGCAGCACCGATGCCATCATCTGTAAAATAGGGAGTTGAATAGCCTAAATTATAGCGTGTATTAACATTACTATTATTAAATCCAAATTGAATGCGATTACCAGTACCAAAAATATTATTTTGAGATATATTAGTATTAAATATAAGCCCTTGAGTCTGGGAAAAACCAATGCCTGCACCTAATTGTCCCCCGGAACGTTCCTCAACAGTATAATTAATATCTACCTGATCGGTTGTTCCTGCGACTGCAGGTGTTTCAACATTAACATCTTCAAAAAAACCCGTTCTCTGCAATCGCTGCTTACCTCTTTCGACCTGTGTAGTCGATATCCAGGCTCCTTCCAGTTGACGCATTTCGCGCCTTAAAACAACGTCTTTTGTTTTTGCATTTCCGGTAAAGCTAATACGCCGGACATAGACACGTTTACCTGGGTCGACAAAAAATGTTATCGACACTGTCTTTTCTTCTTTATTAATATCTGGTATCGAATTGACATTGGCAAAAGAATAACCTTCTTGCCCAAGTCTCTCAGTCAAGGCCTTACTACTATTTGTTATTTTTCTACGTGAAAAAAGTGTGCCCGACTCAATAGAAATTAATTCGAAGAGGCTTTCTTCCGGGAGTATATAATCACCGGCAAGTTTTACTTCCGTCACAGAATACTGCTCACCTTCTGTGACATTAATCGTAATATATATATCCTTTTTATCAGGTGTTATTGATACTTGTGTCGATTCGACATTAAAATTCAAATAACCACCGTCCAAATAATATGAACGCAATGCCTCTAGGTCACCAGATAACTTTTGCTTCGAATATTGATCATTATTTGTATAAAACGATAACAAACCTGGGGTGCTTAATTTAAATTCTTTCAACAATCTCTTTTCAGAATAAACCTTGTTTCCAACAATATTTATTTTCTTAATCTTGGCAGCAAGCCCCTCAGAGACCTCGATTAATATCCCAACACGATTATTATCAAGTTCAGTTATCGTAGAATTAACTTTGACTGCATATTTTCCATTTGAATAATATTGGCGCTGCAATTCCTGCTTAACCTGATCTAATGTGGATTGGACAAATACTCTTCCTTCCGCAAATCCAAATTGTTTGAGGTTTTCCAATAACTCATCTGTTTCAATATCTTCATTTCCAGACATAGTGATGGAGCCGATAGAGGGGCGTTCTTTGAAAATAAGAATCAGATTATTTCCATCTCTTTCGAGCTTGACGTCCTCAAAAAATCCAGTTTTAAATAATGCCTTGACTGCTTCAGTCGATCGCGAATCATCAAAAGTGTCGCCAACCTTCATTGGCAAATAATTAAACACCGTTCCTGGGGTAATTCGTTCCAAACCTTCAACACGAATATCCTGAATCACAAACTCTTGCGCTGCCTGTGGTTGCGCGAGTAGTAATAATGATATTGTTAAAATATAAAGTAATTTATTAACTATGAATCGCATGTGACTGTTATTTATTATTTTTAGTTTATTTATCCCAATAAACGGATAATGTCGTTATAAAAAGCAATGCTCATTAAACCTATTAGCAAGACTACCCCTATCTGCTGTCCAAGCATTTGTATCGTCTCAGAAACCGGTTTTCCTATAACCGCCTCTATTAGGTAATACATTAAGTGTCCACCATCCAGCAATGGCACCGGCAACAAATTAAGTACACCTAAACTGACGCTCACTATGGCCATAAAACTGAAAAATGCAAGTAGTCCTATACCAGCAGATTGTCCTGCATATTGTGCAATACTAATCGGGCCACTCAAGTTCTTCACCGATGCATCACCAGCCAACATTCTACCAAGTACACGAAGAGTTAGCACTGACATTTCCCAAGTCTTTTTTATTGACTTTAAAAATGCACTCGGCAGCGGGTAAGACTCTATTACAAAATACGAATCAAACAAACCCTCGGCAACAAATGCAGCAGCACCAATACGCCCTATAATCACTCCCTCAGATTCTATACTGTCTGGAGTCACCTCAATATTAACTGTGCTTCCACTACGCAGCACCTCGACGCTGAGACTCTTGCCCGGATTTTCACGAATAAACTCAACCCATTGCCCCCATGATTGAGTAGAATCTCCATTGACACTGACTATTTCATCACGCTGGAGTAAGCCACTTTTTTCAGCTGCACCACCTGGCAGTATTTCTCCTATAACTGCAGGAAGTTTTAATTCAATAACACTCAAGCCTAAGGCTTCAAGCAATTTCCCTTCAGCCATCTCATCTATTGATATTTGTGAGAGGTCAATTTCTACATGTTGTTTCAAACCAGCATTGTCTATTACAACTAAATTTATACTCTCGCGATTAACAGTATGATTGACCAGTTTGTCTATAACTGTAGACCAAGTTAATGTTTGAATGTTGTTGATAGAGATGATTTCCTGCCCAGTCTTCAAACCAGCATTATCACTAATAGATGCTGGTTTGATTTCTCCGATGATCGGCTTTAAACCATTTACACCAACAACAAATATTATCCAGTAAGCAAACACAGCAAAGATAAAATTAAATACAGGCCCTGCCGAAACAATAGCGAATCTCTGCCATAAAGGTTGAGAGTTAAATGACCGCGGCAATTCCTCTTCCTTTACCTCTCCTTCACGCTCATCAAGCATCTTCACATAGCCACCCAAAGGCAATGCTGCAATAACAAATTCAGTATTATCTTGACCGAAATGTTTTTTATAAATCGTTCGACCAAAGCCAATTGAAAACCGCAGGATTTTTACATCAAAACATCTGGCAATCCAATAATGACCAAACTCATGAAATGTTATTAAGACACCGAGGGCAACAATGAATGCCGCGATTGATTGCAATACGTCAATCATGCAGCCAAGTCACTAATTATCATCAAAGCAAAATCTCTTGCTGCTTGATCATCTTTTAGTATGACATCAAGAGCAGTTGCTTCGTTATGCGTTACACCTTCCAAAACTCTTTCAATAACACGAGCAATATCCGTGAAACGAAGTCGTTTATTCAAGAATTCATTTACAGCGATTTCATTAGCCGCATTTAATATTGCGCTAGTGGTTCCGCCTTGTTCCATAGCTTCACGCGCTAGTCTTAAACAAGGAAAACGCTGTTCATCCGGTTTTACAAAATCAAGTTGTGCGATATCAAATAAATCAAGTCTTTCTACACCGGCATCAATTCTTTCTGGCCAAGCTAGTCCATATGCAATTGGTGTTCGCATATCTGGGTTACCTAACTGTGCTAACACTGAACCGTCACTATATTCGACCAAAGAATGTATAACGCTCTGTGGATGGATAACAACCTGTATAAATTCCGTCTGCGTATGAAACAACCAGCATGCTTCAATAACTTCCAACCCTTTATTCATCATCGTCGCGGAATCTACTGATATTTTTCTGCCCATCACCCAATTTGGATGTGCACAGGCTTGCTCGGGAGTCATAGAAGAAAGTTGTTCTAACGGTGTAGTTCGAAATGGCCCGCCTGAAGCAGTAAGTAAAATCTTCTTAACACCCAGCTTTTCAAATCCATGACTAAAATCAACCGGCATACATTGAAAAATAGCATTGTGTTCACTATCGATGGGTAATAGTTCAGCGTTATTATCCTGAACAGTGTCCATAAACAATTTGCCAGACATAACCAGAGCTTCTTTATTAGCAAGCAACACTCGTTTTCCGGCTTTTGCAGCTTCAAGTGTGGGCAATAATCCTGCCGCACCAACAATCGCAGCCATCACGTAATCAACATCGAGGAGTGTCGCCACCTTCAGCAAACCATTCACTCCGCTCAAGACCGTTACATCTGGTGCCTGATCCTTTAGATTCTGTTCTAATCGCGTCGCTGAGTCTTCATCAACCATGACAGCAAATATTGGCTTATGTTTTATACACTGCTCGCGTAATACATCGACATTAGTATTTGCCGTTAATGCCTTAATCTTATATTTATCAGTATGGCGTGAAATAACATCTAGCGTATTAACGCCGATGCTACCCGTTGAACCTAGAACCGTAATACCCTTCATATTCCAATACCTAAATGTACAACACCAAAGACAAACACTGGAGCCGCAGCAGTTAAACTGTCTATTCTGTCCATAACCCCGCCATGTCCAGGCAGAATAGAACCGCTATCTTTAATATCTGCTTCACGTTTCACCATGCTTTCCATTAAGTCGCCAATTATTGATATTGAAACAGTCAAAAAAGATAGGCCAATTAATGCGATACCATGACTTGTTATTCCATCTGAAACATTAACATATGTTAATGCTATAGCAATGCCCGCAACAACTCCGCCAATACTACCTTCCCATGTTTTTCCAGGACTAACTCGACTTGCAAGTCGTCGTTTACCCCATTTTTTACCCACAAAATAGGCCGCTGTGTCGGCTCCCCAGATGAGTAACATGAGAAGCATTATTAATGTGGCACCATTTCCATGGAAAGATTTCAAAACAGTCAAACTCACCCACATAGGAATAAGCAGTAACAGACCCACGACAAGCAATACTTGTGGCGATTTAGGTAATAAATTGCGCTGTTTTTGATATGAAGACACCAAAACGATCGCAACAAGCCAATAAACCACTCCACTCAATATAAGACTATTATAAATGCCGCTATTACTAGCCGAGTACAAACCCACTAATATCAGCACCGTAATCAGACTATATACATATTGATATTTTTTACTTACTTTGCAAAGCCCAGCCCACTCCCAAGCGCCTATTGCAACAAACAAAGCAAATAAAGCAGAAAACCATACCGTGTCGAGTAAAAAAATTACCGCTACTACAATGGTTATCAGTATCGCGGCCGTAATAATTCTTTGCTTGAGCATTATGACTTATGAATTTTGTGTCTGTTCAATTTGTTCAGATGTTTTTCCGAACCGTCTTTGTCGCTGAGAGAACCAGTCTATTGCAATATCAAGTTGCTTTGCATCAAAATCAGGCCATAGCGTTTCCGTAAAATAAAGTTCCGTGTACGCTGATTGCCACAAAAAATAGTTGCTAATACGTTGTTCTCCGCCAGTGCGAATGAAGAGGTCTGGATCGTTGTGATCTGCTAATGATAATTTATTACTGACCAACGCTTCATCAACATCCTCAATCTTAATTTTGTTTGATTCAATTTCTTTTGTAATCACCTGAATGGCCTGAACAATATCCCAACGACCACTATAATTAGCCGCAATATTCAGCCTCAAGCCAGTATTAGAGGTCGTTAATGTTTCAGAATCATTGATTGAGTTTTGTAATTTTCTGCTAAATGCCGAGCGGTCGCCGATAAACGTCAACTTAACGTTATTTTTGTGTAAGTCCTTAACTTCCGAGTTTAATGCCGAAATAAATAAATCCATTAATAAATCGACTTCACTTTTAGGTCTTTGCCAATTTTCACGACTAAAGGCATAAACTGTAATTGCATTTAGATTGATTTTGACCGAATGCTCAATAAGTTTTCTAAGTGTCTTTACACCAGCGCGATGACCTGCAACACGTGGCAAACCTCTAGACTTTGCCCACCTACCGTTACCGTCCATGATAATTGCAACATGTTCAGGCTTAGTAACTGTGGACGTAGCATTCATTTAATAATGAGCTATAAGACTAATGAGAAATAATCGTTAGGAGTGATAGTCACTTAAATATTGAAAGGTTTAGATTTCAAGCATTTCTGCTTCTTTTTGTTCCAGATTTTTATCAATCGTCGCAATATGTTCATCCGTTAAATTTTGTATACGGACTTCCGCTTTTCGATCGTCATCTTCTGTGATCATTTTTTCTTTGACCAACTCTTTGCATGAAGAATTTGCATCACGTCGAATATTACGAATTGCAACTCGAGCCTGCTCTGCCTCGCCGCGCACGACCTTGATTAAATCCTTGCGTCGTTCTTCAGTTAATGGTGGCAAAGGAATACGAATTACTTCACCGGCCGTCACTGGATTCAATCCCAGGTTGGCATTCATAATCGCTTTTTCTATATCCGGAATACTGGACTTTTCATAGGCGTTTACTCCGAGCGTCCTGGCGTCAACAACATTGACACTAGCCACCTGATTTAAGGGTGTGTCTGAGCCGTAATATTTAACTTTTACCTGTTCCAATAGACTTGGATGCGCGCGACCAGTTCTTATCTTAGACATGTCCACTTTTAGTGAATCGATGCTTTTAAGCATTCTGGTTTTTGCATCATTGATAATATCTTCAACCATACTACTCGCTCCTAAAACTAGTTATTACTTACCAGAGTTCCTTCGTCTTCTCCTCTGGCAGCATTCAATAGTGAACCGGGTTTAGTCATATCTAAAACCCTTAACGGCATTTGATTATCACGGCAAAGAACAACGGCCGTGGTATCCATAACACCGAGTTTTCGTTCAATCACTTCATCATAATTCAGCGAATCATAACGAACGGCATCTTTGTCTTTCACTGGATCAGCAGAATACACACCATCCACTTTTGTTGCCTTGATCAATAATTCAGCTCCAATCTCAATCGCACGTAAGCTGGCAGCAGAATCTGTCGTAAAAAAAGGGTTACCGGTTCCGGCAGCAAGAATAACAACACGCCCTTTTTCAAGATGACGAACTGCACGGCGTCGAATATAGTCTTCGCAGACCTGATTGATTTTTAGAGCCGACATGACCCTTGCATGCAGGTGAACGCGTTCAAGGGCGTCTTGCATGGCAAGCGAATTCATTATCGTTGCTAACATACCCATATGATCACCTGTAACACGATCTATACCAGCAGCCGCCAATCCAGTCCCCCTGAAGATATTTCCACCACCAATGACAATAGCAATCTCTGCGCCTTGTTGACATAGAACAGCGATCTCACCAGCAATTCGCTCAATCACATTAGGGTCAATGCCATAAGCCTCATCCCCCATCAATGCCTCGCCACTAAGCTTTAGCAAAACCCGTCTATATTTTAATGTGCTGGACGGGGAGGACATTTTTTAAGCTCCTTTCGCCTGTGACATGACTTCTTCTGCGAAATTATCGACTTTCTTCTCAATGCCTTCGCCAACTTCATAACGGCGGAATGATAATACTGAAGCATTCGCAGATTTTAGAAGTTTTTCTACAGTTTGATCTGGATCTTTGACATAAGGCTGTCCAAGCAAAGTAATTTCTTTAAGAAATTTCTTGATTCGGCCACTAACCATTTTTTCTATGATTTCGACAGGTTTACCACTTTCTTCAGCCTGTGCAGAAAATATTTCTTTTTCTTTATCAAGAATATCTTGCGACACTTCATCTTCACTAACACAAACTGGCTTACTAGCAGCAATGTGCATTGCCAGATCCTTTGCCAAAGCTTCATCGCCACCTTTAATCTCAACGATCACACCAATACGATTACCGTGCAAATAATTTCCAATTTGACCTTCTGAAGTTAGTTTTTCAAAACGTCTAACAGTGATTTTTTCACCTATCTTGGCGATTAATTGCTGATTTGCTTCCTCAACTGTCTGATCGCCAGCACTCAATCCCATCAATGCTTCAACATCAGCGGGGCCGTGTGTGTCTATAGCTTCAATAACACTATCTGCAAAGTTAAGAAAATTTTCGTCTTTTGCTACGAAATCAGTTTCACAATTAATTTCTAGAATGATGGCACTTTTATCACTTTGTTTAACAGCAATAATGCCTTCAGCAGCAATTCTACCTGCTTTCTTAGCCGCATTTGCTGCGCCAGATTTACGCATTTCTTCAATCGCTACTTCGATATCACCATCGGCTTCATTCAAAGCCTTTTTACAATCCATCATCCCCGCACCAGTACGTTCACGGAGCTCTTTAACCATTGAGGCAGTAATTTGCATCAGATATTCCTCTAAAATTTCTTTAAATAATGATCAATAGAATTAATCGCTACTCTTCAGCTTCTGTCTTTGCAGCAGTTTTTTTGCTGACTTTCTTAGCTGTCTTTTTGGCAACCTTTTTCTTAGCAGCAGTTTTCTTTTTAGCTACCTTCTTTTCAGTCGCATCAGCATCATTTGAATCAGTTTCTTCGACGGCATCGGCACTAACTTCATCGCTTTCAGCCTTCTTTGCTGCTTTTTTCTTAGCGGCCTTTTTAGCGACTTTAGGTTTAGCACTGGTGTCTTCACCTGATTCTACAGGAGCACCAGATTCATCAATTTCTATCAATTCATCGCTATTTTCAGAACCACCCAAATGCGCAACAGATTGACGACTATCGAGAATAGCATCCGCTATACCCTTGGCATACAGCGATATAGAACGAATAGCGTCGTCATTCCCTGGGATAACATAATCAACACCTTTAAGGCTGTTGTTACTATCGACAACACCTACTACGGGTATGCCAAGCTTTACAGCTTCACTGACAGCAATGTTTTCGTAGCCCACATCAATAATAAATATTGCGTCTGGGATGCCTTTCATATCTTTAATTCCAGATAAATTGGCTTCCAGCTTTTCTAACTCGCGTCTCAGCATGAGTTGTTCTTTTTTGTTGATTCGTTCAAGACGGCCATCCGTTTGCATCGCTTCGATTTCTTTCAGTCGATTAATCGAGCCACGTACAGTCTTGAAGTTAGTTAATAAACCGCCCAACCAACGGCGATTTATATAAGGCATACCGCAGCGTTTCGCTTCTTCAGCTACAATTGACTGAGCAGAACGTTTGGTGCCGACAAATAATATCGTACCCTTCTTTGAAGCCATTTTACTGACGTAATTGACAGCTTCTTCGTATAAAGGAAGCGTTTTTTCGAGATTGATAATATGGATTTTATTGCGTTGACCAAATAAATATGGTGCCATACTGGGGTTCCAGTATCGAGTTTGGTGGCCAAAATGAACACCAGCCTCCAGCATTTCACGCATGGTGACGTTAGACATGTTAAATTCTCCTGTTTAGGGTTAAGCCTCCGCATTCCCCATATACCAACCTGCCAAAATTTATTTCTGACAGGCACCCTATATATGGTTGAAGCATGCGTGTGACGGTTAATTAATGTATTTGCGAAAATCGCGGACGCTTTATACCATAGAACATATACAACAACAATTACCAAAGCCCATAAATGGACTACTGAATCTATGACTGCAACCATTAAAACTGCCGATGAAATTGAAAAAATGCGCATGGCGGGTCGACTCGCTGCTGAAGTGCTGGAGATGATTGGCCCCAAAGTACAAAGTGGCGTGACCACGGAAGAACTTGACCGAATTTGCCACGATTATATCGTAAATGAACAACAGGCTATTCCAGCGCCTCTGAATTACCATGGATTCCCGAAATCAATTTGCACCTCCGTTAACCATGTCGTTTGCCATGGGATACCGGGCGACAAAAAACTCAAAAACGGCGATATCATCAATATCGACATTACTGTTATCAAAGATGGTTATCATGGTGACACTAGTAAGATGTTTTTTGTTGGAGAACCATCTATCCGCGCAAAACGTTTGGTTGACGTCACTTATGAATGTATGAAAAAAGGTATTCAGTTAGTTCGTGCTGGCGTTTGTCTAGGGGATATCGGCCATGCAATACAAACCATCGCAGAACAAAATAATTGTTCGGTGGTTCGAGAGTATTGCGGCCACGGCATTGGCAAGGAATTTCATGAAGCCCCGCAAATTGTACATTATGGCAAACCCAATACCGGTTTCAAACTAGAAGCTGGCATGACCATTACTATTGAACCAATGATCAATTTAGGCAAACGTGAAGTCAAATTGCTGTCTGACGACTGGACGGTAGTGACTCGGGATCGAAGTTTGTCAGCGCAATGGGAGCATACGATTCTTGTCACTGACGATGGCTATGAAGTCTTGACTATTCGTCCCGATGAGGAATATTAATCCATAATGTGTAATATTATTGCGGATGACTTTTTGTTTGATGAAGCACTTTTTCAAAGAGAATTGAAACAACAAGATCAACCATTAGCCACATTTAAATCATCGCTGAAGAACGGCTACGATTACCTTTCCGAGGAATTCAAATCTGGCGAGAACATTGAACTTATTGTCAAAAAACAAGGTTGGTTCATTGACCAATTACTGGTTATTGCCTGGCGACAATTTGTAACTTCTGATGACTTCACCTTGGTTGCTGTAGGCGGCTACGGTCGTTCTGAACTATTACTTGCATCAGACATTGATCTCATGATCCTTGAAAAGCGATGGGCAAATAAAAATAATAAACAACAAGTGTCATCATTTCTTACTTTTTTATGGGACTTCGGGCTTGAAGTTGGACACAGCGTCAGAACTGTAAATGAATGTCAGTATGAAGCTAAAAATGATATTACGATTATGACTAATATCATGGAATCCAGATTGCTTTGTGGGAATGAGAAACTTTATGAAAAAATGCGTAAAGCAACTAGTCCTAAAAAAATCTGGCCAACACGAAAATATTTTGAAGCCAAGCTAATAGAACAAAAAGCGCGACATGAAAAATATAATGACTCTGCAAGTAAACTCGAACCGAACGTAAAAGAATCACCTGGTGGATTAAGAGATATCCAGATGATCAGTTGGGTTGCCAAACGCCATTTTGACAATATCGACTTGAACAGTCTTGTGAAACATAAATTCCTCACCAAGGAAGAGTATAGCCTGCTCGAATCAGGACGAAATTTACTCTGGCGCGTTCGCTTTGCCTTACATATAACAACAAATCGCCGGGAAGATCGGTTGTTATTTGAATATCAAAGACCTGTAGCAGAATTGATGGGATTCTCCAGTAAAGACAATAAAGGTATCGAAGAATTCATGAAAATGTATTTCAAATCGATACGGGAAATAATCCGTTTGAATGAAATGTTACTACAACATTTTCAAGAAGAAATAATCTACAAAAAACGCAAAGAAAAAATTATCCCAATCAATAGTCGTTTCCAGAAAAGAAACGACTACATAGAAGTAGTCAATAAAAATATTTTTAAACGCTATCCATTTGCCCTGTTCGAAATTTTTCTGCTCTGTCAGCAAGATCTAACAACAAAAGGTGTACGTGCCAGTACAATACGACTTATCAGAAACAATCTGCATTTGATAGATGATGATTTTCGAAATGATATCCGAAATAAAAGCCTGTTTATAGAAATAATAAAACAACCAAACATGGTCGGGCACAAACTTAGAATGATGCATCGCTATGGCGTTTTAGGTGCATACATGCCTACTTTTGCAGCCATTGAAGGACAGATGCAATTTGATTTATTTCACATTTTTACGGTTGACGAACATATTTTAACAGTCATTCAAAACCTTAGGCTGTTTGGAACAGATGAATACAAAGAAAAATTTCCAATTTGTAACGGTATCACCAAGAAACTACCAAAACTGGAGCTACTTTATCTTGCTGGTTTATTTCATGATATTGCAAAGGGTCGTGGTGGAGACCATGCCAAATTGGGCATTAAAGATGCTCTTACCTTTTGTAAGATGCATGAATTGAGTGATTACGACTCAAAACTTGTTGCCTGGCTAGTAGAGAAACATTTATTGATAAGCAAAACTGCGCAACGCGAAGACATTGATGATCCAGAAGTTATAAAGAAATTTGCCAATGAAGTCCGTGATCAGAATCACTTAGATTATCTGCATATCCTTACTGTGGCAGACATATGTGGCACCAACCCGGAACTTTGGAACAGCTGGAAATCGACACAATTAACAAACCTTTATCAACGCACCTTATATGAATTAAGACGTGGCAATGAAAAGCCCATACTGAAAAAAGAGCGTATTAAAGATACAAAACAAGAATCACTAGCATTAATTGCTAATAAAGACATGCTTGAACAAAGCATCCTTAGTCTTTGGAAAACCGTTGACGAAGATTATTTTCTTAGACATAACACCGATGAAGTTGCCTGGCATACAGAAGGGATTCTCAAGCATAAAAATAAATCAGACCCATTAGTTTTGGTTATGAAAAAGTCTAGCCGTGGTGGGAGCCTTATTTTTGTCTACATGCAAGATAGAAAAAATATTTTCGCTACAGCAACCAGAGCAATTGAAAAATTGGGACTTACTGTTGTTGATGCAAAAATCATTACTAATCGAAAAGATTTCACATTAGATACATTTGTCGTTTTAGAAAATGATGGTGCGCTGATTAAAAACAATGATCGAAGCAATGAAGTAAAAAGCCGGATACTAAAAGAACTAAAATCTACGTCAAATAAAATGGGACAAGGTGATTGGCTCGAAAAAAGACAATTAAAAAGTTTCAACATACCGACACATATTACCTTCGAATCGGATGAAAAGAATAATCGAACCATCATGGAAGTCAGCACTATTGACCGACCCGGGGTGCTGTCGCGTATAGGAATGGCAATGGATATGTGCGGCGCTAAGTTACAAAATGCAAAAATTGCAACCTATGGTGAGCGTGCTGAAGATATTTTTTATTTACAAAATGACGAAAACAAAATGATCGATGATCCATTGAAATTTGAATGTTTGAAGAGTTCAATTATTGATGCGCTATCCTGATACTTATTTGTGTAATTTTATTCTATGAGTATCGCACCTCCGCTTACCAGGCAAGAGTTAATAGGACGTGCTGAGAGTATAGCGGGGCTGACAATACAACAACTCGCAAATATGATGGGAAAGAGCGTTCCGCAATCGTCGACTCATGCAAAAGGCTGGTTTGGAAACTTATTAGAACTCTCACTTGGCGCAAATGCCGCTAGTGCTCCAGAACCCGATTTTATGAATTTAGGGATCGAATTAAAATCAATCCCTATTGGTGATAATGGAAAACCAAAAGAATCAACTTACATTTGTGTTACACAACTCGACCCAGTTGCCTTATCTTCCTGGGAGTCATCGCTGGTAAAATGTAAGTTGACTGAAGTATTGTGGATACCATTTGAAGCAAGTAAGAGCGCCCCTGTTCCATTGAGACGTATAGGGTCACCTGTATTATGGCAACCAAGTACAACACAAGAAAAACAGTTGAAAGATGATTGGCAAGAACTCTGTGACATGATCGTATTAGGTAACATAGATAAGATCAGTTCCTCTATGGGAAAATATTTACAAATTCGACCCAAAGCAGCTCATTCCAAAAGCTTAACTAAAGATAAGAACCAATCGGGGGAGAATAAATTAACGCTACCCCGTGGATTTTATTTACGTCCATCATTCACGCATTCAATTATTTCTAACAATAAGCATTAATTAGATTGTCATGCACTCAAGAAAAATTGATAGACGATTGAGTATCGCACCAATGATGGACCATACCGATAAACACTTTCGGTATTTTATGCGCCTGTTATCAAAACATGCTGTGCTCTATACGGAGATGATAACTACCGGTGCATTAATCCATGGCGACCGTAAACGATTTCTTGATTTCAACGAAATAGAACATCCCTTAGCTATTCAATTGGGTGGGAATAATCCGGTTGATCTTGCTGAATGCGCGCATATTGCCGAAAACGAAGGTTATGACGAAGTTAATTTAAACATTGGCTGCCCTAGTGACCGTGTGCAAAATGGTCAATTTGGTGCTTGCTTGATGTCAAATACAGAACTCGTAAGTGAATGCGTAAACAAGATTCAATCTACCGTGAAAATTCCCGTCACAGTAAAGACAAGGATTGGCATAGATGAACAAGACTCATATGAATTTCTTGAGAAATTTATCAGGTCTGTCAGTAAAGCAGGTTGTAATACATTTATAATTCATGCGAGAAAAGCCATCTTAAGTGGTTTAAGTCCCAAACAAAACAGAGAAATCCCTCCACTGAACTATGAACGTGTGCATAAAATAAAACAGCAGTTTCCAACATTAAATATAACTATAAATGGTGGCTTTACCGAATTATCACAAATAAAATCACAATTAGAACATGTCGATGGTGTCATGGTTGGGCGAGCTGCTTATCAAAACCCCTTCATATTAGTTGAAGCAGACAAACTCCTTTATGAGGATGACTCACCATTATCATCTCGAGAAGAAATACTGGATAAATTCAAAGATTACGCTGTTGAACAAATCGACCGTGGATTCAATATTAAAAGCCTGACCCGTCATATCATCGGCCTGTACCAAGGCCAGCCGGGCGCACGTCAGTATCGCCGTAGTCTTTCAGACGCCATCCCTAATAATGTGAATCCTATTCAATTTCTCGAACAAGTCATACAGTCGAGACCTAGATCGCCTTCTTAATTTAAACAATGGAGAACTAATATCGGGTTGGCTGACTCATAGTTTTATGGGAACATGTCGTCGCTTCCCACCATTACAAAATATTTAATCTAAATTGAGGTCTTTATGAAAATATTCAAATCTGCTTTTGTTCTAATTTTAAGTTTTACTTTTTTAAATGCATATGCAGCAAAAGTAGAAACGGACTTAGAGAAGATCAGCTACACGTTGGGTGTAGTCTTTGGGGAAAACGTCAACCGTCAAGGGATGGAACTGGATACGCCTGCTTTTTTACAAGCTATTGAAGATGTTCTAACAAGTTCAGAACTAAAAATAAGTAAAGATGATATGCAAGTTATCATGCAAGAATTTCAGAAAGAGGAACAAGATAGAAAAAATAATCAGGCATCTACAAACAAGGCCAATGGTGAAAAATTCTTAGCTGAAAACAAAACAAAAGAAGGCGTTACAGAAACAGCTAGTGGGTTGCAATACAAAGTTATTACCGCAGGCACAGGCAAAAAGCCTTCAAGCAGCAGTAAGGTGCTTGTTCATTATCGTGGCACACTCATTGATGGTTCTGAATTTGACAGTTCCTATGCACGTGGAGAACCTGTCGAACTTGCTGCTAATCAGGTTATAAAAGGCTGGCAAGAAACATTGCCATTAATGACCACAGGCTCTAAATGGCAAATCGTCGTGCCTTCAGATTTAGCATACGGTCAACGTGGTGCTGGTGGTGCAATTGGCCCTAACGCCACCTTATTGTTTGATATCGAGCTTATTGAAATAATTAAGTAATCGAATTAATTAAGTTTTCTCAGTGCTAATAAGGTGACGTCATCACTTAATTTATTAGCCTGATATGCTTTTACAGTTGCCAATGCAGAATCACAGAGTTCTAAAAGACTCATTTCTGCATTGGCAGATAATAATGTTTCAAAGTGCCGCTCTCCAAAAAACTCGCCATCTGGAATACGTGCTTCTAAAATTCCATCGGTATATAAAACAATCGTTTCATCTTTCTTAAGCTTTATAGTTTCCTCCCCAAACTCCGCATCTTCCAACATACCCACTATCGTCCCTGTTGGTCCACCAAATTGCGTTACTAAACCATCTTTATTAATTATATACGGTGCAACATGCCCGCCATTGGCATAACACAGATCTCCACTGCTTATATTATATTCAGCAACAAATACCGTAACGAACATCGGTTGTTCTCGATCATGTATCATGAGTTCATTCAATTCGGTCAGTATTTGAGCGGGGCTATGGCCTTTGGCCGCAAGATTTCTAATATGTGTACGACTGACCGCCATTAAAAGCGCAGGACCTACGCCCTTCCCCGATACATCTGCTATAACGATAAATAAACGGCATGAATCCAACAGGAAGAAATCAAAAAAATCGCCAGCCACATGACTTGCAGCATGACTGAGACCATGCAAATCAAATTCATCATAGTCGGGAAATGCCGGGAACTTGTTAGGAATTAACGTTGATTGAATACTCCGTGCGATGGTTAATTCGTTTTCAACATTAGCGCGCGTGGCATATTGTTTATTTAATTCGACAACATACTGTCTAAGCTGAAGCGTCATGTTATTGAATGCTTGACTCAACTGCCCTATTTCGTCTTTCGTAGTTATAGCTGTAATACTTGTAGTCAGATCACCATCGGCTAACTGTTGTACCGCATCAGTTAATATTTTAAGAGGACGAGTTAAACTATTTGAAACTACCAACACACAAATTATCGCGAGAACTAATATAATACTGATTCCAAACACAGCCCGTTGAGTTTGCATCTTTGCGAAAGCTAATACCTCTCGTTCTGGCAGCCCAGTTTCAAAACCCCACCCGGTGGATTTAATTGGCGCATAAAAAAGCCAGTAGGGCTCATCAATGTCGGTAGATAATTTCTCAACTCTTACCTGTCCACTTTTACCTTCACGTACTTCTTTATTCAATAAAACTAAACCAGGATCATTAATCTCTCGAGAAACATCTTGCAAAGTTTTAGTCATTATTAAACTAGGATTTGGATGCGTAATAAATCGTCCCTTCTTACTAGTAATAACGAAGGCATTATCCGTTAACGTTTCTAGGCCTGAATGCTTTTGTAGTTTGGTTAAATCAATGTCGATAAAACTGACACCCGCAAATTTATCTTCAAGGTGAAACGGTAGTGCAACGGTCGCTATTATATTTTTTCCTAATGCTTCAGCAATGTAAGGTTCAGACCAATTAGCTGCATCAGCGATTTTTGTTTCCAAATACCAGTACTCTTTTTTTAAATGCTTAGATTCATTTATTACAAGAGGGCTGACTTCTCCGTCGTTAGTCTTGTAAAAATAAATTGATGATTTTTCATCAATATCCTTTTCAAAGATGACCCCAACACCATAAATTTGTGTCTTACTTAAAAGCGTATTTTTCAAGACTGACAAGAGTAGATCTTCACTCAAACTAGCATTATTTTCTAACATGCCCGCATTCACACTTGCCAGACTGGCTATTGCATTAAATTCAGATTCAAGAATCGCCGCATAATTCTTCGCTTGAATAATGACATTCTTAGACAATTGCTCTTCTGTAGACGTCGATATTTTTGAAATCGTTATAAACACACCTACAATAAAAAAAAATATGATGGGAATAACAATAAAAAGAATAAGCTTGACCCGAATTGATGTGTACAGATTTGATGTTAGAGACATTATAAAAATGATGGTTATTCTATGTTTATGAACGGTTTTATATGTTATTTTTAACTTTATTAGAACGAAATAATAGCGTTATACTCTACATCCCTATGAAAATGTCCATTAAATCCAGCTTACACAAGCTGATTACCGCTCTGTTATGCGCTTTCGCTTTCAGCGGAATCGCTATTGCCAATGCAGAATCAGAGAGCTTATTTAATAGCGGCTTGGCTCATTTTGAAGACGAAAAATACAGTGAAGCCATAAAAAAACTTAAGGTTGCTGTCGAAATAGATCCCAAAGTCGCTGAATACCATCATATTTTAGCAAAAAGCTATGGTCGTGAAGCGGAAAGAACCAACTGGTTCAAAGCCATCAGCTATGCAAAGAAAACGCTGGTTCATCTTGAAATTGCAGCAGAGTTAGATAGCCAAAACATTGATATCCTTGACGATCTAATGGACTACTACCGAGAAGCACCTGGATTTTTAGGCGGTGATTCAGAAAAAGCCACTAAAGTTGAAGAATTAATCACTAAAATCAGTACTAGCGAAGATTTGGCCAGATTTGAATAATTATTGCATGCCCATATGGACATGAGATATCAATTATTGAAAGTTCATACTGTTTATAAGTTAATAGTTATATTAGATTGCACTTATACTAGTATTAACAGTCATTAGTAGATAAATAGCTATCTCCATTAATAGACAAACCGAGTATTACTTATCTTGAAAAATATCAGACAACTCTTCTTATTTGCCGGCACGCTACTCCTAGTCATATCTAATGTCTCCGCGGACATAAAAACGGTACCTGCCTCAGCACTAGAACCAGAAAGTAAACATATTCGGGCAAGTGAATTAATAACGCATATCTTAACAACATACCATTACAAAAAAACCGAACTTGACGACAATCTTTCTGCATTAATATACAAGCACTATCTGGAAAACCTTGATCAAAACAAGGCCTATTTTCTGAAGACAGATATTGATGAATTTGACCGGTATAAATACGAAATCGATAATGCCATCATCAGATCAGATCTGGACCCTGCCTTCGAAATATTCAAACGCTATCGCAAGCGTGTTGATGAACGCATACAGTTTGCGCTTAATACAATTAATTCTGATTTTGACTTTGCTATTGATGAAACCTATCGCTTTGATCGTCGTGAAGATGATTGGTTCGCAAATAAAGCTGAGCTAGACAAGCTTTGGCATAAACGTGTCAAAAACGATGTGTTGAATTTAAAACTCACCAAAAAAGAACCTGATGAAATTAAAAAAACCTTAACAGATCGTTACAACCGCATACTTAGCAGCACGCTACAACTAAACTCAAACGATGTATTCCAATCCTTTATTAATGCCTACACCACAGCGATAGAACCACACACAGCCTATTTTTCACCTCGTACATCAGAAAACTTCGATATAAGCATGCGCTTATCGCTAGAAGGCATTGGAGCTGTTTTACGTGGTGACAATGATTACACGCAAGTCGTAAAAATTATAACAGGTGGCCCCGCAGACTTAAGTAATCAGTTAAAAGCAGACGACAGGATTGTCGGTGTTGGACAAGACAAGGATGGCAAGATAGTCGACGTGATTGGCTGGCGTCTGGACGATGTCGTTGACCTTATTCGAGGTCCTAAAGACAGTATTATAAGAATTGAGGTTTTGCCTAAAGATATCGGCGCAGAAGGCACATCGAAAATAGTGACGATGACTCGCGATAAAATAAAACTTGAAGAACAAGATGCCAGTTCAAGTATTATTGATGTCCCAGATACAAAGACACGTATCGGCGTAATTAACCTTCCCACCTTCTACATCGACTTCGCTGCTCAAGCGGAAGGTAAAAAAGATTATAAAAGCACCTCGCGTGATGTACGTAAATTAATTAAGTCCATGGTCAAAGAAGAAAACATCGCTGGATTGATAATCGATCTGCGTAGTAATGGCGGCGGTTCATTGTCAGAAGCTTTGGAACTTACCGGCCTCTTTATCGATAGAGGACCTGTTGTTCAAACCAAGGATGCTTCCGGTAGAGTTGATATCAATTACGATCCAGAACCCGGTATTAGCTACCCTGGCCCATTAGCGGTTTTGGTAGATCGTAATAGCGCATCGGCCTCTGAAATTTTTGCCGGTGCAATTCAGGATTACCGTAGAGGCATTATTATTGGCGAACCTACCTTTGGCAAAGGCACGGTGCAAAATGTCATTGACTTGAATCGCTTTATTAAAGAAAGCAATGAAGACCACGGCCGATTAAAAACAACGATTGCACAATTCTTCCGTGTAAGCGGTGGTAGTAATCAACATAAAGGCGTCGTGCCGGATATCATTTTTCCAACAGCGGAAGATTCTTCCGATCAAGGAGAACGTGCTTATGAAAATGCATTACCATGGGACCAGGTCAAACCAGCGCGATACTATCCAACCAGTGCTCCTATAGATAGATTTGAAATTGCTAAAGTAGAGCACGAGAAAAGGATCAAAGAGAATAAGTTATTTCAGTTATTAATGGATGACTTAAATGTAAAACGTGAAGCTAGCGATACAAAGGAAATCTCATTGCTGGAAAGCAAACGCAAGACAGAGCGTGAAGAGCTATTAACTGCAAAAAAAGATATTCAAAATGCCATGCGCGTTGAAAAAGGATTGCCGCCGCTGGATGATACAGAAGAAGAACTGGAAGCATCTGATGAAGAAAGCGAAGAAGATGATCCGATAGATATATTGCTAAATGAAACTGCAGAGATATTAAATGACTTAATATCGCCACCGAAAGAGAACACTGTCGATACAAGAACAGTAAATGCTAAAAAGCCCGCTACAACAAATAACAATCTGTAACAATCATTTAGTATAATCCTTGGCTGAAACACAATTGTTTCACTACTCAATAGTATTTAGGGAGAGTTGTCATTAAAACTACACCAGCAACATTAATCGAGGGCGACGGCATTGGACCAGAGATCCTTGACGCAACAATAGAAATTTTAGATGCACTCGGTGCAAAGTTTGAATGGCACCGGTTTAAAGCCGGGCTATCTGCCTTTGAAGAATTTGGCGATCCCCTACCACAAGCAATGATGGATAATATCCGTGAAACGAGACTTGCACTGAAAGCACCTCTGGGCACCCCAATCGGTGATGGCTTCCGTTCTGCAAACGTACGGTTACGAGAAGAATTTAAATTATATGCGAATGTTCGACCAGCGGTATCCTACCTCCATGATCGCCGCCGCTATGACAATATTGATATCGTTCTAATTCGTGAGAATACACAAGGCTTCTATGTCGGTGTTGAACATTACATTCCTATTGACGATGACCCTAAAGCCGTTGCTGAAGCATCCGGTATTATTACTCGCTCAGGATGTCGCAAGATCGCAAAATATACGTTTGATTATGCTATTAAAAATAATCGTAAAAAAATAACGATTGTACATAAAGCAAACATTCTAAAAAAACTGACAGGTCTATTCCTTGAAACTGCACGAGAAGTCAGTACTGAAAAGAAATACGAAGGACTTATCATTGAAGATCGCATTGTCGATAACACCGCTATGCAATTGGTTACCAACCCAGCTCAATTCGACATGATCTTAACCACGAATATGTTCGGCGACATACTCTCTGATGAAATTGCCGGTTTGATTGGTGGACTTGGCCTCGCACCAGGAGGCAATATTGGTGAAGATGCGGCAATATTTGAAGCCGTGCATGGCACAGCCCCTGATATCGCAGGCCAAGGTATTGCAAACCCAACCGCCCTACTCCTTGCCGCTGCAATGATGCTGGATCACATCGAAGAAAAACCACTTGGTGACCGCTTGCGTGATGCGATTAAAGCAGCCTTAAGCGATCCGAAAACACGTACAGGTGATCTACAGGGGACAGCAAATACGAAGGAGTACACAGCGGCCGTTATTAGTTATTTAAATTAAGTGTTTTAGAAAAATGATACGCGCTTTTTATGACAACTTAATAACAGGTAATTTAGATGAAAAAGCTAGAGTCAGAAATACGATCTCTAAATAATTATGCTGCTATTAGTAAATATTTACCTTCAGATCATTCTGAGATTGTATCTCTATCATCTTATATAGAACCCCATCTTAATAATCTGCCAAGAGGAACAAAAATTCTTGATTTAGGCTGTGGAGAAGGAGGTTCCTTTGAACTATTTAATCGTTCAGGAAAGAGTATTAAATGGCACGGAGTAGATATTGAAAACTCACCAGAAGTCAAGAAACGCACACGAGAAAACGATTTAATATTGAGCTTTGATGGTATCAATCTTCCGTATGACGATAACTATTTCGATTTGATATATTGTAATCAGGTTTTAGAGCATGTGCGATATATTGACGCTTTAATTCCTGAAGCCTTTCGAGTTCTGAAAAGTGGCGGAACATTCATTGGATCTGTGTCATATTTAGAGCCTTTTCACTCTTATAGCATTTCTAACCTTACTCCCTATGGTGTATCTCAAGTATTTGGTGACGCGGGGTTTAATCTTAAAGAAATTCGTCCTGGAGTTGATGCCCTATATTTGATTATACGCCAACTGCTTAGCCCATCTAAATGGTTGCGTCTTTTACTAACACATAACTATTTATACATGTTCGTTGGGTTAATTAGTAGATTATTTCGCTTGGAGCACCGTGAACGTAACTTTCTTAAGGTGCAATTTTCAGGACACTTGGTCTTTATTGCTAAACGCTCTACTTCCAATTTGGCAGATGAAAATGAACAAATGCAGAACTAGTCGCTTAGCTTTCAACAGTAACGGGCCCACTGCAGATAATACTTTTTCATAGAAACGTTACTGGCTCAACCTTGTCCGCACACTTGAAATTAAATATTGTTGAATAGAAATACAATTCTGATTCTAAGGTACGCTTAATATTCTTAGCTTGTCGAAAACCATGTTGTTCACCCTCATAGGCGATATAGGCAACCGGGATTCCCTTTTCTTTTAATGCATCTACCATCATCTCTGCCTGATTGGGTAATACTATCTTGTCTTCCAATCCCTGGAAGAAAATAACAGGACATGATAATTTTTCTACAGCATTAACGGGTGAACGTTCTTTATATATCTGTTGTTGTTCGGGGTATGCACCAATAAGTGTATCGAGGTAACGGGATTCAAATTTATGCGTTTCTTTTGCCAAGGCTTCTAAATCACTTACGCCATAATGGCTGGCGCCGGCCTTAAAGACATCGGTAAACGCTAATGCTGCTAGAGTGGTGAAGCCACCTGCACTACCACCACGAATCGCTAAACGATCTTTATCGACCCAACCTTGTTCGGCAACATACATCGCTGCCTTACTACAATCATTAACATCTACAATACCCCAGTTGCCGTTTAAACGTTGACGATACTCGCGTCCATAACCGCTGCTGCCACCATAGTTCACATCGAGTACGGCAAATCCACGACTGCTGAAAAACTGCGCCACCATTTTAAGACCGTTATGTGATTCGCCCGTTGGACCACCATGGCTCATCACTATTAACGGCGGTTTTTCATCATCTAGCCCAGTAAAGTATCTATTCTGTGGTCGATAGAAAATAGCATGTGCATTTTTATCTTCGTCCACAGGAAAGCTGATGCTTTCACCAACAGAGATATATTTTTGATCCAGGCGAATGGTATTTGATTTTTGAATGACGTTAATATTTTGCTGTTCAATGTCATATTCAATGATCGATGCGAATTCATTCGGTGAAGCGGCGAGAAAACATGCGGTATGTTGATCACAGACTAGCGATTCAATATCAGTATAGGGAAGAGATAAGGTCTCAAGTTTATTTTCATTCGTATTGATCACTGCAAGATATGCCAAGCCTTGCTGCCTATAGACCGACATGATTGAATTATTATCAATAAAATCATAATTACATTCACGAAATGACCATTGAGGCACAGCGAACTCTGCGTCACGTTCTATAACGCATTCAATACCATTTTCATTCAAGCGATATAAATTCCACCAATTTTTTTTATCAGATATAAAATAAAGTGTGTCATCAGGACTCCACAACGGTTGGCAAACCGCTTCATTATCATCGCCTCCGGCTATGAACTTTGCTTTTCCTGATTCACCTGCATTATTAATCTCAGCAACAAATAGACTAGTATTATCCCATGGCATATTTGGGTGCAACCAACTAATCCAACACAGTTGCTGCCCATCGTGGCTCAGCCTTGGATTAGAATAGAAATCAGCCCCGCATTGAAGAATGATTTCGTCACCAGCATCTAGTAATGGCACAGCGACTATTGTATTGATCGCTTCTCGAGTTTTGTCAGAGTGGTCTTCTCGTACACAAATAATTCGTTCTCGATGACTATCGTATATCATATCTGCATAGCGACAATCTTCTCGATCAGTTAGTTTCTTGCAATTTTTATTAGCGTCAACCAGATACAAACATTGGTCATTGAAATTAGAAAAGACTACTCCTCGTTCTGTCACAAGGTATGAACCACCACCATATTCATGTACACGTGTACGCGCGTTATATTCAGAAGGAATAACATCTAATTCCTGTCCATCGCTGGTTCGTTTCACAACAACATAACGACCGCCTTCATTGGCTCGCATCTCCACCCAGTAAATATCATCGCCAAAGATACTGATTTCACCTAAACCAACACTGCTCTCAAGCATCAAGCCAGTTGTGATCGTTGATTCCCATGAACCAAAAGCTCTCTTTTGCTTTGTGAACACGGGTTTTTTTGGCTTATACATAGTTAGATTGCGTCTTTATATTGTTGTAAAAGACGTATAATAACGAAACGTTTAATAACTGGCAGCAAAACTTTATTTAAATGAAAACAGGCCTTGTACAAGACGCTCTATTTCTGGCCCATGACACAGGGGATGGTCACCCGGAATGTAGTGAGCGTTTATCTGTAGCATTAAAATATCTAGAAACACAGTCTTGGTACGAATCCTTGACTCAAGTTGAGGCGCACTCAGCAGAACTAGAACAAATATTAAGGGTTCATGATACTGATTATGTAAGACGCGCTGAAGAAGTCTGTCGGTCTGGCAATAGTCACCTAGATTCTATGGATGTCAGTGTGTGCACTGAGTCGTTCGATATCGCCCTGCTTGCAGCAGGTAGCTCGATTCAACTTGCCGATGAGGTCATTAATAAAACTGTCGATAATGCCTTTGCCCTAATTAGGCCACCTGGGCACCATGCGGAAATGTCCATGGCAATGGGATTTTGTTTATTTAATAACATTGCTGTTCTAGCACGTTATCTTCAAAATACACATGGCATTGACAAGATTGCCATCATTGATTGGGATGTACACCACGGGAACGGCACACAACATTTATTTGAAGAAGACCCATCGGTTTTATACATCAGCACACACCAATACCCATTCTATCCCGGCACTGGAAACTATTCTGAGACAGGGGTTGGTAGAGGTAACGGTGCCACATTAAACTGCCCAATGCCGGTAGGGGCTACAGACAAAGATTATGAAAAAGCCTTTATGGAAGCGATCTTGCCCAGACTCGATGTATTCAAGCCTGAGTTTATTTTGATCTCTGCTGGCTTTGATGCGCATCAGGTTGATCCTTTGGCGAATATAAATCTATCTACGGACTCATTTGCCTGGATGACAGAACGTATCATGGAAAAAGCTAATCAGCATTGTGAGAATCGTATTATTTCTTTACTCGAAGGTGGTTATAATTTGCAAGCATTACCATTATGCATTGGGAAACATCTTGAAACGCTTTTACAACATTAATATAAAATACTATTTATTCACATTACTATGATCAAACAACTAATATTAAAGACATGCTTGTTTTTAATTTTCACAAGTTCTTCACTAGCAAGCACTGATAGTAGTTTACTACCGATGTATGGTGGAGAAGACAGGAAAAATAACACCGAACTTTTGAAAAAAGATAATGAATTTATCGTAAAATCTACGCGATCATTTAGTAGTCGCGAACATGCTGCTGAAGGTTATATTGAACGTGCTTTTGAAATGTATGGCCAGAATAATTTCAATAAAGCGATGCAACGTTTTAATCAAGCATGGTTATTAAACCCGGATAATGCATATATTTATCTTGGCTATGGTTTGCTTTATAACAATGAAAAAAAGTCCTGTAAGGCCGTGGCAATGTTTATGCAAGCGTATAATAAAGGTTTAAAAGAAAGTGGTTTCCTTGCAGATTATGCTTATACAACAGCAAGCTGCGCATTAACTAAAGAAAACCCACTACAAAAAGAATTATTTAGTGATGCAAATGATTTACATGAGCAATCGAGCCAATCATCGAACCAAGCATTACAAGCCTACGCTTACCACTCATGGGCAAAGTCTTATTTTTTACAAAATGACTTTTCTAATTCAAAAAAAATGTTAGAACAATCAAAAATCCTTGGCGGAAAGACAGATGTGCAATTTGAGCAGTCTTTAAAAGAAAGATTAATGGAGTCTAAATAATATGAACGCTCTTATTATTTTGGCTCATGGAAGCCGCCGACAAGAATCCAATGAAGAGATCGTCACTCTCGCCAGCCAAGTGAAGACTTATTCTAGTGATGAGTACGATATTATTGAACATGCTTATTTGGAGTTGGCAGAACCTAATCTGCTCCAGTGCATAGACAATGTCATTAACAATAGTGCAACTAGCATTACCGTTTTTCCGTATTTTTTGAATTCGGGAAATCACGTTACACGCGATATTCCAACCATTATTGAAACAGCTACTGCTAGATATCCAGATTGCCGATTTGATGTGTCGACATTTATTGGTAAACACAAAGATATGCCAAAGCTTATTTTAGAGCTTGCGAAACTTAAGTAAACACTTGTCCACAAGTCTGTTTATACATAATTGTCGTATCTGATATAGTTTATCCATGCAAATTCACCTAAAAACACTAGGCTGCCGTCTAAATGAAGCAGAGATTGAATCCTGGGCCGAAGGCTTTCAGGAAAATGGTCATGGTGTGACTCAAAATGCTGACGAAGCAGATGTCCTCGTCGTAAATACCTGTGCCGTCACGCAAGAGGCTGTGAAAAAATCACGACAAATTATTAGACGAACACATCGGAATAATCCGCAGGCTAAACTTATCGTTAGCGGTTGTTATGCAAGCCTTGATGAAAAAATTCAGCGCGATATTCAGGGGATTGATCTACTTATTAATAATAAACAAAAAGATCAGTTAGTCGAAATCGCATTAAAAGAATTGAATAGTGAAACTATGCCCGCTTTGTCCACTGAGCCCGGTGAAGCAAGTATATTTAAACGGGGAAGAAACAGAGCATTCATAAAAATACAGGATGGCTGCCGTTATCGTTGTACGTTTTGTATCGTTACTGTCGCTAGAGGTGATGAACGTAGTCGTTCAATAAAAGATATTATTCATGACATTAATCAATATCATCAACAAGGTATACAAGAAATTGTCCTTACCGGTGTGCATGTAGGAGGTTATGGAAGTGATATTAATTCAAACCTTTACGAGTTAATAAAATCGGTTCTTTCTGATACGGAAATACCTCGTATTCGTCTTGGGTCGGTCGAACCTTGGGATTTACCTGAAAATTTCTTTTCTTTATTTTCAAATAAACGTTTGATGCCACATTTACATCTTCCTTTGCAAAGTGGGAGTAATAGCGTCTTAAGGAGAATGGCGAGACGCTGTAAAACAGATGATTTTAAAGATTTGATACTACGAGCAAGAAACGAGATACCAAATTTTAATTTAACAACAGATATTATTGTTGGCTTTCCAGGAGAGACTGATGAAGAGTGGCAGGACTCTATTAAATTTATAGAAGAATCTCTGTTTTCACACATTCACATTTTTACTTATTCAAAACGTAAGGGGACAAAGGCCGCATCATTAGCCAATCATGTCAGCTCTAGTATAAAGAAAGAACGTAGCCGGCAACTACATGAGCTGGCAAAATCTATGCGCCAGACCTTTTTGCATAAACAAATCAATAAATCACACTCTGTTCTTTGGGAGGCACGCAATGAAAAGAATGCCTGGACAGGCTATACAGATAACTTTATTCGTGTTGAATCAAAATCTACCTATTACTTAGAATTAGAAAATAAAATTTCCAAGATAATGATTACTGAAATAGCCCCTGATTCAAGCCATTGTATTGCTGAGCTCTTATAAATCCTGGTCAATCAGTCGCTTTATTACTCTTTTTATTCTCTTCTATCAATTCGCTTACTTCTTCAATCGAGCTCTGAGCAAATTTAATCTTTGTTATCTCATCTTGGATCCCTTTAACACTCGAGAAAGCACCTAACATATCCGGGTTTTTTATCAGCTTATGCGAATTCAGCATTATCTCACTCATTTTCTTTGCCGTTTCTGGAGCAAATTTTTGACCCCACATATCATGTTTTAAGCGAGAGAGTCGACGTTTTAGGTTTTTTCGTTCCTTTTCAAGAATTTCATATTCCGCTGTCATCAACTTTATTTTTTCATCATCGCTCGGCACATTAAGATCAGTCGTTAAAATAACATCTCTATTAGTAGTGTCTTCTGAAATTTCACCTTGCTCTATAATGTCTTGTTTTAATGACAACTTGCGATAATTAGCTTGGTTTGATGGCCAGAACAAATTCGCTATAAAAATTATCAGTATGGCAATTACCAAACCTACCATCGCCTTCATGTACTTTTCCTCATTAATTTCATTTCACTATTTTGACACAGTTCACATTCTCTTGTGAAAGATCGTGAACAGTTCATGTTTTTGTCAACGACTTCATCTATGGCGCGTTAGTTGTTGTAAGTTCTAACTAATTAACAGCGAGGATCTTGCTATGGAGTTATCTATCTACATTAAAAGACATCTAATTGGCGATATTATTTTGCTGCTTGTTATATCAGGCACAATTTATTTGATTGTCGATACATGGAATAAAATCACATTACCTGATGAACCAACTGTAGAAATGATCTCAATCGACGAAAATCCAGACATTGAATTAGGTTAAAAAACTAAATTGAGTTAATTTAAAATACTTCCATTTAATCAATACATATTCATATATATCAATAGTTTAAGTAATTATTATAAGTTTATTTTTTAATGTCATTACTAGATAATAACTATAAATACTTGATATTTTTAAATTTTTACTTGATTTATGTCTAATAATGTCATAAAACTACATTCTATAAGTACTTGATTCATTGGGAGATCATCATGTTAGCTGATGTAAGTCTAAGTCGTACTTCTTATCACCCCGGAGTTGGGTCTGTGTCCCCGCCCATGTCAGCCGGTCAGTCGATAAATTTTGAGAATGAATTACTAGTAGGATTTATTAAACATCCTGACCGTTTTCCACTTCAATTTAGACGTTTACGTTTTTGGGAACGATCAAAAGTAGAAGGCTCGCAAACTTCAAATATTGGTTTGACCTTCTCATCCAATGAGTATCAAAAACTAGGCAGCATTATTGAAGTAACTATACCTACGCGTAAAGAAACGCATCGCTTTTTAGGTAAGACGGTCATGGTCAAGGAAACTAATGATAATTTTGAGATAGGGATATGGCTATTAGATGCTGAAGACAGTCCAAAATTAAGAATCGTTGAACAAATTTGTCATATCGAACTCTATTTAAATGACAAACGTTATAAAGAAGGCCCCTTTCTAAGCAGAGAAAAGTTAACAGAAGAATGGATTAGTCGTTATGCCAGCAGCTTTCCAATAAATTAATGATTATAAGAACCGGAGATATAACATGAACTACATAAGGACATCATCAGGATCAATGATGGCAATAAATACTAAATCAACTGCGACCATTGCTGTTAATAAACAAAAAGCACCAACTAAACCAAGTAAAAAATTAAAAAAAGATTCTTCATCCTATTTAAAATAAGTCGTTATTTTTTGTCCATCAAATGGCGAAATGATTATTAGCTAGAGCAGCTAACGCCAGTGCCACCTAAACCACAATAACCTGCTGGATTTTTTGCTAGATACTGTTGATGGTATGTCTCTGCATAATAAAATTCTGGAGCATCAATTATCTCAGTCGTGATCGAAGAGAAACCTGCTTCTTTTAGTTTAATTTCGTAATCATCTCTCATAGAGAGAGCTATTTCTTTTTGTTCTTCATTAAAAACATAAATTCCTGAACGATACTGAGTACCAGCATCATTCCCCTGACGCATGCCTTGTGTTGGGTTGTGAGATTCCCAAAAAACAGCCAATAGCTGTTTGAAACTAATTTCTCCGGGAATGTAGTTAACAAGCACCACTTCATTATGTCCGGTCATGCCTGTGCAGACTTCTTCATAGCTCGGATTTGGTGTAATTCCGCCAGCATAACCAACTGCGGTTGAATAAATCCCGGCTAATTCCCAGAACTTTCTTTCTACCCCCCAAAAGCACCCAAGGCCAAATAAGGCTTGTTCTATATCTTCTGGAAAGGGAGGTTTGATCAAATTACCATTAACAAAATGTCGGCTATCGACAGGCATCGGTGTCTGACGTCCAGGTAACGCAGCGTCAATACTGGGAATTTGTGATTTATTATTTAATCCAAATATCATGCTTTTCTCTGATTAAAGTTTAAGCCCGGAGTTCAATAGGCTAACGCGGTAATAATTGAGTCGGATCATCGCTTATATCGCTCTTAAAACAATCCAGATATGAAACATAGACACTCGCGCTGAGTACGGGGAGTAACACCAAAAAACCGAGCATGAGTGGTATAGAAGCTATAATTGCCAATATAAAAACAACAATGCCATACAAGACAAACGGCAATATATTTTTTAAACACGCATTAAAACTCAATAGCATCGCAGAAACTGCCGTTTCTTCACTAGATATGATAATAGTCGGAGCAAACCAAATCGCCATAACACAAGGCGTGAAGAGTGTTGCCGCTATTAACGAAAGCAGCATGATGTCTGTCGCATAAGCCGAAACATCATCAATTTGTGCTTGCTCAATTTCTTGAAAAAATTCGAACCCGCCTAACATCACAAAAGCGAGTACACCGACCAGAATAATAGCCGCGAAAGTAATGATAGTATAAAACACACCCAGCATTGCCAAACGTTTAAAATAAGGCTCTTTGAATCCGGCAAACATATGTTGAAACTCGAAAGAACCGCCCTCTTTATGAGCAATACACCCGAGCATAAAACCACCAACAACTACTGGGTAAAAGATATTTAATACGATGCCACCTAAAGGGATAATCCCGACGACCATAGAGATTAAAAAGAACACTACCATCGCAGCAATCCATCCTAGAGGATTGCGTGTAAAATAGGGCCATGCTTCTGCGATCCACGCATAACCCCTGGCAAAACTCGTAGACTGTATATACAAGCTCATAACACCCCTCCTCACCTAATATTTAGAATTATCTTGAATTGCCTTTTTACACTTAATGCCTTTGGATCAGGATATCGCATTTGTTCATTAGATTCTGTTAAGTTTACCCTATGATTTTCATGATCTTATTCATTTTTGGAGTTATTGCCTGGTTTTTTAGTACTGTCGCAGCCGGTGGCGCGGCTACTTTGTTAATTCCAGTCATTTCATTCTTAGTAGGCGCGCAAATGGTCGCTCCAATCATCTCAATCGCTGCATTATTCGCTAATCCATCACGTGCAGTGATATTTCGAAGAAGCATTGATTGGCAAGTAACACGCTTTTTACTCCCCGGGAGCATTATTGGTGCGGTAGTGGGCTCTTGGTCTTTGTCGCAGAGCAATATTCAGATGCTCCAGATTTTGCTTGGTGTGTTCTTAATTACCTATGTATTGCAGGATAGATTTAGCAAAGTGAAGTTGGCCATAAAAATGAAGTTACCCTGGTTTTTTCCATTGGGGCTAACTGTTTCATTCCTATCAGGTTTGGTTGGTGCTACTGGGCCAGTACACAACCCCTTTATGCTCAGTTATGGTCTGAAGAAAGAAGATCTTGTAGGTACAAAGGCAATAAATTCACTGGTAATGCAGCTTACTAAGCTGATCAGCTATGGTACGTTTGGTGCGCTCAGTATACAAATTGCAGGTTTTGGTGTTGCTCTTGGACTCGGCGCCTTGGTAGGTGTGTTTTTGGCTAGAAAACAACTAAACAGGATTGATACTCAACGATTCAAACAATATTCCCTTATTTTAATGTTTATTAGTGGCATAGCCATGCTCTATAAAGCAATCTAGATAGCCTTCTTTGTAAAATTCATGTTCTATGTAAGCCACTGAAAAATAACTGTATATCAATATATTACGAATATTTTTATTGCAGTGCACCAAATATACTCTACAATAAAGCCTTAATTCATTTTCCATTGCATTCAAGAGGTAAACATGGAAATCAAAGATAGAGTTGCATTAGTTACTGGTGGCGCGAGTGGTATTGGCCGGGCTGCTTCATTTGAATTGGCAAAACGCGGTGTTAAAGCAATCGCCATGG
>JAJFKM010000075.1 GCA_021773215.1 Gammaproteobacteria bacterium
CTTTCTTTTGCTTCTATTTCAGCACGTTCTTTCGCTTCAGCTTCGGCCTTTAGCTTTGCTTCTAGTTCAGCACGTTCTCTCTCTTCAGCCTCGGCTCTTTCGTTTGCTTCTAGTTCAACACGTTCTCTCGCTTCAGCCTCGGCTCTTTCTTTTGCTTCTAGTTCAGCGTGCTCTCTGGCTTCAGCTTCGGCCTTTAGCTTTGCTTCTAGTTTATCGCGTTCTCTGGCTTCAGCCTCGGCTCTTTCTTTTGCTTCTAGTTCATTGCGTTCTCTGGCTTCAGCCTCGGCTCTTTCTTTTGCTTCTAGTTCATTGCGTTCTCTCGCTTCAGCCTCGGCTCTTTCTTTTGCTTCAAGTTCAGCACGTTCTCTGGCTTCAGCCTCGGCCTTTAGCTTTGCTTCAAGTTCAGCACGTTCTCTCGCTTCAGCCTCGGCCTCAGCTTTTTCCTTTGCTTCATTAGCTACATTTAATGCTTTTTCTGCAGCTTTTAATTCGGCTTCAAGTTTATTTCTAGCTTCTTCTACAGCTTTTAATTCTATTTGTAGATCTTCCCGTTCTGCATTGATCTTTTTTTCCGAGTCACTTGTCGATACCTGCTCAGTATTACTGAAGTCGGGTAATACATCAGTTTCTGTCCAAATGTAATAAGAGTTTCCTTCTATCTCACTTGCCTTTATGGATGCGGCAGTTGCTATTTGAATTAATTGTTCTGCTGATGTATTTATTTGGCCAAGTTTTAGTAAGCCTATGCTGACCGTGAATTTATATTTATCATCAGAAAATTTGAAAGTACACTTTGCAAGGTGCTTACACAGCCCCTGCATATTGAACTCAAGCGTTTTTTGATTAACGGGATAATCAATTTGTACAGCAATAGCTGTATCACTTGTTCTTGTGATGTTTGGATTACAAGCACCTAGTTTAAAGACTTCAAAACTATTCTTTCCGATATGGTTGACCAGACTATCTCTACCAATAATGCCAATTAGTTGTTCTAATTCTTCAATATTGTCAGGCTTAATCAGAACAAGCGCACGCTCTGTTTCATTGCGCGTTATTGCGTTTTCCAGATTTTCATAAAATACTTCTTTGCTAAATGATCTATTATGTTGAGTGATTTCCTGTTGCTTTTTACGATGAGACTTTTTGTCTTCCCACGCATGTATGATTGATTGTTTTAGTTTGTCTTTGGTTAGTGATTGTTTGGGTTGATATTCATAGATGCCAGTTTTAAGTGCTCGTACGGCTACTTCTTCTGTGCCAGCACCGGTGAGCATAATAGTAGCTGGAAAAGAAGGATTCTTGTGATGTTTATGAAGAATATCCAGTCCAGTGGTGCCAACGATTGATAAATGGTAGTCGAGCAATAAAACATCTATTTCTGCCCAATTAAAATCATCACCAGGCGTGCCTTCGAATACAGGATCATATTCGATGGTCTCGACAGAAGGTAATAATTTATTAATAAATGTTTTTATTAACTTACGATAGTCAGAATTATCATCAAGTATTAATATTTTTTCTAAACTGGTATCAGACATTATTTATTTAATTGGATTTAAAAAATACTATAGTGAATTTATTTCTATTACAGTGCGACTTAAAAGATGAATACTTAAACTAAGTATTGATAATTTGTGACATTAATTCTCAGCATCGTTTAATCGTTCGCTGGTTTCTGCTTGCCGGCGGTTGATAACATCCAGGAATGCATGTGCTACATGTGGAACATGTTCAAAATAATGCGTGAGGTTTTTATACGCCGCAGATAACAACTCGGTCGGAACGACTGCCCTGACAGAAGCTGTTCTAATGCCTCCTTGAAAATAACCCATTTCACCAATAGGTTCTACTGGACTGACAAAAGCGATATGTACTTCATTTCCATCTTTGTCTTTTATGAAAACTTCCAATTTTCCTTCGACTAAGATGTATAGGGTTGGGTCGTTTTCACCTTCGAAGATAAATTGTTGATCAGCTGTTAAGCTGACTTCAGAAAAATGATTACCAATTCCAGTTAATTCTGTGCGGTTAAGAGATTCGAATACCGGGCACAAGCCAAGTCTATCCGCACGTTGCTGACGCAATGCATTTCGCAGGTCTTCTTCTGAGATCATGTCCAGATCAATTAATAATTCTCCAATTCTTTTTTGATCAGCACCACGAACCTTGGCATCACGTTTCTTTTGCATGGCAATTCGTATCGAGCCGCGAGAACATGACAAATATTCACCCAATAAGCGTGGACGAGGTTTTTCTTGAGTATCATTTTCTACAGTCATAATCTTCTTTAAGTTCCTAATAATAGTTAGAAATCTTAGGAGATACAGCAGCTAATGGCAAAGACTATTCATTGTAAATTTAGGTGCCAAGTCACATTTTACATTAATATCGATAATATCCGTTTATTTTCAAGCCGATTTCAATCAGATCGTTGCTGATTTATTAAAAATAGACTCATAATAAATGCTCATTAAGCATTTCTTCAGCCAAAATCCACTTTATTAGTGATGTTGACCATGTGACACCAATAAACTCATTTTGTTGTTATTCTGAACAGATATTTTTATAGTAAGTTTCTCAATCGATGATTTTACAATATAACGAATTATTTTAATTTTTCTAAACTAAGGGTTTAAGTAGATTATGAATAGAATTTTGGTGATTATTTTTACAATGTTTATTTCTTGCCAATTATGTGCTCAGGATTTACCCGGACATCATGTCCTAAAACAGAATGAATCTGGCGAATATTTTGTGATTAATCGTGAGAATATTACCATGATAGAAGCTTCAATATTAAAAATGGGGTTCAGTGCGAAATGGATTTTGGCATGCATTAAACATAAGTCTATTGATAGCGATCTAAAACGATGGGTCTTTGTAGATGTAAAAAGTGGCGGAACTTTTGATTCTTTACATGAGGAAAACTGGGCCTATTTTCGTGATGAAGCATATCCAGACTTAAAAGAAATTAAATTGACTGACTATAGCGATGAAGCTTGTCCATAGAGCTATAGATTGAATTAGCAGAATTATGGAACAGAATTTAGACATTCATTTTTTCAGGGAACGACTTGCCGAAAGGCTAATAGAGTTAAATGATCTTGTTGAGACAGGAGATGCTGCGGCAAAACCAGTTGAATTGGATCAAACTCGGGTCGGTCGGCTATCTAGAATGGATGCAATGCAAGCGCAAGCTATGTCGATAGAGACGAAACGCAGGAGAGAGGGTGAGGTAGTAAGGATTAATGCCGCTTTGGAGCGAATTAATAATGGTCGCTTTGGAAATTGTCTGGAATGTGATGAATCAATTCCAACTGCACGGTTGAAGTTTGACCCTTCTACCTTGCTTTGTATTAGTTGTGCTGAAAGTAGAGAGTAGCCCTATTTAAATAAATAGGGCTATCTTGAATTACTTTTCTAAGGAGATGGTTGCCAACCTGCGTCAGCCCACAACCCGCCACTTACTGCAGAGTTGTGGATCATAAAACAAATAGCGTCAGCGATTTCAGTAGGTCTGATTAAACGGCCTAACTGTGTTGTCGGTAGCACATGTTTTTCGATATATTCATCGCCCATTGCTCTCACCATAGGTGTATCAGTGAAGCCAGGATGAATAACACCACAGCGGACACCATGGAAGATGGCTTCCTTACTCAATGTTGCTGATGCGCCTTCAATTCCTGCTTTGGTTGAGGCGTAAGAGACTTGTCCTTTGTTTCCCTGTGATGAGATTGAACCGATGAATACGACGGTGCCTTGAACGCCTTCATCCGGATTCCATTTCTTCTGACCACGCTGAGCGCGATCTTCTGCAATCTTGGCGATCATCTCCATGCCCCAGTAAACTGGCGCGATAAGATTGACATCGACCACTTTTTTGAAGTTTTCAATAGGGTATATGCTTGCTTTCTTTGTTTCTTTATCGATTTTAACAGCAAGTGAATCACGTGTAATGCCTGCCGCGGGGACACAGATACTGACCAGCCCGTAGTCTTTAGCCATCGTGGCAAAGACTTCTTCACGAAACTTCTCATCGGTGACATCACCCTGGAAAGGGATAGCAATCTTGGCATCGACTTCGCTATTGACCTGTTCTGCGGCAATTTCAATATCAGGCGTTATATCAACCATGGCGATTGCTTTAACACCGCGTTTTGCCAATTCAAATGAAGCAGCCCGGCCAATACCACTCGCGCCACCAGTA
>JAJFKM010000076.1 GCA_021773215.1 Gammaproteobacteria bacterium
CGGGTTTGCTTCGAGTTCGTTGGTTAATGATATTGAGTCTAAGCGTATGTTTTCAATAAACGTTTTCTTCCACAGACGGTGTAAATCCGAACCCGGTGGTTTTGATGCCAGACCATGAACAAAGACGATGGTTAATTTTGATGTATTAATCATTATTAATTCCCCAATCAATAAGATGTATGCGTTAAGGCCTTATTCGTCCTGTTAATAGATGAAAAGACTCCAATGCTATTGAATTCTAAAATCTCGTCCTCATATATGAAATTCTATGGCTGGGTGGCAGAATATCTTATGCAGCGGTTTGCAAAGCCGCCTATGTTGGTTCGAATCCAACCTCAGCCTCCAATTTCCTATTTAACCTTTTACGTTCTATCGGACACTTCCGTGTACCCGTTCAGCCTCTCATTCTCATAATCCACAATTCAATGAGGTGTATGCATAGAGGTCATATTAGTCCTATTAATGGATGAATGGATCTTCTGTATGAGGAAGTAAATACTTAATGTTTTATTACTAAGTCAGGTTTGGAGCTGATTAGATTTTGCTGGCAGGATTTCGTAACTGTCTACCTGCTTAACACGATGTTATCTTAGACGTTATGAAGAAATGTCCTTTCTGTGCAGAAGAGATACAAGATGAGGCTATAAAGTGCCGTTTTTGCAATGAGTTTCTTGTTGAGCCGCCCCTGCCAAAAACAAAGTGGTATTTTTCAACTGGAGCTGTTGTTATCGCGCTGCTTTCAGTTGGCCCATTTGCCTTGCCTTTGGTGTGGTTACATCCAGTCTACAAAAGAGTGACCAAAATAATTCTGACGATCATTATTATTGGTATATGTGTATGGTCTTATTTTCTCACTAGGGATCTCTATCAAAATTTGATGCATCAGTTAAAGGCGGCTGGGCTGTACTAAAGATATTCGGCGTGAGCTACATTAATATTGATAAAAGTCGCATGAAGTGGTGTTTTTAACGATAATCAGCTAACTGACATAACAGAACAGGAACACTCCCGTGCTAAATCTTGAAAAAGTTGAAAAATTTGACGAAAAATTAAAGAAGAATGCCGATACGATAGGTAATCTATTAGTTCACTGGTTTCACGCCCTGACACTTTTCTTTATTGGGGCTGGGATTGTCTGGTCGGGCGTGGATGCTTTTATTGAGCTGGCAGTAAAGGGTCATCATTCGATTGAAGATATTCTGCTTCTGTTTATTTACCTTGAGCTGTTGGCCATGGTGGGTATTTACTTTAAAACAAACCACATGCCAGTGCGATATTTGATCTATGTTGCTATCACTGCCTTAACCAGGATGTTGATTAGTAACATCACCATCAACCATGTTCCCGATGCGGGTGTGCTTTATATCACTGGCGCGATTTTAATACTTTCGTTAACTATTCTGATACTTCGATACGGTTCGGCTAAATATCCGTATGGTGAGCCAGGAGAAGAACCTACGCAGAAATAATTATGAATGAACATGAAAAAATAAATTACCTTGAGTTTCCAGCAAAGGATATCGAAGCGACCAAGGCTTTTTTCACGAATGTTTTCGGCTGGTCTTTTGTTGACTATGGACCTGATTACACGGCGTTTTCGGATGCCGGTATTGAGGGTGGTATTTTTAGAGCAGATTTATCTTCATCCGCGAAGCAGGGTAGTGCATTGATTATTTTCTATAGTAATGACTTAGGTCAGACGCAAGCTAAAGTTGAGGCAGCGGGCGGTGCGATCTTACAACCGATCTATTCTTTTCCGGGCGGTCGTCGATTTCATTTTGCCGAGCCTAGTGGTAGTGAGTTTGCTGTTTGGTCGGATGTAGATGAATAATTGAGCGCAAGTCGATGGTGATGTTTTCTATTCTTTATTATCGTTGCTGCCGTAAAGATCAATATCAGGAAATAAAACAATGAAGCAAATACAGATTACACACTTCTCAGATGTGCTTTGTGTTTGGGCTTATGTGTCGCAGATACGCATTAATGAGCTTATCGATAATTTTGGTGAAAAAGTTGATTTCGAATATTTATTTTTCTCTGTGTTTGGTAATGCTGTGGGAAAGATTGATAAGGCATGGGAAAACAAGGGTGGCCGTAAAGGATACAGTCAACACGTGCAAAAGATTGTCAGTGAATTCGGTCATCTAGATGTACATGCTGATGTCTGGGTGAAGGACGCACCGTCTTCCTCTCTTCCTTGCCACTTATATTTGTGCGCGGCGCAGATAGCAGAAGAAAATGGCTCCTTAGAGTCGGGAACGTTTAATCAGCTTGCATGGCAAATGCGGAAATCATTTTTCTTTGAAGCCAGAGATATTTCAAATACGGCTATCATCAAAGAAATTATTGAGGAACAAAATCTGCCCGTGTCCGAATTTGAATGCACTATTGCTAATGGAAAAGCTTATGCGGTTTTGAGTGAACATATGCAGAGTGCATTGGATAAGCATGTTCGTTCTAGTCCTACGCTAACGTTTAACGAGGATAGACAGCGCTTGACGGGTAATGTTGGTTATCGAATTTTGGAGGCGAATGTCCGTGAGCTTCTCGAACGACCTGAAGATCAACAAACTTGGTGTTAATGTATTAGATAACTCTGACTTGCTGTAACGAACCTATTCTTTCAATTTAATACTGCGTACGATGAAAAAAATAATCAAACCAAGCAGACCTGTATAGATGCAGAGTTTATGTAGGTTTTCGATTGAAAGAATTAAGTTAATGTCGTTCTCTAATGATATTGGGTAATAGGGTTCTACATCTGCGTGCATGATGCTGTCCAGCAAGACATGACTGTAGGTCCCAATAAATGCACTAATAACACAAACGCGTAGGGTTAACTCTTTAGGGACATCAAATAGTTTTTTTTGATAGTCGCTAAAATCTTTCTTGATAAAGCCCATTATCCCTTGATAGATCCATCTGCCAGTTAATACGCTAAAAATCGCAATTAATGTTGCGCCGATGTAGGTGTGTGAAAATCCGTGTAGATGACCTTTGCCTGTTAGCACAACCAGTATAGGTTGAATGTCCATGAGCAATTGAGCCCAGCCAAATATAATCAAACTGAAACAGCCTTGTAATAGGGCCTTTATAAGCATGCCGGGCCCCATATGTAATGGTGTTATCGGCATAATTAAAAGATGTCAGGCTCGAATGGCACTTACTTAAGCTCCAAAGGCAATAATTTTTCTCGTTTGTCATCCCCGCGCAGGCGGGGACAATGTGCCGTTCATTTAAAATAGGCAACGGTATCCAGTGAATATTAGTGTGTCTTGTCTAACTGGTTTCCCGCCTGCGCGGGAAAGACGGACTTAAGTAAGCGCCATTCACGTCAGGCTCCTTTTTGTTTTGTATGTCTATAATTTATTAATACCGTGCTGTCTTAATGTCAGTGCACTACCCATCACACTCTAGATAATATTAAAGTTTTATCATTATCATCAGCAGCAACATTCATATAGATAAAGATCCCCGTTCTATCATCTGCTTTTATTTTTTTCTTCTCTTTGACTTGTGTATCCCAAATGACATCTTTGAGGGCTTCTACCGCGGCTTCTGCATTATCATTTGCATTGAGTAGATCATAGAGCTTTGGCGCATTCGTTTCCGGGACTTCGCCAACTTCTCGTTGCGGTTCCATAAAGGGATCTGTTATGCCGTCTGACGCAATCAATAGGACAGCATCGTCTTTGGTATAAAAATGTTTTTCATTTAAGAAGAAGGAATCACCAATGCCTATCGCATTATAGAGTCCATGCTGCGTGTATTGTCTTGCTCTCAATATGTAGTTTTCCGCTGTGATTTCCTTGCCATCGACGACGGTACCTATCTCTGTCATCGCTGTTTTTTCTGCATCATCGCTTTGCATATTTAAATCTAAAGGTAATGCCTGCAGTAATTTCCCGGAAGGTTTTTTCGCCAGGATAGAAACATCGCCAGCACTAAACGCAAACATCCTGTCTTCTCTGTGCAGGATACCGCCGATGGCGGCATAAGCGCCTTCATTGATTGTGGTCGAATCAGCATTAATGGAATGAATCAATTCTTTTATGTGTTTAGTGCGAGTGATGTTTGCAGCTTCTTGTTTCAGGCGCTCATCGATATAACGTGCAACATCGCCGCCTGTTTTAGCTCCATCATGACTTGAAGCGCCATCGGCAACGACAAAGAGCTCGCCATTGGGTGTCTTGTAATGGCCCCACATGTCTTCGCCCTTGCAGTCGTTTTCGCAATATTCTTTCCAGTTGATGACGATGTTACTCATGACATGGTGCTTCTAATAAGAGGTAGCCTTATTCTTGGTATGGTATTCATTATGATAAGTCCGTATCAGTTTACTATGTCCATCGCTACCTCAAAGGCATCTTCAAAATGAAAGTAGAGCGGAACGCCCATGCTGTACATTTTGATTAATAATCCCTGCTGAGTTTTGTATTTTATATCACCGATTGCCAGTGGGCCGATACCAACGGCATTGCTTTTGCTGCCTTCAATGGCAACACCATTATCGTGCAGGCTAATCCCTGCGATACCTGCTGGTGGGACGGCATTTAAATCAGCCGCTATTTTGAGTTTGCCTGCAGCTGCGACTTGTTGTTCACTGAGTACTTGTATACCGGCCTTGGCTGTAGCAAATATCAGGTCGGCATCTTGTATCAGGTCGTCAACATGATCATTGGCATCACCTTTCACACCTTCAACTACAGTCCCATATCGGGTATTGCAAAATTCGGCTACCAGATTGGCTTTATCTACGGCGCGGCCGAGTATGGTGACTTTGGCCCCCAATTTTGCTGCCAAGACGGCTGCTGACGCGCCGACTGGGCCGGTACCACCAAGAACCAAGAGGTTTTGTCCTTTTAAGTCTTCGTCATGTCTGATTTTAAGTTGATGTGCTACGGTGGCGACCATTGCCGCAGAAGTGGTAAATGCGCCGCTTGGATCGGTAAGTACGGATATTTCAAATGGCGGCACCATGGCTGCTTTCGCTGCATTGAACATATCCATCGCCAGATGCATATCTCTGCCGCCGATGAAGATACCTGTTTTCTTTAATGACTTTGGTCCTCTTGAAAAGATGGTGTCTTGAACTATGGTTGCTACCTCGTCCAAATCAACACCCAAATAAGGCATGGCATGCCAGCCCGCGTCATATGCCATGTTGACATCAAAGGCACTGAGGTTCTTTTCGGGGGTGACCATGTGTAAAAGGTATTGTTTTTCCATTGCTAAAGCCCTTGAATATTGTGTGATTAATCTTACGTGCTAATGGCTAGGATAATACACTATAAAGGCCACAGTATTAGCCAGGAAGTGATTAGAAATTTATTATTAATATTGCTTAGGTTAGTATCTCGGATGTTTGCTAACTCCTAGAGTCATAATATCAATTGAGGAATATTTAGTTTAATGCTGATAGTTATATCCCCTGCGAAGACATTGGATTTTGAAACCGCTCCGATCACGACAGACCATACACAAGCTGAATTTTTGAAAGATTCTCGGAAATTGGTTTCCGAGCTGAAAAAACTGGCACCGCATGAGGTTTCAGCTTTGATGAAGATCAGTGACAAACTCGGCACACTGAATTATATGCGGTTTAATGATTGGAAAACGCCGTTTACCTTGAGCAATGCCAAGCAGGCATTATTGGCTTTCAAGGGTGATGTCTATACGGGTTTGGACGCAGAATCATTTAATAAACAGGATCTCAAGTTTGCGCAAACGCACCTCAGAATATTGTCCGGTCTTTATGGTGTGTTGAGACCGCTAGATTTGATTCAGGCCTATAGACTGGAAATGGGGATCAAGTTTGAAAATAAGCAGGGCAAAGATTTGTATGAATTCTGGAATACAAAAATTACCGATCAAATTAATAAGGATATTAAAGATAGCAAAAGTAAGGCATTGATTAATCTTGCATCGAATGAATACTTTAAGTCGATTCATGCAAATGATATTAACGCTGAGATAATAGTTCCTGTATTCAAGGACTACAGTAAAGGCCAGTATAAGATAATTAGCTTCTTTGCCAAGAAGGCACGCGGGCTTATGAGCGCGTATATAATCAAGAATAAATTAAAGGACCCAGAAGCAATAAAAGCCTTTAATTTGGATGGCTATAAGTTTTATAAATCCGAGTCCAGTGAAACGAACTGGGTCTTCCAGCGTATGCAAGCTTGAGTAATTTAATAGCTTAACTAAGCTTTATATACCCTATTAAAGGTATATAAAGAATAGAAATGTCTACCCAATACAGAGTAGAAAAACTCATGGTGGAGCATTGGAAGTAATGGTAGGCTGCAATATGCCTATACAACAGCCTGATCGTTCTACAGCAGTGACATTTGAGTCTATTAATGCTTCAGGACCAAATTCTCTACAGGATTTTCGGGATCGTGCATGGATGATCCTCGGTTGGGCAGTAGTTCCTTTTTTATTACCATTTTCGATAAATCATTTCATCCAGAACCGTTATTTATTGGGATCGTTAGCATTAACTGTAATGTTAATACTCTCTGTTAATTCATTTTCTCTCTATAAAAGAAATAAGCAGCTGGTACCCGTCTGGGTGATTTATAGCTTTTTAATAATTTCACTGATTTACTTGATCAACACTCTTGGTCCAACGACCTTGTTTTGGTGCTTTCCAGCGTTATTTGTTATGGGCTTTGTAACCGAACGTAAAATCGCAAGGACGATGACAGCAATTAGTTTACTCATATTAACTCCGCTTTCGTTTTACATTTCAAATATTGAGTTAGCCAGCCGTTTTGTTTTTACGCTATGTATGATTTGTTTTTTCAGTGACATTCTCGTTGGTTATCTTATTGAGCTTCAGGAGAAACTATCCAAGCTTGCAGTTCATGATCCATTAACTAACGCATTGAATCGTAGACAATTAGATTTATATTTATCAGAAGCTATAGAAGAAACAAAACGTGGCTTTGGCCCTGCGAGTTTGTTGTTACTTGATATTGATCACTTTAAAAAAGTCAATGATACGCATGGTCATGAAGCGGGTGACGATGTCTTAAAAGATGTGGTCGATATACTTCACCGAAGACAGCGTAGACTTGATCATGTTTTTCGTATCGGTGGTGAAGAGTTTTTGATTCTATTAAGAAATACTGAGCTGCAGCATGGAATAACAACAGCTGAAAGCTTACGTAAATATGTAGAAGAAAATGAATTAATCACGGGGCAAACTTTAACGGTAAGCCTTGGTGTAGCGGAATACAAGGAAGGTGAGAGTTCCAATGAATGGCTCGCACGTGCCGATAGTCACCTCTACGAAGCAAAGAACCTTGGCCGTAATCGCGTTCATCCAGTAAAAAATTAATCTTTTTTAGATCGAGGTTTCTCTAATGTTCCATCATGGTTCATTGGCCTGCATGCCGGCATGAAATTCAGCGTAAACATAAATCGGGATATCGAGTGAGCCGAGACGTTCTTCTATTAATGGCATGACATCATCCCACTCAAGGCCGCCGACACCTGTGGCAAGACGGGGCAGGGCTAGTGAGGTTATTTCTTGTTTCTTTATGATCTTAACTAATGCACGTAGTGCATGATTGATATTGCTAATAGTGGCTTTGCCCGGTTTAGAACCATGTTCATAACCACCTTCTTGAGTTAGGAGATTGACGATCCGGACATTGTCAACGCCACCCCACATCCATGCTTCTCCAGGCTTCGGATGGTTTTGATGACACCAATGATGGAAGTCCTTATGCATAGCAGGGTAGTTTTCATGCAATGTAAGGGCTAGCCCCTGATTCATTGGATCATTTGGTGCAACACCATGGGCTATTGCTTGTGCCTTAGTGAGTATAATGTCGCCTTTTACTTGATAGATCATAATTATTCCTTAGCTGAAATTGTTATCATTTAATTTATTTTATGTGTATCAATCAGCTTTCATATTGATCAAAATCAAAAGTATTGAATCTAGTTAAAAATGATAGTCACATATATATGTTCACAACAAACCCTATTCAAACAAGGACCCTATCTATGGTTATAAACATCATTAGAGGTTTTACAATTAGCCTAATTATGATGCAGTCAGTCATTGCAAATGAACAGGCAATTATTGGCAGTTGGATTAATGCGAAGGGTGATGGGATTATCGAAATTACATTAGCGCAGACTGAATATATAGGCACTATTATTGGCACACCAGATCCAATACATAATGGTCGTAAGGATAGTAAGAACCCAGATCCAAAGTTAAGAGATAGATTGTTGGAGGGACTGACCATACTTGAAGGTTTTAGCTATCAAGATGAGAACTTATGGAGCGGTGGCACTATCTATGATCCTAATAGTGGTAAAACCTATAAATGCAAACTATCACTAAATGATGACGGTTCATTAAAGGTAAGAGGCTATGTAGGTGTGTCTTTATTTGGTAGAACAGAAGTCTGGAAACGACAGGATTAAAAGGTAATGGCAGTATTATGAAAAATTTAAAAGAGGATTATGGCGATTGGGCACTGATAACGGGCGCGTCTTCTGGTATCGGTGAAGTGTTCAGCCGCAAATTAGCGGCAGCAGGGATGAACGTGGTATTGGTAGCCCGGCGCAAGGAAAGACTAGACAAGATTGCAAAAGAGCTAAGTGATGAGCATAACATTCAGACCCGTGTAGTTTGTGCAGATTTATCAGACGAAGATGAGACTAAAGGTGTTGTTAGTGCCGTAGATGATCTAGAGATAGGACTGTTGGTGAATAATGCGGGGATACTGAATACAGGTAATTTTCTTGATAGTAATCTGGAAGATGAAATCCGCTTAATCAATACAAATTGTAAATCATATATTATTTTGACGCATGGTCTCGGTAATAAAATGAGGGAGAGAAACAAAGGTGCATTAATATTTTTAGCTTCTCTGACCGCTGTATCTGCTATTTCTCGTTGGGCTAACTATGCAGCATCAAAAGGCTTTGATTTGCAGTTTGCCGAGGCAATCGATACCGAACTAAAAGATTTAAATATTGATGTTTTGGCTTTGTGCCCGGGGCTGACACGAACTGAACTGGTAGAAATATCAAAGTTTAATAAATTAATGACAATGGATGCCGATGTTGTTGTTGATATTGCGTTGAATAAACTTGGTAAAACGAACCTAGTAGTGCCCGGCATTCTAAATAAAATCAATTTCTTTTCGACGCGATTAAACCCTCGCTTTATTAATACGAAAATATTCTCTGCTGTAGTTAAACCGACTCAGGAATTAGAGCTTAAAAAGTAAGCTTCTGACTTTATTGTCATTTCTCTTATTTAAAATAATCCTTGTCATATTGTACCGATCAGTCCAAAATAGAAGATAACAAGTTGTGGTTATTTGAAAAATTATTTTAACAAGCAGGATTTATTCGAGGAATTTGTAAAATGAAATTTGAACTGTATACAAAAGATAATGCGCCGGAAGAGAGTAAACCGTTATTAGAAGATTCGCTAAAGGTATTTGGTTTTGTTCCAAATTTGCATGGCGTTATGGCAGAAGTGCCTGGCTTGTTATCGACCTATAAAGATCTTCATAATGCTTTTCAGGCAACAAGTTTTGATGCAGAAGAGTTAACTGTAGTTTGGCAAACAATTAATGTAGAACATGAATGTCATTATTGTGTTCCAGCACATACTGGTATTGCTCATATGATGAAAGTTGACGCTGCAATAATCGATGCGCTTGAGAATAAAACAGAATTGCCTACTAAAAAATTACAAGTACTTCATGAAACTACATTAGCCCTGGTGCGTAACCGAGGACATTTAAGCGATTCAGAAAAAACAGCATTTTTTGAAGCAGGTTATGAAAAACGTAATTTGTTAGAGATTGTTCTGGGTATATCTCAAAAGGTCCAGAGTAACTATGTGAATCACTTAGCTGATACACCGGTAGATGAACCTTTCCTAGAGTTTGTTAAATAAAAATACTTGTGCACTGTTAGAATGCTGAATGCACCAAATGAGCGAAACAAACTAAAGTTTTGTTATATGGTAAAAAACAGAAGTGTTCTAAATGACTGTTTTAAATAGTTAATTTAGTTTTACAAATTAAGTAAATATTGGCATTCGTTTTGCTATATATGATTATATGAGAATTAGATTTCTTAAGTGTAAAGAATAGATGTATTTTTATATTGATTAGCATCTGATCTCATTATTTCTAACCCTAAACCTAGACGGAGGACCCCCTCCTCCGTCCTTTTTTTGTCCGATAGAAGATATTAATCGTTATGGTAGACTGACGATTCTAGCCACAAATTTTGTCTAATTAACATGTCTATCAAAATTCCCCGTTTAGTTTCAGCATTAATACTGCTTTTTCTATCGTGTTCTATAAATGCGGCAACTTTAGACGCATTACTCGAAGGCCTGGACGGGAAGCAACATTCCCTAAGTAATTATATAGGCAAGGGAAAATGGGTAGTCGTCAATGTGTGGGGCACAGACTGCCCCTACTGTAGAGCAGAACTAGATGCATTGATCGACTTTCATGATCTCCATCAAGATAAAGACGCTATGGTTGTCGGTCTTACACTAGATTGGCCTACTTTTGATTTTCCGGATAAGGAAGAGCTTAATGAATTCGCTTTAGATTATTTCATTGAGTACCCTTTGATGATGGTCAATGCGAAGCTGGCGGGTGAAGTAGTTGGCAAAGAAGTTAATATGATTCCATTAACATTCTTTTATAACCCTAAAGGAGATTTGGTCTTACGTTTAAATGGTGTTGTGACTAGCGCACAGTTAGAAAAGATAATTAAGGATGATAGTGTGCGTTATCAGGTCGAGTGGGCTGACGATGTGCCGCCTGAATTTATGCCAGAAAAATAGTTTTAGGGAAATAGTCCCAAGTCGTTGCTACTTATCTTCCTCTTCCACAATCTCGCCTTCAATAAGATTGCCTTCCTTTTCTTGTTTTCTTTCACCCTTCCAATTGGCAAGAATAATAGCTAATAGGCCAAGGATAATCTCATCAATTAAAGGTATAAAATCTGGGATAAAGAGGTCAAGGGCAAATAAACCGATAACAATCAAAAACAGGTTTTTGTATTTTAATTCATTGGCAAATGCCAAAAACAGAGTAATTAGTGCGCGTGGGTTCATATGCCTATTATAACAGCAAGATTTGGGTGGGTAGATAATGTTTGTCATGATAAATTCATTTTATGAATGTTAAGGCGAATGATTACAGGCAAATGGCTGAGGTGATTAATTACTTGGCTCAACACTATTCAGAGCAGCCTTCGCTAGAACAAATGGCATCTGTTGCAAAATTAAGCCCGCATCATTTTCAGCGTAAATTTACAGCTTGGGCGGGTGTGTCACCAAAATCATTTATACAGTATCTGACTTTTAACAATGCTAAAGAGATGTTGGCAAAAGGTAATAGTGTTTTGGATGTGACTCATGAGCTCGGACTGTCGAGCCCGTCGCGTTTGCATGATCTCTGTTTGACGATCGAGGCTGCATCACCCGGGGAAATAAAACGTGGGGGTGAAGGTCTTTCAATCGGTTATGGATTTGGATTCAGTCCTTTTGGTGAATGCATGATTGCGAATTCATCGCGTGGAATCATTAAACTGGTGTTTGTGGATGGAAAAAATAAAGAACAGTCAATTAGTGATTTAGAGTCGGAGTGGCCACAAGCAAATGTGACGCATGATGATTTAATAGCGACAAATTTAATCCAGAATATATTTAATATTGAAAATGATGAAGCATTGTCATTACGTGCATATATTAAAGGTTCAAAGTTTCAAGTGAGTGTATGGTGCGCGTTACTAAAAATAGCACCGGGTGTGTTGATCAGCTATGGTCAGTTGGCTCAGAATATTGGTCAACCTTCAGCATCAAGAGCAGTCGGTACAGCAGTAGGCAATAATCCGCTGGCTTTTTTAATTCCTTGTCACCGAGTTATTCTTGGAACAGGTGTGTTTGGGCAATACCGTTGGGGTTCTGGACGTAAGCACATCATGATTGCCTATGAGGCTATCCGAAAATAATTAAATGTAGGCAGTAAAGTTTCTTTATTTTAGAAAAATAACGACTAGACTATTTGTTACGGCTTTTTTGTTGGGTGTTTATTATGCCTTGGAATCGAGTGACTTTTACATTAAAACAGATTGAAGAAGAAGGCGTATTGAATCATCTGGAAGACCAGTTTGAAGATATCTTCATGGAATCTGAAGGGCCATCAGACATGGCCATATTTTCAGACAATGATTATACCGACGAAACTATTTCTTTTTATTTCACTCCTGGCTGTGAACCAAACTGCGAAAATATTATCTTGTTTTATGATGGTGAGGAATGTGAGACACCTGACATCGAAGAAGTTTTTTTGTTCGCTGGTAATGATGATTCGTTTGATTTATTGGCGTAGTGTTTTAAAAAATTAATCGGGTTTAATTTAAATGCAATTAAATGCGGATTTATCACAGCGTGCTGTGGTTAATAGTAATGAGGTTTCATGGGTTGATTCACCTTTGTCCGGAGTTCAACGTCGCATGTTAGAGCGTGATGGCGAAGAAGTGGCTCGAGCTACATCAATTGTCCGCTACGACGCAAATTCCTATTTCGAAGCACATACACATACAGGTGGTGAAGAATATCTTGTGTTAGAAGGTGTGTTTTCAGATGAGATGGGCGATTTTCCCAAGGGGATGTATGTTAGAAACCCTATCGGTTCTAAGCATAAGCCGCATAGTAAAGATGGTGCGACTATCTTTGTTAAATTACGACAGTTTGAGCTTGATGACCAAGATTATGTACGTATAGATACAGGCAGGCAGAAGTGGTTGCCGGGTCTTGTTGATGGTCTGTCTGTGATGCCATTGCATGATTATCAATCAGAACATGTCGCATTAGTGAAGTGGCAGCCGCGCACATACTTTGACAGGCATAGTCATCCACAAGGCGAAGAAATATTTGTTATTTCAGGTACGTTTGCAGATGAGCATGGTTCCTACCCTGAAGGCAGCTGGCTACGAAACCCTCCGGGAAGTGAACATGCGCCTTATAGTGATGAGGGCTGTGTTATTTATGTAAAAACCGGACACTTATAATTAGGATTGTCTTGAAAAATAAAATGTAATCGCCATATTAGTCTGAACAATGGCTGGGTGGCAGAACATCTTATGCAGCGGTGTGCAAAGCCGCCTATGTTGGTTCGAATCCAACCCCAGCCTCCAATATTCGTCTACTGGATATGATTATTTCGCGCTTTTTGAAGCCCAATTCTTGTCAGCACTCTCAATGTTTCCCGGAATGTCTTTTGACCATGTATTTCTAACTCCCAAACTGTAATTCATATAGAGTTTTCCGTCGACCACTGTAAAAGCTTCTGGATCAGAGGAGACAACAAAACCATTGGCCATGCCGTAGGCACAGTAGCCGCCATATTCAGGAGAATATTTTTCAGGGTTACTATCAAATAATTCTTTATTTGTTTTAGATGAGAAATGCCATGTTGCACCATTATGTGCCGTCGTGAAGTCAGCAGAGCCTTTAACGGGTCTTTCTTCGGTGAAATAAGCTACAGGGTCGTAGCCACGTAGGGCACCAAATTCGGTCTGGAAAGTAGGCTTCGATGTTATGTTGGTACAAGCTGCAAGCATTGTTACTAATGATATAAGTGCGAGGGTACGCATAGCTTTCTCCTGAACGGTATTTTTAATAATTGTGCGACTATTTGCAGAATAATTAGTTCAGGATTATTGAGGTATTTTGGAGCATTCTCTATTGTTGAAGTTCATAACGGAATCATAGAACTATCATCACCGATCTGGGTCGAAAATCACTTATCGCGTGGTTAATTCACTGAGTAACGTTAATTTACATACTAAATTGGGAGAGTAAGCGAAAATAATGAGTTCTGTACCACACCCCTCGGTATTAGTGCTGGTACTACTCAGTATTGCTATCTCTCTCTATGGGTTCACAGGGTTGAAAACCAACGCAGATTATCGGGTCTATTTTGATCAAGACGACCCACTACTGCAAACAGATAATCAGTTAGGTGAACAATACGCACAACTAGACTCATTGATCTTAATCCTCTCAACAGAAGACGATACCTTACTGAAACCTGATTTAATTAATTTCTATACCGATTTTGAACAACAACTCTCTAGTATTAAATATGTAGAACGCGTTACAGCATTTTTTCAGCTTCTAGATGAGGGGATTAATCTTGATGATGCATTTACAGTCTCGGATGAGAACCAAGAACAGGAAGACCTGTTACATCAACTGCGAAGTCATTCACGAGGTACCAACTTAATTACCGCAGACGGTCGTTACGGTTTGTTGAATATCGGCGTGTTATTTCCTGGAGAGAATACAGCTAAAGAAGTAAAACAATTCATGACTGAAGTTAAGTCAGTGATAGAAAGTCAGATCAAATCAAAGAATCTAGATATTTCCGTAAACTACTCTGGGACGCTTGCTTTAAATGAAGCCTACATTGATGTTGTTCGCCATGATTTAAAACGTTTTGTCCCCTGTTTGTTTTTAATCTTTTCCATATGCTTGTTCACATTTTTCAGAAGCTGGCCGATTACATTTTTATTAATAGGGACAGCTTTGTTGTCAGCGATATCAGCCTTTGGTGTCGCAGGTTGGATGCATTGGGAGCTGGCTGCTATTAATGCTTTTACGCCGATAATTATTATGAGTCTGAATATCGCAACTTCAATGCATGTAGTCGTAAATTACTTTCGGTCAGTTGCAGATGGACATTCGCGAGCGGATGCTATGGCTGAAAGCATACACTACAATTTTACGGCGCTTACACTCAGTAAAATCACAACAGCTGCTGGATTTTTATTGTTGGCATTCAGCCCCTCTCCGCCGGTAAATGTTGTGGGCTATATCGTTGCGACAGGGATGATTATCTCTTATGTTTTGTGCCTAACATTTCTTCGTATCCTTTTACCAAAAATCAAATTGTCGCGTGAGCAGGCGAAACGAGTCGTAGAACGTTTTTCTTTGTATAATTTAGGAACCGCAACGCTAAGGTATAGTAATAAGATACTAATGTTTTCTGGCGTCATTGCAGTGGTCGGGTTAATTTCGATAGCGCAACTTAAGATCAATGACAATGTCTATGAATATTTTCCCGAAGAGCATAGTTTTCGACAAGGGACAAAACTTATTGATGATCACTTTGATGGCAGTATTCGCTTACTCTATTCGGTTGATAGCGGAAAATCCTTTGGTGTTCTCGATTTAGAGTATAAAAAAAGTTTAGCTAGCTTTACTGACTGGTTACGTGGACAAGAGCTTGTCGCACGAGTCGATGACGTATTGTCTGTCGCTACCAGAAAAGGCATTCGGCTCGATGCTATACAGCCTGTATTAGAGATTAACTCTCCGAGTATGTTTGGATTGGAGCAAGACTTAACGATAGCTTATCAAGCAATAAAGATCTCTGTTTTTCTTAAAGCAGTTACGGCTCAAGAATTAATAGCGTTTGATTCAAAGGTTAAATCCTGGCTTGATAATAATATTACGCCATATAGTTACGAGGGCGGTGTTGGCCCCGACATTCTTTTTGCAAAACTAGGCGAACGCAATGCAAAAAGCATGTTTTTCTCCCTGGGTCTGGCATTAGTTGTGATCGCATTAGTCATAGGCGGACTACTACGGTCCTGGCCGGCAACTTTAATCGGCTTAATTTGTAATTTATTTCCAGTAGTGACGGTGTTTGCTTTATGGTCACTTATAGGTGGTTATATCAGCCTGGGCAGTGCCATGGTCATGGGTATGATAATGGGCATCATCGTCGATGATACGCTTCATATGCTATTGAAATACCCGCGTACTTTAAATGAAACTGTTACTAGTTCTGTGCTTACGTTATATGAAAAAGTTTGTCCGGCTATCTTGATTACCAGCGTTACATTAGCTGCTGGTTTGTTTGTCGGTATATTCTCCGGGTTTCGTCCGATATATGAATTAAGCTTGCTTTCGCTCTCTATAATATTAGTAGCAATGATAGCAGATCTCTTTTTACTTCCCGCATTACTGCATGTAATGAAATTCAAGCGAGCATGATATGAGCGCACAACCTTCCTATGTTGAACAACCAAACAACTTGCGTTGTTTTGACGTTAATATTGATCCGCAGATGGTTATGCCTTCGTGGTTTATTGATTGGCGTGAAGGTTTCTTAAGCGGACATAGCAAACTCAGGCATCGACATGAAGAGGCACTGGCGAGACTCATACCGCTGCTGCTTTGTGGTGAACAGTCGGCTATTCATGTCTTTGGTGTTGAGGTAGAACGACTTCGAGGCAGTCCCTGGTCTAGCAGCATCAGTCTATTGAAGGATATTGAGACAGATGAATATGCGCATGAACAGGCGTTACAAACAGTAGCATCAATGTTGATGGAACCTGCCGAGCTACATTCGATTAAACGTAAGGCCAAACACTTTTATATCAGCCTTGGAAGTACTGCCGGGATGGCTGAACATTTTGCGCGTATTTCTCAGCTCGATGCCTGTGTTTGTATAATAATGAATGCAATTACACAATGTGACTTAGGAAAAGGGCATTCGATAGTGCAACTTTTCGATCATATTAAAAAAGATGAAGCACGTCATGTCTCTATCTGTCGTAAACATTTTCTCGCGCTAGGTGGCGATAAGCGTTTATTTAAACAAAACAAAGAATCTATAGGAACAAAACTGGTTTCATTACTTACTACGCAAGCCGATAGTCTTGAAACTCTGGGTATCGATCCTGATGTTTTGTTTCGTAAACTGACGTACGTCCAATAACGATGACAGTTCACTTCGCAAATGGCCGTGTAAAATTACTGGGTAGTGGTTCCAAGTTGCCCGGTGATCGCATTGATAATGAACGCTTGTTTTCTGGTATAGAAAAACAATGCGGAAAAGCAATGGCTCGCAAGGCTGCCTTAATCAGCCGACGCTTGGGTATAAACTCGCGTCATTTTTGTCGCGCAAAGGAAGGGGGTATCTCTGTCCCTGAAGAAAGTGCGCCGCAACTATGCGTTAGGGCTGTTAATGCCGCTCGCTCTGATAGCAAGCAAAACAGCAAGATAGATTATTTAATAGGTCACACTACCAGTCCAGAAACTCTATTACCTCCAAACATAGCTTGGGTTGCAGAACAGCTTGAACATGAAGGTCCTTATATGGAGTTACGCCAAGCGTGCACTGGTTTTGCAAATGCCCTACAGATAGCCATTCCTATGCTAGCGAATGATCCGTCGATGCAATCGATTGCTATAGTCGGTAGTGAAGTGGGCTCGATCTATTTCGATCTCTCTGCTGATTTTATTGACCGTGAACAATTGGTTAACTATGTACAAATGGGTGACGGTGCGGGATCTGTTATTTTAGGTGCAGATGATGGGAGTGATAATAGTATCATTTCAGATGCCTATATCGGACACATAGGTAATGGTAAAGCGCCTGGCTTTTTTCTGGAAGGTGGTGGTTCAGGTGATGTGCATTGCAAGTCAGGTTTACCCGTGTTCCGTCATAATGTCTCAGAAGTCAGAGAGCAAGGTGCGAGTCTTTTCATAAAGGGTTTAGAGTCTGTGTTATCACGAGGTTACTCATTAGATGATTTCGCATATATATTACCGCATCAGGTTAATGGGCATCTGGGACGCTTATTAAGCGAGCACCTACATGTGCCTGAAGAACGTATAATTGTTGATGCCGATAAACTGGGTAATCTCGGGTCAGCAGCGATATGGGTTAGCCTGGATCGATTACGCCAATCGGGCTGTCTTAAAAAAGGTGATAAGGTTTTAGTACTGGGTGCTGAGGCGACAAAATATCTTTATGGTGGTTTTGTATATCACTGTTAATTTAAGGATTGCTAATTAATTAAACTCACAAGGTAAAGATTAAGGTAGCCTATAAGAAACAAGGTTGGCGTATCCCAAGTATGTGGTGACCATGCCTCAGTTAATGTCATTACAACAGGCACTGTCATTAGAGCAACAATAAATTCAGTAGTTGTAAACGAAGATTGGAATATAACAATTGTTATTATGCTTGTAATCAGAACACACATACTTCCTTCAATTGAACGTTCATATTTAACCTTGGAGAAAAGGGCATGAGTCTTGTATTTATGCTTCCCGAATCTTATTCCTACAGGTTCTGCTAGTCCGTCGCCGATACCTGTAATAAGAATAGGAATCAATATAAGGCTCGCGATTCCATTAGATTCAAAAAGTACAATTGCAGGAATGATAATCAGGTAACCAGCCGCAATTTGAGTTGAGAGCCACAAAAGTGTGTGTGGCCGGTCTTCAGGTCTATCAAAGGAAAGAAACATTCTTGCGAATATTGGAACCCGGGATCTTGAAGGTGAACTATAAATTAGTAAACATAATATGACGACAGCGGATTTTAAGAGCAAACCTTCAAGGCTTTGTTCGTAAGGAATTATCGTCTCTAGATAAATAGGTATAAAAAAAAGACAGAAGTGATTTATCTTTCTAGTATAGCCAACCTTGACGTTCTTATAGAAGACAAGGTTGCCGGTTAAATATTGTATTACCCATAAAGATAATATTTGCACGGAAAGGTTTGCCCAGAAAGAGAAGTCCATAATTATTTATGTTAATTGATTGGCGCGATAAATTCGATACGTATTCCGCCGGGGATAATACACATCATATGTTTTGTCGCGCCACTTCCTAGTTGTTCAGGTTTGAATTCAATATCTACATTCCCTGAACTATCTAGGCGCTCATGCAGTGATTCTAATGAAACTTCTGAATTAAGTCGTAGTGCCAGGTGATGTAGGCCAATATTGTTTTTTCGGTCAAATGGCGTTGCATTTTCAGGGTCATCCGACTGCCATAGCGTCAGCATTATTGTTCCATCAGAAACGAACACCGCAGGATAGTTCGGTTTATCACCTACTTGCATAAAATGTAATGTTTCAACAAAAAAATCACGTGTTTTATTTATATCGGGAACAGTGAGACCTATATGGTGTGCGCCATTAGTAAGTGCTGTCAAATCTGTACTGTTAGAGTGATTCATTTCATCTCTCCCATCAACATTATTTCTTCTTCGCTATAACGCGGCGTGATATGTTGTGGGCAGTTTCTGTCCCATGCCTCGATATGAATTAAGAATGCTCGTTCAATATTTGCTTTGTATTCATTATCAACAAGTTTTTCAATTAAAGCTTCATCTGTTTCAGTGACTTCAGAAGTGCCCCAGAGCTTGATGCGCGTGCGGTTTGGGTAGTCCATTAAGAAGATACAAACCTTATTATTATCTTGTAGATTACCGTAAGAGATGTATTGGCGATTGCCACTGAAGTCAGCAAAGCCCAGAGTTTTATTATCTATAACTTTCAGGAAACCTTTTGGTCCGCCGCGATGCTGGATGTAGGGTTGTCCTTCTGCATTAACCGTCGCCATATAGAATGAGTCGCGTTGCGCTATAAAGCTTGCTAAAAATTCTGTAACTGTACTTTCCCAACTACCACGTTGTTCCATATTAGCGTAGGCACTACGTGACTCTTTTTCTTTTTGAATTTTCTTTACTGTCTCTGTAAAGGCGATATCACTTGTATATTCTCGCATCATTTTTCTCCAACTTAATGAGGCCATCATAAACATGACGACCTCATAGTATATTAGTTAATGACTAGCTACTTTGCTTTTTCCGAAGAAGCGACGTATATGTTCTGCGATAACTTGGCTATCTTCTTCCAGCGCAAAGTGACCCGTATCCAGTAGATTAAAGTCAACCACCTTCAAATCACGTTTGTAAGGATGCGCTCCTGCTGCCGGGAAAATTTCATCGTTTTTCCCCCATACGATCAATGTTGGTGGTTGATGCTTGCGCAAGTAAGCTTGCCATTCTGGATACAGCGGTGGGTTTGTGCCGTAGCTGTAAAACATTTCCATTTGTATTTCCTGATTCCCTGCACGGTCTAGCAATGGTTGAACGTGATCCCATGTGTCCGGACTGATGGCTTCGGTGTTACGTACGCCATTAGTGTATTGCCATTTAGTTGCACCAAGTGTTACTAGGAAACGTAAGGCATCATCATTACTCATGTTTGGATTTTTGTACGCGTTCTTAACGTTTATCCAAAAATCATTATCAAGACCTTTGTTAATTGCTTTTCGATCATTCCAATAGGCTTGAATAGGCTCCCAAAAGTTGTTATCAATTCCTTCAACATAGGCATTACCATTTTGAATAATCAATCCTTCAACTCGTTCCGGGTGTTTGGTGGCAATACGAAAACCTATTGGTGCGCCATAGTCCATCAGGTACAAGCTATATGTTTTGAGTTCAATCTTGTCGATAAACTTATCAACAATTTTGGCGACGTTATCAAAGCTGTATTCAAACTCATGCACACTCGGCATTGAACTCTGTCCGTAACCGGGGTAGTCCGGTGCGACAAGGTGGTATTGATCAGATAACTGTGGAATCAAGTCGCGAAACATATGTGATGATGTTGGGAAACCATGTAACAACAAAAGAGTGGGTTTATTGGGGTTACCCGCTTCGCGATAAAAAATATTCAGGCCGTCAATTTCAATAGTCTTGTATTTGATATCATTGTCTTTCTCGGCGGCATTTGCTGCAATTCCAATAGTCATTAGTAAACTAAATACGGTTGCAGTAAGGATATTTCGTGTTTGTGTTTTCATTTCTTTTCTCCCTTATTAATTGCTTGGTACCCAGATGGGTGATTCGGGAGTAACAATAGGCTTTCATAATATTAATAAAAAGCATATATTATTGATAATCTTCATTCATTATATGAATAGTCTTTATGACCTTGGATCAACTCAAAGTCCTTTGTGCGGTAATTGAAACCGGTAGTTTCAGCGCCGCTGCTGAAAAATTAAACCGGGTACAATCAGCAGTGAGTATTGCTATCAAAAAGCTGGAAGAATCACTGGGTATCAAGATATTTGACCGTGATGCTTACCGACCGCAATTAACAGATGCGGGGATTGAGATTCATCGACAGGCCATAACGATCCTAAAACAGACCGATTTTTTACATTATACCGCCGAGCAATTAGCTATTGGGGAGGAGTCAGAAATCACAATAGCGATAGATGGCATATGTCCCTTGGATGTGATTACAAAAAATTTAAAACAATTTAAATCACAACACCCTCATGTTCGTATTCTGCTTTATGTCGAATACCTGGGTGTTATGGAGCGATTAAATCAAGAGACAATTGATATAGGATTTACACAGGTGCTTGAGACGCCAGAATGGTTAGAGGCTCTCTCTCTGATAGATATTCCTTATCTACCTGTTGTTGCACCCGACCATCCATTACTTGATATAGATAACAACATTAAACAAAAGCTTGCAGAACATACACAAATTGTCGTCAGTAGTTCACAACAGTCGTCATTAACTGTAAACGTTTCGGAAGAAGCAAGTATTTGGCATGTTGGTGACTTTGATTCGAAACGACAGCTTATTAAAGAAGGACTTGGCTGGGGCTATATGCCACAACATATGATTGACAATGAGCTTAAAGAGAACAAACTTGTCATTTTAGATATGGACCAAGGAAAAAAGAAACTGAAAGGAAAATCGCGACAATTACAAAAGACAGTTAATTCGCATCAATTATATATTGTGCGACGTAATGATCGACCGGTTGGTCCACTGGCAAGCAGTTTTTGGAATTTATTTGAGGACAGTATTAGTTAATATTATTGCTTAATTGAGTTATAGCCAGGAGGTGTTTATGAGTAGGGTGCTTGTACCATTGTATGGTGTGGTGAGTTATATCATCTTTTTTCTATCGTTCTTATATGCCATTGGCTTTGTTGGCAACTTGCTCGTTCCTAAAACCATAGACTCCGGTGATGTTGCTGCGATAGTCCCATCCTTAATTATTAATGTTGTATTGCTCGGGCTGTTTGCTATTCCGCATAGTGTTATGGCGCGACCGGCATTTAAACAGTGGTTTACGCGATACATTCCTCCTGCAATCGAGCGTAGTACCTATGTTCTTGTTTCCAGCTTGTTACTATTTTTACTCTATTGGCTATGGCAGCCGATGACAGGCGTTATATGGCAAGTTGAGTCTTCGATCGGTGTAATGATTTTAACAGGCATATTCTGGTTTGGATGGGCAATTGTGCTGTTATCAACATTTATGACGAACCATTTTGATTTGTTTGGCTTACGACAAGTTTATATCAACTTTAAAGGCCAGGAATATCACCATCTAGAATTTAGAATGATTGGCTTATATAAATTGTGTCGCCACCCATTAATGCTAGGTTTTATAATCGCATTCTGGGCAACACCGACAATGACTACAGGACACTTACTCTTTGCAGTTGCGACAACAGCTTATATATTCATTGCTTTACAGTTCGAAGAACGCGATCTGCTTACATTTTTTGGTGATACATATAAGAGTTATAAAGAAAAAGTACCAATGGTGTTTCCCTATAAGTGGTAATTACTTGTATGTAGACTATTTCAAGTATTGTCTAGCCTAGACGTGTTATAAGATGTGGTATTAGTCATAACATGAAGTTTAATAATGTCCTCAGAATTGCTTGATATCTTTAATGCACATAATGGCGTTGTTTGTTGTGTCGGTGCCGGAGGCAAAAAAACCACGATGTTCCAATTGGCCAAAGCACATAATGGTCGAGTGGGTATAACCGCAACCGCACATATTGAATATTTCCCGAAAACTTTAGATGCTACCAATTATATTGGTGCAGACGATGATATTTTAGAAGCCATTCGGAATGATGCTTCTTCTAAAGCTATTGCGTTTGCTAAACCATCCGAACGGTTTGGGAGGCGTGCTGGTATTAGTATGGAATTACTGCAATCGATTAAGGATGAAAACTGTTTTGAATTAATAGTGGTCAAGGCAGATGGTGCCCGTGGGCGTCTGATGAAAGGTCCAGCAGAGCATGAGCCGGTCACACCAGCATTTGCTGATACCGTTATCCCCGTTCTTTCTGTAAAAGTAATCGGTATGCCTCTAAGCGATAAGATTGCCCATCGTGTCGATCAGATTTCAAAGATAACTGGATTAAACGAGCATGATGAGATTAAGCCTGAACATATTGCGCGTTTGCTTTCATCTAGCGATGGCTCGCTTAAGAATACAGGTTCCGCGAAAGTAATCCCGCTGATTAATATGGTTGATTATAGTGAACAAGAAGCATCAGCAAGAGAGGCTGCGCAATTGGCATTAACGATGACGAATAGATTTGACCATATTGTGTTAGCCGCAATGAAAGAAGATCAGCCTATCGTTGATGTGATAAGCAGGTAAGCACTATGCTAGTTATTATATAAAGGGATCTTTCATATTCAATGCAATGAGAATGGCATCTCTTATATCGAAGAACAGTGAGATGACAATCGTCGACAATAATAAAATAAGGTAGACGCCATACGGCGATTTTAGATTCTCAATCTTCCCGACGATCTCGGTTTTCACTAGGTAAATAGATAGGGGCAGCCACACTAAAATATGAGCAACACCTAAAAGATGAGGTGATTTCGTTTCTGCAAATATCCAGATAGCGATTGGCATGGATAATATTAAAGAAGCGAAAATGAATCTTGCTGATAGATGTCTATAAACAAAAATCAATGAGGATAAAAAGATGATCATCATCCAGTCCATCCAGACTTTTGTTGCGTCTGATGTGGCAGCATTAACTGCAGCTTCCATTTCTTCCATTAGTTTTTCACCCTGAGTGTTATATCTCTGAAATCAATGTATCGATAATTGCCATATCTTCCGGAAGAGATTTTATGTCTATATCCCAAACTAGTGGAAGATAAAACATTACAAATAGCGTTATTAAAATTGCGCCAACCAGGTTAATCCATATTCCTGTTTTCGCCATTTGCCGGATAGTTACGTAACGACTACTAAATACGATAGCATTTGGAGGCGTGGCCACGGGTAACATAAAGGCAAATGAAGCGGCTAGCGCTACAGCAATCATCAGGCTGTAAGGATGTATATGCATTGCAATTGCCAGTGCAGCAATGATAGGCAATATCATAGATGCTGTTGCTGTGTTCGATGTGATCTCCGTTAAAATAATGACAATCGTCGTTACAATAGCAATGATCAGAAACAGGTTGCTACCTTGCAGTATGCTGAGTTGGTCAGCAATAGCCTGTGTCAATCCACTATCATTGAATCCTTTTGCAAGCGCAAAGCCACCACCAAAAAGTATAAGAATATCCCAGGGGATTTTAATGGCCGTTTGCCAATCTAACAGGAACTCATGTTTTTTAAAATTTGATGGAATGATAAAAAGCAATAAAGCACCGCCCATCGCGATAGTAGAATCTTTTATTGTCTTGAATTGATCTGCATCTAAAAGTCCTCTAACCATCCACAGTATTGCGACACTACAAAAAACAAATAGAACCGTTTTTTCTTGTGTAGACATCGGTCCTAGCTCTGTCAATTGACGATGTATTGTTTCCTTGCCACCCGGTAAGTGGTCTATCTCACTGGGATAAGCAATGTGTGTCAAATAATACCAGGTGATTATTAACATGATGACAGATAAGGGTAGTGCAAACATCATCCAGTCTAGAAAGCTGATGCTCTGCTCAAACTGAGTTTCAATAATTCCAGCGAGGATGGCATTCGGTGGCGTGCCTATCAGTGTTGCAATACCGCCAATTGAAGCAGCATAGGCAATGCCTAGCATCAGCGCTATACCAAAATGAAAATGCTCAGGATCGGTATTAATCTGGATATCAGGCTCTGAGTTAATCTCATCTATAACCTGTTTTAAAACAGCAATGCCAATCGTGAGCATCATCATGGTTGCAGCAGTATTACTGATCCACATCGATAAACCTGCTGACGCGATCATAAAACCAAGAATTATTCTATTGGGTGTTACCCCGACTAGTTGGATTGTATATAAGGCAATTCTGCGATGTAGATGCCATTTTTCAATAGTGACGGCGATTAAAAAACCGCCAAGAAAGAGATAGATAAGGTGATGCGCATACGGTTGCGTCACTTCACCGCCATTCATTACGCCAAGAGCTGGAAATAGAAATATCGGTAATAAGGCAGTAGCAGGAATAGGGATGGCTTCCGTTATCCACCATGTCGCCATGAGTAATGCGACTGCTAATACATGCATAGCTTCTGGTCTAATATTATCCGGAGTAGGAATTAACAGGACAATAATAAACAGGAGTAGGCCAGTACCAAGCCCGGTAAATTTATTTTTTAACATACGCCTACAATATCAGAATTTGTAAATCACAGAGAAATGTAATCTATCAATTTTACCATTATTTCCATTTTCCAATTCACGGTAGGCATGTAACCATTCTAGTCCCAGCGTTAATTTTCGATTTGGACTCCAGAGTAGATTCATATGTGATGAGGCGAATAATTTGTTGCTCGTGTTTGGCACTATGCTTGTGTCTTGATTCGCATAAGCCGCCCCAATAGCTAATGATGAACGTAGTGTTGTTGTCCACCAATGTTGGTAAGCTAGATGAGAACCGATTATTTCAGTAAGGTCAATTTTTCCGGTATTGGCAATTGCCGCGTCATTAAAAGCGTTAAATGATGCATATCGACCTAATACATTGCCCAATGATAATGCAAAGCGTAGGTTGTCTTGTGAAGCTATATATAATCGGCCTGCAACACTAAATGCCGCGCCCCATTGTTTGTCATTGCTACCTATCGCGATTTTCCCATCAGTATTTATCTCTCTAATGATCCCAGCTATTGATATGTTTCCCCACGATTCCGAGAATTTAATTTTTCCAATTATGTCGGGTATTTGATCGTCATTCACTTGAAAGCTGCTACCCGTAGACAATGAAAATGTTGATTCACTTTTTTCCAATGAGAAAAATATTTCACCCCAATCAAATGATGTGTTGTATCGAATGAGTTCTTGGCGAACAAGCAGGTTGCCGACTGGACCATTTGCATCATTTATCTCAGGATAAGAAGATAAATTTGCAAACGTTGTATAGGTCTTTCCAATGGTGAAATTTCTAAAAGAGCTATACAGATGTCGCAATCGAGGTTCATTAGCAACATGTGAACGACCTGAAGCATCTTTTTTTGTGTCGAAAAAATCAAACTCAACATAAGTCGATAGAGAATTTTTTCCAACAGGTAAGCGCAAGGTTGCCCAGACACGGCTTTCACGTAAGTTTGCATCAAAGCTGTTTCTACTAGTATCTGGTATCCCAGTAGGCGAAAATGCTAAATCAGATTTACTGGTTCTAGTGCCACCGACACTATTGGCATTATAAATAGCGTCAATCTTTACTCTGCCACCAATAGATAAATCTAGACTGGAGTCATGTTCCGCTTTTAATGGCAGAGAAATTAAAAGAAGCAGGCTTATTAAATAACTTGCAATGTGTGCTCGTCGAGAACGCATAATAGATTATTATCTATCACGAAATAATTGATGACAGGTGTTACAAGTAGATTGCAGTTTTATATATAGTGTTTCTGTTTCATGGTTTGCATCACTTTCTTTCTTAAGTTCTATAGCAATACCTTTGAGTTCGGTGGCCATAGCATTGAATGTCAATTGATCTTCATCACTCAGATTATTTAATGAATCAATGTTTGGTAGATTGGCTGCTGTTTGACTTAGTGCTAAAGCTTCTTTGGTAAGTAATTTAATTTGTTTTTTATTTAATTTTTGCAGTTCAAGTTCGGTATACTCACGTTCATAGACGAGACTATCTAGTCGTTGCATGATATTTCTTATTTCGTCACTGTGGATGGCATGCAGTATTGTTTTGCCAGTTTCCAATTTTCCCGAATTATCTTCTGCAAGTAACAGTGAGCTTGCAGTCAGGAAAATGGTTGAGCTTAGTAATAGCGTTTTTAAATACATATTTTTTTATAGAATCTTTTGCACTACAAGAATGGATTATCCTATTATTGATACAAATATTATAATGCTAGTCTAGACAATGTTATTGATCTAAAACAATATTTCCACGTTTTTTAGTAGATGGAAGATATTATTTTATGTTTCTAATTATTCTATAAGAAACAATCAAAATACCGAGTATATGCCATGACAAACAATGGATAGATGCGTAAATAATCATTTTAATTAAAGGTTTATATAATGAATTTTCTAAAAGATTTTTTGAAATTAGAAGCAGCCAGCGGAATTATTCTTGTTTTTGCGGCTATTCTAGCCATGGTCATTGCAAATTCACCGCTCGATAAATTTTATGGTTTGTTATTAGATCTACCTGTTGAAATTAGAATTGGACCCTTATTAATAGCGAAGCCCCTATTGTTATGGATAAATGATGGACTTATGGCCGTGTTTTTTTTCCTGGTTGGACTGGAATTAAAACGTGAAATCATGGAAGGCGAGTTATCAGATCCGAGCAGTATCGTTTTGCCGGCGCTGGGTGCCTTAGGTGGAATGGCAGTACCAGCAATAATCTACTCATGGATAAATTGGAGTGATGCAATAGCTATTAAAGGCTGGGCAATTCCAGCGGCCACTGATATCGCATTTGCACTTGGTATTCTGTTATTACTTGGGAATCGCATTTCCACTAGCCTTAAGATCTTCCTGGTTTCTATTGCGATTATTGATGATATAGGGGCAATCGTAATAATCGCTGTATTTTACACCAGTGATTTATCAGTAAATTCATTGTTCATAGCATTGTCCTTGATCCCGGCACTTTATATTTTAAATCGTAAAAACGTCACGAGTGTTATGCCCTATATTTTTATAGGGCTTATTATGTGGACAGCCGTTCTTAAGTCAGGTGTTCATGCAACATTGGCGGGTGTATTAGTCGCATTTTTTATTCCAATAAAATCTAATGAGAACCCGGAGCGTTCACCGCTTAAAGAGCTTGAGCATGATCTACATACGGTTGTAGCATTTGGAGTGTTACCCGTATTTGCGTTTGCAAATGCAGGTATTTCTTTAGAAGGAGTAGGGATTGACTATATATTGCATCCTGTGCCGCTAGGGATTGCTGCAGGATTATTTTTGGGAAAACAATTAGGGGTCTTCGGATTCTGTTGGATAGGGGTGAAATTAGGGTTTGCATCCTTGCCTAAAGGTATGGACTTGGTACATTTGTATGGCGTTTCATTGTTATGTGGCGTTGGTTTTACCATGAGCCTTTTTATTGGTTCTCTTGCCTTTGAAGAAATAGATGTCAATTTACTGTTCGATGAGAGATTGGGGATTATCATTGGTTCACTGCTATCGGGTGTGCTGGGTTATCTTGTTTTAAATTGGAGAAGTAAGAAACGTAATCCGGTATAACGATATCTTCATTGTTATTTAGTTAAGTGATTATTCCTTGGTCCCAATAAGGATTTTCACCAAAGTAATCGTTCAGAAAATCAATTAATTCTCGTGTACGATGAGAGAGGTAGCGTGTTTGTGGATAAACTGCATAGGCATTTACCTGAGGCAATTTATAATCACTCAGGACAGGGACTAAATCGCCTATCGCTATAGCCCGCCATGAGATAAACGTTGGACTAGAGACAATGCCGTGTCCAGCTATCGCCATGTCTTTTAAGAAATCGCCATTATTTGCAATTAGTTTTGAGTATACATTCACAATGTGTTGTGTGCCTTGTTTATCTTCCAATTTCCACTGAGATTTTCCCGAGACATTGTAATGAAGTAATCGATGATTTTTGAGGTCGCTAGGCACTTTAGGCGTGCCATATTGTTTTAAGTATTCTGGACTTGCGCAAAGAATGATTTTTATAGGCGAAATCTTACGTGCTATTAAACTCGAATCCTTTAAGACTCCAATACGAAATGCCAGATCCAAGCCTTCTTCTATTAAATCAACTTGCCGATCAGAAAAATTAATATTAATAACTAATTTCGGATTTTTTTTAATAAATAGATCTATTGCCTTGGATAGATGACTTAGCCCAAATGATAAGGGTACGGCAAGATTTATCGTGCCTTCTAAAGCAGTATTAGCATCAGTGGTTAGTGTATTTAGTTCGGTCACATCATCAATGATTTTGATGGCTCGCTCGTAATAAGATTGACCGGCTTCGGTAAGGCTTGATTTACGTGTTGTTCTATTGAGTAGTTTTACACCAAGGCGGGTTTCCAGCTCGGCAAGGCGGCGGCTGACAGCGGATTTCGCCAAACTAAGTTGCTCAGCTGCACGGCTGATACCCCCGGCATCGACCACGCGTACGAACATACTCATGTCCTCTAATTGACCCATTTCTATAGTTCTTTAAAAGTGAACAATAAGTTCTAATTATTAATGTTTATCCTTTTTATATCAACAGATAAACTCTTTCAAAACTTATATTAAAGGGGTTGATCCATGAAAATAATTGCATTTGGCGCAAGCAACAGTAAAAAATCTATCAATAAGCAGTTGGCTACTTATGCCGTTAGCCTATTAGATAATGCCGAAGTAGAAGTGTTGGATTTAAATGATTATGAATTGCCTTTGTTCAGTGAAGATAAAGAAGCTGAGATAGGTCAACCCGAACTAGCAAAAGAGTTCATCGCCAAGATAGCTAATAGTGATGCCTTGGTCGTATCTTTCGCAGAACATAATGGCTCCTATAGTGTTGCCTATAAGAACTTGTTCGACTGGAGCTCACGTATTAATCCTAAAGTGTTTCAGAATAAGCCTATGTTATTACTGTCAACATCGCCCGGCCCAGGTGGTGCTGCAAGTGTACTTTCTATGGCGGTTAATTCAGCTCCATATTTTGATGGAGATGTTAGATCAAGTTTATCTGTTCCTAGCTTCTATGAAAATTTTGATGTGAAAACAGGGCTTATAAAAAATAAAGATATCAATGAACAGTTAGTAAATGCTCTGCAGAGTTTAGTCTAAAAATTAAATGTGAGATAAAACATGAGCACACAAAATAGAGAATTAAAAATGGTTACCTCTGGGATACCTGCTTCAGATGGAGACGGGGTCAAGTTAACACGTGTCATTGGTTCGCCGCAGTTAAATATGTTGGATCCTTTTTTATTGTTCGATGCGTTTGAATCTGATCAGGCTGAAGATTATATCGGTGGTTTTCCAAGTCATCCGCATCGAGGATTTGAAACAGTGACATATCTTTTGGCCGGACAAATGCGACACAAAGATAATGCGGGACATGAGGGAGTGATAGAGCCGGGTGGTGTGCAATGGATGTCCGCAGCAAAAGGTATTGTGCATTCAGAAATGCCAGAGCAAAAAGATGGGCTACTGATGGGGTTTCAATTGTGGGTGAATCTACCCGCCGCGGAAAAAATGGGAGAGCCTGAGTATCAAGAATTTCCAGCTAATAAGATTGCTCTAGAACAACGAGAGAATGGTACCGAGGTGCGCGTTATATCCGGCACGACTAATTACGGTACGACCGGGCCAGTGATAAATCGGCATACGCAGCCGATATATATGGATATAAGTCTGGCGAAAGGGCAAAGCTTCGAACAGAGAATTGATTTGGATGGCAACACATTTATATTTGTTATTGATGGTGAGTTGTCTGTAGGTAGCCGCAAAGAAAAACTGAGTAAACGACAATTGGGCGTGCTGCACGAAGGTAATAGTGTTTATGTCAACGCAGACGTTGAGAGTCGTTTTTTATTAGCTTCTGCAAAACCATTAAACGAAGCAGTTGCACGCGGTGGTCCTTTTGTCATGAATACCAAGGCGGAAGTGCTACAGGCGTTTGAAGATTTTCAAAGCAATCGGATTTAGGAGAACAAAATGGGAATTTTAGTTGATGGTAAATGGCATGACGTTTGGTATCCGACAGACGCAAGTAAAGGTCATTTTATTAGATCGGCTGCTCTGTTTAGAAATTGGGTGACCGAAGATGGTAGTGCAGGGCCTACGGGTCAAGGCGGATTTAAAGCAGAGGTTGGGCGATATCATTTATATGTATCGCATGCGTGCCCTTGGGCAAACCGCACATTAATTTTTCGTAGCTTGAAAGGTTTGGAGGATATGATTTCATTATCAGTGGTGCACTGGCATATGGGCGAAACGGGTTGGACCTTTGCTGAGGGTGATGGAGTTATTGTAGATCCGATTATTAATGCTGAACGTCTCAGTGAGGTATATCTTCATGCTAATGAAATCTACTCAGGTAGAGTAACGGTACCTGTTTTATGGGATAAAAAAACCAATACTATTGTTTCTAATGAATCTTCAGAAATTATTCGAATGTTGAATAGTGCCTTTGATGATATTGGCGCCAAAGCGGGTGATTATTATCCAAAATTATTACGCAAGGAGATTGATGGTATTAATGCGCGTGTATATGACACTGTCAATAATGGTGTTTATAAATGTGGTTTTGCGACAACACAAGATGCTTATGAAGAAGCATTAATACCGTTGTTTGAGACGCTGGATTGGTTGGAACAAAAACTATTGTCACAACGCTATTTGTTAGGCAATGAAACTACTGAAGCAGATTGGCGTTTATTTACTACCTTAATTCGTTTTGACTCTGTATATGTTGGTCATTTTAAAACCAATCTGAAACGCCTAGTAGATTATCCAAATCTCTGGGCATATACACGAGATCTATATCAACACGAAGGTATCGCAAAGCTGATCAACATGGATCATATTAAAAAGCATTATTACGGAAGTCATAAGGCTATTAATCCGACTGGCATTATACCTTTAGGACCACTAGTGGATTATAGTGAGCCACATAATCGAACTGAACTTGGAAATCACTAATATTTTGGATAAGGGAACAAACAATCATGAGTAATCCTGTTATAGCTGACAATAAACCAAAAGCAGTTGATGTTAAAAAAAGTGACGAATACTATTATTGCACCTGTGGAAGTTCATCAAATCAGCCGTTTTGTGATGGTTCACATAAGGGCACCTCTTATACACCCAAATTATTTACCCCAGATAAAGATGAAGAAGTCTATTTTTGTCAATGTAAACACAGTGCTAATGCACCATTTTGTGACGGCACACATAAACAATTTTCAGATACACAGGTTGGAGAGGAGGGGCCAGGAGTAGATCAAAATATAGCTGGTATGCCGATAGCCACGCCGACAGTAGAAGAACCTACCGTGGCATTTATTCATCAACTTGCACGTGAGGGGTTAAGTAAGCTTGGTCATCATGGACCAATGACTTCTATGGGCGTGCCTAGAAATGAATTGCCACACTGGGATGATATACAAATTATGGTTGCCCAGATGGCTAATAAGCCTTTAATGGAAGATCAAGTTGTTGCTACGGATTTTGTTATAGGCCCTGAAGCTAGAAAGCCTTTAATTTTAAAAATTCCCTTGTTTGTTTCCGACATGAGCTTTGGAGCACTATCTGAAGAAGCAAAAATTTCATTGGCGAAAGGTGCTGAGTTGGCCGGAACAGGTATTTGCTCTGGCGAAGGTGGTATGTTGCCGGAAGAACAAGAAAACAATTCGCGATATTTTTATGAACTAGCGAGTGCTGAGTTTGGTTTTAAAGAGGAATTACTGACTAATGTTCAGGCTTTTCATTTTAAAGGCGGACAGGGTGCTAAGACAGGAACCGGCGGTCATCTTCCGGGAAATAAAAATACAGGGAAGATTTCTGAAGTAAGAAATATTCCAGAAGGTGAGCCTGCAATTTCACCTCCAACCTTTAAAAATTTAAGCACTGTTGATGATTTTAAAAAATTTGCGGAACGTGTTCGAGAAATTTCCGGAGGTATCCCAATAGGTTTTAAATTAAGTGCTAATCATATAGAGGAAGATATTCAGTTCGCTCTGGATGCTAGTGCTGATTATATTATTCTTGATGGCCGAGGCGGTGGTACAGGTGCTGCTCCTGAGATGTTTCGCAATCATATTAGTGTGCCGACTATCCCTGCTTTGGCACGTGCGCGGCACTATCTCGATAAGCAAGGTGCAAGTGGTCGAGTGACTCTTATTATTACTGGCGGTTTACGAGTACCTACTGATTTTGTTAAAGCGCTTGCATTAGGTGCAGATGGCGTTGCTATATCTAATAGTGCTATGCAGGCAATCGGATGTGTTGCTGCCAGGATGTGTAATACAAACAATTGTCCGGCGGGTATCGCGACCCAAAAAAATGATCTACGGCAACGTTTAAATATCGATAAATCATCGCAACAACTTTTTAATTTTTTCCAGGCATCAACTGAATTAATGCAAGTCATGGCTAGAGCATGTGGGCATGCACACTTTAACCAGTTCAATCATAATGATATTGCCACTTGGGATCACGATATGTCACAGCTTTCAGGCATTCGCTATTCTGGATTGAGAAATTTTGATTAAAAAATACGATGACCTTAAAAAATACTGCATATAATTATGGCTTAGTTGCAAGATCGCTACATTGGGCGACGGCATTTCTCTTTTTAGTTTCTTATTGTTCTGTTTATTATCGACATTGGTTTACTGAAGAAAAAACTCCAGAAAACTGGACAGCACTGCAACTACACCTCTCCATAGGGATATCACTGGCTGTCGTGATTATACTTAGGGTTATTTGGCGGAATATGAATCGAGTACCTACAGCAGAACCTGGAACTCGGCTTGAACATATGGCGGCACATGTAGGGCACTATATTTTATATGCCATGATGATTAGCATGCCGTTGACTGGTTATATTGGTACTGGGGTTAATACAGAGTATTTCTTTTTGTTCGATATTCCAAAGTTTGAAAATACCGTAGTCTTTCAAACAGTCGTTGCAGACTGGATGGGTTTAGGTTTTAAGGAATTTGAAAAACCGATTGATTATTTCCATAAGGATATTATGGGGTCATTGGTCGTTTGGTTACTTATCCTGGGTCATATTTTTGCTGCTTTATATCACCACTTTATTAAGCGTGACAGAACCATTGTTAAAATAACTTCGGGCGGGTAACGCCTGCTCAACCACTTAAATCGAATGCAGATTTTATAGCATCAAATTTTGCGTCAATGACATGTACGTTTGAATATCCCATCATTTCGAGGGTATGTGCAGATAAGGAGGCACGACCACCAGCAGCACAATGTAGCAGTATCGGGGTGTTGTCTTCTGGGCAAACATTAGCTATTTTCATCTCGAGAAGACCACGAGGAATATTGCTTGAGTCGTTTAATTTTGATTCTTCTGCTTCACTAGGTTCACGCACATCAATAATGACGGTGCCTTCGTGTCGGTCATAAAACATTTTTGCCGCGACTGGATCCATGCAGTCACAGTGTGATTTGGCTCTTTCAACTAGTTCACTAACGGGAATTATCATTGTGGCTCTCTTCATGTAAATTTATTGTTTAATTATGTCCTATACTTATAATCTGACCAAGTGTTGTAAGTATTTTTCTATTAAATATTTATAACAAGTTGATACAGATCAAGGATAAATGCTATTTATTTACTACTATGTAATTGTGGTTGAATATATATTCGTTAAGTGGAGAAGTCGTGATGGTGGAAGTAAAGAAGAAAGTAAGCAAGAAGAAAACCGGAATCAGAAAAAAACCGGTTACTAAAAAGAAGACCGTCCGTAAGAAAACAAAATCTTCACAAAAAGCTGACGCTGCGAGCAGTCGTCAAGCCTTATCAGATAGGCTTAAGAAAGATCTAGATGCAACTAAAGAAGCACTTAAGCATGCGAAAACTGCTGCGGGTGAAGAATTGAAACTGGCAAAGAAGGCTGCGCAGGACGAAATTGTAGTATTAAAAAGTCAACTCAATGCTGCACTCAAACGAGAAAAGCAGTTGGTGAAAATCAGTGAAAAAAAGATTCATAAAATGTTGGCTGCGGGTGAAAAATGGGAGAAAAAACAACTGCGCAATATCAAGAAGGCGACTGAAAAGGCCATACGAAATTTAAAAAAATAAGACTCGTAAATCTTGATGCGCTGATTAAAGGACGAAAAAGTATCTCTTATTGAAATATCATTCAGGTATAACTTACCCAATGAATTTAGGCATAATTCCTGAGTGAATACCTTGCCTCTATGTTAGTATCATTTCCCTTGAAAAAACATAAAGATAGTTATTATGTCCAGTGAATTAAAAAATGATCGATTAATTAAAGCGCTGTTGCGCCAACCGGTTGATATGACGCCGGTTTGGATGATGCGTCAAGCAGGGCGGTACTTGCCAGAGTATCGAGCAACTCGAGAGAAGGCAGGAGATTTTGTTACATTATGCCAAACACCTGATCTTGCTTGTGAAGTAACCTTGCAACCATTAGAACGTTATCCACTGGATGCTGCGATATTATTTTCAGATATTTTGACAATTCCCGATGCCATGGGTCTTGGGTTGAAATTGATAGAGTCGGTAGGCCCCAAATTTGATAAACCAATTACCTCACTAGCGGATATTAAAAACCTGCCAATGCCTGATCCTGAAGACGATCTTGGTTATGTTATGGATGCTGTGCGCTTGATTCGTAAGGAATTGGACGGGAGTGTGCCATTAATAGGTTTTGCCGGTAGTCCGTGGACATTGGCAACCTATATGATTGAAGGTGGATCGAGTAAAGACTTTGGTAAGATAAAAAAGATGCTTTATCAGGATCCGGATAGCCTGCATCTTTTACTTAGTCATGTTGCCAAGGCTGTAAGCCTTTATTTAAACGCTCAGATAAAGGCCGGTGCGCAAGTGATTCAGATCTTTGATACCTGGGGTGGTGTCTTATCGACGCCGGCTTATCATGCCTTTTCTCTTACATACATGAAACAAATCCTCGATGAATTGCAGCGTGAGCACGAAGGAGAGAAGATTCCTGTTATCTTGTTTACTAAAGGTGCTGCTGGTTGGATTGAAGATATTGCAAATACGGGTTGTGACGCTGTTGGGCTTGATTGGATGCAGGATATTGGTCAGGTTCGGTCAAAGATTGGAGAACGTGTTGCTTTACAGGGCAATATGGATCCTGCCATATTAAAATCCAATCCTGAGGTAATTCGTAATGAAGTTGCTTTGATACTTAAAAGTTATGGTGCAGGTGCGGGGCATGTCTTTAATCTGGGTCACGGCATCACGCCAGATATCGATCCTGAAAATGCAGGTGCATTCATAAATGCTGTACATGAACTGAGTACGCAATATCACAGTAAGTAATTAGTAGTTATGTTTAAATCCAGATTAAAGTTACTTGCGAAAGGTTTTTGTATAGGTTCTGCTGATGTTGTCCCTGGTGTCAGTGGTGGCACGATGGCATTCATACTTGGCATCTATCCACAATTAATCAATGCAATTAAATCATTCGATAGTGAATGGTTGAGAATGATAGTGTCTTTCAATTTGAGAGGCATAATCAACAGGCCACACTTTGAATTTTTAATTCCATTAGGTATAGGCGCTGTAACGGCATTATTATTTTTTACCCGTGTAGTTCCATTACCAACATTGATCCGAACCCAGCCAGAGATTATCTATGGTCTGTTCTTTGGCCTTGTGCTCGGTTCTATTGTTTTATTATTTCGTCATCTTGGCCTGCATTTATTATTAAAAAGAGTTTTATTTTTAATATTGGGTATTTTATTTGGTGGATTTGTTGTCACGATGGTGCCTGCATCAACACCGGATGATGCCTGGTTTATTTTCTTATGCGGGGCCGTGGCCATATCGGCGATGATCTTACCGGGGATATCTGGTTCGTTTATATTATTGATGTTAAAAAAATATGCTTACATTTTTAACGCAATTGGCCATTTTGATTTTTCGATTATATTACCATTCATACTAGGTATCATTACCGGCATTATTATCTTTAGTCGTCTCCTTTCATATGTGCTAAAAAGATTTTATCAACAGACTATTCTATTTATCACCGGTTTATTATTCGCTTCTTTATATGTGATTTGGCCATTTCAAACACGCTTGTATGAACTTGTACGAAATAAAGAAAGACTAGTTTCTTCAGTGCCATGTATCCCTGAAGGATTTAGTAATCAGGTATTTATTTCAATCGTCATGATGATTATTGGTCTGGCGTTAGTAATTATTCTGGATCGGTACTCCGAGGATGCGGTTTCAATCGGCAACTAGACTTTGCGCGATCCTCAATCTTGATATACATTAGTAAGTAAGGGGAATAGCAATGCCTTTATCTGAAGTTATTTTAGTAGTAATGGGTCTTTTGACCATTGCGATGATTGCAGCAGCTATCTGCAAAAATATTCCTGTGCCTTATACTGTGTTTCTGGTTATTTTAGGTATAGTCCTCGGCTCTATTGCACGCCATAACCCTGAAATTGGATTATTACTTGAATTTCAGTTAACTCCAGATCTTGTCTTGTTCTTATTTTTACCTGCCTTGATTTTTGAGTCGGCGTTAAATATGGACGCGCGTTTATTGATGAAAGATATAATCCCAGTGCTGGTGTTGGCAATTCCTGCAATGCTTATCTCCGCAGGATTGATTGGCGTTGGTCTGTGGGTGATTCAGGACTTTAATATTTTTCATGCATTGTTATTTGGTGCTCTTATCTCAGCGACTGATCCCGTAGCTGTTATTGCTCTATTTAAGGAGCTCGGTGCACCGCAACGATTAACGATACTGGTTGAGGGCGAATCATTATTAAATGACGCAACCGCGATAGTATTCTTTAATATTATCCTTGGCCTGGCGATTACGGAACAATTCACAGCATCTGATGCCGGTTTTGCAGCGCTTGAGTTTTTTAGAGTGTTTTTTGGGGGACTGTTTGTCGGTGGCATAATTGGTATCGTTTTGAGCGAATTGTTGTATCGAATTAAGGCCGGCATGAGCTCATATCTAATTATGTCGATAGTATTGGCATATAGTAGTTTTGCTATAGCAGAACATATCATGCATGTTTCCGGCGTTATGGCTGTTGTAGCCGCAGCGGTTGCCTTAGGTATATTTGGTGTGAGTCGTATACCACAGAGCGAACGAGAAACAGTTGATGAAACCTGGGATGTTTTAGCTTTAATTTGCAATTCACTTTTATTTCTGTTGGTTGGATTGTCTGTCGATATATCCCAACTTTATTCACACCTCGATAGTATTGCGATTGCGATTGTATTGGTGTTGGGCTCTCGAGCGGCAGGGATCTACAGTATGGTTCCGGCAACGATAAAAATGTTTAAGTTGCCACATGTTTCATTAGGTGAGCGGCATATTATGTGGTGGGGTGGTTTGAAGGGTGGGCTGGCAATTGCGATAGTGCTGTCTATCCCGTTAGATATGCCTGGTCGCGATACGATTTTATATATAACACTAGGTGTTGTTTTATTTTCATTATTGATAAATGCACCCACTATTCGCCCCCTGATGCGGAAACTGGGTTTTGATAAGTTTACCGGCGAAGAAGTCGCTGAATTAAAACATGGACTGATCCAGTCGCAACAACATTCAGAAGAAATATTAGAATCATTTCATAAAGCAAATTTAATATCACGTAGCACCCAACAACTCATTCAAAAAAAGACGCAACAGATATTTAGTATCAGTGAAGATGAGTCCAGTAGTCATATTGAGACGCGACATGCCTATATAACAGCGTTACGAATTGAAATGCAGGAACTTAAGGTTTTGTACGATATTGGGTTCTTGCAATATTACACCTACATGAATATAAAGAATTCCATGCAGCGTGATCGTGAGAGCTGGTCGATTGATTCTAACGTAGGTATGTCAGTTGAAGAAAATAATAAACCTAATCTATTTGTTCGACTTGAAAATACATTGATTAAACAATTACGAGAACATGATTTTGCTGCAGGTATGTTGGCTCGCTATCAGTACCTCCGTTTTTCACAAAGTCTGCAGCGCGATATCGCTGGTGTATTGATTTGCGAAAAAGTGATCGAACAAATTAATAATATCGAAGATTTCAGTGTGGAACTTAAAAGCCAGATTATTGATAAATATAAGCAACGTGCCACACGAAGAAAAAATCGACTGGAAAAAGTAGCTGAAGATTTCCCTGAATTTTATTTACGGTTTGAGACCAGGTTGTTTGCCAAGGTTGCATTAGTTACAGCAGAATTTTTCACAGAAGAAGCACATCATAATGGTGAAATTGGTTCCAAGGTATTCTCTAATATTGAACGGCGTATAAATGCCGCAATTGATTCATTGCAACCGATTTCTGATCCCGCTCCGCAATTAAAGCCTCATGATTTGATTGGTATGGTGCCTTTATTAAATGGTCTTTCGATAGATTTGCTGGAGCGATTATCAAAGCATGCAAAGGCAATGACCTTCCTAGCTGGCGATCAAGTAATTGGAGAAGGCGAAAAGGGTGATTCACTTTATATAATTACGCATGGTCTGGTATCAGTATATAAAGTTGGGCATGAGAGTGAGCCCATTGCTGAGTTACGAGGAGGAGACTTCTTTGGTGAAATGGCATTGTTAGGTACACAGGTGAGAACGGCTAATGTTAAATCAATAAAACCAACAACCCTATTACGCTTAAGTCGTAAGGATGTGTTATCAATGGCTGACAAAGAACCTGAGCTAAAAGCACGACTCGAACAAATAAGCTCAGTAAGACAGTCTAGTGAATCTTGATAGTGGTCTTGAATCTACGGTTATATATGAAGCATGAAAATAAGCTTAAGAAGCAGAAGCTCAATATAAGACTATTTCCAAACTTGCTATATGGTGTTTCTCCAGCATAGAGTTTTACCGTTGCAGATAAAGCATGTGGTTTAAATTGAGGTGAGCGAGAAATAATTTTGCCATTATTACCTATGACAGCAGAGATACCTGTATTGGTTGAACGTAATAGATAGCGACCATTTTCCAATGCGCGCATTCTTGCCATTTGCAGGTGCTGATGCGGTGCAAATGAATCACCAAACCAGGCATCATTACTAACATTAATTAGAATATTAGCATCAGGCAGTGCTTTTCTTACTTCTGATCCGTAGGCATCTTCATAACAAATACTCATGCCAAAGATACCCTTGTCCGTTTCAAATAGTTTTTGATCAGGGTCTCCTGAAGAAAAATCAGACATAGGAATCTTTAGAAAACGCAGTATTTCATCGAGAAATGATTTAAACGGCAAATATTCTCCAAAAGGAACCAGATGGTTTTTGTGGTAAAAACGATGTTCATTATCTATCAATAAAACACTATTAAAATAGTTGTTAGACATCGAATCTTTATAAGCTAGCCCACTCATGAATATAGCATTGCTAGATAATTGTTCACTGGAAATTGGAATAATAAAATCATCTGCTAGATGATATAGAGAAGGTATCGCAGTCTCCGGCCAGATAATAAGATCTGATGACCAATAGGGTTTACTCAAATTAGAATAAACTTCATAGGTATTTTGACGCTGTTCAGGCTTCCACTTTTCTTCCTGTGGTATTGCACCTTGAATCAAAGCTATATCGATGTCTTTATTTAAGTCGTCCGTCCAATTAATATTATTTAATATAGCCGAAGACATAGCTATAAGCATTAGTATAGACCCGCCAATCATTCTCCGCTTTGTATCGCCGGCAACTAAAATTGTTATCGCTATAGCAGAGAGACAGACAAAGTATGTAATGCCGTATTCACCGAGCACAGGCGCGATACTGGATAAAAGGCTGTCTGTTTGACTTGAGCCTATATTGAGCCAGGGAAATCCAGTTAACATCCAACCACGGCACCACTCGGTTAGCAACCATAGTGCGGGCAAAGCGATGATATTAGAATCTTTAAAGAAGCGTACTGCGAGATAGCCACACAAGGCTGGGTATAGTGAAATATATGCGATAAAGATGTAGGTGAATATAAGTGCGCCAATAATATTAACGCCACCAAATAAGTTGATACTGATATGTAACCAGTTTACGCCGACTCCAAACATGGCAAAGGCAAATAGGTAACCTAGAATAAATGCTTCGCGTGCTGAGGCAGAATTTGACCAAAAATAGAAAAGGATGCTGAGTGAGATTAGACTAATAAAGTAATAATCATATGGAGCGAATGCAAAAGGGACCAAAGCACCAAGTGCTGTGGCAGCTAGTCTAATTACGAAATGCTTATGTTGTAAAAATCTCATAACAGAAGATTTGTGTCTACTAGATAGACTGTAAACTAATTTGATTCAGCTGAGTCGTCTGTGGTTTGTTCAGAATTTAGACGAGTAAAAAGTAACAGATGCACTCGTCTTTTATCGGCTCTTAGAACTTTAATATTAAAGTTCATAAAGTCTATTGTTTCACCACGTTTAGGTAAGTGGCCAAAGGCATTGATCACCAGGCCACCAACAGTTTCATACTCATCATCATTAATATCTGTTTCAAAGTAATCGTTAAACTCATCTATCGTAGTTAAGGCTTTAACAGTATATCGATCATTGTCATGAGTATTAATGTTAGTCTCATCTTCTTCAAAATCATGTTCATCCTCAATCTCACCAATGATTTCTTCAATGACGTCTTCGATAGTCACCAGACCTGCAACACCAGTATATTCATCAATTACAATCGCCATATGATTACGGCTGGTACGAAACTCGCGTAGCAAGACATTCAATCGTTTGCTCTCAGGTATAAATACGGTTGCTCGCATCATGTCTTTAATATCAAATTCTTTTTCAGGATTGGCATAATAATGTAAAAGATCCTTGGCCAGTAATATGCCGACTATCTCATCATTGTTATCACCAACAACCGGAAAGCGTGAATGCCCTGATTCGACTACTACAGAAATTATATCTTCAGGTGCGGCGTCATTCTCTATAACGATCATTTGTACACGCGGGATCATAATGTCTCGCACCTGAATTTCTGAGACATGCAATGCCCCTTCAATCATCAACAGTGCATCAGCATCAAGTAGATTTCGATGCTCAGAATTTCTTAAAATCTCAATTAAGGCATCGCGATCTTCTGGCTCATTAGAAAAAAGGCTGGCAAAGTGCTGCAACCATTTTTTATAATTTATTTTTTTATCCTTACTCATGATGATTATTTTGGTTCATACGGGTTTGCATAGCCAATAATTTCCAATATTCGAATTTCTTTTGATTCCATTATGGCGGCCTGTTCATCTGATGTATGGTCATAGCCTTGTAAATGCAACACACCATGAACTACCAGATGTGCCCAGTGTGCATCAGTGTTTTTATCTTGTTCACACGCTTCTCGTTCAACTATTGGCGCACATATGACGATATCACCTAATAGGTTTGGTGCATGTTCCAGTTTTTCGCCAACAGGAAAAGAGAGCACATTTGTTGCTGTTTCTTTTTTACGCCATTCCTTGTTAAGTTTCAGACCTTCTTCTTCATCAACAATACGCAGCGTTATTTCAGCTTCTAGATGTTGTTCATCCAGCGCTTGTTTTGCCCATTCAGACATCAATTTATCAGCGGGAAGTGAACCCATGTTAGAAGCATTTTGAATTTCTATCATTTCATTCATTATAGACATTAATAATTAAAATTGATTATCTGACTTACCTTGTTCATGTCTGTCATAGGCATTTAAGATTCGCGCGACTAATGGATGGCGTACTACGTCTTTTGATTTAAAGAACGTAAAACTGATGCCTGTTTCATCATTTAAAATATCAACAACGTGCCGAAGACCTGACTGTTTTCCAGTTGGTAAATCAACTTGTGTTATATCACCGGTGATTATCGCTGTTGAATTGAATCCAATTCGAGTTAGAAACATTTTCATTTGTTCTATCGTTGTGTTTTGAGCTTCATCTAGAATGATAAATGCCTCGTTAAGCGTACGACCACGCATAAAAGCCAATGGCGCAACTTCAATAACATTTCTTTCTATTAATTTGGCAACCTTTTCAAAACCTAACATTTCATACAGAGCGTCATATAATGGTCGTAGATAGGGATCAACTTTTTGCACCAAATCTCCTGGTAAGAAGCCTAGCTTTTCTCCCGCTTCTACAGCAGGTCTTACCAGTACCAATCTTCGAGCACGATCTTGCTCCATAGCTGCAACCGCACAGGCAACGGCGAGATAAGTCTTTCCTGTTCCAGCAGGGCCGATGCCAAAATTAATATCATTTTCTTGAATGTTTGACAGGTAGCGTTTTTGATTGCTTGTTCGACCCCGGATCATGCCGCGCTTTGTTTTAATAGAAACTTCATCTGCAGTGTCTTCTTCGAGTTCATCTTCCATCTGCATACTTTGCAAATGGAGATGTACGCCTTCCGATGATAATGGTTCGGATTCTGTAATGGCGTACATTTCTTCCAGCAGTTGCTGAGTGAGTTGAACAGATTTTTGACTACCGCTAAGGTGGAAACTATTACCACGATTATTTATTTCAACGCCCATATAACGTTCGACTTGTCGTAAATGTCGATCCATAGGGCCGCACAAATTTGACAAGCGCTGGTTATCAGCTGGTTCTAGTAATAAATCGATTGAAGGTGCGGTATTGATAGTTGTTTAAATCTTTAATTAATTAGAGGTTTGCAGCTTTATCAAGCATTACAGAGGCAGGTAAAGAACCACGTAATGAATTTGGTAGTGCTTCAGTAATTTCAATATCAATAAAACTACCTATCAGGTCTGATGAGCCTTTAAAGTTTACGACACGGTTATTTTCAGTTCTGCCTCGGAGTTGTTCAGTATCTTTCTTTGACAGTCCTTCGACGAGTATAGTTTGATTTGTACCAACCATAGCAGAACTGATTTCTGCCGCTCTTTGACTTATGCGGGTTTGTAAAATTGATAGACGTTCTTTCTTGGTTTGCATAGGTGTGTCATCGGGCAGACTTGATGCTGGTGTGCCAGGACGAGCGCTGTAGATAAAACTAAATGAATGATCAAAACCGATATCATTGATCAGGTTCATTGTTTCTTCGAAGTCTTTGTCAGTCTCGCCTGGGAAACCAATGATAAAATCAGATGACATGCTTAGATTTGGTCTTATTGCACGCAGGCGTTTAATTTTATTTTTATATTCCAGTCGTGTGTGACCGCGTTTCATTAGCGCGAGAATTCGATCAGAGCCACTTTGTACGGGAAGATGTAAGTGACTCACCAGCTCAGGTACTCGTTCATAAACTTCAATCAGGCTATCAGAGAACTCTAATGGATGTGAGGTTGTAAATCGAATCCGATCAATACCATCAATAGCAGCGACATACTCAATGAGTAGTGCGAGGTCTGCGATATTTTCATCATGCATGACACCACGATAAGCATTAACATTTTGTCCAAGAAGATTTACTTCGCGTACACCTTGTTCTGCCAATTCGACGACTTCAGTGATTACATCGTCAAATGGCCGACTGACTTCTTCTCCACGTGTATAAGGTACGACACAAAAACTACAATACTTGCTACAGCCTTCCATGATCGAAACAAAGGCACTCGGTCCATCAGCTTTTGGGCTGGGCAGATTGTCGAATTTTTCAATCTCGGGAAAAGAAATATCTACGATTGGTTTTCGGTTTTGTACTACATCAGAATACATTTGCGGTAGTCGATGTAATGTTTGTGGCCCAAATACAATATCCACGAATGGTGCCCGATCGAGAATAGCCGCACCTTCCTGGCTTGCAACGCAGCCACCAACACCTATTACCAGATTCGGGTTGGTTTTCTTAAATGGGCGCCAGCGTCCCAGTTGTGAAAAGACCTTTTCTTGTGCTTTTTCACGAATCGAGCAGGTGTTTAACAGGATTAAGTCGGCTTCTGCGGGGTCATCAGTGCGAATCATTTTATGAGCATCTTCCAGAGAATCCAGCATTCTGGCTGAATCATACTCATTCATCTGGCATCCCAAGGTTTTGATGTATAGTTTTTGGCTCATGGATTTTCTATTGTATCGCAGAAAAGGTTGGCTAAATTACACTTTCTAAAGCTTTATTTCCAGCCAAAATTAGACAAGAAGTGAGAAAAAACGGGGCTTTGACGACTATTAGATGCCATCTTCAGGTTTAATCAGTTCCGTTTGTTAATTGTTTGAGTTTTGCACGGAGTTCATCACGTTCACGCCCAATTTCTGCAGTCTCAGCCAGAGACTCAAAAGCGGAAATTTCGGCGTGCTCTGCACGTTCAATCAATGCCTGTCGTTGTTTACTTAATTCGATTTCACGTTTACTAGGGCCCATCAGATCTCGAATTGCTTTTATAAAGCCGGAATGTTCGGTCTCATCATGACTGGAGGTGAACAGTTCATCATCTGCACCATCTTTAAAATCAGAGAATTCAGGATTAGACAAAAACTCCTGTAATTGTGACCGAATAGATGAGGCGAGTGAATTAAGTGATGGATCCAGTTTCTCATGTTTAAGAATAGAGTCCACCAGCAATTTAAATTTACGGGCTTCTTGATAGCCGTTAATATCTGTTTCAAATTCAATCTTCATCTGGATGTGCTTGTTTCCATATCTACTTAAAGCATAATTACTATATAACTTAAGTCAAGCTGCGGCATTAACATTATTATGCAATAAGACAATGCAAATAATTCAAAAACTTAATATAACACTAATCTTATGTTTTATATTTTCTCTGGTTAATGCAGAGACAGATACTCTGCGCCTTGCTATTACCACAACGACAGAAAACTCAGGTTTAATGTCTGTGTTAAACCCGGCGTTTGAAAGTGAATACAATGTAAAGGTTAACACTGTCACGGTTGGATCAGGGCAAGCGTTACGTTTGGGAAAGCAGGGTGACGTTGACGTGTTGTTAACACATGCCCCAGAAGATGAAAAACAATTCGTCAGGTCTGGTTACGGGCTTAAACGATATCCCGTTATGCACAATGAATTTATTCTAGTGGGTCCAGTTGGAAACCCGGCAGGTATAAATGATGCCAGTTCTATATTTGATGCATTTAATAGAATAGGTGTTGCTGGGAGTGCGTTTGTTTCGAGAGATGATGACTCGGGCACACACAAGAAAGAACTATCCATTTGGAAAGAGAATGGACTGACGCCCAAAGATGATTGGTATGTCCGAGCGGGCATGGGCATGGGCTCAGTATTATTACTAGCAAATGAACAAAGCGCCTATACCTTGACTGATCGTGGTACCTATATAGCATTTAAAGAAAAAATAGATTTATATATTTATTATCAAGGTGGTCCGGTTCTATATAACCCATACCATGTAATCGCGGTTAATCCTGAACGTCACCCAGACATCAATAATGAACTCGCAGAAAAATATATTACTTTTATTACTGGTGATAAAGGGCAAAACCTCATTAAAGGGTATCAATTATATGGCGAGCAATTATTTTACCCAGAGGCAGTTACAGATAATAGTGCACTAGAAGAAAACACAATACATGCGAGTAGAAACTTTTTTCTGGATGCGACGATTTCTTCTTTTAACCTCATTGTCAATTTTGATGGACCCTTATTCCATGTTGTCTGGACCTCATTAAAGGTTTCTTTAATCGCAGTATTAATTGCAACACTGATAAGTATTCCGCTTGGTGTTTTTGTTGCGCTAAATAATTTCACAGGAAAGAATTTTTTAATGACGTGCCTGAATACATTAATGGCATTACCAACAGTTGTTGTTGGCTTGTTGTTATATGGCATCTTAAATCGTCAAGGGTTGTTAGGAAGTATGAGTTTGTTATATACCCCCTTAGCAATAATCATTGGTCAATGCGTATTGATTGTTCCGGTTATATGGAATCTAAGTATTGTTGCAGTTAATGGTGCCGATCCCAGATTGGCTATAACGTGTACTTCGCTGGGGGCAAATTTTATTCAACGAAGCATTATTTATATGAGTGAAGTGCGTTTTGCACTTATTGCTGCAGTGGTGACAGGTTTTGGACGGGCGATCGGCGAAGTAGGCATTGCCATGATGTTGGGTGGAAATATTCATGGCTATACACGAACGATGACCACAGCGATTGCCCTGGAAACCAGTAAAGGAGATTTTGAATTTGCATTGGCACTTGGCTTCATGCTGCTATTTGTTGCTTTCATTATTAATAGTGTACTTCAACAATTTCAGCTGAAGATAAAATGACAAGCATTTATCAATTAAAAAATGTCACGTTTAATTACGGCACAGAGTTTAATCTTGTTGATGTTTGTGTCGATATAAAAAAATCTAATATTATCGGAATTGTTGGGCCCAATGGCTCAGGAAAGACCAGTTTACTGAATGTACTTTCTTTTCTTAGTTTTCCTCACGCAGGTACACTTCTATATAATGGAAAAGAATTAACTTTAAATAATTTTAGACAGTTCAGGAAGTCGGTGGGTTATGTGCAGCAAAGCCCCTATCTTTTGCGAGGGACAGTATTTAAGAATATAGAGCTTGGTTTGAAGTTAAAAAAAGTTGATAAAGAAACCCGAGTAAAAAAGGTTTCAGAAGTAATGCAGTTGTTAGGCATTAATAAATTGTCGAATAGAAATGCGAGGACATTATCCGGTGGCGAGGCACAAAAGGTTGCCATAGGCCAAGTGCTTGTACTTGACCCGGATGTTTTAATTTTCGATGAACCGTTTACACATCTTGATAAAGATTCAATCGATGAACTAGAACAAATTGTTTTGAAACTGAAAGGTGAACTGGGTAAAACGATAATTCTTACCACGCATAATCAATACCAGGCGCAATGGTTAGCAGATGATGTTTATAGCGTAATAAAAGGAAAGGTCTTTGAATACCAAATGATTAACCTTTTTAGTGGCGGCATTGATTTGAAAAACAATGCTTTTAATACGGGTAAGCAGCTAATCATTATCCCGCAGGACACGCATCAAGCAGAGCATATTGCGATAGATCCAAAACAGATTGTGATATCAAGAAATAAACTTGATTCCAGTATGCAAAACAGCTTTCAGGGAAAGATCACTGGTATGGCCGAGGATAACGGACAGGTAAAAGTAAGCATAGCTTCTGATGAAGAATTCCAAGCGATTGTGACGCATAAAGCACTCGAGGAATTGAGACTGTCTATAGGCGCAGAAGTATGGATTAGCTTTAAAAGTTCATCCATACTGGTATTCTAGGGATAAAAATAACTCGGTGTAATAATAATGGAAGACGAAATACAAGCACTGCAAAAAGCAGCTGATCTTGCCAGCGAGATTGCCGTAAATTATGGATTTCAATTTTTTGCAGCTCTGATAATCCTCATTATTGGCTGGCAAATAGCGAAATGGGTTGCCTCCCTTGTTCTAAAATTATGCACTCGCATGAATCTTGATATCACGCTATCAAAGTTCTTTGCTGGTGTGGCAAAAATAATCCTTCTTGCCTTTGTCATTATTATCGCGCTTGGAAAATTTGGCATTACGATTGCGCCATTTATTGCTGCTCTTGGTGCAGTCGTATTTGGTAGTACTTTGGCTTTGCAGGGCCCCATATCAAATTATGGTGCAGGATTAACGATAATTCTTACACGACCATTTGTCGTTGGGGATACCATTCGCATTGATAATGTTATTGGTATCGTAGAAGAAATTAAATTGGCTTATACATTATTAAGCAATGAAGATGGTGAACAGATAACCGTTCCGAATAACCAGGTTATTGGCAAGATTATATATAACTCCGCAGAAAATTTAATCGTTGAACAAAAACTGACTATTAGTTATGACGATGATCCTGACAAAGTAATTCGAATTATTCTCGATGAAATTAATAAAAAACATGAAGTTGTTTCTGAACCTGGCGTGCAAATCGGAATAGAGAATTTTGCAGATTACGGTATAGAACTCGGGATACGTTACTGGATCCCTACAAAGACCTATTTTCAACTTAAGTATGAGATTAATAAATCGATCTATGCTGCTCTTTGCGCTGAAAATATATCATTTCCATATCCTAGACAGACAGTGCATATAGAGCAGGCGAGCTAATAAAGAACCCTTGTAACAATCCATTAGATAAAAAAACAAGAAGAAATAATTATGAAAATTGAAACAATTGCCGTCCATGGTGGGTACTCACCGGAACCAACAACAAAAGCTGTTGCTGTGCCAATATATCAAACAACATCATATGCTTTTGATAGTACACAGCATGCGGCGGATCTATTTGACTTAAAGGTTGAAGGTAATATTTATACGCGCATGATGAACCCGACTACTGCTGTGTTAGATCAGCGGGTTGCTGAAATGGAAGGCGGCATAGCTGGGTTAGCATTAGCATCAGGTATGGCTGCAATCACCTATGCAATACAAACGATAACTGAATCAGGCGATAATATAATTTCTACCAGTAGTTTATATGGTGGCACCTATAATCTATTTGCTCATACATTTCCACAGATGGGTATTGAAACCCGTTTTATTGATGCGGGTGCATATAATCAGATTGCACCGTTGATAGATGATAAAACGAAAGCAGTTTTTTGCGAATCAATTGGCAATCCTGCAGGTAATGTTGCTGATCTAGAAAAGATTGCTGAGATTGCCCATGCGCACGGTGTGCCTGTTATTGTGGATAACACTGTCGCAACACCTTATTTATGCCGACCTATCGAACATGGTTGCGATATCGTCGTGCATTCACTCACAAAATACATGGGTGGGCATGGCAGTAATATTGGCGGCATTATTGTTGATTCAGGTAAATTTCCCTGGGCTGAACATAAGGAACGTTTTAAACGTTTGAACGAACCTGATCCTTCTTATCATGGTGTTGTCTATACTGAGGCATTAGGTGAGGCAGCTTATATCGGACGAGCACGAGTTGTACCGCTAAGGAATATGGGGGCGGCGATATCTCCAATGAATAGTTTTATGATCATGCAAGGTATTGAAACATTACCATTGAGAATGGACCGTCATTGTGAGAATGCGGTTAAAGTAGCAGATTATTTATCGAAACATGACAAGGTTAGTTGGGTTAGATATGCAGGCTTATCAGATCATCCCGATCATGATTTGTTAAAGAAATATTGTGGAGGGCGAGCAGCGAGTATATTAAGTTTTGGAATTGAGGGCGGTGCGGAAGGTGGTGGTAAATTTATTGATGCCCTTGGTTTATTCACACGCCTGGTTAATATTGGCGATGCTAAATCATTAGCTTGCCATCCTGCAACTACTACGCATCGGCAGTTATCCCCCGAGGAAATGATAAAAGCAGGAGTGTCAGATGACCTCGTCAGACTCTCGGTTGGAATAGAACATATCGATGATCTACTAGAAGATATAGAACAAGCTTTAGATAAAGTTTAGTAAGGAATGAATAAAGCATTATTAGTGGCATTACTAATAATGCTTTCTGCTTGCACTGAAAGTAATGATCCTAAAAACTTATTTGATCAAGGTAAGTATAACGAAGCAACTAAACTTTGGTTGCCACTTGCTAAAATGGGTGATCCGGTTGCCCAAAATTATATTGGTATAATCCACTATCTGGGCTTGGGAAAAGATAGAAACTATAAAGTAGCAATGCAGTGGTTTGAAAAGTCTGCTGTTAGTGGATATGCGGATGCAGAATATAATCTGGGTGTCATGCATGAAAATGGTGAATCGGTTAAGAAAGATTATGTCACCGCATACAAATGGTACTATCTAGCAAAAGAAGATGGCAATACACATGCAAAAAATAGAATGCAGGCCATGGCGGAAGAACATAAATTATTCCCAAATCAAATGAAGCATGCCGTAGAGCAGGCGAAAGAACATAACTTGCCACACATACATTGATATTCTTGTAATAAAGTTGACATAAAAATTAATCCTTACAATATATATTTTTCAATACATCTATTAAATGCACCGACTGAAAGGTAAACACTATGCCATTAGTAAATATTTCAATTTTAAAGGGTAAATCACCCGAATATATAAAAGCTGTCGCTGATGGTATTAATTCAGCAGTAATAGAAACCATGGGCTTTCCTGATGATGATCGTTATCAGATAATTCATGAATGTGAACCGCACTGTTTGCAATTACAAGAACGTACTGGTGATAGAGTTATGATGCATTTGATTATGCGAGCCGGTCGATCAAATAAATCAAAACAAGCGTTTTATGCAAAAGCAGTTGAGAATCTTGCTAAAGACCCGGGAATTGATCCTGCTAATGTTCTAATAACAATTGCAGAGAACCATGATATCGATTGGTCGTTTCGTGATGGTGTTGCGCAGTTTGTAGTTTAAGGAAATGATTTCAGATCTATTCTTATCGAACCCATGATATCAGTGCAAAGTAAAATGGAGGTACAGTAAGTGCTATTACGATCACTATTTTGATAATTATATTAATAGCAAAATGTACAGTAGTATTATCTTCCATCTTGTTTCTCCTGCGCGATAAATCCTAATGGTTGCAATATAGTATCGGATAATAATTCGAATTCTTAAATCCATCGGCACTAAGGTTTCTTTCCCACGCTCACAAGGGACATGAGTTTGATTTGTAAACAGTCCATCCAGTCTCAATCTGGCACGTTTCAAACAGCATAAGTACAAGAAGACAAATCAAATCCATCTCCTTCTGAATTTATAAAATTAACCCATTAATAGATAAAAATATCAATAAATACAGTTGCTTAAGGTTAAACAATTACATTTATTTATGGGTATACATAAAACTACACAAGCGTCTCATATAAGAGACATAAATATTATATTTATATATACATCAGGCGTTTACAGGAAGTTATAATTTTTTAAATTCTGCGACATTCCTCACATATTTCATACGATAATTGTAGAATGGGTCACAAAAAATTAACAAGGATGGATAAAGTTTACTAGATAACAGATTGTGGTTCCGTAATTGCGTTATGTCTTTCTACTTGTCACTAACATAACAAAATGTATGGTTAATAATATAATTGATGCGATTACTAATGGTTACCTTAAAGGTAGACAAATAGAGGTGCTATATGAACAGTCAATGGTCTCAATTACAGCCGTATTTATTGCGAGCATTCTATATGCCAGCTGTCTTTGGCAGCTTGGGTCCGTAGAGCTTGTATCAACCTGGCTTATCGTATTTCTATTTGTAACATTATTACGACTATCTGGTACCTTTATATATTTTAAATCAAAAAAGAAGAATGAAAAGAACGACAAATGGTTGATTGTCTTTCTTATAGGAGCTTTTATATCAGGATTGATGTGGGGACTTTTAGCATACTTAATGTTACCCAGCGATGATCTTCTTATCACTATGTTCACGATTCTATTCATTTGTGGCTTGGCTGCAGGTGCAGTAGCGACATATTCGGTTTGTAAAAGTGTTTATCTGGCATTTACACTTCCTTCGGTACTTCCTCTTGCTGTTATTCTTATCGTAAATAAAGATCAAACGATAATTACCCTTGGTTACCTTATTTTAATATGCTTTTGTTTTTTACTTTTAAGTTTTAATAAGTTCAATAAGGCACTTAATACATCATTACTTTATCAGCAAGAAAAGGAAATATTGCTGGAAGAACTAAAATCAGATGTTAACAACAGGAAGAAAATTGAAGCACAACTTAAAATTGAAAAGGAACAGGCTGAAAAACATTCTGAAATGATGTTGGAGTTATCTTCTAGAGATGGACTTACTGGAATTTATAACCGTAGACGATTTGATGAGTTCATGCACAATGAGTGGGGTCGTTCTACTCGCAATAAATCAGCTTTATCACTAATAATGTGTGATATCGATCATTTTAAATTATACAACGATAATTATGGTCATCAAAAAGGTGATGACTGTTTAATATTGGTCGCTCACATACTTGAAGATTATACTCGACGAGGTGGAGACTTTGCAGCACGTTATGGTGGAGAGGAATTTGTAATCGTCCTGCCAGATACCAATAGTTCAGATGCATATAAAATAGCTGAACAAATACGTATTTCGATAGAAGCACTCAAAATAAAAAATAAAGCGTCAGATAATAGTGACTTTGTGACCTGTAGTTTTGGTATTGCCACAATTACTCCAAGTCAAACTATTAATAGTTCGACTTTACTTAAACATGCTGATGAAGCCTTATATTTAGCGAAGGAGAAGGGGAGAAACAATATAATATCCATGCAAATAGAATAAATCTAATAATGATTGGTGGCTATGGGTGGAATTGAACCACCGACCCCAGCGTTATGAGTGCTGTGCTCTAACCATCTGAGCTACATAGCCATTGTTTGATTACTGATTTCTTCGATAGATGCTAAAGAAGGAACGGGATTGTCTTTTCTCTGGGCGGGATTGTCAAGAATGAGATTACCGGAGACCTTCAATTATCTCCTTCATTCTCTTTAGTCAACGGGTTCCAAAGATTACCATGGTTTTTCCGGAGACAGAGATCAGGTGATCTTCTTCCAGGCTTTTCAGGACACGACCAACCATTTCTCGTGAGCAACCTACGATACGGCCTAATTCCTGTCGCGTTATGCGTATTTGCATGCCATCAGGATGGGTCATGGCATCAGGTTCTTTGCAGAGATCGAGTAAGGTCCTTGCTACACGGCCTTTTACGTCTGTAAAGGCCAGATCACTTACTTTGCGGCTGGTTCTGCGTAGTCTGATAGCCATTTGAGCTGCAATTGAAAAAAGAAGGTCTGGGAAAATATGATGCAGGCTCTTTACTTTATCGTAGCTAATTTTGGCAATATCAGACTTTGTTTTTGCTCTGACAAAGGCGCTTCGGCTTAATTCGTCATTAAAGAGTCCAATTTCGCCAAAAAATTCTCCCGCATTCAGGTAGGCCAATACAATCTCATGGCCTTTACTATCCTCGACCATGACGGTGACCGAACCTTTAATGATGTAGTACAGATCATTAGAAGGATCGCCTTCTTTTATAATGAGTTGTTTCGCGGCGTAGCTTTTTTGGTGGCAATGTTCAAGGAATCGAGATATTAAAGAGTCTCGTTCCAAAGATGTTGAAGTCGCCATATCTATATTTCCTCTACAGAATCATCACTGCTATGAAAGTATGAACTATGTTACTCTTTTTCCAGAAAATCAACTGCTTGGAGAGTTAAATTGGAGATTAAAGTAAGCTGGGCTGGTAATGCTGCTTTTGTAGCAGAGTCTGGTTCAGGGCATAAGGTGGTTATGGATGGGCCAGCTGAAGGGGGAGGCCGTGATCTTGGGCCGCGTCCAATGGAGATGTTGTTAATGGGAACTGGAGGTTGCAGTAGCTATGATGTTGTCTCTATCCTGAAAAAAGCGCGACAAGATGTCAGTACTTGTGATGTTGTGATCAGTTCTGAGCGTGCTGATAGCGAACCTAAGGTATTTACCAAGATTCATATTCATTTCAAAATTTCGGGTACTAATTTAAAAGAAAAGCAAGTGGAGCGTGCGGTTTCATTGTCAGCTGAAAAATATTGTTCTGCTTCAATTATGCTGGGTGCAATGGCTGAGATCACGCACGATTATGAAATTCTTGAGGTTGAAGACACCTTATAGTTGTGTTCATTTAAATTATCGATAACGCGTTTTAATAGAGACGCTTCATCTTCTCCTTTGCGCCATGCCGAAACTGCAATAGATGTCTGAATTTTTTTATGGTTTTCGGGTAGTTTGAATCGGCTTAGTTGAAATTTGATTTTTCTGGCAAGTTTATTTGCATCTCCTTCTCCAGTTTCAGGCAAGATAAGCAGGAAGTCAGACATATTCCAATGGCCAACATCATCAACCCATCGCAGTTTGTCTTTTAGAATCATTGCTATTGCATGATTAATACTGTCATTTTCGACATCGATGTCAGGTCGCGTTCTAAGCATAATGATAGATAGTGGATTGAAATAGCGTCGGCTACGCGAAACATGTAAAGAAAGTTTTTTCAAAATACCATGACGTGTATATAAGCCTGTGTGCTCCTCAACTTGTTCGAATCCGAATTGGATCTGGTCATCAGATAAGTTTGTAAAATTAACAAGGCAACCAATCTCGGCGACTTCATCAAACTCTGCCTGTAGGCGCTTCGAGATATAATTGAAATTAAATAATGTCTCATTGCTTGGATTGTTAATATGTTGACGAGCGATTCTTTCAGATATCGGGAATATATTTGTGCCAGGGAGTTCTGAGCGTAAATGGCCGATCAGTTGTCTAGCTTCTAGGCCAACCTGATCGCAGAGTGTTTTATTTACCCATATTATTCGATTGTCAGAATTTACCAGAAATATACCTACAGGCATTAAATGTAGTAAAGACAATAAGTTATCTGAATCTAAAGCAGGTAATTGAATCATATTGACACCCTAAAATTAATATTATATCTCCAGCCAATATAACGACTATTAAGTAAAAAACTTTAGCCAATGTTAAATATATGATGACTTTCTAGATTTTGTCATTGTATTTTGGATAAGCTTAAAGGCTGATTTGGGATATCAGCTCAGAGTGGATTGATGGAAGTGATAAAGTTAGTCATTGAATCGAAGCAAGCTCAATTCTAAATTGTAAGAAATGGTAACAGTGGTTTAAAAAGCCTCATGTTTTAATTGCACCTAATCAGAATGCTCTGAACGCATAATCATCGCTACTGGACCGGTAATGATTTTATGAAACAAAGCCGATTGGCGATTTGTTTTGGTTTTTCGATAAATATGCTTTAGATGAGTACGAACGGTTGAAACACTGATGTGTAATGACTCTGCGGTTGACTCTATATCGGGATTATCAAGTAGTTGGGACACGACACGCGATTCCGCCGGGGTTAAATCGTAGACCTGATGCAAAATTTCATCCAGAACAGGCGGTTCTTTCTTAGTAGGGTTACTTTTATTTTTATCGAGCGCAAAGCGTACCGTTGTTTTTAGATCTATATCACGCAATGGTTTGTTGATAAAGCCATATGGATTTGTCATCTGCGCACGCTCGAGGGTATCTTCATCACTATATGCGGTAACATAGATGACTGGGATCTGAAGTTTTTGCATGATGACTTCAGCCGTTTCAATGCCATCGAGTCCTTTCCCAAGACGAATATCCATTAAAACCAGATCGGGCTTTAATTTTTTTGATTTTTCTATTGCTTCGGTACCGGAAAAGGCAACGTCAGGGACAATAAAACCAAAATTCTCCAGATACAGCTGCATGACACTAGCTGTGGTCTGGTCGTCATCTACTATGAGTATCCTTTCTCCTGACATCGTCCCTCCGAATATAAATTTAGACATTTTAGTTACTTAGCACATACTATACGAAATATGTAAGAAAGACTTTACCCCAAAATGAGTATATTTTTTGGCAGTTGGTCTAATTACGAAAATTGTTATGTAGTTTACAAAACTACTAAACTAACATTATATCGGTGAAAAAGTGAAAGCGTAAGAATTTAGATCTTTTTAGGGTTGCGCGCTCGCTTAATTGTAAATCTATACACTCCTTCGGAAAGTACTGAATTTATAATCTCATGATCAGTTCGTGCGCAATACGCCTCAAAATCGACTTTAGAGTGAGGATCAGTTGCTTCAACTAACAGAATTTCATCAGCTTGCATTTTATTCAGCAATAACTTGCTCTTGAGAATAGGCAAGGGGCAATTAAGCCCCTTTGCATCAAGATATTGATCAAATTCAGTTGCTTCTTGAGGATCTGGTTTAATCAAGGTTATATTTTTTATATAGATTAAAGAAGTTACATTGTATTAAAAACTTGCCTGGAACCCAACCATAACAGCCCTCCCCATAATGGGTGCGCGGTCTTTAATAAAGGATGTGTGTAGTCTACCATCTTCATCTAAAAGGTTTGTTGCTTTGGCAAAGATGCTTAATGTTTGCTCATTGACAGTAATATTGTAACGAGAATTGAGGTTTAGTATGGAATAGCCACCGGTGTCTGTTTCTAAAGCACCATTATCATTCTGTGCAAGAAAGGTTGTAAAATCCAAACCGGCAGTGAAATTGTTATATGTATAGTCGAGCCCACTGCCAATCTTTGCTGGGGAAATGCGCGGTAAATTATCACCATTTACACGTTCAGCACGGACATAGTCTCCTAAAAGATTCAAATTGAGCTGTCCATAATCACCCGTGTAAAGGTTAAGATTTGCTGCAATTTCAAAACCGTAAAATACAGCATTGTCTTGTTGAAACTGTACTAGCCTAAACTCCCCTGCCGCTGCACCTGTTTCGTCCACTTCATCTACAAGTCCATCGTTGTTTCTATCCAATCCCTGTAGAAATATAAAATCCTCAATATAGTTAGCGAATAAACTCAGGTTCCATTGTAAGAGTCCGTGTTCACGAGCTAATGAAAGATCAATGCTATTTGCTGTCTCAACATCTAGTCCTGCTTGGCCTAATTCAAAGGTACCCGTTGCGATATGGGGCCCGTTGGCAAATAACTCTTCAGCCGCAGCTCCACGTTGACTTCGGCTGATATTCAAACCTAACGCTGTATTCTCGATGAAATGCCAATGGATACCAGATGAGATGCTATACAAATCATTACTAACGTCAGCAGCATTATCCGGTTTGTTTTGTTGATGTTCAAAACGTCCGCCTATTTCAAAGTGTAGAGCATCGGTAATGTCAGTCTCTTCTAATATAAAAACAGCAATGGTTTCAGTGTTTGTTTTAGGTAAGAAGGCTTCGTCCCCGACAGCACTGACATCCCGATAACCAAATTGTGTGCCGATAACGCCACTAAACGGGCCAATTTTTTCATGCTGGAATTCGATGCGCCCATCTAGTTGTTCATTATTGAACACTGTTCCTGGCGTTGCAGCATCTTCAAACTCTGTATGCTGATAGTCGCTATAACCCAATTGTAAATTAATGGCTTTTATACCGGTAAACGGCTCATTGACTTGTCCAGAGAGCGTAGTGCGATTCTGTTCGGTATCAATAAAAGGTAACTCACTCTGATCATCAGGGTTGAGTGGAACGCCGTGAGTTGAATCAAAACGTCCAAAAGAAATGCCTATGAAGCCCCAGTCATCGACAAACGATGTGCCTAAATTAATATTTTTAGAGTCATAAAAGCTATTAAAGATCTGTCCTTGTTTAGCGGAATAATTTTTTGCATCGCGGTTAGTTCCATCGAGATGAAATGCCATCTTGTCATGACCACCTTCAGCCTTAATAGAAAATAATTTCTCAACAGAGTTGGTATTAAAACTAGAATAAATATTCGCATTAAATGACTCAGGTACATATTCCGGTATCCGATTCGTTACTACATTGACCAGACCTCCTGAGGCCTCGCTACCATAAAGTAATGTTGAGGGGCCGCGGAATATCTCGACCTGTTCCGCATGGATTGACTCAATAGTGACAGCGTGATCAACACTGATTGTGGAAACATCCTGCGAGCCGATTCCATTTTCTAATATTTGAACGCGTGAGCCACCTAAGCCACGAATGACGGGTCTACTGGCCAATGGGCTGAATCGATTTGTCGACACGCCAGGTATATTAGAAAGTGTTTCACCAATAGTAGTCGATTGCTTTTCGGCTAAATCATCACCCCTAAGGACAGTAATGGGTTGAGCAATGTGTTCAATACTTTGTAAACCAATAGGCCTGGCGGTAATCGTATAGTCGTCCAGTGTGGTGATCTCTTCGGAATAGACCAGTTGCGATGTTGTAAACAGTGCGATAATGACTGCATAGCGTAAATTCATTTTACTTAATCCTCAATAATAAGAAATATCTGGCTCGCTGAATTGCGGGCCAATAAAAATAATCGTTAGTTATTAAAGGATTGCAGGAGGACTTCGGTTTTTGAGTAGGGTAAAGGTGGTAAGGCTTATATCCTGATTTTGATAATGGGCTTTTTCAAAAGCAGGTTTTTGAATTTCATTAAATGTTGATGAATTAAAAAGTGCGTTATTCAGGTCTGCATTATGAATACAAATAAAACACTGCTCGTTTTCGTCATGTGCCGTTTCGTGTTCGAGCGCATGTGCAACCGTAACCAATTGGGACAGCATTAAATATAAAACCAGGGATTTAATGGTTATATTTTTCAGCATGGATGAGCTATATTTGTAAGAATATATGTTATATTATAACATAACATTTTCAGGATCAACCAACCAGTTAAAAGTTGTGAGTAAAAGTAAATTAATAAGTCCATTTAAACCCGCCACACATAAACACCAAGAGTGTTTACATTCAGCAATAGCGGCTGCAAAAAAGCATTGTGAGGCTGCCGGCATCCGGCTAACACCTATAAGGCAGCGTGTACTTGAATTGGTTTGGCAAAACCATGAACCCGTAAAAGCTTATGATATTCTCGATAAATTGAAACAAGCAAAATCATCGTCAGCACCACCGACTGTCTACCGCGCGTTGGACTTTTTACAAGATGAAGGCCTAGTCCATAAAATAGAATCGTTAAATGCTTATGTTGGGTGTGGTAATCCCAAGGATGTGCACCAGGGACAGTTTTTTATTTGCCATGATTGTGGTTCTGTAGCTGAGCTTGATGATGATGAGATTCGAGACTTATTACAAAAAAAAGCAAAACGTTTTGGTTTTGAGATCAATGACGAAATGGTTGAGATTAAAGGCTATTGTCAGGAATGCCGAGGTTTAAAAAAATAGTCATGGTCAATCTATTGAAAGGTTTAGTAATTTTGTTGTCTTTACAATGTCTCTGGCTATCGAATGTTTATGCAGAGAATAAAATTATTGTATTCGTAAGTATCTTACCGCAGCAAAATTTTGTTCAACAGGTTGGTAACGACCTTGTCGATGTACGTGTCATGGTTGGCCCGGGTCAGAATCCTGCTACGTATGAGCCTACACCACAGCAAATGGCCGCTTTATATAAAGCAGATATTTATTTCAGAATCGGGGTTCCATTCGAATCTGCTTGGTTAGATAAGATAAAGCTGAATAATGAAAACTTAACAATTGTTGAATGTTGTGAATTTATCGCGAATTTAAATGGTCACGATCATTCTCATGATCATGATACGGATTATGACCCCCACGTTTGGACTAGCCCAAAAAATGTAATCAAAATTGCTAAATTAATTAAAAATTCATTGATTAAAATAGATAGTAAAAATAGTTCTGTATATGAAGCATCAGAAAAATTATTCAAAGAAAGACTTATGGATTTGGATGAGTTAGTAAAAAATAAAACTAAAAACTTAACAAGAAGAACTTTAATTGTGTCTCATCCTTCTTGGAGTTACTTTGCTGATGAATATGGCTTCACACAAGTATCTATTGAACGAGAAGGTAAAGAGATACAAGCCAGTTCATTAGTGAAATTAATTAAATTAGCCAAAGAAAAAGATGTGAAGACGATATTTGTGCAGCCACAGTTTAATGATAGAGCAGCTAAGGTTGTAGCAAATGAATTAAACGCCGAAATTTTAATACTGGATCCGCTTGCTTTTAATTATGTAGAAAATATGAACATGGTTACTGACAATTTCGTAAAAGGATTAACACATGAGTAACGTTGTTATAGATATCAATGATGTCAGCTTTAATTACGGTGCGGTTCCTGTGTTGGAAAATATTTCGCTAAAGATCCATGAAGATGAGTTTATTGGCATTATTGGCCCTAATGCTAGTGGCAAAAGCACGTTATTGAAGCTGATCCTCGGCTTGCTGGAGCCTGACAAAGGTACGATCTCAAAATTTAATCACGATGGTAAAGGCCTTAGAAATCATATTGGTTATGTCCCGCAGCACAGCTCATTTTCCCGGGATTTCCCTGTTACCGTTGGTGAAGTTGTGATGATGGGTCATATTGCTACTTCATCGAGATTCTTTCGTTATAGCAAAAATGAAATTGAATTGGCGAAACAGGTCATGCAGAAACTAGAGATTGACGAAATTGAAAAACGTCAGGTTGGAGAATTGTCCGGTGGCCAATTACAAAGAGTTTTAATCGCGCGAGCATTGGTATGCCAACCAGAGATTTTAATATTAGATGAGCCTACAGCCAATGTAGACATGCGTATAGAAGAAGATATTTTTTCACTGTTAAAAAATTATAGCGAGCATATGACCATTATTGTAGTGTCACATGACATTGCATTCATCTCCGGCTATGTAGACCGAGTTGCTTGTTTGAACCGAACACTTGTTTGCCACAATACAGAATCAATCAGCGGCAAGATGATAGAAGAATTATATGATGCGCCAGTAAAGATGATCCATCACCACCATTAAATTATGAATGAATTTATAACAGCTTTAACAGAGTACACATTTTTGCAAAATGCTGTTTTTGCTTGTCTGCTGGCTAGTATCGGTTGCGGTGTGATTGGTAGTTACGTTGTTGTAAAACAGATCAGCTTCTTAACAGGCGGTATCGCGCATTCTGTCTTAGCTGGTATGGGCATGGCCTACTTTTATAATGCATCGCCAATTATGGGTGCAATCATTGCCGCATTGGTTTCGAGTATAATGATCGGTTGGATAAACCTTCGTTGGAAAGAACACGAAGATGTATTAATCGCGGCATTTTGGTCTGCTGGAATGGCGATTGGAATTTTGTTTCTATCGAGAACGCCTGGGTATAACGTAGACTTAATGAGTTATTTGTTTGGCAATATATTATTAATAACACGTAGTGATTTATTATTAATGTTTTCGCTCGACATGGTTGTGTTGGCTTTTGTGTTCGTCTATTACAAACATTTTCTGGTCAGTGTCTTTGATGAAGAATTTGCACGGTTGCGTGGCATAAATACGGAATTCTTCTATATTTTACTATTGTGTTTAATTTCTATAACAATAGTAATCTTGATTCAGCTCGTTGGACTAATTATGGTTATAGCATTACTAACATTGCCTGCTGCTATAGCAAATCAGTACGTGACTTCATTACATAAGATGTTTCTATTATCGGCAGTAATTTGCGCTGTAATAAGTGTTGCAGGTGTAGCTATATCCTTTGGGCCTGATTTGCCTACGGGTTCAGTTATCGTATTAACCGCTTGTTGTGCATATTTCACATCAGTAATATTTAAACAAATCGCGGGCGTTAAATAGTTTAATAAGTTGTGAACTAACCATTCCGCCTTGTCTTACTGGCAAGGGCTAATGTCTTGATTAATTCAACGCTGCTTTCCCAGCCAAGACAGGCATCAGTTATACTTTGCCCATAAACAAGCTCTTTGTTTGGGGTCACATCTTGCCTGCCAGCTACCAGATGACTTTCAATCATAGTGCCAATAATACGTTTGTCTCCACTAGCGATCTGCTTAGCAACATCTTCTCCAACTTGTGTCTGAGCTTCATGTTGTTTTCGGCTATTTGCATGACTTAGATCAATCATAATGTTTGCCGGAAGCTTTGCTGCTTCTAGTTCGTTTGATACCTTGCTAATACTTTCTGCGCCATAGTTAGGTTCCTTACCACCACGCAGTATAATATGGCAATCAGGATTTCCTGTTGTTGAAAATATAGCAGCATTGCCCTCTTTTCTGAGCGATAAAAAGTTATGTGGACGGGTTGATGACCCAATGGCATCTACTGCAATCTTGGTTGTGCCGTAAGTTCCGTTTTTAAATCCAACAGGACACGATAAACCTGATGCTAATTCGCGGTGAACTTGACTTTCTGTTGTCCTGGCGCCGATTGCTCCCCAACTAATTAAATCAGTGACATATTGTGGGGTGATCAAATCTAGGAATTCTGTTCCAGCAGGTACGCCTTTATTGTTTAGGTCTAGTAATAGTTGTCTAGCAACACGTAAGCCTTTATTGATGTTAAAACTATCATCGAGGTCAGGGTCATTAATCAGTCCTTTCCAGCCAACAGTTGTGCGTGGCTTTTCAAAATAAACACGCATAATAATTAGTAAATCATCAGAGTATTCATCAATCAGTGGTTTTAATTTATCTGCATATTCGTTAGCAGCATCAATATCATGTATTGAACAAGGACCAGCAATTACTATCAGTCGCTTATCTTTACCATGCAAAATGTTGTGGATCGCATTGCGAGTTTCAGCGGTTGTTTTAGCCGCTGTCTCAGTGATTGCGATCTCCTCACAAATAACGGATGGTGAGGTAACCGCCTTGATTGATTCAATTCTTAAATCATCAGTTTTAAATTTCATAGTGTTCGTATTATTAATAATTATTCTTGATGTGATTCTATTCTTAACCAGCTGGCCAGCTAAATTCGCGACCGGCAAGAATATGTATATGTAGGTGGAATACTGTTTGGCCTGCTTCGGCGCCATTATTAACGACGAGTCTGAAAGCCTCCCCATATCCCTGTTCTTTTGCTATATCACCAGCTTTCAATAATAAGTGCCCTAACAATGATTGATCCGCTGCGGTCGCATCAGATACTTTCACAATAGGTTGTTTGGGAATGAGCAAGATATGTACCGGTGCCTGAGGAACGATGTCTCGAAATGCTAGACATAGCTCATCTTCATAAACTATATCTGCTGGTATTTCACGGTTTATAATTTTACTAAATAATGTGTCGGTCATGCCAGAACCTAATCCTTTAAAAATTGGAAAATTTGCGAGCAGCGATTATAGCGTCTAATGACAAAGAATAAACAGTTTTAGCCTTTATTATAAGGCTAGGTGCAGGTTTTAATGCAGATATGAAGAGGAATTAAATTCAGGGTATTCAAATTTAGTTTGAAACATTACTAAATTAATTGGATTTTGGCGTAGAGAGCTATCGTTAAAAATAGTGGAATAATAAATATGAAAACTATGACTTTCTTCAAATGAAGGAGCGGTAATTGCTTCTGATAATCGAATATTAAATTTCTTATGAAAATTATCTTCAAAGGTTTGAGATCTCATTTTTAGTACAGTTGACATGATATTTCTGGAAACAAATTCAGGTTGATCCAGATGTATAATGTGCCCGCTTTCCTCAGCGATGTAATGCCTGCTTTGCATGCTGATATTCATCAGATCATTTTGTAGTCTCAACCATTGTTGTTCTCGTTGTTCCCCGCGCTCATCATTTGCCCAAACGCGTTTCCCGCGGGTGAGAATTGTGACAGGGAATATGTAAGGTGGGTGATTTGTTTGTTTGGCAACTTGTTGTGCACTAATTTCCATATTGTCCATTTCATTTAATAGCGTGCTTCTAGATTTCATTGATGACATTAAGCGGAAGGCAATCCGTTTATTTTCTGCAGGATAACTATCCGAAATAACCGGTTGGATGATACGAACCTGATAACTATTTTTATAGGTTCTTTCCTCTTGTTTCTTTTCAACGCGCTTGAATTCTTCGGTATTAAATTGTTCAGGATGCGAAGAATCAACCAGAATTAAACCGGCAGTTAGTCCAGGATACTTGCTAGCAAAATAGCGCGTGTTATAGCCGCCAAAAGAATGCCCGACGAGGACATATGGCCCTGGTATTTTTGATGCCACTAATAAAAGACGCAGTTCATTTGAAATTCTAGCAGTAGTTCTTGGTCTGGGACCCGGGTCGCTCCAGCCATAACCTGCACGGTCATAGCTACATACTTTAAGGTTATCTGCCAGGATATTTTGAATTTTAATCCATTCGAGCGAAAAGCCGCCAATACCAGAATCAATAATGACAGTAGGGCTTCCTGTACCGATGCAATTGATGTGCAAACGATGCGTGCCAATATCCACCAGCTCGCCAGGATAGTATTTCTCTTTTGCTTGTGCGCTACTTGTCAGAGCAAAGGTAGTGATAATGATGAGCATAATAAAGAGTCTGAATTGCAGGAAATTCAGTTTTTTAACATCACAATTGATCATAATCACTTCTCCTTTTATTAAACAAGAGACTATTAGCAGCTTCTTGTAGAGGAGTTTCATAAGCATTATTGCTTGATAAGCCAACTATTAATCAGGTTTATCTTCACCAAATACTCGGCACAATTATAGAAAAGCAATAGCTATGCCAGACTATATATTTCAATTATCATATATAAATCATGTGCATACAGTTTTTATATTATTTTATAAGTGACAAGATAGTATTAGATCGACGAGTATTGCCCACTGTTGCAAAATTTTGGTGCAATTTATTGAGGAAACCATTGTCTCAATTTTCATGCAATATCTAGCGTATCCTGTGATATAGATAGACAATGTATAGCATTAATATGTTACTTGTTAAATAAAAATATCCGCGACCTTAAGTTTACCCAAGGTGAATATGAAGTCTATAAGACAAAATTACATTTATATTATTATGCTCCTATTTATATGTGGCGGCTTATTATCATGCCAATCTTATATGACGCCTCTACAAGTGAGTGAGAAATTTTGGGAGGGTATTAAAAAGAAGAATATCTCATTAATAACCATATATAGTAGTTCTGACTCAGATTATTCGGCAGAAAAAATAAAGCAGTTGCCCGACATCTCTGCTATTACCTTTGGACGGATCATTATAGATGCTGATATTGCCGAAATAGAAACACAGGTGACAATCACATCAGATGATAAAACTTTCGATATCCCGATTAAGACTTATCTAGAAAGAGAAGACGATGTTTGGAGAGTGAATTACAATCAATCGATTGTATTACTTAAGACGAAACAGGGAATGACCGAGTTATTGGGAGGCGTTCAGGAATTAACAGAGGACTTGGCTGAAGAGATAGAAGAATCAGTGGAAGATTTTAAGGAAAAGGCACTGCCTGAAATAGAATCAAAACTAGAGCAAGTAGAAGAAGCGTTACGTAACAAAATACCTGAGTTTAAAAATATGATAGATGAGTTATTGGACGGCCTTAAAAGATCTCTAGAACAAGCTATCCCCCCCAAGGAAGAAGAAGCCAAAACCCAGCAAACCTGATTGTATAATAGTGAGCTAAGCTATTTACACGTCTAACTATTTTCTTTAACCTAGTTTCAGTAATTCAAGTCCAAACATGAATTAAAGGGGAGTGGACAATGTCAAAGGCATACGGTTTTTTTCTTGCACTATTTATGGTGTCAATGAGCGCTCAGGCATATGAGCCCGTGTTAGATCATCAAGGCATGCTTTATTTTAATCTTAGCTTTGATGTAGGCCAGTCAAAAAAGGTAGATCATGACTTTGGTTTCAGATTCGACAGATCATTCGTTCAGCCCCGAGAATCTATAACAATGAATCAATTAAATGCTAAACCAGCGGTATTTAATCTTAAATTAAATAATAAAGGTCTAAAGGCATTTAACGTTCATGGCATCGATTACTCTTATGATGTAAATGACAAGTATGTTTATCATGGTGCAGAAGGCGGGGATGCCAAGAGCAGTGGAGAAGCGGAGTCACAGCCGATACCTGAAGCGACTGAAGAACCGAGAAGAAAAATAGCAATACCTCTCGGCGTTGTCATTGGTGTTTTAATCGGTACGCTTGCGGTGGTTCAGTAGGAAAACTTGGAATAAGAAATTATTGGCAACTAAAGAAGTAAGAGAAAATAGACTATCAAGTAATGAAGGTTTTTCTCGTTGAAATCTTGTAAATAAACATGGATTGGAAATACTGCTAACTATCTGCGCATGTGCCAGATGTCATAATCTGTTCACCAACATGACCAACGCCACCTCTGAATTTCGATTTTCCATTGCCAGTTGCAAAAGAAAATTTATGAGAATTTACGCCATAAGTGAATTGCATCGTATTACTTATGGCGATAATTTCATGTTCTGACTTTACAATTAACCTTAAACTGCCTGAATCAACGTTACCGATGTCACTTTTAATTTCGACATCTTCATTGGTTATGGTTACACGCAGCTTGCCACCACGTCTATCCGTAGATCTTCCAGAACCTGTCACATATACATTATCTATAGTGCATTCATATGCTTCATAGATCCCATATACTTCAACGTCCTCGAATACTTCAACTTCATCTGCATAAATTTGATGTGTCAGAAAAAGAGAAGTAAATAACACGATTAACATATTTATATTCATCATTAAGAAATTTCCTAATACGTGTGTGACATTAAGTTTACACGAACTTATAAGATTTTAGAGCAGCCTATAGCGGATTGGTTTAATAATTCCAGAATATTTTTAAATATCCGTAAGCAATAGGATAATGTACTTGACTTCAAGGATATGCGAAACAGGACGAATAAGGGAAGGGGAGTAGGGATATTCAAGTCTCACACATTACGATAGCGTGATTACCAACTATGACGCCAATAGATCTTCATATCTTCAATGTATATTGATGTTCTATTTATTTAATTGGTGGGCCCGGGAGGACTCGAACCTCCGACCAATGGATTATGAGTCCACTGCTCTAACCAACTGAGCTACAGGCCCTTATTCAGAATTATGAATTATTTTTAAGTATCAAGGAAGGTTTTCAGTTCGTCTGATCTTGAAGGATGGCGAAGTTTGCGTAATGCCTTTGCCTCGATCTGACGAATTCGTTCTCGGGTAACATCAAACTGTTTACCTACTTCTTCAAGTGTATGGTCCGTATTCATATCAATACCAAAACGCATTCTTAAAACTTTTGCTTCTCGTGCCGTAAGACCTTCAAGTGCACCCCGCGTGGTTCGGCGTAATCCTTCAAAACCAGCAGAATCATTCGGTGCTTGTATATTTGCATCTTCAATAAAATCACCAAGATGTGAATCTTCATCATCACCAATCGGTGTTTCCATTGATATTGGTTCCTTCGCAATTTTTAGAACTTTACGAACTTTTTCTTCTGGCATTTCCATACGTTCTGCTAGTTCTTCTGGAGTAGGTTCACGACCCATTTCCTGAAGGACCTGTCTGGAAATACGATTTAACTTATTAATTGTTTCAATCATATGCACAGGAATACGAATGGTTCGAGCCTGATCTGCGATAGATCGTGTGATAGCTTGACGAATCCACCAGGTAGCATAAGTTGAAAATTTATAACCGCGTCGATATTCAAATTTATCAACCGCTTTCATTAAGCCGATATTACCTTCTTGAATCAAATCAAGGAAAAGCAAACCACGATTGGTGTATTTTTTCGCGATAGAAATAACGAGTCGTAAATTGGCTTCAACCATTTCTTTTTTAGCTCTACGAGCCTTGGCCTCACCTATTGAAATATTACGATTGATTTCTTTGATTTCAGGAATATCTAGCAATGCATCCTCAAAGAGAGTGGCCAATTTACCCTGTATCTTCAGAATCTCTTCCTCATGCTCTTTGAGTCTTTCTACATAAGGCGCTTTATTTTTTAATATTCCCTTAATCCATTTAAAATCGATTTCGTGACCAGGAAAACTATCAATGAACTCTTTGCGTGGCATTCTCGCTTCTTTTACACAAAGCTCCATAACACGTCGTTCTGAGTAGCGAATACGGTCAACCAAATCGCGTAAATTGTCTGTTAACAGGTCAATAAATTTTGGCGCGAGGCGAATCTCAAGAAACCATTGAGCTAATTCTTGTTCATGAACCTTGGTCTTATTATTATCCTTTCCATAGCGTTTAACGGCCTTGATGAACTTTAAGTGCAGTTTCTCAAGTTTTTCGATGTGCTCTCTTACGTCTTCGGCTGTGAGTGCAGGAATTTCTTCCTCTTCTTCGTCATCATCGTCATCATTTTTTTCGGTAGGATTAGAGACCTTTATCCCTTCATCTGGATATTCTTCAGTGTCATTGAAACCAATGATGGCATCACTAAGCTTCATTTTTTCATCAACAATGAGTTTGAAGGCATCAAGCAGCGTAATAACTGTGCCCGGGTAGCTCGATAGTGCACCTAAAACTTGATGTATCCCTTCTTCAATACGTTTTGCTATCTTAATTTCGCCTTCGCGGGTCAATAGATCAACGGTACCCATCTCGCGCATATACATTCTGACGGGATCAGTCGTACGACCAAACTCATTCTCAAGGCTGGCTAATGCCGCCGCTGCTTCAGCCGCTGCATCTTCATCGGGTACGTCTGTATTGTCAGTGATCTGTCCATCAAGATCGGGAGGGGTCTCATACACCTTTATTCCCATGTCATTGATCATATTGACAATATCTTCAATTTGCTCTGGCTCTACGATACCATCGGGAAGATGGTCATTAACTTCACCATAGGTGAGGAAACCCTGCTCTTTGCCTTTGGCAATTAGCACCTTGAGTAGTGACTTCTCGTCTTCCTTAAATACTTTTTCTACATTTTCCATAGAGTGTTTGGCTCGATATTTGCTATAAATTTGATTGATATTTATTCGGTGAATGAGTTATAACTGGTTGATTAATAACAAACATTTGTCCGGACTAAAACAGTCAATTCTAACACACAGATCATGAATGCGCTAGGTAGGATTATTAATAATTATTATGAATCCAGTTCTGATTTTGCAGATTGAGGTATTGAGGCTTTTGTTCTTCAGATAACTCTGATGGGGTATTCATTCCTTTTTTGAATCGCCCCCATTCTCCAAGATTCCGCCCGAGCTTATATTGGGCCTACTCGGTATAAATTCAATCAGTTCGCACAAAAAAGTTATTCCAGCTGAGGAATAGGTATTTATGCCTCTGTGGATAAAATTTCTAGAGCTTAGGACTTTGCCATTTTAATCTCTTTTTCTGCTTCAAGTAATAATCGCCATTCTCGTTTCTTTTCTTCGGTTAATTCGCCCATATTGCGTATATTTCCGAATTCACGAAGTTTAGAGCGAATGGTGATTTCTTTTAGCCTGTTCATAGAATCAAGAAAACTGTCACGGATCGATTCATCAGAAAAATCAGCATCTCCATACTGAGATTCTGACGGAGCTAGTTCAATTAATCTATTTCTGACTTTTTCGCGGTCACGATAGTTTTCAGTTATGCCAGCTATCGTCGTACTTGGATTGCTCTGAATATATTTGACTATCTCTCTTAAGAACTCAATTCCCCTAACCTCAATTTCTGAAAGTTTTTGATTTAGTGAATCATCTAGAGCCAATTCTGGTTTTCTTAGCAATAATTTGATTGCTTCAGTCAATTGACTTTGTTGGCCATCGTCTTTTTTAAAGGTGTTACCACTACTATGCAATGGTGTGTTTATAGAACCTGTTTGTTTATATTCTCGCATCTGCGCTGTCAATTCTTCAGGCGGTATTTTGGTTATGTCACTTAACTTTCTAAGTAAAACCGAGATTAGAGCGGGGGCTGTCGAGAGTTTGCCAATAAATGGCAAAGTAATTTTTGCCATTGATGCTTGAGATTCGAGTGATTTTAAATCCTTATCTTTGCTGAGATAATTAAATAAGTATTCTGATAAGGGTGTTTGTAAATTAGTGTCGAGAAACGCCCCTTTACCGTTATTGCGAACAAAGGTATCTGGATCTTCTCCCTCTGGTAGGAACATGAAGTAGACTTGTTTATCATCTTTCAACAAAGGCAATGAGTTTTCCAAACCACGCCAAGCTGCTTTATTTCCAGCCTCATCTCCATCAAAACAAAACACAATTTTATTGGTAATCCGGAACATTTTCTCCATGTGTTCTGGTGTTGCAGCGGTGCCTAAACTAGCGACGGCATTACGAATTCCAAACTGTGCTAAGGCTATGACATCCATATAACCTTCAACAACAAATAAGCTATCGACGTCTTTCAATGCTTTTCTTGCTTGAAACAGGCCATATAATTCACGACCCTTATGAAATATCGGTGTCTCTGGTGAATTAAGATATTTAGGTTTGTCATCACCCAGGACTCTGCCGCCCATACCAATGGCTCGACCACGTTGATCGCGAATGGGAAAGGTCAGCCGTTCTCTAAAGCGGTCGTAATAGCCACCACGATCATTCTCAATTATTGCGCCAATTTTAAGTAAGCGTTTTTGAGATTCATCTGAACCGCCTAGTTCTGTAAGCAAGTTATCCCAGCCCGGAGGGGCAAAGCCCAATTCATATTCAGCAGCAATTTCACCGCTGATGCCACGACCTTTTAAATAGCTGACGACGCTGTTTGCTTTAGGGTGATTTCTGAGTTGTTTAGAATAATAAGCAGTGGTTATTTCCATTAGCTCATACAATTCGCTGGATTGATTATTAGTATTTGACGTTTGAATAGCATCACGCGGTATTTCTACGCCAGCACGCGAAGCTAGGTCTTCAATCGCTTCTATGAAGTCCATGTGCAGGTATTCCATGAGAAAACTGATTGCAGTGCCATTCGCGCCACAACCAAAGCAATGGTAAAACTGCTTTTGCTGGCTTACCGTAAAAGAGGGTGTCTTTTCGTCGTGAAAGGGACAGCAGGCTTGATGATTACGCCCAGCTTTTTTAAGAGGCACATATGCATCCACGATATCGACGACGTCAATTCGTGCGAGTAGTTCATCGATGAAGTGTTGAGGAATTCTGCCAGCCATAATTGAATCTAGTATAAACAGCGCATAGTATTTCAGCGACTGTTGCTGGAACTTATTTTGTTAGCTGCTGAGTTTAGTCTTAATTAATCCGCTGACTTTGCCCATATCGGCACGACCCTGAAGTTCGCCTTTGAGCATACCCATAACCTTGCCCATGTCTTTTATTGATTCTGCGCCGCTTTTCGAGATAGCGCCTTCGATTAATGCACTTATCTCATCATCAGATAATTTAGCAGGCAAGTAGGCGTCAATGATATCGAGTTCAAATTGTTCGATCTTAACCAGATCATCACGGTTGGCATCACTGAATTGACTAATGGAATCACGATGTTGTTTGGCCATTTTATCAAGGATGACAATGACTTGTTCATCGCTCAATTCAATGCGCTCATCAACTTCTTTTTGTTTGAATGCCGCCTGAATCAGACGCAGAGCGCCGAGGCGTTCCTTGTCTTTGCTGCGCATTGCAGCCTTCACGTCGTCACTAATTTGGGATTTAATATCAGCCATGGCTGATTATAACGAGAACCTGAAGAAGTGTCTCAGAATGGACGGATACGGTGAAGGACGTTTCTAGACGCCTGTTTTTGTGAACGTTTGACCGCAGCAGCAGCTTTACGCTTACGAACCTGGGTAGGTTTTTCGTAAAATTCACGGCGATGAACGTCAGCGAGAGTACCTGCTTTTTCACATGCACGCTTGAATCGACGCATTGCGATATCAAATGGTTCGTTGTCTCTTAACTTAACTGAAGGCATAGTATTTGTTTTCCTAAGTCCTTTGCTCTATTTGGAAAAGGCGGCCATTTTAGTGGGAATGAATGAAATTGCAATCCAATAATTAGAGGTTATTCGGTTAATAAGTGAAATCGGCTGCAAATGTTCCTTGTCGGGCCATTAATTTATGCGCGATTTCGTTAAATAGAATTACTATTCGCCTCAATCGGGCATAAAAATGGACTCGAAAAGGAGCATTTTCGCTTCGATTCATTATTACCGAATAACCTCTACAATTTTACGGAAACATTGAGATAAATGCAGGTATTAGGAATAGAAACCTCATGCGATGAGACGGGTATAGCGATTTATGACTCCGAAAAGGGGCTTCTTGCCCATAGTCTTTATAGTCAGGTTAAGTTGCATGAGGAATACGGAGGTGTAGTTCCTGAGCTAGCCTCACGCGATCATGTCCGCAGGATACTACCGTTGATTAGGCGGACTGTAGCAGAGGCAAAAACTGAGCTTAAATCATTAGATGCCATTGCCTACACTGCTGGTCCTGGCTTAATGGGAGCCTTACTTGTAGGTACGGCAACGGGCCGTAGTCTAGCCTATTCCTTGTCGATACCGGCTGTTGGAGTACACCATATGGAGGCGCATTTATTAGCGCCCATGCTGGAAGATGATGTCCCTGATTATCCCTTTTTAGCATTGCTGGTTTCAGGCGGACATACGCTGATTGTGAGCGTTAGCGGACCGGGTCAATACGAAATTCTCGGTGAATCGGTAGATGATGCCGCTGGCGAGGCCTTCGATAAAACTGCTAAATTATTAGGGTTATCCTATCCTGGAGGGCCAGTTTTGTCAGCATTGGCTGAGAAAGGCGATAGTAAGCGCTTCCATTTTCCGAGGCCAATGACAGATCGGCCCGGTCTGGATTTTAGTTTTAGTGGTTTGAAGACTTTTGCCATGAATACCGTAAAAAAGGAATTGAACGATGATTCCGAGGATGATCAAACCCGAGCAGATATTGCCCGGGCATTTGTCGACGCTGTAGTGGATACTTTTGTTATTAAGTGTCGCCGTGCAATTCAGGAAACAGGATTAAAGCGGTTAATTGTTGCTGGTGGTGTTAGTGCCAATACGCAATTGCGGGCAGGGCTGATTGAATTAATGGATGGGGTAAATGGAAAAGCCTATTTTCCTCGCGCTGAATTTTGTACAGACAATGGGGCAATGATCGCCTATGCCGGTTACCTGAGAATCAAGGCAGGTCAGACAGAGTCACTCAACTTCCAAGCAAAACCAAGATGGCCATTAGAGTCCTTGTAATTTAATACGCTAGGCTTGTTGTTTCTTTTGTCCGATCTTGTCTTCTGTACCGGCGATTAATTTCCGAATATTAGATTGATGCCGCCAAAGCAATAAAACGGCCATCACGCTATGACATATCAAGACGTTGATATCGTGCAAAATAAGCCAAGAATATAGCGGTGTTAGCACTGCTGATATTAAGGCTGCCAATGATGAGTAGCGAAAGAGTAATGCGAAAAAAGCCCAGGAGAGAACATAAGCAAGTCCAAGTAACCAGTGCGTAGCGAAAAGAACGCCGATCAATGTTGCGACGCCCTTGCCACCTTTAAAGCTAAAAAAGATTGGAAACAGATGCCCAAGAAAGGCAGCTAGTCCACAAAGGGCAATTATAATTTCAGAACTACCGAGTGCTTTAGCTAGTACAACCGGAATTACACCTTTTAAAACATCACCAGCAAGAGTAAGAATTGCTGCCTTTTTCCCATGTAAACGCATGACATTTGTCGCACCGGGGTTTCCTGAGCCTTCGCTGCGTGGATCGTCCAGACCAAATAGCTTGCAGACAAGAATGGCTGATGCGATTGAGCCCATTAGATAAGCAATGGCGATCAGGATTACCGGAATAAAATTAGTCATGGTGTTTACTGTGTTTATATTGGCTTGTGATTATAAGATCAGTTATTAATACAATGTATCGCTAGTTTGTAGAGTTGTGCTCAAGCAAACGGGTATACTGCACAAGATTAAATTAAAAATGGTTACAAAAGATATAGGCACTATGGATATTATTTATCTCAGAGATCTCCGGATCGATACAGTCATCGGAATATACGATTGGGAACGCAGGATGAAACAGACCATTATTCTCGATTTAGAGATGGGTACGGATATTCGTAAAGCGGCCAATAGTGACAATATTGACGACACCCTTAATTACAAAGCGGTCGCAAAAAGACTAATGACGTTTGTTGGCGACAGTGAATTTGAATTAGTAGAAACACTCGCAGAACGAATTACAGAAATTATCATGGCCGAGTTTGCCGTTCCCTGGTGCCGTCTTTCTCTCAACAAAAAAGGTGCTGTTCGTGGCGTCAGGGATGTTGGTGTCATTATTGAGCGTGGCAATAAAGAATGACAATGACTCAGGTATATCTGGGTATCGGTAGCAATATCGATCGTGAGAAAAATATTCGTGATGGTTTGCTAGAAATACAATCATGCTACGGCGAGTTAACTGTCTCACCTGTATATGAAACTGAGGCGTTTGGTTTTGAGGGTGATGACTTCTACAATCTGGTTGTGGGATTGAAAACTGACTTGCCTATTCACGAATTGGCACATGACTTACGTGAAATTGAATTTCAATTTGGACGCAGCCGTAATGAAACTCGATATTCTTCACGTACACTTGATGTAGATCTCTTATTATTTGGTGATGAAGCAAATGATAAATACCATGTCCCTAGATCTGATATCACAGAGTTTGGTTTCGTTTTAAAACCGCTTAGCGATATAGCACCAAATTTAAAACACCCAGCGACGGGCGAGACCATGACACAATTATGGAATAAGTTTGACTCGTCTAGAGAAGTTATGCGACAGATACCTGAGCAATTAAGTTTATGATCAATATCATCTGTTTCGGAGATTCCATAACGGAAGGTGCGGAATTTACGATTAATGACCGTTGGACTAGCTTGTTGCAGATTAAACTCGATACGGTAAAACCAGAAACGTTTAGCGTTCATAATAAAGGTATAAGTGGTAATACCACGGCGCAGGGGTTTGATCGATTTGAAACAGATGTGTTGCCATTGTTACCCGGAATAGTCTTTATGCAATTTGGTTTTAATGATGCGAATGTAAAAGACTTCTCAATGGAACCCAGAGTTGGTTTAGCAGAGTTTGCAAAGAACCTGAAAGAATTTCATCGAATAATCAAAGCACATAAAAGTGTGCCGATTTTTGTTTTGAATCACACCATTGGTGAAGACGATGGTGAGCAAGGTAATGGCAAAAGTTATAATGATAATTACGCGCCCTATAGCAAAGCCATTCAGGCGGTCACCCATGAATTGGATGCCTTATTAATCGATATCCCAACACAGATGTTAGAACGAGGAATTAAGACAGAGGATTTTGTCTCAGAGGATCAAATTCATCTGTCACTGACTGCTAATCAAGATTATGCAGAGATTATATATGCTGGTTTAAACGAAATAAAACTATAAAACAAAGCCGTACAGATGAAATATTTTTCAGAGGCTGTAATAATGAAACCTATACAAACTGGAGTCCCGACAATAATGAATGTCAGCTTATTTTCCAAAATAGTTCTTGTGATTCTCATTGTTTCTCTAAGTGGTTGTAAACGATATACAACAACAAAGAGAGTGAATAATATTGAAGCGGCGGTCACCAGCTATGATGTTGCAATGCGCTGGGCCCAATATCCGGAAGCATATGCTTATCATGTCTCTCCAAATGGCACTCAACCTCCTGCTGACTTAGATTCATTAAAAGAACTTAGCGTGACCGGAGTAAAGGTTATAGAAAAAGTTCTCAATCCGGAAAATACGGAAGCAAATGTAAAAACAGAAATAAGCTACTTTTTTAAAGATGAAGGTACGGTCAGGAAACTTAAACTACAGCAACGATGGTGGGTGAAAGAAGAAACTAATCAGTGGTTTATTGACGGTGAGTTTCCAAAATTCCGATAATTACTATGAGTACAGTGTCCTACCACCATCAATATTAAGCACTTGGCCGGTAATGTAGTCTGCATCTTTGATTAAGAATAGAACGGCTTTTGTAATGTCGTCCACATTGCCGGTTCTCTTCATCATGGTTTCGTTCAATATCTCGTTCTTTTTTTCTTCTTCTATATCATCAGGCCACATGATCACCCCCGGGGATATTGCATTGACGCGAATAGCCGGTGCCATTTCCTTTGCCAACGATTGCGTGAGCATGACAAGTCCGGCTTTAGATATACTATAGACAGAGTGACTTCTTAATGGCCGGTTTGCATGTATGTCTGTGATATTAATGATACAGCCTTTATTTGAACGTAGTGATTTTGCCGCTAGCTGTGACAGAAAAAGAGGGGCCTTCAAATTAGTGTTGATCAATTCATTCCATTGTTGATCATCTAAGGTTCCAAGTGATGTTGGGTAGTAGGCTGATGCGTTATTAATCAAGACATCTAAGCCACCTTTGAATTCAAGGGCAGCATCGATCAATGCTGAGTAATATTCTTTATGCTCAAGATTGGCCTGAATCATAATGGCGGAATCACGACGAATCCCATTAAGTTTTTTCACCAGTTCATGTGCTTCCTTAGCAGAACTATTATAGTGAATAATGACATTCATGCCGGATGAATGAAGTTGTTCCGCTATTGCCGCACCTATGCGTTTAGCAGCACCAGTTATCAATGCAGTTTTATTTATCACAATGTTTTATATCATTTAAATGTTGTATTGAATCATTTCAGAAACAGAATAACATGGACGAATTATGACACAATCAAAACCACAAAAGACGGAATCAACTTTGCCTGTTCCGGAACAAGATGCACTCATTCAAAGTGAAAAACTGATCGAATGCATCAAAGCAGCCTTGCATGAGCAAGGTGGCGCAATCAGTTTTGATGAATACATGAAGATGGCTCTGTATGAACCTGGATTGGGATATTACAGTGCCGGCAGTCGTAAATTTGGTTCAGATGGTGACTTCGTAACTGCACCGGAATTATCGCCAATATTCTCGCAGTGTTTGGCGAATCAATGCGCGCAGGTCTTAAACGAACTTGATGTCGGCACTATTCTGGAATTAGGCGCAGGCACTGGTGCAATGGCCAGAGATATATTGCTAGAACTGGAAAAACAGAATTCCTTACCTGATAAATACTTAATTCTCGAAGTCAGTGCCGATCTAAAACAACGCCAACAAGATTTGTTAAAAGAAACTATTCCACATCTTATTGATCGAGTGGACTGGTTAGATGCACTACCGGACGCAGGCGTCTCCGGTATCATCCTTGCTAATGAGGTATTAGATGCATTACCTGTGAAGCGATTTAAAAAGACATCTGCAGGCTTTAAAGAAATGAAGGTTGGATTGGGAGAAAATCAATTTATCTGGGTGGTCAGTGACGCAGAAGATAAGCTGCTTAAAAGACTGGAAGGAATAGAAGAAGATTTATCAACATCATTTCCGGTGAATTATACCTCTGAGATAAATACCCAACTAGAACAATGGTTAAATGGCTTAGAGAAAGTACTGAATAAAGGTGTAATGTTCTTCATTGATTATGGTTACTCGGCCGCAGAGTATTATCACCCAGAGAGAATGGAAGGTAGCTTGTTGTGTCATTATCGACACCGTGTACATGCGGATCCGTTTTATTATCCCGGTTTACAAGACATAACCAGCTCTGCCAACTTTACCGCTGTTGCGGAATGTGCTGACGCAATCGGTTTACACGTCAGTGGCTATACTAATCAGACTTATTTTCTTTTTGGTTGCGGTCTTGAAGAATTACTCGCAGACATGAATCAGCTTGATATCAAGGCGCAAACTAAAATAGCACAGCAAGTACGCATATTAACCATGCCAGAAGAAATGGGCGAACGTTTCAAGGTTATAGCGCTGACAAAAGAGTTTGATAATGATTTAAAAGGATTTGCAGTAATGGACCAGCGTGTTCGCTTATAAATCAAATACATTCATGCCGCGATGTATAGCGATAGTCGTTGCGCTGCTATTATTATCCTCCTGTAATAAAGAAATCGTTAGGGAAAACAAACCTGTTGAAAATATTACTAGTGCTACTGCTATAGCAAAAACAGATATCGATAATGTGCTCGATGTACATATCAGGGAAACACAACGATTATTAAAAGAGCTCATGGTCAAGCTCTATAAACGCAATCCACGCGAGCTTAAAAAGACGGATCTTAAACTGCCGCAAGAACATATTGTCAGACTGTTTGAGTTAGAGCATACATGGGATTTCCCAGAGTTCGAAGGGAAGTATGATGTTGATGTTATCAAGCTAACATTTACCAATGAGTATAAGGGTGATCGTGTGTTTTCATTTATTGCAGGATTAACGTCGATGATTATGAAATCCTATAATTATCAATCAGAGTTCTATATGTTCGATTCAGTAGACCCACAAAAACTTTATAACGCTGCTCGTAATATCGAGATTGCTGTCTGGAAGCTGGGTCATAACGTTGATTCAAATGGAGATCTGTTTTTATACAGTAACTCGCTAGCTACAGATGAAGTCGTGAACCTGAGCTATGAACGGCTGTGTGGTAAACTTATAGCAACACAAGATAATATTGCCACAATTATTGCGAACAAAAAGAATCGGACGATAACATCAGTGATTCAACGAATGGCTAGCGCCGTATTTTTACCTATTTAATATTGGAATAATCTTTGGACTTATTGCAACTCATTATTCTTTCACTGATTCAGGGTATTACTGAGTTTTTACCGGTATCAAGTTCTGCTCATTTGATCCTAGTGCCACTATTAAGCGATTGGCAGGACCAAGGTTTAGCAATTGATGTTGCTGCGCATTTCGGTAGTTTGTTTGCTGTTGTCTTTTATTTAAGAAAAGATATTTCGCGCATATTGATTGCTGGTATCGACTCAATAAAAAACAAAGAAGCAGCGACTCAAGACAGTAGACTATTCTGGTATCTCGCTATTGCCAGCATTCCTGTGTTGGCAGCGGGATTCCTGTTAAGGGATATCGTCTCAACTTACCTGCGTGATCCCCTAATTATCGCCTATGCTTCAATTGGTTTTGGTCTACTACTTTGGTATGCCGATGCTAAAGGCAAACGTTTGCGCCAGATTAATTCAATCAACCTGCGTGATGCGATCATTATTGGCCTAGCACAAGTATTGGCATTAGTCCCCGGCACATCACGATCAGGTATTACCATGACAGCGGCGCTCATGTTGGGTCTCGATCGAACCAGTGCAGCACGTTTCTCATTTCTAATGGCCGTGCCAATCATCCTTGCTGCAGGTAGTTACGAATCATTAAAGCTGATTCAAATGAATGTTGGTGTGGATATTGTTAATTTTATTATCACTGCATTGCTTTCAGCTATCAGTGCATTGTTGGCTATTCATGTCTTTATGAAATTCCTTGATAAAGTGGGTATGTTGCCGTTTGTTATTTATCGAGTGTTGTTAGGTGTAGTCTTAATATTTCTTTTTATTTGATTTATTGATCTTCGTTTTTTTTCATGGGGCCACTTATCCCTAGCATGACTATTATCAGAGCGACATCGTATTAATTTGCCTGGGATGTCATCTCAGTTTATTCTGAAAGACCAGTTCTAGATGACTTATGATAGTTAATGGTCTTACTGATTACTTATGTGCTTATCGCTTTAGGCTTCTCATTTCTTTGCTCGATTGCTGAAGCGGTTCTACTCAGTGTTACAAGTGCGCACATTGCGTTGATGGAGTCTGAAAATAGACCCTCCGCACCGCTGCTTAAAAAATTAAAAGATGATATAAATAAGCCGCTTGCAGCAATTCTGACCTTAAATACTATTGCGCATACGGTTGGTGCGGCAGGGGCGGGCGCTCAGGCAGCTGTTGTATTTGGTAGCGCTTCTGTTGCCGTCGCTTCAGCAGTGTTGACTCTGCTAATATTAATTTTTTCTGAGATTATTCCAAAAACGCTTGGTGCACACTATTGGCGCTCATTGGCCCCAGTAATAGCATATACTCTTAAGTTCTTGATCTGGTTTTTATATCCATTCGTAATGCTTTCTGAGAAATTGACTAGTGGTATGGTGGAAGGCCCAAGACTTAACGGTTTCAGTCGTGCCGAATTTTCTGCTATGGCTGATCTTAGTGTTGAAGAAGGGCAATTAGATAAACAAGAGTCTTCTATATTAAAAAATCTGCTACTCCTCAACGAGATTCGTGTTAAAGAAGTGATGACACCGAGGACAGTTATCTTTTCATTATCTGAATTGAGTACCGTTGAAACGTTTTTTCATAAGTATGACGACATACGTTTTTCGCGCATTCCTATTTATAGTGATGGCAATCAGGAACAATTAATTGGTTTTGTTTTACGTAGTGATTTGTTACTGGCGCAATCGAGAGGAAATACAACAACACCACTAAAGACATATTGCAGAGAGATGCATGCAATTCTGGAATCTACCAAGGTTGCAAAAGCATTAGATGAATTCATTCGTCTTAAATCTCAGCTTATGTTGGTGATAGATGAGTATGGTGGTGTAGAAGGGTTGATAGCCATGGAAGATTTACTTGAAACAATGTTAGGTCTTGAAATTGTTGATGAAAGCGATAAGACAGTGGATATGCAACAACTTGCACTTAAGTTAGCTCAACGTCAAAGCCTCATCAAAAATACTAAAGAAGATAATATATAAAGGCTTCATAAGACAGAACAATACTCATTAATAGACACTGCGGTTGTGAATGCTATATGACGCTTTTATCAACATGTTTAATTCTTTCTATTTGGTGTTTTTTTATTTCCTGACCCAACGCTTTACCTTCAAGGCCATTTTTTTGTAACTCATTCGTATCAACTTCATTAGCGACTTTTAAAGCAGACTGAAAGTATTCTGCTTGTGGGTAGCCTCTATCTTCAAAACCAGCACGCCCGCGGGCGTCGGCTTCGCAGGCGATGAGGAACTGCCCAAAGCGTTCCGGTCTTCTGAAGGCGTCGAGTTGTTCGAGTTTTTTTAATACCGTTTCTGGTTTCATTTCTTGTATGCGATGGCAGTCGAGATGAAACTTTGAAACGCTGATAGCTAGTTCGCGATATTTGTTTGGTATGCGATAACGTTTACAGAGTTTGTCGATTATCTTTGCACCACGTTCTTCATGCCCGTGATGGCTGGGTAGTTTGTCTTTTGGTGTAGTTGCCTTGCCGAGGTCATGCACCAGTACGGCAAAGCGTATCATTGGGTCGTCAGATAGACGCGTCGATTGGTTTAGGCTCATGATGGTATGCAGGCCGGTATCGATCTCAGGGTGGTATTCTTTAGTTTGTGGTACGCCGAACAGGGCTTCTATCTCGGGGAAAAGTTTTTCTAATGAATTACAAGATTGTAATACCAATATAAATCGCGCTGGGTATTTTCCTGATAAGGCTTTTTCCAGTTCAGTCCAGACGCGCTCAGGAACCAGTGCTTCTAATTCATCTGATTCAGAGATGTCTTTTAGTAATGCCATCGTTTCCGGTGCAATCTTGAAACCAAGACTGGCTGCGAAACGTGCAATACGTAAAACGCGCAACGGGTCTTCGACAAAAGCCGGAGAGACGTGGCGCAACATCTTTTCTTTTAAATCTGCTACGCCACCATAAGGATCAATTAGGTTACCTTGTTCATCTTCGGCGATGGCATTGATAGTTAGGTCTCTGCGCTGTAAATCATCTTCCAGTGTGACATCGGGCGATGTATGGAAGGTGAAGCCTTTATAACCTTTTCCAGATTTTCGTTCAGTGCGCGCTAATGCATATTCTTCTTTTGTTTCAGGATGAAGGAATACAGGAAAGTCCTTGCCGACCGGTTTAAAGCCTTTCTCCAGCATCTCTTCTGGTGTCGTACCCACGACGACCCAATCCCGATCTTTAACCGGAATATCTAATAATTTGTCACGTACGGCGCCGCCGACTAGATAGGTTTGCATATGATTATTTTACAAATTTATTCTAAGTTGCGTATAAAAAAAGAATTAAAATAGCCACAGAGGTCACAGAGTACACAGAGATAAAACAAGATAATGCTTGAAAAGCATGAATCATAGTATTCTGACTATAGTAGCAATAAGAACAGAGACTGGTATTCAAAGAAATGAAGTTCTCTGTGTACTCTGTGACCTCTGTGGCTTTGTTATCTTGCCAGTGTTAAATATGAACAACAAGCGCTTATAGAAGAAGTTGTGATGCTTTAGTCTCTATGAGCCGCGCTGCGAAATTCGGTGTAATGTGAACGATAGGATGTGTTGTTTAAATATTGGGGGACGATGCTTTCTATTGCAGTCGGCTGAATATTATAGCGAGCGAGATCATTATATTCACAGACGCTATCTGTTTTGGCTGAGAGATAATTGTCAGTTGAGAATGGTTTGCCAGGTACAAAATCAAAAACAGCTGCCTGTATGCGAGACAAGATATCATTTAATGAAATGATCTTGCGTTTTAAACCTAATGTCTGTGCAGTGTAATTGACCAGATCTTTCAGGCTATAAGTCTGTGGGCCGCATAGTTGAAATCTTTGGTTATAACTTTCCGGGTCGTTTAATGATCGCGCCATAATTTCAGCAACATCTAAAACATAAACGGGCGCAAACTTTGTAGCATGACAAGCCAGCGGGAAAAAAAGCGGCGTCATTTTTAATAAACTGGCAAATCGATTAAAGAAACTATCGTTATCCCCAAAGATGATTGACGGTCGAAAACTGGTGACGTTTATTCCAGCATTGTTTGGATGTAATAAATCTTCGGCTTCACCTTTGGTTCGTAAATAATGGCTCTTGCCGTTTGTTGCATCTGCATTCAATGCGCTCATTTGCAGGAGCCGTTTAATACCATTCTCACTACATGCACTAATTAGTTTCTCTACCAGCTCAACATGAGCATGTTTGAAGCCTTTGCCACTGTTGCCCTTTTCATTGAGGATGCCAACTAGATTAATGACTGCATCACAGTCTGCAAGGTGTAGTTTGAGTTTTTCCGGATCATGAATATTAGTTTGTACCAATTCCAGACCCGGTAGTACGATGAGGTCGTCACGATTATATTCACGACTACGGGTCAGAACCTTTAATTCGTAACCCTCTTGGGACAAATGATTGCACAATGAACGACCGACAAAACCGGTTCCCCCGAGTATTGCAATACGTTTAATTCGCACGTTTGTTATCCGAAATTTTAATGGCAGTACAACTCAAATTTGCAGCCAGGTTATTTTTATTTGAAGTGACTAGTGCCATGCGTTCTTTTAATGGCTTGATACCAGTTTGCAGACGCCAGTCATAAATATTCGCGTAAGTTAGAACACGGCGGACATATTTACGCGTTTCGTTAAACGGGATTTGTTCCACCCAGATATCAGGTTCTTCACAACCTTTCTTCGGCAACCATTTTAAAACGCGATGAGGTCCAGCGTTATAGGCAGCTGTGGCTAAAATCATATTACCGTTGAATCTATCCAACATTTGTTTCATATAGGCACTACCAATCGGGATATTGGTTTCCGCTTGTTTCAATTTGCTCGTCTTAAATCCTTTTAGACCAATACGTTTTGCGGTCTCTTTCCCGGTCCTAGGCATGACCTGCATTAAGCCTAGTGCACCTGCGGGTGATCTTACATCTTCAATGAAGGCACTTTCAGCACGCACTAAGCCATACATCCAGCTAGGGTCGATATTCCGTTTTTTGGCGTACTTATTAAGAAGCTCATCAAACAGGATTGGAAAACGGAGCTCTAGATTATCGTATGCCTTGGCTCTGCCCATCGTAAAGATAGCTCTATTGTGCCAACCCCATTGTGTTACGACGGCTGCAGCCATTTGCATTTGATAGCTTGTCATATTGTTTAGTGCATGATGCCATTCGCGTCGACCGGGGTACTTCATGTTTAGCTTAAAGAACTCATAAGCCCGCTTGATCGCAGGCAGTGATTCGATTCGATTAAACTCTTCTAGGTTTTCCGGCAAAGGATGATGATTCATGTCGTAGGCAACGTTGATTCTATCGGCAGACAGGAAACCGTAATAATTACGTTCTTTTGCAAGTACGGCATAAATTTCTTTCGCCTTATCGGGCTCGCCTGTTTCTTCCAAGGCGCGAGCGTGCCAATAACGCCAGCGCATTTCAAGATCGATATCGGGCACCTGTCCCGTCGTCCATTTTTTTAATATAGGCCAATCATAGTTCGCCAAGGCAGTACGTAATCGATAATGAAATACCTTGTCATTAACATTGCTATTATCAATTTGGTCTAACAGTTGTAAGGCGAGCTTACTTTTACTACCTGCTGCGCGAATGGCGAGCGTGCGTTCTATCTCTACCACTTCATCAGGTGTAAAAGAAAACTGACCTTTAAGTGCATCGAGGCGTTTAACAGCCTTGGCAACATCTTTTTTGGCTAAACGTAAAATACCATGTGACAGAATCTCTCTGGCAATAGGTGTATCTTCTAGTTTTGGCTTATGCGTGTATTTATAAGGGTTGTGATGTATCTGAACCCATTGTTTCGCGAGCGCCTTATGTTCTGGATCGAGACGGCTAGATAAATAATTAACTAAACTTAGCTGATTATTCTGCATCGACAAACGCAGTCGTTCCCAGACCAATTCATTCGTCATCAAATCACTCTTATATAACAATGCAAAAGCAGGATCGCATTGTGGAGGAAGCGACTTCCCAGCGAGCCAAGTGGTACGGGTATCTTCCAACAGGAAGGTGTCGTTATTTGTTTTGATTCTGGCCTGTAGTTGATAACACTGCATGGAGGTATCGGATTGCGGCGTGTAGTTGTCAAGAAAGGTTTGCCAATGTCTTCTTTTAACTAAGAGTTTCAGCCATGATTTTCGTAAGCCGGCGGTTACAGGTAGATCAGGGTAACGGTTGAGGAATGTAATAATCTCGCCATCTTTTACCTTCCAAAGATGTTTTCGTAAGTATTCGTAGCGCAAATAAGGATAGAGTGGATAATCTTTTAATGTATTAGCGATTTTACCGAATGTCTTATATTGCTTCGTATCCAATGCTTTTTTTGCAGCGAGATAATCCTTGCGTTGAGATTCAATCGATTTAGCGAAGGTAGGCGAGGTTAAAACTGTCAGTATGATGACGACAAGCAATCTCAGCATCGTTTGCTGCATCATAGGAGACATATAGGTTTTATTTGCATTGGTTGATTGTATTCAAAATTAACATTAAGAATTGTCCTTATTTAACAAGAAATTCGCAATATTTTACTTATAGAAAGTTAATATAAGCATTCAAATTTCTTTGCAGGTAACGTGCCGTTCCGAATAGATAGTTTAAGGTATAACATACCTTAACCGTACCTTATCAATCATTCACGATAAAAATGAGTCATGTTTACTGAAATAACCTTACAAATAATCGTTTTTTACGCGCTGGCCGGGATTTTTGCCGGACTTATTGGTGGCATGATCGGTTTAAGTGGGGGTGTCATTATTGTCCCCGTTTTACATTTCCTGTTTATCCAACAAGGGTTCCCTCTGGAAATACTCATGCAACTAGCAGTGACGACGTCATTGGCGACGATTATTGTGACATCTTTATCTGCTACTTATGTGCATCACAAAAAAGGCGCTATCTTGTGGCCGGCGGTTAATCGCCTTGTTCCAGGCTTATTAATAGGCGCTTGTCTGGGAGCTGTATTAGCTGATTATTTTTCGAGTTTTGTTTTGAGAACGATCTTTGGTGTGTTCGAGATATTGGTTGGAATTCAAATATGGCTAGATTTGAAACCTAAGGGACATTCAGCACTACCAGGAACCCCGGGTCTGGTGGGTTCTGGTGTTGGTATTGGTTTACTTTCAACCTTGATGGGGATTGGTGGTGGTACCCTGACAGTGCCATTCTTACTTTGGTGTAATGTTAATATGCGAAATGCCGTTGCAGTATCGTCAGCATGTGGATTTCCGATAGCAGTTGCCGCAACAATTGCATTGATTATTGCAGGCTCCGATGAACAAGCGGTTCCGGCGCATTCACTAGGTTATTTATATTGGCCTGCCGCACTCATCATTAGCATGATGACAATTTTTTCTGCACCTCTAGGCGCTCGCTTGGCTCACTATCTTCCAATCGTTACATTAAAACGTGTTTTTGCTGTTGTCTTGGTGATAGTAGGAATACGTATGCTTGTACCATGAATAATCTCTAAGGAACGGCATGTCATACCATGAATAATCTACAAAGAAAGGCATATTTTTAAGGGGCGAAACAGTGGAGCTTGTTTGTGATCAATACTATTTTAAAAATACTGATATACAAACCGAGAGATTATCAAGTCAAGAAACTAAAAATGATGAAACTGCTGAAGAGAATAAAAAACTGTATTGTAATTTCTGTAAGAATTACATCACCGACCTAAATGCAGCAATCTCTATCAATGGTGGGCATACACATGTTTTTTCTAATCCCGCGGGATATACCTACACTATTAATTGCTTTCAATCGGCGCTTGGCTGTCTAACTATTGGTGATAGTACTGATGAACATACCTGGTTTAATGGTTATGCGTGGCAGATAGCGGTATGCCGTTCGTGTAAAGAGCAGCTCGGTTGGCTGTTTTCAAATGACCAACAGTTTTTCGCATTAATTGCTGATCGATTAAGATTAGAGTAGTCGTAACTATTTCAAATCAGGCTTATAGAGAAAGCCAAGAAAAAAAGAAATAACAATAAAAAATAATGAAAGGTAGAGGTCGATAACAAGAATATAGAGCACTAAACCAAGCATTGCAGGTAGGTTACACAAAGACATCCCGATGATCAGGTAGGTGATATAAGTTTGTAAATCATTTGACGTGTTATCAATACCAAGCTGAATATTGTCTCTTATCTTATGCTGATGACGTTTAAACCGACCTAGTAGCAATAAAGACAGCGGGATACTTAATACGCAAATGCCGACTAGAATATTTTTCAAGTCAGGCAAGATAGGTTCTTGTAGCTGCAACTTATCCATATAAAAAACAGCAACTAGAAGCATGAGCGAACTAGCAAGCATGCCAAACCAGAGTATCTTACTGTTGTTTTTAATATGCGTATCGTTTAATTGTTGGGGTTTATTCATTGAATGTAGTTTATTAAGCAAAGATATTTTTAGGTATTTATAACATGACGATATTACAAAAAACACTCAGATTTAATACTAAAGCACGCCAAGCACACGAATTTACTAGCGATGTACAAAGATTTGTTGCTGAGAGTGGTATTACTATCGGCCTATGTCATCTATTTATGCAACACACCAGCGCTTCGCTTATGTTGTGTGAGAATGCTGACCCCGATGTGCGACTTGACCTGGAAACTTTCATGCAAAGTGTTGCGCCGGACGGGGATCCCATGTTTTGCCATACAACAGAAGGTCCTGATGATATGCCCGCGCATATCCGGACCTTGATAACCAATGTTAGCCTGACTATTCCCATTACAGAATCAAGATGCCAGCTAGGTACCTGGCAGGGAATTTATTTATGGGAACATAGAGCCCAATCACATAGTCGTAATGTCATTATGACAATTAATGGAGATTAAAATGGCAAAGGCAACCTGGAATGATGCAGTATTGGCAGAGAGTGAAAGCTACGAAACAGTTGAAGGTAATATTTATTTCCCGCCAGATTCAGTTAACAAAGAATACTTCAAAGATAGCGATACACACTCCACCTGTTTCTGGAAAGGTAAGGCGAGTTACTATCACATAGAAGTAAATGGTGAAACCAACAAGGATGCAGCGTGGTATTACCCAGAGCCAAAATCAAAGGCGGAAAATATTAAAGATCATGTGGCGTTTTGGAAAGGCGTTGAGGTAGTAGAATAGCATTCTCTTGTTAACTATTGAGCAGCACCTATTTTTTTGGCTCTTTCACATGTCAATGCTACATCTTCAGTCTTTATATCCCAGCCCTGGCAATGTGTCTGGATAAGTTTACAAATGACATCAATGTGCTCATCTGAATCATTCAGTGCTGGAATATAGGAAAACTCTTCTCCACCTGCCTCAATGAAAAAATCACGGTTCTGCATATCAATCTCTTCAATCGTTTCGAGGCAATCAGCAGAGAAGCCGGGGCATATTATTTGTACGCTCTTTGTGCCGTTAGCTGCGAGCTCTTCCAATGTAATATCTGTATAGGGCTGTAACCATTCTCTGGGGCCGAAGCGTGATTGAAATGTCAGTTGCCACTCGTCTTCAGGTAATTCTAGTTTTTCAGCGACAAGCCGGGCTGTTTTGTGGCATTCACAATGGTAGGGATCACCCGCGAGAAAGTAATCCTTAGGTAAGCCATGAAACGAGAAGAGTAACTTTTCAGGTTTAGCGTGTGTCTGCCAATATGCGTTTATACTGTTTGCCAAAGCAGTGATGTAATCAGGGTTGTCATGATAATGGTTGATCATTCTAATCTCAGGGATCCAACGCCATTTCTTTAATACATCGCTAACAGCATCAAATGTAGAGGCTGTTGTCGCGGCAGAATATTGCGGATAGAGAGGGAAGATTAATATGCGTTTTGCGTTTGCTGCACGTAATTTTTCTAGCCCAGATTCAATTGAAGGGTTGCCATAGCGCATGGCGAGTTCTACTTTAATGGGCCCATCTATATGTTTACTTATTTCTGATTGAATTTTATTCGTTTGCTTAATTGAGATATCAAGTAAGGGTGATCCGTTTTCAGTCCAGACTTTTTCATAGGCTTCAGCTGATCGTCGTGGGCGTATACGCAATATGATGCAATGTAATACAAACCACCAAATGATTTTGGGTGTTTCTATTACGCGTGGATCGGCGAGAAACTCTCCCAGGTATTTGCGTAATGCAGCGGGTGTTGGTGCATCAGGTGTTCCTAAATTGGTGATCAGGACACCAGTACAAGCCGGGGTTTCATGTTTATAATCAGGATTGCCTTTATATTTCATAAGACCATTTATATAGGAGTCGAGTGTGTTTGTAAAAAATATTAGTGAATGTCCGGAATTTATTGCCAATGACGGTTGTTTAATACGGGAATGGATACATCCAAAGAATGACGCGGTTGATTTACCGTACTCTGTTGCAATGGCAACTGTTGAGGCAGGTAAACAAAGTTACAAACATAAATTGGAACAGTCTGAAGTGTATATTGTCTTTTCAGGAGAGGGCGTTATGCACATCGATGATGAAGAGCAAGATGTTGTTCCGGGTGAAGCCATACTAGTGCCGGCAAATGCGACTCAATGGATAGAAAATAGTGGTGACGAAGAGTTATGTTTTATTGCTATTGTTAATCCGCCATGGAGTGAAGAAGGTGATAAAAGAATTGAGGATTAATTATTCATGGTATCAAACCAATTGAGAACATTATCTGCATTTTCATCTGGTGGGAACACCGGATAGAACACTTTTTCTATAACCTCATCTTTGAGAATGAGAGTTACTCTCTTATAGCGCTGTATTCCCTCGACTGAGAATGTGGGTAATGACAACGCTTGCTTGAGAATAAAGGAATGGTCACTTAGTAGTTCAAAAGGCAGGTGTAATCGCGATTTTGCTTCTTGTTGATAGTTTGTTTCTTGACTGCTTAATCCATAAATATTTGCGTATTGTTTAAGTTCTCTATGTAGATCACGGAAACTACAGGACTGTGGCGTGCAACCCCTCGCACCGGGTATCGATTCCCAACCCTCAGGCAAGGCAACATTAGGTTTACCTGTCATTGGGTATATATAAATGACGGTATCGCCGTTGGTACTGGGTAAATGTATTTCAGGAAGACTTGTACCTAATAGGTGGTCACATGCACCATCATCTTCAGGGACGGGTAAATCAGCCGGTAATTGATCAAGGCTCATTAGTATTTAGAAGATTTTTTCTGACGTAATAGCTTTCGGTATTCTTGATGTATTTTTAAACAGCGCTCACCGAGTTCAGACTTTTCATCAATATTGTCTACATAAAAGCGAATCAATGAACGTATTTGTCCTTCGACATGATCGTAGTCCTTGGTGCCTTCGCTGACTTTTGTGATTTTTTTTAAATACCGAATTAAAAACCACTCGGTAGTATAAGATTCTAAGTCAGTCTTTTGGATCTCTTTAATATGCTCTGTGACATAAGTACGAAAATCACCAAAATATACCTGTCTCATAATATTGTTAAGATAAGTAATGACATTTAATTATTTTATCCTAAACTGCGACATGAAAATATCACTTGCATTATTAACGCTGCATATTTTTATTGTGCATTTTCTAGGGCAGCGATTCTTTCTTCTAGCGGCGGGTGACTCATAAATAAACGTTTAAAACCAGTTGGCACACCACCGCTGATGCCGAATGCAGACATTTCATCGGGCAATGGTTGTGGATTGCTGACTTGTTGTAGACGACGCAAAGCAGCAATCATTTTTTCACGACCTGCTAGATAGGCACCGCCTTCATCAGCTTTAAATTCACGACGACGAGAGAACCACATGACGATCGTACTTGCGAGCACAGATAAGATCATTTGTACGAAGATGACACCAATCCAATAGCCTGGTCCGTGCCCCCGTTGAATTTTAAACACAAGACGATCGAGCAGGTGACCAATAACTCTGGAAAAGAATATGACAAAGGTGTTGACCACGCCTTGAACCAAAGCAAGCGTTACCATGTCGCCATTCGCGACGTGACTAATTTCATGCCCCAACACAGCTTCGACTTCATCTTGGGTCATATGATCTAAAAGACCCTGACTAACAGCAACTAATGCTGCATTTTTATTCATGCCCGTTGCAAAGGCATTAGGTTGTGGTGAATTGAATATACCCACCTCAGGCATTTTAATGCCGGCTTCTCTAGCTTGCATTTCTACGGTTGATACTAACCATGACTCTTGACTGCTTGCTGGCGTTTCAATCAATTTGACGCCCATGGTCTTTTTTGCCATCCACTTAGAGATGGCCAGTGAGATTAACGAACCGCCCATACCGAAGGCTGCAGAAAAGATAAGCAAGGCATTGAGGTTTAATCCACCACCTTGTTGTTCTAATGCTGTGTCTAGACCCAATAAGCGCATGCTTATGCTCAGCACAATCATAATGGCAATGTTGGTACCAAAGAAAAGTAGCATTCGTAACATGTTGTACAGGCTCCTTATTAAATAACTTCTATATATACCCAAGATACCTGAAGATGTAGGTTTATAGCCCATCTGTTTTCATCCAGAGCCGCGTTTCTCCTCCTTACAGGGAGTAACCATGCGCGTCGTCGTGCCTCGCTCTGAATAAAAAACAGACGCACTCTAAATTCTGCATCTTCAGGTATCTTGGGTATAGATTGTAGCGTATTCAAAAAATTCAATAGATCAGGTTTTTCTTAGTACCAGCATAGGTGAACTAGCGAGTACTTTACGTGTGCCAATTAGTCCGGTAGCAACAATTATTAAACAACAAACCAAAGGTGCAATTAGCCAAAGGAGGGGATTAATGACGACATCCATCTTGAACACGTATTCTGCTAGTGCCAGTTCTATGATTGATGCTGCTATGGCAGATAAGATGCCAGTAATGATCCCCAGTAGCATAAATTCGGCGATTAATCCGGAAATGATTTGTTTGCGGCTAGCGCCCAGTGCACTCATCAGTGCCGCTTCGTGCGTTCGCTCATCATGAGTGCTTTGTAAGGCAGCAAATAAAACAGCGATGCCGGTTAAAATGGTAAAGATAAAAACAAACTCAACCGTGCGTACTACTTGATTCATGATCGCTCTGACTTGTTTTAAAATAGCATCGATATCAAAGACAGTAATGCTTGGGTATTGTTTAATGAGATCAATTAATACAGAACGTTTTGAATCAGGAATAAATAGACTGCTGATAAACGTACTAGGATATGACATCAAAGCATCGGTATTTGAGACCACAAAAAAATTAGCATTGAGGGAGTCCCACTCGACCCAGCGCAGATTTAAAACCTTGCCCTTTATCTCTTGGCCGGCAATAGAATAACTTAAGTTGTCCCCAACCTTTATCCCAAGTGTTTCGGCAATGCCTTCCTCTACTGAAAAATAATTTTCAATATTCTCGCTTTTCGACCACCATTCACCTGCCACAATCCGGTTATCATCTTGCATGGTGTCAGCGTAAGAGAGATTGAATTCTCTGGCAGCAAGGCGATTTGCACGCGGGTCTTCATAATCATCTGGGCTCACATTGCTATCATTGATTTTTGTCAGACGCCCACGGATCATTGGATAGAGCGTTATGTCATTGTTCAATGATATCGATAGACTATTTTGGATACCCTCTACTTGATCTGGTTGAATATTAATTAAAAAATAATTTGGTGCGTCATCGGGCAAACGATTTTGCCAACCCGCTAATAAATCTGTGCGTACCAAAGTGAGTAATAACATGACAGTAACACCAATACCGATCCCCATTATCTGCATGACACTCTGGTTTGAACGACGCGATACATTTGCTAAGCCATAACGAGCGGTCATCTTTAGTTTTGGCTGTAGTTGCTTCAGAAGTTTGATAATGAGCTTTGCCGAGACTGCTAGTACTATCGCTGTCAAGAATAAACCGAGTACGGTATATATCGTCAAACTTATGTCCCCTGATTGCCATGGGCTGAGTAAAACTAATGCGATGATTGCGACTATATATATGACGTAGTTATTTAAAGGCAATGGCGTTAAATCTTTACGCAATACTCTTAGCGGTGATATTTTTCTTAAACGCATTAGCTGAGGTAACGCGAAAGCTAGCACGGTAATTAAGCCTGTGAATATCCCGGAGAAAACGGGTCGCCATGATGGCTTAGGTAATGATTGTTGCGTCATACCAATCATCATTTGATTCAAGCCTTCTTGAGCAAAAAAACCAATGGCGCAACCGAACAAACTACAGATAAGACCTAGTATCATCAGTTGGTAGAAGTAGATCTGTGAAATTTCCCGTTGCTGCAGGCCCAAACAACGCATGATGGCGCAATTATCATAATGTCTAACGGCGAATCGTTGTGCCGACATCGCTATGGCCAGTCCAGCTAAGGCTATGCTGACCAATGCTGCCAGCCCTAAGAATTGTTCAGCGCGTTCAAGTGCCGTCTTAATCTCCGGCCGAGCATCTTTTATACCTTGTACGCGTACATTTTCGTTTTTATCTAGTTTAAGTTGATCACGGTATAGATCGATGGATTCAGATTTGCCACCGAGTAATAATCGATATTTGATACGACTGCCGGGTAAGATTAATTTTGTTTTGTCCAGATCAGCACGGTTCATCAACAATCGGGGTGCTATGTTAAACAGGTCGCCGCCGCGATCAGGTTCGTAGGTTAAAATTTTATCAACGATTAATTCTGCAGCCCCGACATTGATAGATTCCCCTAACGTGACCTGCAAGGCTTGCAATAAACGGCTGTCTACCCAAGCTGTACCTGCTGCAGGAACAGTGGCATTGATTTGTTCTTCGCTAAATAGATCGTCACTTGTCCTTAGGTGGCCACGTATGGGATAGTTTGAATCTACAGCCTTAACTTCTGCCAGTTCGAGTTGATCGTCCTTTACCACAACACTACGAAAGCTTTCATTTAGGGAAATGATTAACCCTATACGATTAGCGCTATCAATAAATTCATTCTTGATTTTAGCTGATGAAATTAATACCAAATCAGCTGCAAGTAATTCTGTTGCCTGTTGTTCAGTCGCACGTCTAACACGGTCGGTAAAAAAACTGACCGAGGATAAACAAGCGACTGCGATTAGTATTGAAATACCTATTAAACGAAGTTCTCCTGAGTACCAATCTCGTTTTAATCCAGTAAATGCATATTTAAACGTATTCATTATCAGTCTGTGGTTAGGCGGCCACCGGCCATGATTATTTTTCGATCACAAAGGCTAGCTAAGGCATCGTCATGAGTGACCATTACCAGTGTTGTGCCATTGTCTTTATTCATATTGAATAAAAGATCGATAATTCTTTGGCCAGTCTTTTGGTCCAGATTGCCCGTTGGTTCATCTGCAAATAAGATTTTAGGATTACTTGCAAAAGCACGTGCGATAGCGACACGTTGTTGTTCTCCACCAGAGAGCTGATTTGGGTAGTGGTGAATGCGCTCGCTTAAGCCAACGTCAGCTAATTTTTGTTTGGCTAGTTCCTCAGCTTGAACTGATCCAGCAAGTTCAAGCGGTAGCGCAGTATTTTCCAGCGCTGTTAGCCCAGGCAGTAGATGAAAGGATTGAAATACAAAGCCAACGGATTGGTTTCGAATTTGCGCTCTGCCATCCTCGTCTAGATCGTTTAAGATGGTGCCGTTTAGAACAACCTTGCCTGATGTGGGTATATCCAGTCCTGCGAGTAATCCTAACAATGTCGATTTGCCTGAGCCGGATACACCAATAACCGCTAAACTTTCGCCTTGTTTTATAGACAAATTAATATCGTCGAGGATAGTGAGGGTTCCTTCGGGACTAGGCACTTGCTTTCCAAGAGCCTTAGCTTGCACAATATTGTTACTATTTGAATCCATGTTTATGTATTACCGAATCTTAATTTTTGTTATTTATTTATTGTCTTTTCCTGTCGATGCACAGGAAAAGACGATACTTATATTAGGCGACAGCCTAAGCGCAGCTTATGGTATACCAGTAGAAGATGGGTGGGTATCATTACTGGAACAGCGATTAGTCAGACAAAATTTGGCGCATAAAGTTGTCAATGCCAGCATAAGCGGTGAGACAACCTTGGGTGTTAAAACTCGACTCGAGAAGTTACTAAGAGAATACAGTCCTGAAATCGTTATCATAGAATTAGGTGCAAATGATGGATTACGCGGGTTTGCACTCAGCGAGATAGAAGAAAACCTGTCAGACATAGTTAATGATATAAAACAAACTGATGCGGCTGTGTTACTAGTACCAATGCAATTACCGCCCAATTATGGTGCAGCTTATAATCAGCGTTTTATGTCAATCTATGAATCAGTTTCTGAAAAACAAGAGATCAGTTTGTCACCATTTATCCTTAAAGATATCGCACAGCATGCCGAGTTAATGCAGGCTGATGGGCTTCATCCTGTAAAGGAAGCCCAAGCGATGATGTTGGATAATCTCTGGCCTAGTCTTGAACCATTAACCATCAAATGAAATATTGCTGCTACTGTAGTGCAACATTAATCTACGACATCCCAAGTGATGATAATCGTCATCGTCATATATGTCAGTCGTGCGGCATTATTCATTATCAAAACCCTAAAATTGTTGCCGGTTGTATCCCTGTTTGGGAAGACCAAATATTGCTTTGTAAGCGGGCGATAGAACCGAGGCTAGGTTATTGGACATTACCCGCCGGATTTATGGAATTGGGAGAATCTACGCTTGAGGCCGGTATTAGGGAGACTCTGGAGGAGGCCAATGCGCGTGTTGAGGTAGAAGATCTCTATGCTGTTTTTAATTTACCTTATGTTGATCAGGTTTATATGATGTATCGATCAAGGTTATTAGATTTGGATTTTTCAGCGGGCGTTGAAAGTTTGGAAGTAAAATTATTTAGGGAAAAAGAAATCCCGTGGGATGAACTAGCATTTGCAACAATTAGAGAAACATTAAAGTTTTATCTGAAAGATAAAAAGGCAGGTAAATTCCAGTTACACACCGGAGATGTTATAAAAAACAATAGTCGTTATGACTTTATTGAAACCTTGAATTAAAGAAACAGGAAAGCAATTTAATTCTTAAACTTCAACCCATTGACCATTACTAGCTTCGTAATTTTTTCCACCAGTAGAGATGCGGTCACCATTGCTGAACTCTTCATCATTCCAATAACATTTAACATCTTCGCTGGTTGTTAAAACGGTAGCATCATTATCTACAGGGCCAGTAACTTGAGATGTCTTTCTAGCTGGGTCTGCTGCATCTACTGATCTTGGATCTGACATTATTTTCTCCCTTAAGGTGTAATCTTTGAGCTATTTTAATCTCTGGAATCAATTTCTTCCAGCTTTCACGACAAAAATAGCTTACTAGCGGAGCTTGGCCTTGTCACTAATATGCGCCAAAATTGTACTACTGGAATCTGATTCACAATTAAAAACAGCACTGTTATCCTGTTTTGTCTTTGGTTTATCAGTGACACAACAGATACAAATTAAGCCTGCCTTGTTTAATAATTGGCTTATTTCTTCAATGTTGCCGTCAATGTCATCCTGATTCAGTACGATACTGACATGGCCACTATCAAACAGGTGGCGTTCAATTTCTTGTGCAGTCTGAACATTGTTTTCACCCAGCAGCCAGGCAGTGAAAATGTGTTGGCCGTACCGTGCAATACGTTCATCCAGACTAACGGCCTGAATATCAGCATTATTAGCAATACCTGTGATCATACCCGCGCCAACGGTAACGTTGCTTAATCGGTCAATAATAATGAACGCGCCAGTTCCTTTGCTTAAGCTATAGGGGTCAATTGCGACAGTGGACGTGAGTGTTATATCGCAATGGCCGATTTCATTTAGCTTGAGTTCATTTGCTTCTAATTTATCCATAGAATTGACATCAATCCGATGATGGATCTTCGTGATCGCGCCAGTAATAGTCCTGGTAGCACGTTTCACGTAATACTCTTTACCAACATTTAATGCTTGTTCTGTCATCCAAACGATATTCGCTTCGAACTTGTTACCTAAAGGAGGCTGATTATCACTGTGCGTGATCATATCTCCACGGCTGACATCTATCTCATCGTTGAGAGTAAGTGTAACGGCCATAGGCGGGAAGGCTTGTTCCAGCTCACCTTCATAAGTCACAATTGATTTGATCGTGCTTGTTTTTCCGGAAGGCAAAACGGTGACTTTATCGTCCTTGCGTACTATTCCTGAAGCGATAGTGCCGCAATAACCCCGGAAGTTAAGATCCGGACGGTTGACGTATTGCACAGGGAAACGCATATCTTCGAAATTTCTATCATTAGCAATCTCGACGTTTTCTAAAATTTGCATCAAAGGCTGCTTGTCATACCATGGCATCTCGGCACTTTGGTTAACAACATTCTCACCTTTCAATGCAGAGATAGGGATAAACTTAATATCAACGCGGTCTAGTTTGGTGGTGAAATTTAAATAGTCTGTTTTAATCTTGTTATAGACAGCCTCATCGTAATCAACCAGATCCATTTTGTTGATAGCAACGATAATGTGCTTTATGCCGAGCAGTGAAGAAATAATGGTGTGACGCCGAGTTTGAACTTGTACACCATATCGCGCATCAATAAGGATAATAGCCAGATCGCATGTCGATGCACCTGTCGCCATATTGCGAGTGTATTGTTCATGTCCAGGCGTATCAGCAATGATAAACTTTCGTTTGGCAGTCGAAAAATAACGATAGGCAACATCAATGGTGATGCCTTGTTCGCGTTCTGCCTGCAGACCATCTACTAATAAAGCTAAATCAACTTCTTTACCGGTCGTGCCAGACTTCACGCTATCTGCCGTTATTGCGGCAAGCTGATCTTCATAGATCATTTTTGAATCGTGTAACAATCTACCTATGAGCGTGCTTTTACCATCATCAACACTGCCACAGGTCAGCAAACGTAATAATTCTTTTTTCTCATGCTGAGCAAGATAAGCGTCAATGTCAGTACTAATGAGTTCGGATTGATGAGACATCAGAAATATCCCTCACGTTTCTTTTCTTCCATTGAACCTGCTTGATCGTGATCAATTACCCGGCCCTGACGTTCTGAAGTTGTCGCCAACAACATTTCCTGAATAATTTCAGGTAATGTTGTTGCTTTTGATTCAACTGCACCAGTCAATGGGTAACAACCAAGTGTGCGGAATCGTACCATTTTCATTTCAGGCGTTTCTCCCGGCTCTAATGGCATGCGCTCATCATCGACCATGATGTCAACACCATCTCTGTTCACAATCGGTCGCTCTGCAGCAAAATACAATGGCACAATAGGGATGTTTTCTAAATGAATGTATTGCCAGATATCAAGTTCAGTCCAGTTGGATAAGGGGAATACACGAATACTTTCGCCTTTATCAACTTTACCGTTATAGATATTCCATAATTCCGGGCGTTGATTTTTTGGATCCCAGCGGTGGTTTTTATCACGAAAAGAATAAATGCGTTCTTTCGCTCTTGATTTTTCTTCATCACGACGAGCCCCACCAAATGCAGCATCAAACTTATATTTATTTAATGCTTGTTTTAGCGCATCGGTTTTCATAATAGTAGTATGTTTTTGACTGCCAACAGTAAAGGGGCTAACGCCTGCTGCTACACCTTCTTGGTTAGTGTAGACAAGTAGTTCTAAACCAAGGTTTTTAGCTAATTCATCACGAAACTTAATCATCTCCTTAAATTTCCAGGTGGTATCAACGTGTAATAGTGGAAATGGAGGTTTACCAGGTGCAAATGCCTTTAATGCCAATTGCAACATCACGGCAGAATCTTTACCAACTGAATAGAGCATGACCGGTTTATCGAATTCAGCGGCGACTTCACGGATGATATGAATACTTTCAGCTTCTAGTTGTTTTAGGTGTGTCAGGTTGTAATTGGTCATCAAAGATCTACATAAATTATTTTAGAGAATTAAAGAGCGGGAAAACTGTTTCAGCTCATTCTGAGATTCAAAAAGCGGGGCATTATAGCAGAACGTTGAATATGGGCTAGCGTGTGATAAATCATTTCTGTTTTGAATATCAAAAGATTATCTATTTAAGTGTTAATCAGAAGGCAGGCATAGCTAAGATCAAAAGCTAATTGTAGAGAGTAATTTTGAGTAATCATATATTGGGACAATATCTGGATCTATTCTAAACATCTAATGATAAATTTGTGCTCCTGCTGTTGACACCTTAGAAAATTAGACTATATTTAGCACTCACTAATTAAGAGTGCTAACAATTCAGTTGGTGCTATATTAATCAATAGGTTAGGAATTAAGGAGGGCAATCTTTATGAATATCCGACCATTACATGATCGTGTGATCGTGAAACGTGTGGAAGAGGAAAAAACGTCGCAGGGTGGAATAATTATCCCTGATTCAGCCACAGAGAAACCAGTAGAAGGTGAAATTATCGCTGTTGGTAACGGCAAATTACTGGATAACGGTGAACTACGTAAGCTGGATCTTAAGAAAGGTGACAAGGTGTTGTTTGGCAAGTACTCCGGTACTGAAGTCAAAGTCAGTGGCGATGATTTTCTCGTCCTGCGTGAAGACGACATCATGGGCGTCATCGAGTAATTCAAATTATTAATATAGTCAGGAGAAAATAATCATGGCTGCAAAAGAAGTAAAATTTTCGGACGACGCCCGTTCAAGTATGGCTCGAGGCGTAAACGTTCTGGCGAATGCTGTAAAGCAAACGCTCGGTCCTAAGGGTCGCAATGTAATTCTGGACAAGAGCTTTGGTGCTCCAACCGTCACTAAAGATGGTGTGTCAGTAGCGAAAGAAATCGAACTTGAAGACAAGTTTGAAAACATGGGTGCACAGATGGTTAAGGAAGTTGCTTCCAAGACTTCTGATGTTGCTGGTGATGGTACAACCACTGCTACCGTTCTTGCACAAGCTATCGTGCGTGAAGGTCAAAAAGCAGTAACTGCGGGTACTAACCCAATGGATATTAAACGCGGTATTGATAAAGCGGTTACAGCTGCAGTTGCAGAGCTGAAGAAACTTTCAAAGCCTTGTGAAGATAGCAAAGCGATTGCACAGGTTGGTACTATCTCTGCAAACTCTGATGAAAACATTGGTAATATCATTGCAGAAGCAATGGGTAAAGTGGGTAAAGAAGGTGTAATCACCGTCGAAGAAGGTTCAGGTTTGGAAAATGAACTAGATGTTGTAGAAGGTATGCAATTTGATCGCGGTTATCTTTCTCCTTACTTCATTAACGACCAACAAACGATGAGTGTTGAATTAGAAGCGCCTTTCATTCTTCTTTATGACAAGAAGATTTCTAATGTTCGCGATTTGTTACCAATCCTTGAAGGTGTTGCGAAAGCAGGTAAGCCTTTATTGATCGTAGCAGAAGATATTGAAGGTGAAGCGTTGGCAACTTTGGTTGTTAACAACATGCGCGGTATCGTAAAAGTCGCTGCTGTTAAAGCGCCTGGTTTTGGTGATCGTCGTAAAGCGATGCTTGAAGACCTTGCTATCCTTACTGGCGGAACCGTCATCTCTGAAGAAGTTGGTTTGAGTCTCGAAAAAGCAAACCTTGAAGATCTGGGTGGTGCTAAACGTATTCAAATAACCAAAGAAAACACTACGATTATTGATGGTGAAGGTAAGACCAAAGATATCGAAGGCCGCGTAACGCAAATTCGTCAGCAAGTTGAAGATTCAACATCAGATTACGACCGTGAAAAACTACAAGAGCGTGTTGCAAAACTTGCTGGTGGTGTTGCGGTAATCAAAGTTGGTGCTGCTACTGAAATTGAGATGAAGGAAAAGAAAGCACGTGTTGAAGATGCATTACATTCAACCCGCGCTGCAGTTGAAGAAGGTGTTGTACCTGGCGGTGGTGTTGCATTACTCCGCACTTTGAAAGCTGTAACTAAAGTTGAAGGAAGCAATCATGATCAACAGATTGGTATTGATATCCTGAAGCGTGCGATTGAAGAGCCACTACGTCAAATCGTAACCAATGCTGGTGAAGAAGCGTCAGTTATTTTGAATGACGTTGCGAAAGGCAAAGGTAACTACGGTTACAATGCAGCAAACGGTGAGTTTGGCGATATGATTGAGATGGGTATTCTTGATCCAACCAAAGTAACTCGTTCTGCGTTACAAAATGCAGCATCAGTTGCAAGTCTGTTGTTAACGACTGAAGCAATGGTTGCTGAAATCCCTCAGGAAGATCATGGCCATGGTGGTGGTGGTATGCCTGATATGGGTGGCATGGG
>JAJFKM010000077.1 GCA_021773215.1 Gammaproteobacteria bacterium
TTGACCGGGACCAAATTCACCCAGATCGCCACCGCTACGGCCTGATGGACAGCTTGAATGTTCTTTTGCGACTTCTGCGAAATCAGCACCATCTTCAATTTGTTGTTTTAGTGTTGCGCATTGGTCTTCACTATCAACCAAAATATGTCGTGCACTTGCTTTAGCCATTGTCAATTTCTCCACATGTAAATTATATCTGTGCTTTATTAAAATATATTCTCTGTCATCATAATTGATGCTGAGATCGCTATCCTGGCAATTAAAAAACTGTTTACTCTTTCACATAACTGCCGGGCGCATCTTCGATCACCTTGAGATTCTCTCCTGGCTTACGCGCGGGTATTTTTTTGCCAGATTTTGTTTTAATCCATTTTTGCCAATCAACCCACCATGAACCTTCATTACTCTTGGCGTTATCTAACCAATTATCTGGGTCGACTTCAATTTCATTATTGGTCCAATAATTATATTTGTTTTTTGCGGGAGGATTAATAACACCTGCAATATGCCCTGAGCCACCTAATACGAAACGAGTAGAGCCAGACATCAACCGAGCGCCTTCGTAGGTAGATTTCCAAGGCGCAATATGGTCATCTCGTGTAGAGATGAAATAAGAAGGGATCTTGATCTTTCTAAGGTCTATGGGAGTGCCATTCAATTCAATGCCGCCAGGTTCGCGTAATAAATTATTAAGATAACAATTACGAAGATAATAACTATGTGCTTTTGCTGGCATACGTGTTGAATCTGAATTCCAGTAAAGTAAATCAAAAGCAGTAGGTTCTTTACCTAATAAATAGTTATTGATAAAGAACGGCCATATAAGATCATTAGCGCGCAACATATTAAAGACTGTTGCCATTGACGAACCATCAAGAAAACCATCTTTTTCCATGCTAGCATCAAGTGAATCAAGTTTTTCTTCAGAGATGAACACACCTAAATCACCAGGTTCTTCAAAATCGACCAAAGTCGTGAAGTAGGTAGCTGACTTAATTGGTTTACGTCGTTTACTTGCAAGATAAGCATTTGTTGCTGCAAGCAAAGTACCGCCGATGCAATAACCAATAGCATTAACATCATTATTGCCGGTTTCTTGTTTAACTTGATCTACAGCTTCTAGTACACCATTTAACATGTAGTCTTCAAATTTGGTGTCTGCATAACTCGCATCAGGATTTTTCCAGGAAACAACAAAGACGGTGTGACCCTGGTCGACAGCCCATTTGATAAAACTGTTTTCTTCTCTTAGATCTAGTATGTAAAATTTGTTTATCCAGGGTGGCACAATAAGAAGCGGTGTCTCGAAGACTGTTTTAGTTGTAGGTGTATATTGAATAAGTTGGATTAATTCATTTTGGAATACAACCTTGCCTGGTGTTGTCGCTATATTTACACCAATTTCAAATGACTCAGTATCCGTCATTTTAGTCGATAGTGTTTGCCCTTTACCACGCACTAAATCTTCGAACAGTGCTTTGATTCCATTAACAAGATTCTCACCTTTACTATCAATGGTCTCTTTTAAGACTGTGGGATTAGTTATAGCAAAATTGCTAGGGGATAAGGCATCTATACTTTGCTGAGTATAGAAATCGATTTCTTGTTCATATTTTTTATCGACCTGTTTGTTTTCAAGGCCTGTGTTAAGTATGTATTTGGAACTCAGCAAATAAAATTGTTTTATATAATCAAAAGCAATGTTTTCATTCCACGACTCGTCTGAAAAACGTCTGTCTGACTTGTCGGGAGAAATTACAGCATCAGCTTCCATACCCATAGATTTAGATATTGAGTATTGAAAAAGCTTCAGATGATCATTAAATAGTTGAATATTGTCTTGGCTTATTGATGTCGTTTTATTAATTTTATCTCTTAATTCATCAATAACTTCAGGTTTGAATAGAGTGGGGTTCGTCTTATTTAAGTTATCCAGACTCGCGTTTAGGAATTTGCTCGTCATCTTAAGATGAGAATCTGATATTTTTTTGAGTAGTTCTACTGTCTCGCCAGAAAACATAATTGCACCTTTCCTATATAATTCAGCCACGCAGTATAAATGAATTTGTGCAGTGCACAATAACTGTCTATACATTAACTCCTATATAAGAAATACTAAACTAACTTATGTAGAACATCAAAATGGCAAGAAAACATGTATGTCATTGTATTTTAATGATAATAATTTATTTCAGGTATGTTTTTATGATGAATAGTGAATTAAAAATGCTCATATCGATTGCCGTGGAATAATTGATTTTTAAGTAAATTCTCATGATTTGCCTCTGTAAAAACTCACGTGTGTTCTTTATTTTATTGAACTCAATGTTCTAGACGTCCAATAAACTGGTCTAGACGTGATTAATTATCGTAAATAGCTCGGTTTTCATTAAATGATGCCGACATCTACTTGTGGGAATAATAATTGCTGTTCAAACTCCGAATAGGGATAATTTAGCCAGTTAGAAGACAGCAATAAATAGCTGAGCAATATTATTCCAATCAATTTTTCTTCGTTTAATAAAAGAAAAAAACTGCTATGCTGACGAATATTAATAAGAACAACAAACCTTAAATAATTAAGCGTATGAAGAGAAGGTATTTATTAAAAACCATGGGTATAGGCTTTGTTGGTTTTGGCATTGCTCCTGAAATATCCGCAAAGACTATTCATGGTTATTTTGCTGGTAAAAAGGCATACCCAGAAGATGAACTCAAAGATTATTTACAGAAAATCCACAACTTTAATAAGCCGCATGATGATGACGTGTTGCTTAATCATGAACAGTACGCGACATTTGAATCGACGGTGCTGAGGCTAAGGCGCTTACAGAAACTGGTTGGCCATGGAAATTTTAATATATTGAATTTTACCGATGGTCTGGCTCTAGCACGTAATTATTCCAGAGTTGGTAAATTTACCAAACAGGAACTCCAGTTTATGGAGCTAACCTTTTATGAAGATGGTGAGCTATACGGTTTTCTAGGTCAAAAACCTTTAAAAGAAATAACCGATCAGGTTAAAAAGAAAGATGTTATTAAAATACCTCGCAGCGGAAACTATCTTTACAAGGAAAGGTCAATTGAAATATTTGATGACATCAAAAAAGAATTAGGTGATCAGGTTATCCTGACTTCCGGAATTCGTAGTGTGATGAAACAGTTCTTATTATTCCTAAACAAAGTTCATAGCAGTGAAGGCAATCTATCCCTTGCCTCCCGATCCCTTGCTCCTCCCGGCTACTCATTTCATGGCAATGGTGATTTTGATGTGGGACAAAAAGGTTACGGGAAGTTGAATTTTACGGGAACCTTTACTGAGACCGAGGTCTATAAACGACTTTCTGAAATGGGATACCTTCAGCTACGCTATCCAGCAGACAACAAGCTAGGTGTGCGTTATGAGCCTTGGCATATAAAAATAAATACTAATGTGTAATCAGTATTATTTTTAATGTATCAGTAAGAAGAAAAACTAGACAAGAATATAAACAGGCAAGTGCGGGTTTGACGCACTTGCCTGTTTTGTTTAATTCTATGAATGGATAGAGTCTATCAGAGAAATCAGCTTGCTTACTTAAGCTTAATCAAGATGTTTATTCCAAATAACCGGTTTGTCAGCAACACAATACGCGGGTTATTTTTCAACATAAATATATTAAGCAGGGTTATATTGAATATTATAATGATGTGTAAGGAGTCAATTTAATTTATCTATTTTGGAGCCTAGGTATTTCAAGAGCTTATTAAGTTACTTAAGGAATAACTTTAACAGCTAGACGATTAGAATAAATTTATTCCTGATAATATTTAATTTTGATCTATACTTTAGTTAAGGGTGTCATCACTCCTGTCATGTCACTATCAGTGACACAACCCCCCGCGTGAATCAGTCACGGGGGGTTATCACGTCATCATTTTAAATTACAAAATACTCACAAAGATTAAACAGTTTATTATCTTTATACGATTCTTATTAATTTAAATTCAATGTACGTTAAAGAGGCATGGTAGGTAGATCAGGTATTTTGTCTAAAGCTTACTAGCGTGAAATCGTCAGGATGACAACGTCGATCGGGAAGTGGCTCTTTCATATTCAGGTTGCATTGTGCAATCAATTCTTTAACGCCGTCAAGTAATGGTCCTTTTCGTATAAACTCAGAGATCTCTTCTTCATAGAGGTTGTCAGATAGGGCATCGCTGGAAAGTATAATCGTGTCGTGTGGTGCAAGTTCAATGATGGGGCCAATATTGATATGCATATCATTACAGCCTACATAATTAGATATCAAGTTGCGCTCTGGATGTCTCATGGCTTGTTCTTGATCAAGCGCGCCGCATATTTGTGCATAGCCAATTGGTGAATGAGAGAGTGTCTGGTATTTAACATTGCCATGATTAGTAGTGAGTAATATAAGAGAATCACCTGCATGGTATGTTCTCAATTTATTTCCTGATAATTCAGCGATAGAAACAGTAGTGCCTGCTCCAGTTTTCATGTCTAAAATTGTTTTATTCGCTTCATCAATGCCATCTAATATAGCTTCACGCACAGACGATTTTATGTTACTCGTTGTTGCTATTAAAGATTCAACAACAAGTTGTGAAGCTTGTTCGCCGGCCGGCATCCCACCAAGACCATCAGCGACGATTAATATTGTTGTTTCATCATCGACAGGAATAACGGCTAATGAATCTTCATTTGGTGTATTTTTCTTCGGCGATCTGTTTGAATAGCAGACTATCTCACCATGACTCGTAGATATATCGAGAGGCTTACTGTCCGTAGCATTAAAACGGGTAATAATATTGTTGTTTTCATCCATGTTCACATTGTATCCCATTGCATGTTTTCAATATAGCTGCGTAATTTCCCTGCGCTATTAAATTTTTTAAGTGCTAGTGAGTGTTTTAAGCCGCAACAAATGGACTTTATCTCTGCTGGCTGTTTCGAGTAGTGCTTTTGACCGCCCAAGGCATCATAAAAGATTCGAATCAAATCCATCACATCACTTTTTATATTTGCCCCTGGTGTATCGACCCATTGAAACATATCGATAATTTTTAAATTATAGTCTAGTCCAACATTTTGCACGATAATATTATCCGAATGCAGATCGCCGTGATATTCACCTACGGAGTGTATACATTCAATTCCTTTTGCCAGGGCATAAAGTAGATGCACCGCTTGAAATGGATGAAGTCGTTTGCCTGGTTGTCGTTTTAAATAATCTGTTAATAATTCACCTTCTACATATTCCGAAACTAAAAAAGATATGGGCATTTTTTTATGAACAATACTATCTTGAGTTGAGTATTGAATTACGATAGGGCATTTACGCAGTTTATGTAATTTACGAGCGTAAAACTTTAATGACTTGTCTTTAATGTTGCGCTGAGGAAAAAAGAATTTTGCAGTGCGTTCAATCCCTGTTGCACATTCTCGAACGAGATAAACCTCAGCCTCCCATCCAGAGCCAAGTAATTTTTCTATGATGTATTTACGTGCAACAACACGTCCAGCATGGAAGTTAAATGTGTCGATATCGCTAGGTGGCATTTATGTGCTCGAAGGTGTAAACAGTATTGCTAAACTTTTCTAAGACTTCAAACGTTTGTACTTCATTCGTTTTGGTTGTGAGTCATTACCTTTGCGATTAAGGAAGTCTTGATGATATTCAGTAAAATCGCCTTCTAGAAACACAACTTCACCATCATCTTCAAATGCAAGAATATGTGACGCGATGCGATCAAGAAACCAGCGATCATGAGATATGACTAGTACACAACCGGGGAAGGCAAGTATCGCTTCTTCCAAAGCACGTAAAGTTTCAATATCAAGATCGTTTGAGGGTTCATCAAGAAGCAAAACATTCGCCCCTTGCTTTAAAGTATGAGCTAGATGTAATCGACCACGTTCACCGCCTGATAGATTACCTACGGTTTTCTGTTGATCTGTACCTTTAAAATTGAAGCGCCCAACATAAGCTCGTGAATTAATTTCATAATTACCAATAGCGATGTTGTCGAGACCATCAGAAATCGCTTCCCAAACAGTTTTCTTATCATCAAGACTTTCACGGCTTTGTTCAACGAAGGCGACTTGAACTGTTTCGCCAATCTTTATTTCACCACTGTCAGGTGTATCTATTCCAGCGATCATACGAAACAGTGTCGATTTACCTGCACCATTACCACCAATAATGCCAACGACAGCACCTGCTGGAATACTAAGGTTCAAATTTTCATACAAAATTTTATCATCGAATGCTTTATTTACCTTGGTAAGCTCAATTACTGAATTACCTAATCGTGGGCCAGGAGGGATATAAATTTCGTTGGTTTCGCTTCGCTTCTGGAAATCTTGTGAACTCATCTCCTCAAACCGGCTAAGTCGCGCCTTACTTTTTGCATGACGCCCTTTAGGGGCAGTTCGAACCCATTCCAATTCTTGTTTTATGGCTTTTTGTCTTGCTGACTCAACCTTTTCTTCAGTTTGAAGACGTTGTTCTTTATTCTCGAGCCATTGTGAATAATTGCCTTCAAAGGGAATGCCTTCTCCACGATCGAGTTCTAATATCCAGCCAGCAACATTATCAAGAAAGTATCGATCATGAGTTACCGCAACCACAGTACCGTTAAAATCAGCCAGAAAGCGCTCCAACCAATAGACAGACTCAGCATCAAGGTGGTTGGTAGGTTCGTCTAATAACAACATATCAGGACGTGACAATAATAAACGACACAAAGCAACTCGACGTCTCTCACCACCAGAAAGCGTGTCAATAGAGGCATCCCAGGGCGGTAAACGCAGGGCATCTGCTGCTATTTCTAACGTAGTTTCCAGATTTTCAGCATCCCATGCGGCTACAATGCCCTCAAATTGTTCTTGTTTCTTTGCCAGAGCATCAAAATCTGCATCTGCATCAGCATAGGCAGCATAAACCTCGGTTAACCCAGCCAATGCGTCCAATGGTTCTCGTAGGCCTTCTTCAACATTGCCGCGGACATCTTTGTCAGAATCGAGTTGCGGTTCCTGAGGAAGATAACCGATCTTGATATCCGGCATAGGGAAGGCTTCACCAATAATATCGGTATCAAGTCCTGCCATAATCTTGAGTAAGGTTGATTTGCCCGCACCATTTAAACCTAATACACCAATCTTGGCGCCAGGAAAAAATGAAAGATAGATGTCTTTAAGTATTTGGCGTTTAGGTGGGACGATCTTACCCACACCATTCATGGTATATACGTATTGAGCCATAGGACTATGAACTACCTGCTTGTTTAAATGAGTATGAAAATTAAATAATTAGAGATTATCGTTAATACGAATTAAGTAAGCAATATTATTAATGCTGATTAAGTGTTATAAAATTCCTTAGACAATCGGCCAATAATACTTTTCTAATTCACTGCGCAGCTCTTTAGTGAGTGCTTGTGATTTTTTTTTGTCGTGATCAAACCGTACCAAAGTAGTAAGCCCGTGAGCAGCCAGTTCTTCATTCTGAAATAATTCCTGACGAATCAAAAAAGAACTATTACCGATCTGTTGTATACCCGTTCGAATGGTCACTATTATGCGGTAATCAATTTCACGTACGTATTCCACTTCTATTTTGGCAAGAATTAATTCCCATTTTTTTGGATCAAGATCGGGTGTAAAAATCTTGAATAATGGTGTGCGGGCTTTCTCAAACCACATGGGTACGACGGTATTATTGATGTGACCTAAAGCATCAGTTTCATAAAAACCGGGTGTAATTGACTCTTCCAGGACATTGCTAGTCATTTCCATTGTTCTCTTCATCTGAGGTCTGCTTCCATTCGAAAGCGGGTAGCGCTTCAGAATCCCCCCGATATTTAAGCTGCAGACCGTTCAGGAAATTGCGTAATATTTGATCTTTACATTCCCTATAATGCTTATGACCGGGTTTACGAAAAAAAGCACTTAATTCGTGTTTGCTAATACGAAATTCAACCAGCTCCAGAATAGCCAAGACATCTTCAGCCTTCAGGTTTAATGCAATCTTCAGCTTATTGAAAACAATATTATTGCTTAATTTTTCTTCCGGGATAGGCTTTGGTCCTTCTTTTTTACCGCGCTTTTCGTTAATCAAGCCGTTCAAAAAAGTTGCCAACAGCGTATCACTGCATTCCTGATAGGCAGGATCATCTTCTTTTTTTAGCCAATCGCTGATTTGTGCTCTTGTGACGTCGTGATCTGCCTGAGCAAAAACATCGATCATCTTTGCATCGTCAAAATCGAATACGTAGCGAAGGCGTCGTAATACATCATTGCTTATCATAGGTGTTCCAAGTTTGGTCTGAATATATTTGAATTATGCTTATACTTTCTTCAAAAAGCATGTTTTAAGCACAATAGTCGATTTTCCCTTGCCGCACTCTATCTCTTCATCTTTATTCGTGAGTCTTATATTTTTGTAGATCGTGCCGCGTTTCAATGCGCTTGAAGTGCGTTTGACCTTCAAGTCTTTTATGATTTGCACTGAATCACCATCGTTGAGTTCAGAGCTGTTACTGTCTTTACTAACCATAGTCTATGATTCTTCATGCTTGAGTTGCAGTCGAATTTTTTCTTCGCCAAATTCTACAATGTCACCAGAAACAATCTTTTTTCGTTTTTGTATTTCTACTATGCCATTAACCGTTACTTTTCCTTCAGCAATTGCATTTTTAGCTTCTCCACCACTACTAACCATGCCTTCAAATTTTAATATTTTATAGAGTTCGACGGGTTCTTTTGTTAATTCAACATCTTTCATTTAGAAGGCCTTCCAGATAATTAAGGGTTTTCTTTACAAGTAGATAATGTGGCAACCATTGTGCCTCATTGGATTATATCGCTGATTATCAACTTAACGGGTAAATATATATTAGTTGGAACTAAGTTGAGAGTGCCGATTAAATCTCCTGGCGTTGATTTGGTATTGCCACTTTTTGATATTCTGGCAATAAGCTGAACCTGTTTATGATCAGATAATTTATTGGTTGATATCAGCGCCATCGAATCATCCAGGGTAACTTGTATAGGTAGTTCGCTTACCTTTTTACGTAATATGGCCAATGGCATTAGCGAACCGTCAATGGCATTGGCGTATATGAACACATCATCGTTGCCATTGGTTTCATTTAATAAAGACCCTGACAGACTAACGTTGATTTGAAGTGCAATGTTAGAGACAGCCTCAGTATTTTTTTCAACTATTTGATCACGCGCCAAGTCTATATAGTGTTTTATTTTCTGTTGAGATTCTGGATCATCATCAAACTGACCATGAAGTTGTTGCCAATGTTTTAGTGCCTTTTTAATATCACCATGCTGTATCGCTGCAAGCCCAGCTAACCAAAGACCATTATTATTGGTTGGATCAAGACGCAGTGCTTCATCAATTAACTCAGTTGGCTTGCCTTTAAATCGACCATTGTTAACCATGGACATAATATCGGCATAACGAAACATGATTGACGGTTCTTTCCCTTTAATTCGATATAGGTTCTCGATTGCTCTAAGGGCATCATCGTGGCGTTCAAGTGTAGTATAAGAGTTGGTTAAAATTAACCAGCTTTCAGCATCATCTGGATTCTTGAGTAGTCGTTGTTCAAGGTGCACTAACATCTTTTCTACCGTAGCTGATTTCTCTTCATCGGTTTTAGCAGAGTTTAATTCTTCTAATAGCGATACTTGTTCAACAAACTCAGGTTTAGTTAAATACTTATATAGTCCAATAGAAAATACAGATAACAGCAATATTAAAATGATTATTGTTATCTTTTTCGCTTTTGATTTTTCTTTAAACATATAATCTGAGTTTGTTTATTAATACAGCAGATGAAATTATTTTGTTTCTGGAGATGAATGCCTCCATTTCAAATTGGATGTGAAGTATAGCCTAAGTCGATCCTCTCGAGAATTACTAGCTACAATCAAGCAGCAGAAATCTTGCTGCTCAAGGTTTGATGGTATTTATGAGAATATCCACGACAGGATTAGTTGAAACCTCAATCGCATCTGAATAGCCTTCATAATCTCCCGATTGACCTTGAGGTTGACCGTTACTAGAAAGCCTAGCACCGATGATTACTTTGGGAAAACTGGAAAGCGTCATTTGTGGCACCATCGCCATACTGTCATCAAGGGTTACAGTGACAGGAAGGTCTTTAGCTAAACCTTTATGTACAGCAAGCGGCATAGGAGGTCCCTCAGATGCGCGTGCATAGATAAAGAGAGTTGTATTTGGATCTACATTGGTCAGAAATTCAGATGATAAGGCAACTTTCACCTGAATGGATTGTTGAGCAGCAGTTGCCTGGTTTGAAGTGACAACTTCAGAAGTTGGCGTTCCGCTTTCTAGTTCAGAAATCAAGTTTTCAAGATGTTGAAATACTTCTGAACCTTCTTCCATGCCAGCAAGTAGATGACGCCAATGAGCTAATGCGCCTTGTTTATTGTCGGCCTGTTGTTCGGCAAATCCAGCGAGCCAAAGTGCGCGGCCATGTTTGGGTTCTATCTCCAGAGCTGCGTTTAATAATTCAGTCGGTTTTCCTGTTAAACGATTGCCATGTGATCGTGCCAGTGCTTCAGCATAATTAACTAGGACGTCAGGATCATCAGGACGTAGTTTATTAAGTTCTAGATAAACAGTTGCGGCGTCACTGTACCGTTCTAATTCAATATAAACCTGAGCAAGAGCAATCCTGCCTTCTACGTCGTCCGGATTTTCCTTCACTTCTTTTTCTACTACGGCGAGCATTTTTTCAATTTCTTGAGATGCTATAGCAGACTCATCGGTTTGAAGCGCAACATCAAAAGCGGCTTCATTACCCAGTTGTTGATATATAATAATAGAGAGCAACGGCACTAGTAGTGCAATTATGAGAGATAATGTTTTATTGCCTTTATGCTCTTCTGTTTCAGGCGAAGTGGTATTACTTAAATCATCAGCCGCAGCAGTTTCCAACTCAAGTTTGTAATTATCGAATCTCTCTTGGCTTATTAGTCCATTTTCTAATTCAAGTTTTAATTCGGAAAGTCTTGTAGCCGCAGCTTGAATATTGACAGCATCCCGTTCTACTTTTGACTGCTGTCCTTTTTTTGAAAACAAAGGCCGTAATAAAAGTAAGACAGCAATCACTGCTATTGCCAGAGTGAGTAATATAAACGTCATTGTTTTTCTTCCTCTGCTTGCAGTAAAGCACGTATTCTTTGTAATTCTTCTTCGCTAACTTGTGTTTGTTGCCCTTGATTCCTGAACTTACTAAATCTAATTAAACAGAAAATTCCAACACTGAATAGTAAGATAGGTGTTAACCACAATAATAATGTTTTCATCGCAAACCTTGGTTTGTATAAAATAAAATCACCGTAGCGCTCGGTCATAAAGCTGATTATTTGATTATTCGAGTTGCCAGTTAAGACTTGTTCATATAACTCTGAACGAAGGTCTTGTGCTAGTCCCGCATTTGAATCTGCTAGAGATTGATTTTGGCAAACTAAACATCGGAGTTCGGATGATAGGTCACGAAAGCGTTGTTCTTGTGTTTCACTCTCAAATGGAAAGCCAGCGATTTCAGCAGGGCTTGCGGTAATAAAGAATAACAATAAGCACAAACAACTAAACCTAGACGCCATTATTATTCCTTAATGAAGTTATCATGGGTAACAATGTTGTTTCCCAGTCGTGCCAGCTAATTGGGCCAACATGTTTATAACGGATAATACCGTTTTGATCGATGAGAAAAGTTTCGGGTGTGCCATAAGCACCCCATTCGATTCCAACCTTGCCATCCTCATCTACAGCATTGTCACGATATGGGTCGCCATAATTCTGTAGCCAATCAATGCCCAGTGCAGGGACGTCCTTATAATATAAGCCATAAATAGGAACTTCTTTGCTTTGTGCTATCTTCATCAAAACAGGATGTTCTTGTCGACAAGAGGTGCACCATGTCGCCCAAATATTTAGCAGGCTTACTTCACCTTGGAAATCGGTGTGCTGAATCATTTCCTCCGGGTTGCTCAATTTAGGTAATGAAAATACCGGTGTAGGCTGTCCGATTAAAGGTGAAGGTATTAAACGCGGGTTGAGTCCAAGGCCAAAAAAGAAAAACACCATTAACACTGCAAATAAACCTAAGGGCAAGAGATAAACCCAGTGCTTTGCTTTAGGTTTTGCTTGTTGTTCTGATGATGTTTGAGTATCAACTGGCTGTGACATGATTTACATCCAATTTGATTTTTTCTTGTTTTACTTCGAGTCGATAACGTTTATCCGTTACTGCAAGCAATCCGCCCAAGACCATGAAAAGCCCACCCAACCAAATCCATAAGATAAATGGTTTGTAATAAAGCCTAACTGACCATGCCTCAGTCACGGGGTTTCGTTGTTCGCCTAGAGAGACATATAAATCTCTTAATAAATTAGAATGGATAGCGGCTTCTGTCATGATGTTTTTGCGAACGTTATAAATACGTTTTTCGGGCTGCAAAGTCATTAATTCTTTGTCATTTTTGTAAATACGAATTGTACCCATGTCTGCTTCATAGTTTGGTCCTGTTATTCTTTCGACATCGACTAACTCAAAGCGATATTCTCCCAGTGTCCTGGTATCACCTTTGACCATGTGCACGTCTTGCTCTTGGCTATATACACTGGACAAAGCAATGCCGACGACAGTAAAGCCTAGACCAATATGAGCCAATATCATGCCGTACCATCCTCTTGGGGTTCTTCTTAAACCCTGCAACAAACTTTGAGAATTGCGCAATCGTTGTTGTAACTGCACAAAACAACTATTGATTACCCAAAAGGTAAGCAACAGCGCAAACCAGGCTGTGAAACTGGCTTTTCCAGGAAGGAGCAGAGATAACACGCTTGCAAAAACAATGGCGAGAATGGCCGGTGTGCGTAATTGTTTAATCAGAGTAGAAATATTATCTTCACGCCAGCGTATTAATGAACCGACTGCGACCAGAAAAACCACTGGTATCATTAGTGGAATAAAGACACGGCTAAAGTAGGGCGGTCCGACAGATATTTTTCCCCCACCTAATGCTTCGAGTATTAAAGGATAAAGGGTGCCTAGTAACACGGTTAACATAGTAACTAATAAAAGCACACTGTTAGTCAGCAAGGCCATTTCTCGAGAGACCAAACTAAAAGGTGTCAGCGTGCGTAACTGCCAAGCCCTAAATGCAAATAAACTTAAAGAGATTCCGACAACCAAGCCAAGGAAGGCCAATACAAAAACACCTCGAGTAGGATCAGATGCGAAGGCATGTACTGATGTTAATACACCTGAGCGCACTAGGAATGTACCTAACAAGCTTAAAGAAAAGCAGATGATCGCTAACAAAATGGTCCAGTTGCGTAAAGCGTGGCGTTTTTCTGTTACAGCAAGCGAATGAATTAAAGCGGTCCCTGTTAACCATGGCATGAACGATGCGTTTTCAACGGGATCCCAAAACCACCAACCACCCCAACCCAATTCGTAGTAGGCCCACCAACTTCCTAAAGTAATGCCACCCGTTAAACATATCCATGCGGTTAAAGCCCAGGGTCGTACCCAACGTGCCCACGCTGTGTCGAGTCTACCTTGCACCAATGCCACAATGGCAAACGCAAACGGTACTGCAAAACCGACATACCCCATATAAAGCATAGGCGGATGTATTGCCATCACCGGATCTTGTAATAAGGGATTTAGATCGCCTCCATCTATAGGGGCAGGGAAGTGACGGATAAATGGATTCGATGTAAATAAACTAAATAACAAAAAACCAATACTGATAAAACCCAATACTGAAATGACGCCCGCGGCCATGTCGTCGGGGTAATGTTTACTGTACATTGCCAGTATTGCGGTCCAGGCACTGAGTATTAATACCCATAATAATAATGAGCCCTCGTGTGCACCCCAAACGCCTGATATACGATAAATTAAAGGCAGTTCGGAATTAGACGTGTTCGCTGCATAGAGCACAGAAAAATCATGCACGATGAAGGAATAAGTCAGGATGCCATAGGCTGTTAATACTAAGGCAAATTGTAACAGGGCAGCAGGTTTCGCTACGGCCATCCAATCTACACGACGACATAACAATCCCATGCCAGGGATAATGGCTTGTACTAATGCGACAGCAAGCGCCAGGATTAATGCAAAGTGACCTATTTCAGGAATCATTCTGTTGCCTCATTGTTATAGTAATCACCACCACTTTGTTTCAGCGCAAGTTCAACTTCGGGTGGCATATAGTTTTCGTCATGTTTAGCTAGCACTTGGTCGGCTACAAACACACCTTCTTCATTTAATTTTCCTTCCGCAACAATACCTTGTCCTTCACGAAACAAATCAGGCAAGATCCCAGCATATTTAAGTTGTACTTCTTTGACTGAGTCATTGAGTTTAAAGAGAACCGTGAGTTCACCATCAAGTTTTTCTACGCTGTCCAGTGTCACCATGCCACCAATACGAAACCTTTGGTTCGGAGGCACTTCTCCAGCAACTACCTGTGAAGGAGTGAAAAATAAATTAATGTTTTCATTCAATGCCATAAGCACCAGACCGATGCCTGCACTAAGACCAACTACTAACAAGCTAACTAGAATAAAACGTTGTTTTTGTTTAGGTGTCATTATTGTTTTCACCATGTAATCGTTTAAGGCGTCGCAGTAAACTTTTATAGCGTCGCCATGAAGAAATTGAATTCAGAAGCAAAACGACAGCAACAATACCATAGGATGACCAGACATAAGTGGCATACCCGCCCATCTTTAAAAATTCGATCATGATGACGTTACCAATTCTTTTACCCATTGACTGCGTTTTTCCTGCTCCAGTAATTCAGAACGTGAATTAATTAATAGTATGCAGAGGTAAAATAATTTAAAGGCAATCGCCATACATAATAAGGGGATTAACATATTCAATTCGATTGATGGGTTGTCAAACTTGGAGACGCTTGCCGATTGATGCAAAGTATTCCACCAGACAACGGAATAATGAATGATAGGAATGTTTATAGCGCCGACTAATGCCAGAATGGAACCCGCTTTTCCTGCAACACGACGATCATCAATGGCTGAGCGCAAGCCGATATAACCCAGATATAAAAATAACAATAATAATTCAGATGTTAAGCGCGCGTCCCATACCCACCATGTTCCCCACATTGGTTTTCCCCATATAGATCCAGTGACCAAAGCCAAGAATGTAAATGAGGCGCCGATTACGGCACTTGAGCGAGCAACGATGTCTGATAATTTAATATGCCAGATTAAAAATATAGCACTGTTTACTGCCATGACCATATAAACGAACATTGACATCCATGCCGATGGTACATGCACATAAATTATTCTAAAGCCATCTCCTTGTTGATAGTCGGCAGGAGCAAATACTAGTCCGCCAACTAAACCAATCAACATCAAAATTGTTGTTGCAACAATTGTCCAGGGCAAAACCTGTCCTGCCAGTTTGTAAAAATATGCTGGTGATGCCATGCGATGGAACCACAGCCAGATTTTATCTTTTACAGACATGCTCTATGTAACTCTCCAGATTTTAATAATGAAATCAACTATCTATAACTACAGGATACCCTTAGGGCAGAACTAATCACAAATGGGCTCAATGTGCTTGCAAGTACTAATAATGCAGCTAACCATAATAATTGACCAGTATAAGGTAGATCGTTCGCAGCCGAGATAACGGCATTACTGCCAAAGATTAATACGGGCACATATAGTGGTAACACAAGCAATGACAACAACGCGCCTGCTTGTCTTAAGCCTATCGTTAAGGCGACAGCAATGGCGCCAACCATATTCAAATAAGGTATTCCCAATAATAATGAAATGAATAAAACAAAAATAACATGTGTCTCAAGGTGTAAAAGCAGTCCTAGCAACGGTGAAATAATGATTAATGGTAAGCCGGTCACACACCACTGCGCGACAATTCTCGCCAACATCAATAATGAACCGGGGAATGGACTCAATAAAATTTGCTCCATGGATCCATCGTTAAAATCAGAGCGAAACAAACTTTGTAATGATAATAAAATTGATAACAAGGCCGCGATCCAGATTACACCGGGACCAATACTTTTCAGGACAGCAGGGTCAGGGCTGATCGCAAGAGGAAATAAACTGACAACGACGACAAAAAATATAACGGGCAACATAATCTCTGCACGTTGCCTAAAGGCAATTCGTAGATCACGAAACAACATGGCGACGAAAGGATTACTATAGTTCATAGAGTAGCTATCCTAACTGAAGGCGTGAAGTATTTACTTGATCTAACTCAATATGTTGGTGACTGGTTAACACCAATATTCCACCATTATGCACATGATCTTTAAATCGAGTTTCTAAAGCACTAATCATTTTTTTATCCAGTCCAGCGAAGGGCTCATCAAGGATCCATAGCTGTGATGGTTCCATCAATAATCGCGTTAAAGCAATACGACGTTGTTGGCCATAAGATAAATGCCTGCCTGGGCTATCTTCATTACCCTTTAATCCAACCCATTCTATTGCTGTTTGAGAATTCTCCTTTTGGGGTAAGCCGGAAAGTGCAGAAAAGAAATTGATGTTCTCTAGCGTACTCAACTCAGCTTTGACACCCGTGCTATGCCCGAGATAAGTTAGCTGTTGATTATAATCAATGCGTTCATCTTCTATACTTTTATCGTTCCATGTTATCTGACCTTCATCGGCTTGCATCAGACCAGAAAGAATACGTAACAAGGTTGTTTTACCACTACCATTACTGCCTTCAATAAATAACATTTCGCCAGACTTAACTGAAAAACTAATGCCATTAATGATTAATTTATCATTGATCTCGTAAATCAGATTATCAGCACGTAGTTCATTGTTGTCACTGAGAGTAGTGGAGCTCATATAATATTTTAAAGGTATCTGGACTAGTTAAAGAATGGCTTCGTAGAATACAGTACCAGTTAGTGAGATCAATATCGTTAATTGTTCAAAAATATCAACACGACTTTTGAAAAGTAAAAGTGACTAAATATCCTCAGATTTAATTAACAAAGTTACTTTTACATTTAGGGGAAATTCTTTCAATCATGATAGGCAGCAGCTATCAATATAATAGCCATTAAGAATTAGACTCATTCTAAGCGCAGGCGTACTTTCTACCTACACAAATACAAATCTAATATGTGGAGGTATATATGCTTAAAAATACAATAAATATAATGGCAATGATTGGAAGTGCCATGCTAATACTCGGATTATCAACTGCATTTTCCGTTAATCTTGCGATGGCACAAGAAAACGGTATGACCAATAAAGATTGGTGGCCTGAGAAGCTAAATCTTGAGCAGCTACGTGCACATGATCCAGCGTCTAACCCTTATGGTGACGATTTTGATTATGCTAAGGCATTCCAAAGTGTCGATCTCAAAGCACTTAAAGATGATATTGAGAAAACATTGACAACATCTCAAACCTGGTGGCCTGCTGATTGGGGGCACTATGGTGGTTTAATGATTCGTTCAGCGTGGCACGCGTCTGGTACCTACCGAACGATGGATGGTCGTGGTGGTGCTGATGGCGGACAGACACGTCTCGAGCCACAGAATAGCTGGCCTGATAATGCTAACCTGGATAAAGCGCGTCGATTATTGTGGCCGGTAAAACAAAAATACGGTCGCAATGTGTCCTGGGGCGATCTAATTATCCTGGCAGGTAATGTCTCACTAGAATCCATGGGCTTTGAAACGCTAGGTTTTGCTGGTGGACGTGCAGATGATTGGGAAGCAGACCTCACTTATTGGGGGACTGAAAAGAAATGGTTGGAAGCTGATAAACGTTTTAGCAAAGATGGAAAACTGGAAAACCCACTTGCTGCTGTGCAGATGGGCTTAATCTACGTTAATCCAGAAGGCCCTGGTGCTAATCATGACCCACTCGATGCTGCGAAACACATGCGTTTATCTTTTGGTCGCATGGCAATGAACGATGAAGAAATTGTAGCATTGGTTGCTGGTGGACACACTTTAGGTAAAGCTCATGGTGCTAAGAAGGGCGAGTGCATAGGTGCAGAACCTGCTGCTGCTGCCATTGAAGAGCAGGGGTTCGGCTGGAAAAATAAGTGTGGCAAGGGTAATGCGGAAGATACCATGACTAGTGGACTTGAAGGTGCATGGACTTCTACACCAACTGCCTGGTCTGTTCTTTATCTCGATAATCTGATGAGATTTGATTGGAAACAAACGCAAAGCCCAGCTGGTGCTCACCAATGGATCCCTACGGATGAAACTGCAGTAAACATGGTGCCTGATGCACATATCGCAGGTAAAAGACATGCGCCAATCATGTTTACAACGGATATAGCGTTAAAGGCTGATCCTGGTTTTCGTAAAATTACTGAACGTTTTTTGAAAAGTCCAAAAGAATTTGATATAGCTTTCGCAAAAGCGTGGTTCAAATTGACACATCGAGATTTGGGTCCTCGTACACGTTATGTCGGGTCAGACGTTCCAGCGGAAGTATTTATTTGGCAAGATCCGGTTCCTGCTGCTGATTACAAATTAATCAGTAATGATGACGCTGAAAAACTTGAAGGCATGATTATTAAATCTGGATTAAGCATCCCAGAATTAGTTAGAACGGCTTGGGCATCAGCCTCAAGCTTTCGTGGTTCAGATATGCGAGGTGGCGCTAACGGTGCACGTATTGCACTTGCTCCTCAAAAGAATTGGGAAGCAAACAATCCATCCGAACTTTCAAAAGTTTTGAAGGCATTGAAAAAGGTTCAAGCTGACTTTAACAAGTCACTTTCAGATGGTAAGAAAGTTTCGCTTGCTGACGTGATTGTTGTGGGTGGTAACGCTGCAGTTGAACAAGCAGCGAAGAAAGCCGGTCACAGTGTTGAGATTTCGTTTACACCGGGTCGTACAGATGCGTCTCAAAAGCAAACCGATGTGAAGTCCTTTGCATGGTTAGAACCAACTGCAGATGCTTTCCGTAATTACTACACTGATAGAAGCTACGGTAATCCAGCTGAAATGTTAATAGAAAAGGCAGACTTATTAACACTGACGGCACCGGAAATGACTGTTTTGCTCGGTGGTATGCGTACGTTGAATGCCAACATCGGACAGACCAAGCACGGTGTCCTTACCAATAAACCGGGAACCTTGAATAATGATTTCTTTGTTCATCTGCTTGATATGTCGACGCAGTGGAAGAAGTCAGATAAAACTTCGGGCGTTTATGAAGGGGTTGACCGTGCATCTGGAAAGCTTAAATGGACCGCGACATCAGTTGACCTCATCTTCGGTTCAAACTCAGAATTACGAGCATTAGCGGAAACTTATGCTGCTAATGATGGTAAGAAGCAGTTTGTTAATGATTTCATTAATGTATGGACCAAAGTAATGAACCTTGATCGTTTTGATGTACTTTAATCTAGATAGGAAAGGAGTTTGAAAGCTTCTGAAACGCAGCTTTCATAAAAACAGAAAGGGACTGATAAAAATGTCAGTCCCTTTTTTATAACTCATAATCAAATATATCATATTATAAAATATAAGCATTGAGTTTCAATACTAGCACTACGGATAATTATTGCTTACAGGAGTATTCGCATTGATTATCAATGCGAATCTAATAATTTGGCTCTTTGACTGATGCAATAATCTCAATCCAAGTAAATTTTAAATCTGAAACGAGCTCTCTTATTAGAAGCGGCTCTAGTTGTTCCTCCAGTTCTTTTAACATTGCTTCTTCTTCGCGCTCTTCGTGATGTTCTGTTAGCCCTTTAAATGTTTTTTCTTTATCCAACAGAGCGATAATATTTCTGCGAAATTGAGATTTAGATATTCTCTGTTCGCTCAACCAGTCTACATCTTTACTAATGTTTTCAAACAATCGTTCTATTTTTTCATGTTCTTTTATGTAGAGGCTTACATCCCATTTGCTGTGACGATCTATCTTTTCAAATAAAGGAAAGATATATCGTTCTTCAAGTTTTGCATGAGACTCATGACATAGGTTGAAGTTGTTTAAAAGTGTTATTGCCTCTTTAAAGTGACCTTGTAAAAGGGCTTCCTGATGTTGTGCAAAGACTTCTCGCAAGTCTAGATGTTGTTTGTGTATTATTTCTACAAGCATGGATTCTTCTTCTCTAGTTATTTATTGAATAAATCAGAATTCAAGATTGTTGGACTATAAAAGTGAGAGAGCGTTAACGGATATGCTCAATAATGACAAATGATTTATGACGATATCGTTTTGGTAAATGGCTACTGATGGCTCCAATTAGCAATACGCAAACTAACAGAATGATACGTTCTTCCCAAAACAGGGGTATAAATAGTAATAAAATTATTTTAAATAATATCGCAATACCTCTAACTTCAAACAATATAGCCAAACTTGAATGGAGATCAGTTAACACGATAATGATGCCTGTGACCACTGTGGTCCAAAGCCAAGGCTCTAAGACGGCTTCTGTCTGATTAAATATATGTCCGCCAAGCAATACGCCGGCAGCGAGAATGTGCAGTGCGCGGCTTAAGACACGTATGCTTAAACGGAAAGGCAAGTCTCTGGGTTTATCTGGAAATAAACACGATAAAAACTGATTGTTACTATCAATTATAAGTTTTATCAGTTATCTCCTGATTTTAGCCCTCAAGAAAGATAAATTGTCCTTGGAAATGGATTTAATGCAAGGTATTAATCTTGCGATCTTAGCTGAACATATAGCTCTAGTAATTAATTAAACTCGAAATACATATTCCTTGCCAGCTTCACGATCTATATCAGGTGGGAAATTTTTATATTTATCGTCATAGTACTGCTTTAAATGCTCACCTTCAGATAATTTATTATAGGTTGCAAAATATAGACGCCGTGTTGTGTCTGTTAAGTTGGGTTCAGATGCATGAGGTGTATAGCAATCGAAGAAAACAATATCACCAGGTTTGGTAGGATAGTGTACAAACTCCATATCTGCCATATCATTTTCTGTAAGCGGTTCCCATTCACGGTACAGGCCTTGATTCTGAAAACCGGAAACCATCTGCAAACAACCATTTTCTATAGTTGCTTCATCTATACAAACTAACACACTAATAAAATAATCGGCATAATCTTGCCATCCAGCTTGTGAGTCCTGATGCGGTTTGAAACCATCGCCGCCCGGCATTTTAAAATTAATTTTTTCTTTAAATAGAGCAGCATCTTCATCAAATAATTGTGCCATTGGGTATTTAAGCGCATCACTTAATTCAGCAAAACCTTCATGAAATGGAGAAATGTTTTCTATGCGATTGATGAGTTCTATCTCTGGATCAATCTTGCTCTCTTCATGGTATACCCAATGAGCACCAGATTTTTCAGGCATGTTAGCAAGTTCTGTTGCCCAAGATTCAATCATGTCGGTTTCATTCTGGTCAAAACCATTTTTAATTATTAGAAAGCCATCTTTTTTGAATTGTTCGATTTGTTCTTTGTTGATTTTTGGTTTGGTAAGCATATTTTTAATTTTTCGATTATTGGTTTAGATCATTTTAGAAAAGTTGTTGTTGCTTTTTTCTCTATCAAGATAAATGTCGAAAACAGAACAGATATTTCTTAACAGGAATCTGCCTGCAGGTAATATTTCAATTGCATCTTTATTAATTATTAATAATTCATCTTTTTGCATATCAGCTAACAAATCTATTTCCTTTGAGAAGTAATCTGAAAAATCTATTTTGAACAAATCTTCAATCTCACGAAATTCAATTTGAAAGTGACAAATTAATTTTGAAATTACTTCTCTTCTAAGCTCATCATCATTACTTAATTTATATCCACGTAGAAGAGGTGTTTTGTTTTTTTCTAAGGCGCTGTGATATTCCTCTAGAGTGCGAATATTTTGTGAATATGAATTGCTTATTTTGCTTATAGCAGTAATGCCAAAGCCAATGACATCACAACTAGCATTAGTAGAGTACCCTTGAAAATTCCGATATAAATTTCCTTTGCGTTGTGCAACTGCTAATTCATCATCCGGTTTAGCAAAATGATCCATGCCGATATAAACATAGCCTGCATCTTGTAAGGAGTGAATTGATTCTCCAAGTATCTCAAGCTTTTCACTGGGGCTTGGCAGATCTTCATCTTTTATCTGGCGCTGTGTTTTGAATAAATGAGGAAGGTGAGCATAATTATATACCGCAATTCGATCAGGGCTCATTTCAATAATTTTGCTGATTGTGTTGCAAAAAGTACGTGGAGTTTGTTTCGGTAGTCCGTATATCAAGTCTATATTTATTGAATGAAACCCGTGTTTTCGAGCTTCATTAAAAACATTTTTAGTTTGTTCATAAGACTGATTTCGATTAACAGCGTTTTGTACCTGAGGATCAAAATCCTGCACGCCAATGCTCATCCTATTAAATCCGAGGTTTCTTAACAGGTGGATTGTTTCTGTTTTTACTTCTCGTGGGTCTATTTCAATGGAATATTCACCAGTATCATCATCAAGCAAAGTAAAGTTGTTTTTTATCACATTCATCAAGTCAGTCATTTTATCATGTGATATAAAAGTGGGTGTGCCACCTCCCCAATGGAGCTGGCGTACGATACGATCATTGTCGAAAAGTGGACCTTGTAGATTAATCTCTTTATGCAAATCTTCTAGATAAGGGATGCTGCGATTGCGATTTGCAGTTATTATTTTATTACAGGCACAATAAAAACAGACCGTGTTACAAAATGGCAGGTGTATGTAGATCGATAAGGGCTTAGGTAATAAATCTTCATTTGAATCTTTTATAACCTGGCAATAATCCTTGATTCCAAACTCTTCGCTGAATTGAGTTGCAGCAGGGTAGGATGTGTATCGAGGCCCTAACTGGTTGTATCGATTAATTAATTCTTTATTGAAGGTAATGGATTGTTTCAATGCTTAAGCCAAGTAAATGCTGAATGGACATTAAGATAATTCGAAAATATTTTAAATACCTTGATCTGGATCAAAGCTTGGAAAAATACGACTCTTAAAAACAATATAAATTCTAAACATAATGCAGCGGATCAAATCCGATTGCTTCTTGAACTCGAGGTTTTAATTGGAGAGGGTGAAAAATAATGTCTCTATATATTCGATATCGAATTCTGTAGTGTAAACAAAACGGAATCCAGTGTTATAAAAGGGGGTTTCCAAATGAGGTTCGCACCATCTGCATTGTGCGGTTAACGAGGTTCTTATCTTCTTGTTTAATCCATTAGGTATTTCAAGACTGATGCGAATTTTTTCTCCTATAGGAAAATCACTTTTCCCTATCAACATCATCCCATAGGCATTCAAATCGGCTGTATGTCCAATTGAACGGCCTGAGCTTTGCTCAAATACCTCTTCGACTATCGCTAGGCGTGCCCTGTTTCGACGATCTGCAAGTTGTTCCATAAATCACTATTATATAAGGTTATCAATCTATATCGGCTTTTAATGACAGATGTTTAGACTATTTAAGGATTATTGGTCCTAAGCCCATAAAATAACGGCAATTTTAAGATTCCAGATAATCTAGAACACTAGATAATTGCTATTTGATGATGATTATTGCTGTTCTGATGTTTTTCTTTGTTGACCGTAGTGCTCATTCATCAGGTTTTTAACGTCCTTTGCTTGATCAAATAGATCCTCAATCCCTTGTGGTGAGTAGATATTTACCTCAGATTCATCGATATCACTAGTTTGTGGCAATTGCGAATGTGGAATATTTTGATTTGTAGTAGAAACAGCAGGAACAATATTTGTCTCGCTGCTTAATTCAATTGTTTCAACATTAATGCCAGCATCTGGCTTTACACTTGTATAATGAATTATTCCTTTCGCATCACGCCATTTATATAAATATTTTGTATCAGTTGACTCTTCTCCATTTAAATCAAGCAAATTTGTTGCAGATTCAGATATTTTAGAAAGGTTTAAATCAGGCATACTGGATTTTGGCAAGACCAAATTTGGCGAATTGCCAGTCAGTAGGTAGTTAACGTACAAACCAACAACTATTAATGTGGATGAAATAAACAGTGTTTTTAATACAAATTTAGTCATATTGCTTGACCGGTGATGTTTCTATTGTTTAGTAATACGCTTAGGATATGTTTGTTAATTTTATACTAATCAGTTTTATAATATAAAACATGAAATATTTGAGTATTCTCAGCTTAATTCTAGCAACGCTACTCCTGTCAGGTTGTGGCCCTATGGCTCTGGTTGGTGCCGTTGGACAAACTGTCAATAATGCAGCATACAATTCTGCTGAAAGAGAATTAAATAACCCACAAAGAAATCGTAGTGATCAAGCTCTCGAAGTAGCTATTGCTAATATGAATCTTGGCGTTGAGTACATGCAACAAGGGGCTTATGAAAACGCACTGACGAGGTTAAGACGTTCACTTCTGGCCAAGTCAGATTATGCCCCAACATATAATGTCCTGGGTTTACTTTATCAACGCTTGGGCGATCCCATTGAATCGGAGAATAATTTTAAAAAATCCTTGTCTTTGGATTCTAGCGATTCATCAGCTCATAACAATTACGGTTTATTGTTATGTAATAGTGGTCGGATCGATGAAGCTGAGACACAGTTTTTAAATGCTGCAAACAACCCATTATATGACTCGCCAGAAATAGCACTAACTAATGCAGGGTTATGTGTGTTTGATAATAAACCACAAATAGGTGAGGGCTATTTTAAACAAGCACTAAACAAAAATCCGCGTTTTTCACATGCCTTAATAAAAATGGCTAATATTTCTTATGATAGAAATCAATACGAGTTAGCTCATCAATATTTTAAACGGTATCAGGAAAATGCAAGGCACACCGCAAAGAGTTTATGGATAGGGATTCAAATCTGCAAAGAGCTCAACTTAAGAGATGATGTGTCCAGCTATGCCTTGTTATTGCGAAATCAATATCCTGACACATCAGAAGCAAAAAAGTTAAGCGAATTGCATTTATAAAAAAATAATAACCTCTATTTATTTATATCTATTTTGATATGAATCAATAAATAAAAATCCTTTCATTGCTAACCTTTAGATATGATAATTAATACGAAGGTGTTGTTATGTCGGATGACACAATACAAAAACTAGCGATATTGTATGCAGATGTTTCAGGGAGCACGCATATTTATGAGAAACATGGTGATGTAATAGCACGTCAAAATATAGAAGCTTGTATCTCTATATTATCAGATGTGGCCTCCAGCCTGGAAGGTAGCGTCGTCAAAACTATTGGCGATGAAGCCATGTGTAAATTCCCAAACCCCGTCAAAGCCGCGATGGCAGCAACAGCTATGCATGAAGCACTTCAACTAGCAAGTGAACAAGGAAAGTTTAGTATTGGCGAGGTGCATGTAAAAATAGGTTGGCATTATGGTTCGGTTCGGTATAGAGGCAAGGAACTCATAGGTGAAGCACCCATTATCGCTCAGCAGATTATCAACCTTGCAAAAAAGGATGAAATTCTTACAAGCAGTCAAAGTATTGATGCATTACCAGAAGAACTTAAATATAACGCCCGATTCATTAATTCTGTAGAAGCGGATGCCTGGGATGGTGAGCTAAAAGTTTATGGCCTTCCATGGGAAGAAGAAGAGGAGGTGACAAGGATTGGTAAATTGCCTTCTACTGAAGATGATACAACTCATAAAGTACTTCTGCTGGATTACGGCGACAAACAAATTCGACTCGATTCAGAGCATACCCATTGCACGATTGGCCGTGGAGATATGAATAATCTTTGTGTCGATGGAAAATTTACATCAAAGTCACATGCAGAAATCACTTTCCGTCATGGCATTTTTCATTTGCAAGACAATAGCACAAATGGAACAGCTGTCTATTTTGCAAATGGGAGAAATATCCGATTACATAGAGAGGAAGCAATGCTGGGAGACCATGGCACTATCTACTTTGGTGGCACGCCTTTAAATGATCCTCATGCGGGAGTTATCTTTCGGTGTCATAGGGTATAGCCTTATCAATAATCCTATTCTTCATCTGGCAAGTCTGGGAGTGAAAAGGGTGTTGATGGTCCAAGTTGGCGCATATATATAACGCCGCCGTGCGGTCTGTTTATATCTGCTTCTTCATAGATATAGTAAAATATATCATCTGCTTCATCTTGATTTACAACAACATTTAGCATGTCTTTTTCCGCTTGTTCGCCAGCACCACGATAGGCTAGGGGCGTGATTTTCCCCATGCCACGTGCCGATTTAAGATTAGTCCTGATAATGCCTTTTTCAGTTTTTAATTTTTTTAAAATTGGCGAAGCCATACCTTTTGGTAATATGCAGGTGATTAATTTATCGTTAGAGAAGTTAATGTTTCCCATGGATTCCAGATTTTCTAGTTTGTTAGGCACTTAAGCTTCCGTAGCGAGTTTGTCAGCAATTTCCGCAGGTATGTAAGTAGCGGCCTTTTCCAAAGGAGTAACATACATGAAGCCCATACCTGGCGTATCGAGATTTCCCGCCAGATATATTTTTTCAAATATACGATCAATTTGATCAGTAGCAACAACAATATTAATGATTTCTTTTTCAACTTCGACTGCAATTCCAAGCACGCCAAGTCTTTCTCTAACGCCACTGCCTCGCGCATAAAATACAGTTGCACCTTGAGCGCCACCATCCTGGGCAGCCTTTACTATAGTGTCTGCGCATCCTTTTTGAATTATGCACGTTATTAATGCTACATCGGTTAATACAACGATATTGCGTTTACTCATGAGTCAACTCCTTCAAGAGATTCAACTAATTCATCTTCACGTTCCCGGCGTTTGTTAACTTTCCATTGTATCCACAAGCCAGTAGCCATAACTGAAATGATTGGGCCAATTGATGCCATAGATAAAATACCAAAGCCTTCTATCGCCCCAACTGCTTCACCAAATCCTAATCCCATCGCTAACACTAAAGGTACAGTTACGGGGCCTGTTGTAACGCCAGCACTGTCCCAGGCAATATTCACAAACTCCTCAGTTGAAAAGTATGTCAAAACGATAGCAACTAAATAGCCAGGGATAATTATGTAGGCAATCGGTATGGAAAATATAATTTTAAAGATACCTATTGCTATACCACAACCAACACCAAACGAAACAGCGTGCATTAATAACTTTTTTCTAAAAGCGCCATTAGTCAGGTTTTCCACGGTCATGCCTAATGCGTTTAATGCCGGCTCGGCAAGCGTTGCGCCAAAACCAAGTATCCATGCAAAAGCAAGCGCAATCGTCATGCCTAAGGCAAAGTTATATAAGGGGGATTCGCTGATAAGCTCGATCTTTGTGAAGGCGCCAGGCACCAAGCCACCAGATTGACCACCTAACTTGGACAGGCCATAACTCAGGCCGACATTGAAAATAATCATACCTATTACAGACAGGGAAATTCCATAAGCAATGGTGCCTGGATGTTTGATTTTCTCTTTAAGAATATAAATCAGTATAAACATCAAAAACAATACTAATGGAACGATGGCGCGAATACCGGATAATAATTCAACGTAAGGTGTTGTTTCGTGCCAACTCAAGGTGGATGATAAGTTACTGATAGAGGCCGCCTCACTAATAATCATTTCGGGTGTTTCTGCAAAGGAAACAAAAATAGCCAGTATTTGAACGGCGATGATAGGAAATAATGATGCAAGAGTGACAATGCCAAACCCGGATAACGAGGATCGGCCTTTGCCAGCGGCTGTGGCAATACCAATTCCAAGTGAGAGTACCAGAGGCACGGTAACAGGGCCGGTAGTGACAGCACCACAATCCCATGCGAGACCCAATATTTTGCTAAGTTCACTGTCGCCCATTATATAGATGGTCAAACCAATGGTCGGTATCAATGACATGTATATCAGTGGTTTTAAACTCCAGCCATAAATAAACCGGAGCGTCCCCAAAACTGCGGCAAGACCAACACCCATGCCAACCATTAACACCAGCACTTCTGACCATGAGTTTAATAATGAATATAAATAGGGTGCACTTTCAACATCAACTATTGCGCCAGCTGTTTTTAGTGCACCTATAGCAGGCTCAGCAAAGGTAACGCCTATACCTAACAAAAAGACAATGAATAATACAGTTGCCAGTCTCGCCTTTGATGGCAATATATTTCCAATTGTTTCACCAAAAGGCATGAGACCTACTTTAAGGCCTTCAATAAAAAACATAAGACCAAAAATTACGGACATTAAACCTGCCGTAATAACCCATGAATCTGTAACATTCTGACGTAATATCAATAGTTGAAATAAAATCAGATAAATAGCTAATGGTAATACAGCTTTTAATTGGTCAATTAAGCGAACCTTAAAATAGGGTTGAACCAGTCGATAGACATCAATAGCGCGTACTTTAAGTTTGCCAGGTCGATAAAGAATATCATTGCCATCCTGATCTTGTTTTATTTCTGGCGCCAAATCATTGTAGCTAATCTCTTCTTGATGCATTGTTATCTCGCGCACAAAAGCACCAAATCGAATGTGTTTTATAATAGGCATGTTTTATTTCTAAGCTAACTAATTATGGGTGATAATTTCAGGCAATTAGAGACGGTACTCATTGTATATATAAAGTATAAGAGTCATTTAAATATGCTAATTGATCTATATCAAAAGCTTTGAGGGTTTGGTTTATAAAATTATGTTTATTAATTTAACATTTTCTATGCATGGTTCTCAAGTATGCGTATTTGGAGATTGACTATGAAATTTATGGTATAACTGCGGTTCATTCGTAAAAATATTTGTCATGACGTCAGATGAATTTTATTCAAACCTTCCGATACATTCTGATTTTTCAGTTGTCTCTGATCTGTCTAAGTATTCAAAATTACCTGATGACTGGTTCATTGTTTCTGCAGATATTCAAAATTCAACAGGAGCAATAAAAGCAGGAAAATATAAGGCAGTCAATATCGTGGGGGTGTCGATAATTACTGCTATTAGGAATATCTCCCCATCGATTTTATTACCTTCAATTTTTGGTGGAGATGGTGCTTCATTATGTATCCCAGCCAGTCTTGTTGAAAAAGCGAAAAAAGCATTAATAGCAACAAAATTCATGGCTGAAAAACAATTCGACCTTAACCTGAGAGTTGGTGTTGTTCCGATTGTTGACGTTAGAAATGCAGGTCATGAGGTCTTTGTTTCGCGTTACAAAATGTCCGAGCACTATAATCAAGCAGCGTTCTCCGGTGGCGGGATAGAGTATGCGGAAAACCTGATCAAAGATGATGAAAAAGGACAGCAATATCGATTTGAAAATAATGGCCAAGAGACAAGTACTGATTATTCAGGGCTGGAATGTCGTTGGGACAACATACCAAGCAAACATGGTGAAACGATTGCTTTAATTGTTAAGGTGACCGCGTCTTCAATAGATGAAGAATCCAGGATTTACAATGATATTATTGTAAAGATTCAACAAATATACGGGGCTGATAATGAATGCCAGCCTATCCATGAAGGTGGCCTAAGCTTGACGAGTAATATAAGCAAATTAATAAATGAAGTCAGTGTCAGAACACATAAGGAAAGCGTATTTTCAGTAATAAATTATTGGATAAAATTATATATTCAAAATATTTTAGGCTGGATATTTATCACATTTAAATTGAATATCGCAGGAGTGCCTTGGGGTTCATATAAGTCCGAAGTAATCAGCAATACTGATTTTAAAAAATTTGATGGTGTCTTACGACAAGTTATATCAGGCACAAAAAAACAGCGAGAAGAATTGGCTGCTTATCTAAATGAAAAATATATAAATAAGCAATGTTTCTACGGCATACACGCATCAAGTTCAGCCCTAATGACCTGTATGATTGATAATCGAGCAGGCGAGCATTTTCATTTTGTAGATGCAGCTGATGGTGGTTATGCAATTGCTGCATTGCAAATGAAAGCGCAAATAAAATTAGCTGATTTGTGAGATTTTTATTAAACCTCCTTAAGTAGTAATGCAGAATATGATAGTTTTGATATTCAGTGTGGCGGAGGTAATTCAATGGATAAAGAATATTCTGTTACGATTGATGGCGATGCCGTCATCTTTGAGTTTAAAGATAGCTTGATTCACTGCGAGGGTGAGGCTACCGGGAATATCGATGCCATCATTACTACTAAACCGCCATTGCCACAAAATCTCTTGTTAGATGAATTACATATCAAAATTCCCGGAACGGATGAACTACTTTACATCTATGGTTTTGGTGTCGTTGAAAATAGTCTGAAGGCGACATTTAATTCCTCCATCCATGTCGATAAAAACAATCTTCCTGAAGTTGTTGAGGTCTATTGGGGGGCTAATGGTGAGAAACTTATCGGTGAGATGTCTTGTCGACTATATTCCGAAAACATAGAGCATGAATTAGCCGATGAGCTTGAAGAGATAGATATAGAAGAGTTAAATAATAATAAAGCTCCAGGTTCAAACAATGAAAATGCTAAGAAACAAAGCTCAGCGCCTTTAATATCGACGGCAAAAAACAAGAGCCCCCTCAAAATAATCACAATAGTGATTTTAATTGTCGTAGTTGTGCATTTAATCTATTTTATTATTGCCTGATAGTATAAATATTATTGATCAGTACTAAATTATGCTCAGATGAAGCGATCTTGATAAGATCGGAAAAAAAATCGGTTTAATTGTACAATCTCCTGATGTCTGCATTAATTGCTATTACACCGCTTGCTATTGTTTTTTTATTGCTAGTTATATGGCAATGGACAGCGAAACGAACCATGCCTATTGGTCTTATCGTTACTGTATTACTAGCCCTTTTTTATTGGCAAGTTGAACCAATAACCATAGCTGCTGCTAGCATTGAAGGGTTAATCATAGCTGGAAAGGTGCTTTATATTGTTTTTGGAGCCTTATTGTTACTGTTTGTATTAGTGCACTCTGGCGTTGTATCAACAATTCGAAATGCTTTTACACAGATATCTCCAGACCCAAGAATACAAGTAATAATTATTGCCTGGGCCTTTGGTGCCTTTATCGAGGGTGCGTCTGGTTTTGGTACGCCTGCAGCTGTTGCAGGACCATTACTGGTCGTATTGGGGTTTCCTCCTTTAGCAGCAGTGATGTGTGCCTTAATTATACAAAGCACACCGGTATCATTTGGTGCTGCAGGCACGCCAATATTAATAGGCGTGCACGACGGTTTAGCTGGACAAGCTATTGTTGATGTTTATATAGCAACACAAGATCATATTGGATCATTAGACGAACTTGTTTTCTTGATCGGTGGCAAAGTGGCATTAATCCATGCATGTATTGGTTTTGTTATACCTTTATTTGTGGTCACGCTTTTGACACGCTTTTTTGGTACTAATCGTAGTTGGCGAGAAGGGCTTGAAGTTTGGAAGTTTGCATTATTCGCCGGCATAACATTTGTTGTACCTTATGCCGTATTTGCAAATGTGCTTGGACCAGAGTTTCCCTCATTGATTGGCGGTCTTGTTGCGCTAGTTGCAACGACAATAGCCGCTAAACGCGGATTATTTCAACCTGAAAAAATATGGCGATTTCCTGAAAAGGCTGATTGGTTGGATAACTGGAAAGCATCGGAACCCGTCCATGAAGTTGATGGTCATAACAAATCAATACCAATATGGAAAGCATGTTTGCCTTATGCACTTATCGGTTTTTTGTTAGTCATTACGCGCTTACCAGAATTACCTTTTAAGTCATTTTTAGCGGGATTTAAGTTGTCGATACCGGCAATCTTAGACACTAACATTAACGCTTCAATTAATTTTCTTTATCTGCCAGGTAGTATTTTTATTTTAGTTGCGATTATTTGCCTTCCATTGTATCGAATGTCAAAGCCTGAAATTTTTGCTGCTGTAAAAAGTACTGCAAGAGCATTCAAAAATGCAGCTGTTGTATTAATTTTTGCAGTCCCTATGGTACGTATATTTATTCAATCTGATATTAATTCTGCTGGACTAGCCAGTATGCCAATTGAATTAGCACAGACAATTGCATCATTGTCAGGTCAGGCGTGGCCAATATTTTCTGCACCGATAGGTGCATTAGGTGCGTTTATTGCGGGCAGCAATACTATTAGTAACCTTACTTTCTCCTTATTTCAATTTGGCGTGGGAATCAAAACAGGGTTGTCGCCATTACTGATTGTTGCTTTACAAGCTATAGGTGGCGCAGCTGGCAATATGATTTGTATCCATAATATTGTGGCTGCTTCAGCAACATGCGGTCTTTCTGGTCAAGAGGGTAGCTTAATTCGTAAAACAATTATTCCAACAACATATTATCTTTTAATGGCTGCGGTTATTGCCGTGATATTTGTTATATGAAAAATTATATTTTTATACTATTAATTTTGTTTTTGACTGCCTGTGGGCAATCAGAATTTGAAGTAGCACTTGAAGCATTTCATGCAAGTGAATATGAAACTGCACTTAAAAAATTGACACCTCTTGCCGAATCGGGCAATAGCATGGCACAAAACTATATTGGTTTAATCTACGAAAGGGGTCTTGGTCTCGAACGTGATTATACTAAAGCGGCTAAATGGTATCAGAAAGCTGCAAAAGGTGGTGTGGCCGAATCACAGATAAGATTAGCGCAACTCTATATTATCGGTCTTGGTGTAAAGCGTGATTATTGGCTGGCATTAAAGTGGGCTCGTAATGCAGCTGTTCAAGGTAATGCCGAAGCTGAAGCAAATTTGGGTTATATGTTTCACGATGGAATAGGTGTTAAGCAAGATTATAAAGAAGCAGCTAAATGGTATCGCAAGGCTGCAGAGAAAGGTACTGCCAGTGCTCAGCACGATTTAGGTGTCATGTATGAGAATGGCCTTGGCCTAAATCAAGATTACACTGCTGCAATAGAGTGGTACCGAAAAGCTGCAGCTCAAGGTATTTTTAATTCTCAAAAAAATCTACTTAACATGTATCAGGAAGGTTTGGGTGTCCCGCAAAATAATATTGAGGCTTTGGAATGGTTTATTGATGCGGCATATCAAAAAAATATAATGGCCCAATTTTATCTAGGCGCTATATATTTCGAGGGCATTAAAGTGGAACAAGATTTTATCCATGCATATGCTTGGATGGGTATTGTTGCCGCGGGTGGTTACAAGCAAGCAGAGAAATTACGCGATAATATTGAAGCCTATATGACTATTGAAGAGCGAAAAGCAGGGCATGCTCTTGCTAAAGAATTGTGGGAAAAATATGGGGTAACTCAAAATAAAAATAAACAGAAAGCATAGATAAAGAAAATAATATGAACTTTTACAGATTAATATATGACTAAGCTTCATAACTATTAAAATTAGGCAGAATATCGCAACCCCATGAAAACAAAAACTCTGAAAAAACAGTATTTTATTTGGCATCGCACGGTTATGTGCGACGGCTTTATAGATCTGTGTGTCTGTGGGGTAATAATTTGATCTAATAGTTTAGGTTTGAGTAACTCTTAAGAAGGCCGCAGGTGAACAACCTCCGGCCTTTTTTTGTGTCCATGGACGCAACGCCTACAGGGACCTCGGTACGCCCTTGAGGGGTGTGTAGGCGGTAGAGTGACTAACAAACGGAAACAGAGTTCTAAACGTAATAACCGTAAAACAACAGGAGGCTCATAAATAATGAGATAGTAAAATGAAACACTTAAATAGAATTGCCAATTTATTAGTTTGGTTAATATTTATTCCTTTGTCAGCACAAGGACAGGGAATCGATTACACCATGAGAAGTTACACAACACAGTCTTGTGAGTTATTCGCAAATGATGCTTATTTTGCAGCGAGTACCTTTAAACGTGGTGCTGTGCTCCAGGAAGTATTGGAGTCAATTAACGACGTCTCAGTTGCAGATAGCATGAAACATCGTGCTTTTCAGGCAGTTCAATTAGTGTGGAAAAATCAGTTAGACAACCCTACGCTGGCTTATAGTTTGGCAATGGGCTTGTGTCTAAAGCCCAAAAAGGAAATGGCGCCTATAGATGAGCCTTCGGTAAGTTCATTAAGAACAAGTAAAGAGTTCTTTTAGCTGCGCATGATTGCATAAGGAAGTGCAATTGATGCTGATTGGAAAGCTTTAATTGTCTGACCTTACTTCTGACTGAAATAATTATTCAGTTAATAAACCTTTTCTTTTATAGAGGCTCGTATCTATTTCTGTTTCTTCGTTATCTTTTTTATGTAGTACAGGCATCATATCAAAGTACGGACGAATGACGTCAGATTGAGATTTTTCAAATTGTTCGAAAGGTCCATCAAAATGAACCTTGCCATGATGTAGCATGATCGTCCTTGGGCGCAAGCGACTAAGTAAATCTTTGTCGTGCGTTATGATGATTGAAGTGCGTTTCGATTCATCATCAAGGTTAGTGTTATGAATATTAAAAATGAGATCATGAATGTTGGTGGAGCTAGTTGGATCAAGACCTGTTGTTGGTTCATCATAAAACAAAACATAGGGATCCATTGATATGGCGCGAGCTATTGCAAGTCGCTTGGCCATACCTCCTGACAAAGCATTGCTGCTTTTATCCATAAACTGTTTGTCATTAGGTAGGTCGACTGATGCTAATGCGCGTTCTGCTATTGGCTTTATGACATCATCTTCCAATCCTTTGATTTCTTTTAACCACAACGCGATATTAAAATAAACTGATCCTGAGAAGAGGGCATTGCGTTGAAAAACCACGCCCCAATGTTTATGAATGTCATCAATATCAAGCGCATTAAATTCATTAAGGTTTTTCAATTCCGCTATGTCATGTGTTCTGTCTAATATTCGGATGCTGCCTTTGTCGATCGCATATTGTCCCAATATTGAATTTAACAATACTGTTTTGCCGCAACCTGAACCACCAACAATAGCAATTATCTCTCCGCTATAGAGCTCTAAATTAATTCCTTTTAAAACCGCATTTCCAGAAAAAGACTTGTATAAGTCTTTAATTTGAAATTCGATTTGTGGTTCAGTATTCACACGTGATGTGCTTTGTGTGTTATCTAGAATAAATCTTCAATAGAAAGATAACGTTCCCCAGAGTCATAACTAAAGATCAAGACACAACTCCCTGAAGGCATGTCATTTTCTTTTTGTTTTACTGCAGATAAAGTTGCGCCAGAAGAGATACCAATAAATATCCCTTCTTCCTTTGTGCATCGACGAGCCATATCAAAAGAATCTTCTTCAGAAACTTGTATTGTTCCATCAAGGATATCTACATTTAGCACCTCTGGTACAAAGCCTGCTCCTATACCTTGAAGGCGATGCAATCCTTTTTCACCGCCACTAATGACGGGAGATTTTTCAGGCTCAACAGCAAAGACTTTTAAATTTGAAAACTTTTCTTTCAATATCTCTGCGCAACCAGTGATATGTCCACCAGTGCCAACACCCGTAATCATATAATCAATCCCTTCAGGGAAATCAGCGAGAATTTCCTGAGCGGTTGTTTCTCTATGGACTTGCGCATTGGCGGGGTTTTCAAATTGCTGTGGCATCCACCCATTTGGGTTTTCAGCAAGGAGTTCTTTTGCCTTTGCAATAGTGCCTCCCATCCCTAATTCTTTTGGCGTTAAAACCAGTTCTGCACCAAGTGCTTGCATGTATTTACGTCTTTCAATAGACATAGATTCTGGCATTGTCAGTATGAGACGATATCCCTTGACTGCAGCAACCAGTGCTAGCCCTATGCCGGTATTGCCTGAAGTAGGTTCAATGATGACAGTATCTTTATTGATTAAACCTTTTGCCTCTGCATCCTCAATCATCGCTTTTGCAATACGATCTTTAATGCTACTACAGGGATTAAAGCTCTCCGTTTTCATCCAGACTTCGATGTCATCTCGAAACAAATTATTTATTCGAATATGCGGTGTATTACCTATTGTTTGCAAAATATTGTCGTATTTCATGATTTTTTTCCGTTATTACAGCTATGATTTGATTTTGTATGTGATATCAATCTTGTATCTAGATTATAACCCCTGAGTATGATGAATGAATTCTTTTTAAAGCTAGCGACAGGTAATAATTATTAGCATTATTTTAAACTCTATTTAATCGTTATCTTATTGAATATAAATGATATATATCAGTCAATTTAATGTTTATTGAAATAGATAGACATTGTTAATGAGCGCGCATATTATTAGCGCGCAAAGTAAAATAACGTTAATCATTTTTGAGGTAATTTATTATGGCGATTAAAGCAGGGGATAGTCTCCCGGCAAGTTCATTTATGTGGATGGGACCGGATTCAGAAATAGATGTTCGCACGAGTACGACTGATGAAATATTCAAAGGTAAAAAAGTAGCAGTATTTGGTTTGCCTGGTGCATATACGCCAGTCTGCTCAGCCGACCACTTGCCCGGATTCGTAAAGGTAGCTGATTCTTTACTTGAAAAGGGAGTTGATGCTGTAGTTTGTGTTTCGATCAATGACCCATTTGTAATGGATGCATGGGCACAAGCGCAAGGTGTTGGTGCTAACATTCAAATGCTTTGTGATCCGACAGCAGCTTTTACAAATGCAATAGGCCTGAATCTGGATCTTGCTGACTTTGGACTTGGCGTTCGTTCTGAGCGTTATTCAATGATTGTTGATGACGGCGTTGTTTCAACGATAAATGTTGAAGAAAGCATTCTGGCTTGTGATGCTAGTAGCGCTGACGCATTACTTGCTCAAGTTTAAGCAGTAATAAAATATAGTAGAATAGGATTGTGTCTTTATAAGAACTGGTTTTCTGAGAATGTTAAACATTATTACAACCAATAAAGCAGGATTGAATTGCTAATGTATTCAAGAATTAAAATAGGCTTAATTTTCTGCTTATTAGCTACGGGTTGTAGTGATTATCAAACCGGATATCAGGAGGGGTATAGGCATGGTTACCAAGAAGCAAAACACAACAGATGGATAGTGTTTGGACGTGGTGATTATCTAAGAGGCTATGATGCTGGTCAGGCAGAAAAATTCCAGGAAGAGTGGGTGTCTGAAGACCCACTTGAGCTAGTTGATTCCCCTTCACGCTGTCGTGATATAAAAATAGAAGCGGATGCCTTAATGTTTTTACCTAAAGAATACAGAAAAATAAGTTTAGATTCGTATCAAGTTAAATAAAACGCTTGCTTACTAAATTTAAAGGCACTTGCAAATCATAGATAGTGATTGCTGCGTTAATTAATAATGTCCATTAACGTATCTGAATAATATTTTCAAACACCCATCTTGCAATTATAAAATTTCTTTTCTGCTAATAAGTTTAAATATACATAAATATAATGAGTCCTTTTGGTGCATTCTCGATTGCACTATGCCTAGTCATGGGGCAATTAAACTTATAGCGTTTTCACTACACGATTCAACCTGCATGTAAATGCTTGATATATATGATCAACAAATCAATAGCTGAAAAATAATGGGACAATTCTTTGTTAAGCAAAACGTGCATAGAACTTGCTAAGTTAATTCTATAGCTCCAAGGATGTTGAGCGTTAAAAAAATAATAAATAAAGTTTTACTTAGGTGAAAATAATGGAAGAAGTACTTGCAAAAAATGCTTGGGTAATTATATGCGCAACACTCGTGCTTTTTATGCAAGCGGGCTTTTTATGCTTGGAGGCGGGTTCTGTAAGACAGAAAAACACGATAAATGTTGCGCTTAAGAACATTATGGATTTTTGCATTTCATTTGCTATGTTTTTTATCATTGGATATTCCTTTATGTTTGGCGATGGCATATTAAATGGATTAATCGGTTCACCTGATCCATTCATCAGTCGCGCTGATAGTAATACGATTCTCAGTTTTCTATTTCAAGTTACCTTTTGTAGTACAGCCGTAACCATTGTTTCAGGCGCTATAGCAGAGCGTTGCCGGTTTTTACCTTATTTCTTCATCTCTTTGATAATGGGTTTGTTAATCTACCCCGTTTTTGGTCATTGGGTCTGGGGAGGGGGATGGCTTTCTGAGATGGGTTATTATGATTTTGCTGGTTCCTCAGTTGTTCATATGGTTGGTGCGGGTGTGGCACTTGCGGGCATCAAGTGCATAGGTTCACGTGAAGGTCGCTTTGATGTTGACGGTCACTCTAAAGAGATACCTGTATCTAATATGCCTATGGTCGCATTAGGGGTTATTATTTTAACCTTTGGCTGGATTGGTTTTAATGGTGGCTCAGCTGAACTAAGCCTTAATACCGCTTCAATAATTGTCAATACACTGCTAGCGGCGTGTTTTGGTGGACTTGTCGCTATGTTATTTAGTTGGGCCTACAGAGGATTAGTACAAGTACACACTATGTTAAATGGGGTTATTGGAGGTTTAGTTGCGATTACTGCAAGCGCTAATGTTGTGACTCCCCAAGCGGCAGCTTTGATTGGTCTTGCAGGTGGTTTTATTGTTCCTGTTTCAGCGAGCCTTTTAGAAAAAATTCAGCTTGACGATGTAGTTGGCGCAATACCAGCTCATGGTGGAGCTGGAATTATAGGCATTCTTTTAGTGCCTGTTTTCATAACTCCGGAAGCCATGACAGTCTTAAACGAAAGCATGGCTGTTCCGCTTTCAAGAAATGATTTTTTCATGGTGCAACTCATTGGTGTTTTATCATGTAGTGCATGGAGTTTTAGTCTTGGTTATATTGCATGGAAACTCATTTCTATGATTACAGATTTACGAGTAGGCACCATGGAAGAATTTATAGGTCTTAATTATAGCGAACATAAAATCAGTGACCCGCTACAGGATCTTAATATTGCTACTACATTAGTGACACATAATAGATTAAAAGAAGCCAAGGTGTATTTTGAAAAGCTTGAAACAACTGAACTATCAGGTCTGTCAGTCGCTATCCATCGCCTATTAAGCGAAAAATATAAAGGATTGTAATCTCATGGCTAAACAAATATTCGAAGCCTCTTATTCAGAATATATCGGAAAAAAGATTGGCAATATTGTTATCACCGAATACATTGGTGAAGGCACTATGGGAATAGTGTTTAAAGGTCACCATAAAAACTTAGATATTGATGTTGCTATAAAGATTATTAAGGAAGAACTATTAAGTTCGAGAGCAGATGAATACTTAGGTCGATTTGAAAGAGAAGCACGAATAGCGGCGCGGCTAAATCACCGATGTATAACTAGAATTATTGATTATGGTTTTATTGAAAACAAACCTTATATTGTCATTGAGTACATAGATGGTTTTACTCTTTCTGAGTTCATAAAGGCATCTGAAGATGATATTGCTGAAACGAATATTTTAAAGTTAATAGGTATGGTTGCCTCCGGATTATATGAAGCGCATAAAAATGGGATTATTCATCGCGATATGAAGGCACAAAATATAATTATATCCCGTGAGGGAAGACCCTATATTACAGATTTAGGGTTAGCTCGTGATGTTGCAGATCTGAATATTACCCAAGCATCAGTCGTCATGGGGTCTCCAGCTTATATGGCGCCAGAAAATTTTACTTCTGAAGCTGGAATTGACTTGCGCAGTGATATTTACAGTTTAGGCTGCACCGCTTATTTCGCAGCCTTTAAAATGTTGCCCGTGAAAGGTGTTTCTATTAAAGAGATTATCAATAAACATGTTAACGGAGATATTGACTTTAGTTGCCAAACAAATTGCAGTGAAGCGACAATTGAAATTATAAAAAAAATGATGGCTCCAAATATAAATGATCGTTATCAGTCCGCACAGGAAATAGTAAATGATATTAAACGTCTACTAGACAGTCAAAAAAAGATAGCTAAGTCTTTAAAAGATAGAATGCAAGAAAAGGAAGTAACGGCCTCGCAAGAATATTATACAGAAACAATGGAAGCGACATCTTCTGTCGCTTATACAGGAAGTGATTCATTAACGGGTAGCAATGTATTTCTGAATGTTGCTAGTGTCTTAAATATATTAGAAGAGCGACTAGGTTCATCTGAAAGTTCTCACGGCAGCATTAATATCACACACGCAACGCTAAAAGATAGAATGATATTGTGGGTACTATTAACAGGATTGTTTGCCTTCACTATAATTGGCTATTTACTAACAAGTTAATTTAAGAACATTGATTTAATGTGTCAGATTGAACCATTCATCTCATAATCGCATATACATCTTTATATGTGGAATACCAGCATCATCAAAAACATCACTTTCTACCTTGAAACTCTGTTTTTTATAAAATGCCATTGCATCGACTTGTGCATTAAGAATGACACGTTGCATATTTCTTTCTTCGGCAATAGATAAGAGTTTTACTAACATTGCTCTACCAATGCCAGATAAACGGTAAGGTTCTAAAACAGCCATTCGGCCTATTTGGCCTGTATTAAGAAGACGAGCCGTAGCGACATATTGGCCTGCTGTTTTCACCAAAAGGTGCACTGCATTATGATCAACTTCTTCCCACTCTAAATCTTCAGGGACATTCTGTTCTTCAATAAAAACCTTGGTACGTATATCTCGTAAATGAGGTTCCATGTCTTGCCATGATACTTGTAGTACTTCTATATCACTCATCGAAATAAAAGCAGCCAGCACTATATAATGTGTAGAGAAGATCCGAGGTCAGGTCCTTATCGTTGAACCCATTTAATTCAGAGCAATCAAGACGGTGTGAGCTGCATAAGTATTGAATTAAGCTGAGCTGTGAAATTGGTAATAATACGGATTGACCTGAATAGAATAACGTTACGGTGTCAGTATTGTTGATATAAGAGAATCGAATATTACCGTAACGCTTTAAATGACTACCTTGTATTAGTGTTTTTCTAAAGGCAGGTTCGTCTAGTAGATCATCTTCTGGCTCAAGATCATCAAGGTTGTTGGTTATAAAATGACCAAACCAATTAGCAAACTCAGTTTTATTAGAGATAGCAGACAGCAACATATTTTGTAGTGACTGAATATCATCAGGCCTGATCTCACCTGAAGCATCTTGTAGTTTCAGATCAGGATCAGTGTAAAAAGTATCTTTTGCGTGTTCATTGAAACTAACCGTATAAGCACTGAGTAATTCTTTCAGAGAAGGTGCCCGAAAACCAATGGAATAGGTGAGGCAGTTATCAAGCGCAATACCATGGTGGGCAACACCAGGAGGTAAATAGAGCATATCACCCGGTTCTAAAATCCAATCCTCTTGTGCTTCAAATTCACTGAGGATCTTTAGATCCAGTCCTTCAATAAAATCGTCTTCAGAATAATCGCCTTCATTAATATGCCAATGACGACGTCCTTGTACTTGCAATAAAAATACATCGTAATTATCCAGATGCGGGCCAACACTCCCACCTTCAGGCGCAAAACTGACCATGACATCATCAATACGCCAATTTGGGATGAAGTTAAACTCATCCAGGAGTTGGCTAAGCTCAGGCAGATGATGATCGAGCGCCTGAACAAGCAAAGACCAGTGAGTCTGTGGCAGTGATGTAAAATCTTCTTCCTCAAATGGACCGTATCTTAGCTCCCATGGCCCCTCTACACCTTGTTCTTGAATGAGTCGAGACTCAATGCCTTCCTCACAAGCCAAGCCAGCAAGTTCTTCTGGTGTGATAGGGGACGTAATGTCAGGGAATGCCTGCCTGATTAACAACGGCTTTTTCTGCCAATGTTTTTTTAAGAAGTCTGTTTGACTCAATTTTCCCAATATTTTCATGGCATGATTATGGCTTTAATTTTAAAAAGATAAAACTATTAGTGAAAAGCCACGTTGGTGATTGCTAAAATAAAGATGTTTAATAACAAGTAAAACATAACTAATAATAAACAATGAATTTCACGACCGTATTTAGAATCAGTAATATTGCCCTATTTGGCTGCTTATTTGGATATCCATTTGTCGCAATGACAGACGAAGCTCAATATGAGATCTGTTTCAATTTCACAATTATCACTAAACAAAATAATGATGTTTCAGAAGTCGCTCAATATAAACAGCAAAAATCTTTGTTGCATGAAGAATTATCAAGGACAGAATTAGTGTTTGATAAAAACAAAGAGCAAAGCTGTCCGAATATTAAATTTAAACAAGAGATAATAAAGCATGTTACATGGGAAAAAGCACTTCGATTGAGTCAGCCACGAGACCAAGGTTTCAATGAAAAAAAATCTGACTATCAAAACAGGAGAATAGAAGAAGATCTTAATGAAATAGAACTTATAGCTACGAAAATAAAACAGACTCCAGATATTAAATACTATTCATTGCTAGAGCTATCTCCTGGCCCTGCAATAGTTAATGCTAAAAGGGCTCTTGTTGCGAAGGAAACCGAGCATCAGAGATTGGGTGATAGCACGAGCTTGCATGCATTAGAAAAGTTACGCGTAAAAACGCAAGCATCAATTCATATAATCAATGAAAAACTCGATTATTATGGTGTCGAAAAGAAATATGAGCTCGTGAAGAGAGCTGAGTCTATGCATAGAAAATATAAGGAAATAGATAATGCCAGCGCGAATAGGTGGCAAGAAGGTGTTTTAACACTATGGAATGATGTAGCAGCTCAAGATACATCGATCGAATTAAAAAACCTAATTCAGCACCATCATACACAAGGCAATAACTGTTTAGATGTTTATGTCGTACCTAAAGCTAATAGTCCATCAAGAGGCACGGATGAGATTAAGAAAAATAATGATTGGACTGTTCGTGGTGGCGCAGCCTTGTCAGAAAAATTATTTCCTAGAACGACAGCAGGGAAAGGCCATGTAATTATTCTAACGCAAGATGCCAGGAAAACAGAAAATAGATTGGCACATGAGTTAGGTCATTTATTGATTGGTAAACGAGATGCTCATTTTGGTAAAGAAGCTAAAGATTTGATGCACGAAAACAGTTTAGGCGGCTCTTATCTTGATGAAGAAGAATGCAAGAAAATTAAAGAAAATATTACAACTTTCTTTCGTCATTCCCGCCTCGGCGGGAATCTAGAACAATGACAATAAATATTAGTTAACGAATTGCTTCCAAAGATCTATCCGCTCAAGATTATATTGCTTAGACAAACGTAACTTACATGGCTTCCAGAAATTATACTTTATCTTCATCGTGCACTGGATTCCCGCCGATGCGGGAATGACGGCTGGTTCGAAATATTTGAGAAGAATTAATACTCTGCCAGATCATAACAAAATTGACTCTTTAAAATGTTCAGTAGAGTCGGGACGAATACATCAGATAGTAACTATTATTTTATGGCCATGGACCTCGGTACCCCCTTGAGGGGTGTGGCCTGTATGTCGCGATAGTACAGGAGTCCGTAGCGTCGTGAATGGAATGTTATTTTTTAAACGATCTAGATTTTTTCAAAGATGGATTAATCTCATCTAACTCAGCTTGAACTTGCTCGCGACTACAGTGGTAGATGATCTCTCTGCCTAGAACACTTCCAACATATGCCTGCTCGTTCTTGGTCGGCGTAAGATCACATTTCATGCTATGAACACCTTCACCAATAACCACAGTGATTTGACTGGCTCGCTTATCAAATACGAGGACTTCCATAGTTTGGCCGCTTTCTGTATTTGAAACTGTAATCATTTCATTTTGCATAGTCATCAGTATATCGGGATATTAATGAGAATACGATTCTCAAACAGTTTGCCTCTATGATTTAGTTAAAACGCTGTTTATTCTGTTGCTGATCAATCAATACTGTGAGACGTGTCTGTGGATTTTGTTGCAATATATTACTCGCGACCATCAACGTAGGCGTTAATGTTGTTTTCGAATCAGCAATAACATCACTCTCCTGTAAATGATAAGCGCCTCGAGTCTTTTCAATACTGTATGGCCCTTGTGCAAGCTTAAATGTGCGTATGCAATATTGTGCTGAGATATCTACTTTATCCAAGGCTAAGTAACCCATGCAAAGATTATGGTTGGCTATAAGCTCATCCATTGGATTTAAATCACTCTCTAGTGATTCATGCGCAAACCGAATTCCACGAATCACATGATTTGTTGCCAACTCTAGACTGCTCCTGTTAAGCAGATTGGATGTTGGGGAAGAGAACCAGCCGATAATACCATGTTCAATACGCTGATCTGCCATGACTATGTTTAAATACGACAAGGTCAGAAGTATTACCAAGCCGATTCTGTTTATTATCTGTTTCATGTCGTTACCCTCTACTGAGTGAATTTATGGTGTAATTATGCTATACATATATAAATAGTCTTAAGTTAATACCGTTTAACTGATATACATATATGAATAGGTGTTTGTTTGAGTATGGATTGGCGAGCGTTACAAGATGTGGTGGCAGTCGCAGAGACAGGTAGTCTCTCTGCTGCAGCACGTCGTCTGAACGTGAGTCAGCCCACTGTCGGGCGAAGAATAGAACAATTAGAGCATAGACTTGGGGCGGTTTTGTTCAATCGAACTGCGCAAGGACTCTCACTAACCAAAGTCGGTGAAAGTATTCTAAGTCATGCTAAAAGCATGGAAGAAGAAGCCCTCGCGATAGAACGTGCTGCTACCGGTGCGAATCAGCAATTACAGGGTAATGTACGCATCTCATTGATTGAAGATCTCGGTATTTATTGGCTACCAAAGAAACTGGGTGAATTTCATGAACAGTTTCCTCAGCTTGTAATAGAAGTACATATCGATAACCAAAACGTTAATCTACTGCGCAGAGAGGCAGACATTGCCGTTAGACTCGCACGCCCGGATCAGCCTGATTTAATCTGCCGCAAAGTCGGTGAGTTGAATTTTGGTCTTTATGCAAGCCAAACCTATCTAGATAAACATGGTGTGCCTGAAAAGCCTCAAGATCTAAAAGAGCATTACCATGTGGGCTTTGAAATGGAAACGGGACCAGTGTCAGAAATTAAAAAATTAGAATCATTATTTCACGAAGACCACATACGACATCGTTCAAATAGTCACATGGAAATCGTCGAAGCAACGAATGCAGGTTTAGGCTGTGGTGCACTATGTTGCTTCATAGCCGACCAACACCCCAATCTCCGCCGTGTGTTAAATAATAAACTTGATCATGCACGGGAAATTTGGCTTGTTACTCATGCAGAAATTAATAACAGCGCAAGAATAAGAACAGTGTATGATTTTTTAGGCAAGGCATTTGAAGAAGATAGCAAAAGGTTTAAAGGACAAGAATAAAGCGTTATAAATTGAGCGACAACTATTTAAGTTCGTTAGTAAATATAATTTAAAATTAAAAGGGAAGAGAACATTATGCACTTACTAATTCTTGGTCTTTTGCTGTGGACGATAATCCACTTTTTACCTTCAGTTGCTAAATGCACAAGGAAATCAATTATAAGTAAAATTGGAATCGGCCCATACAAAGGTTTATTCGCAATCTTGATTGTCTTATCAGTAGTACTGATCGTATTTGGCTGGCGTAGCATAGAGCCTCTTGATATTTATCATCCGCAAAGCTGGGGCAGACATGTCACATTCCTCTTGGTCCTACTGACATTTATTTTATTTGTTGCTGCACGCAAAGCAACAAACATAAAACGATTCCTGCGCCATCCTCAATTAACAGGATTAGTGTTATGGAGTATTGGTCATCTATTTGCTAATGGTGATAACCGTTCATTGATATTATTCAGTTGGCTTGGTGTATGGGCAATTATTGAAATGATTCTGATCAGTCGACGTGAAGGGGCATGGCAAAAACCTGAACCTGTCTCTGTAAAGAATGATGTTGTTACTGTAATAGGTGGTTGTGTTATATATGCTGTCCTATTAATAGCGCATCCTCATATAACAGGAATAAATTTAATTTAATTGTATATATTGAAAGCACTAGTGAATAGTTAGTAATGAATCAGTTAACTGATTCAGAGTTAGAAGGGTGTTGCATGATTTTGAATTTTTCACATAGTGCGCTATCAAAGATTTGAATAATCTATTATTTCTATTCCTTATGAGTTCCTGAAAATAATCATTAATATGGCCATCGATTTTAATGACTTTATTCTTCGCTTTTAAGAGACATTAATGAGTCACGAATCACGTTCATTGAGTTTAGTGATGTGGCAAAACCTGAAAAAATTGCAGCTAAACTGCAGACTTCATAGATTTCATCTTCAGATAAACCGCACAGGTAACTGAGCCTACTCTGATATGCCGTTTGTGGCTGCATATTGCCATTAGATATAGTTATTGCTAGAACGACTAATAGCTTCTCTTTTAATTTTAGATGACTATTCTTTGAATAATTTTCGCCGTATAATCTGGATACAAGCTCTTTGGTTAGCGAACTGGAACCTTGACACATGCCTTCTATTACTAATAGAGCATCTGGGTCTTTTTGTTGTAGCCAGTTTAGACCTTCTTGAAAAATTTCTTCGTTAACCATTCTGTGAAACCTCTCTTCCAATAAATAGTGTTGAATTTCGATTGTATTCTTGAGCTAAATTTTTGAAGCTACATAAAAGCTTATTTCCAGTTTCAGACAAAATAGCATTACTTTCGATAGCATAAAAAGCATCATGAAATTGGTTTAGAAGACTTTCTGTATTAGGAAAGTTATATTTCGCAGTTCTTTTTAAATTTTTATATTTACCACTATCATAGGCTAATCCTAGAATAAAAATTATTCTACTAAGAACCCCCGCGGCATGAAATACAGCACTTATTGGACGCGGGTCAGGTCGCAATGGTGAACATAGCAAGATACCTTTATCTTTCTCTATAAGTCTTTGTGAATGCCAGATGCTAAATACTAGATGGTGAGCAGATTCATGAATTAAGTGTTCCAAATACGTTGTCCAGTCCTGTTCTGATTCAAGCTCTCTCATAAAGACTACCCCAAATGACTTAAAGCTTGATGCAGCATTTATTTGGTTTGATTTTACAATTAGTATTTCAGTAAGGTGGCATAATGTTTCACCATACAAATCATTGCTTAGTTCGTTAATGACCGTTATTGCTTTTTTAAGCTGTGATATAGAGTATTGAGCACTATTTAATTCACAAGGCTCTGCCACGACATCGTAAATATTATTAGGGTCTTGCTCGTTTTTTATCAACTCACAAAGTATATATTCTTCACTTAATGAGAAACTACCATCACCCAAAGCAGAAACCCTTAATTCAATAGATTTAACATTTAGATTATCAAAATTATCCAATGCACTTTCAATTCGTTTCATATTTTTACTTATAATAGAATCTTCCAGTAATGAGTACGCAGAATAAAACACACCCGAAAGTCTGTTCTCCGTGTTTTCATTTAGATATGATTGAGCTTCGCTTATACAATTTTCTAGTGAATTAGTTTCAAATTTACATATGCATTTCAATTTGCTATTTAGATATTCGGCAGAATATAACAATCCTGTATCTGTTTTTCTGCAAAGCACTCGTGCCCGAACTCTACAAGGCTTTGCATCAAAAACACTCCTCATTGCACTCTCCAAAGTCCCCGCCTAGATTTTTCAGGCGGGGATTTAACCTTAAGTAACAACGTGTATAGTTGTTGTAATACCTTCATCTTCTAGCTTCCTTAGTTTGTCAGGGTCAAGTTGAAGGTCTATTTTAACTTCAATAGTAACTCCATCTTTTGTGACTACAGCTGGCGAGGTATCACTAATATCAACTTCTTTATTTTCATTTTCTTTTTTTGTCATATCACATTCCTTTATTGGTTAATAAGTGCAGAAGGTTCCACATAATTACTTATGTAGGTGACTTTGCGATTGTATTGCTAAAGAGAAATTATTTTTCATTAATAATACAAGCGAATATGAATTATAGTTATTTATGAAGATTGATGAAGTGTTATTGCTACTGAATTTAATGATTGTGTATTCAAGTAATAAGCCTACCCTTTATTAGGTATATTTTTTCTTAAATAAAATACCCTGGATTAGGTAGAAAGTTTGTTTTTAATGAAGGTAAAATTTTTCAAATCTATATCAGGTATTAAAGTGAGTGAATTATGTGCTAATAAAAATATTATGCGTTAGTATTTCTGTCTGTCAGGTGGTGAATATTTATGAGGGTGGTGAATATTTATGAGTAAAAAAATAAGACGTGGTTATGCTATCGCTGGTGACACAGATACGAACGATCTGGTTGGTCCCATCCCGCCCCCAGAAAATCAAAGAGCGAGAATGACGAGGTGGTTTTCACCAACGGAACTTCTTCGGATAGTGGCAGATGTAGTTGTTTCTACATTAATTGGAAAATATATCAGCACAAGGTTAATTGAGGCGTTAAAGGAACCAAAGGCACCATCACATGATTATTCTAAAGGTGACATTGATTTAAATGAATTTTGGTTTGATTATGTCGCTGACACGGGAGATGGCTGGAATTCCACATATGACATTGCTAGGACCATTGCTCGACCAGTGCTTGATATACATCTATCTGATACTGATAAATTTCATTCAACTATTCGCGGTAAAATTCTAATTTTTGGTGGTGATGAAATTTACCCTTCTCCGTCACAGTCTGGCTATCAATTCAAATTAGAAAATGTTTATCGTACTGCTCTGAATGGGGATACTAATCCTCCGGATGTTTTCGCTATCCCTGGTAATCATGATTGGTATGATGGATTAGCTGCATTTTCTAGACTCTTTGTTGCAGGAAGGAAGTTGGGTCCTTGTCAAACTAAACAAAAAAGAAGTTACTTCGCTCTTAAGTTACCTAAAAATTGGTGGCTAATAGCAACTGATATACAGCTTGGGTCAGATATTGATGCAGCTCAGTTACAATATTTTAAAGAGATTGCTGCAGGATTTGATGAGTTTGCACAAGTAATACTATGTGTAAGTGAACCACACTGGGTCTATGCTTCATTAAATGAGGATAGGGATGATGAAAGTAACCTTGTAGTTCTGGAACAGAAAGTGTTGAAGAATCGGGTGATGGTTTTTATTTCTGGAGATCAGCATCATTATAGTCGGCATCAAGGACCAAATAATATTCAGAAAATAATTTGTGGTGGAGGTGGAGCTTTTCTGCATGCAACTCACCGACCAAAGAAATTAAGTAAACTAAATGGCGGCTTTGAACGAATGGCTTGTTATCCAAAAGCTAGTGAATCTTCTAAGCTAGCATTACGAAATTTTTTATTTCCATTTATTAACCCAGAGTTTTCGATTGTTCCGGGCATTATATATACGATGACCGTGATTATGTCTCAGCATGATTTCAGTAACTATAAATTTAATCAGATTAGTATGCTGTATTTAGATTCTGCTGCAAAATTACTGATAGAACCCATTTGGCTTGTTTGGGTATTTTTATTATTCAGTTCCTTCATTATTTTTTCAGATCGAAATGGTATGGTTTTTCGTATTGCCGGTGGAATAACACATGCTTTTATCCATATTTGCACAGCACTTACTATTGGATGGTTGTCGTTTTATTTAATGCAAACACCTACACCAATTAATATAGATAACCCACTAAATAACCTGTTGGCGCTAACTCTAAATTTTATCTTGTCTGCAATTATTGGTTCAATATTATTTGGTTCTTATCTATATATTTCTCTAACTTTCTTTGGTAAGCAAGTTGAGGCTGCATTTTCTGGGCTCAGAATTCAGGATTGGAAGAGTTTTCTTAGGTTCAATATTGATAACAAAGGTAGCTTGCATATTTATGCTATAGGGATAGATCGTGTTTGTCGTAAGTGGAAAATAATACGAGAGGGTAATATTTCGATGTTAGTACCCGATTCAAAAGATTCTAAGGCAACAAAACCACATCTAATTGAACGAATAACGATAAAACCTTTAAAAGATTCACATCGGTTAAAGATGTGTAACGTAGAAAGTATATCGACCAACTTTGATCAGTGAAAATTAGAACGAGGAAATATGCATGACTAATCATTATGAGGCTATTATCGTGGGTTCTGGGTTCGGTGGTTCAGTCATGGCATATGAATTAGCTAAAGCTGGTATGAAAGTTTGTATTCTTGAGAGAGGTAAAGCTTACCCTCCAGGCTCATTTCCAAGGAGCCCACGTGAGGTAGCTAGAAATTTCTGGGATCCAAGTAAACGTCTTTATGGAATGTTTGACATTTGGTCATTTCGAAAAAGCGAGGCGATAGTAGCTAGTGGGCTTGGTGGTGGTTCTCTAATATATGCAAACGTATTAATTCGAAAGCCATCAGAATGGTTCAATCGTGAACTTTCGGATGGTACAAACGTGCCTTGGCCAGTAACTTATGAGTTATTAGAGCCACACTATAATGAAGTTGAGAAAATGCTTTGTGGGCAGAAATTTCCATTGAATCGCTTACCAAAAAAAATGACAAAGAAAGCAAGGGCATTTGCTAGTGCTTCTATTAAAGTTGGATTGAAGACTTACCAGCCTTTATTAGCCGTTACGTTTGCCAATAAAGGAGAGCCACCAAGGATAGGTGCCCCTATACATTCACTAGATACTAATTTACATAACGCACCGCGTGAAACTTGTCGGTTATGTGGTGAGTGTGACTTTGGCTGTAATTATGGCAGCAAAAACACTCTTGATTTTAATTATCTCAGTGCTGCTAAACGACTTGGTGTAGATATTAAAACAATGGCAGAAGTGAGAAGTTTCAGCCCTATTGAGGATGACGACTCAATTGTTGGGTATAAAGTTTCATTTGTACAACATGATTTAAATGATAAGAATCCATCTAGTAATTTAAAGTTAAATTCGTTTACTTGCGACAACCTTATTTTGGCCGCAGGAACATTAGGTACAAATTATCTTCTTCTCAAAAATCATCAATTTTTCCCTAGAATTAGTCACAAGCTTGGCAGTGGGTACTCAACTAATGGCGATTTACTAAGTTTTGCGATCCAATGTCGGGACGTTCAAAATCAATCAAAAAAACCTAAAATACTTGATCCTAGTTGTGGTCCTGTCATTACTACAACAGCAGAAGTAAAGTTTTCCTCAGGAAAGGGAGGGCATATTCAGGATGCAGGTTACCCAGAGTTTCTCAGTTGGTTGGTAGAAGTGAGTAATATTAGAGGAAATTTATTTCGAATATTTAGATTCATATTTAATAGAATATTTCATTGGTTGCACAATGACCCGAGAAGTGAGATCGATGCTGAGATCTCTAGGTTATTAGGCTCAGCAAGATTGAGCAGTACTTCACTTCCTCTATTGGCTATGGGGTGTGATAAGGCAAATGGACAAGTAAGATTAAGAAAAAGTTTATATAGATTCGGTGTATTCCTCGATATTGATTGGGATAAGAAAAGTTCTTCGGAATGCTTTGATACATTATCTAAAACGTGCAAAGAAGTCGTTAAAGAGATGGGTGGGACTTTCGTAAAAAACCCGTTAAATCGGTTTTTCAAACGAATAATTACTGTTCATCCTCTTGGAGGATGTTCAATGGGGATGGATATTAATCAAGGAGTTGTTGCTTCAAATGGTGAGGTTTTTAATTATAAGAATTTGTACATTGCAGATGGTTCAATAATGCCTGCAGCTGTTGGCACTAATCCAAGTCTTACAATTGCCGCTATGTCTAGACATATAGCAATGGGCATTATTCAACAACATATGAAATTGTCCGAGCAAGAAAGGGAACATTAACATGATTATAAAATCAGTCCAACCTGACTCGAATAAGATAAAGAGAGCATCTTTAAGTTTCACTGAAACTATGCGCGGTTTCTTGACAGATGGTCAATTAGATTTTCAATCAGGTTATAGTCTTGGTGAAGAGAAAGGAACAAGTATCACTTTTACTGTAAATATAAAAATTGATGATGTCGAAAAATTTATTGCTTCATCTAATCATGAAGCCGATGTTTCTGGACATGTAAATTGTGAATTATTTGGTGGTTACATGGAGATAAGGACAGGAAGATTTAATCTTTTTGTTAATAGTGTGGGGGATAACGAAAGAAAAAAGATGTTATATCGTTTATATCTTCAAACTACTAATGGTAAATTGCTTACTCTTTCTGGATATAAAGATATTTTTGATAATGTTGGATTGGATATATGGTCCGATACTACGACGCTGTACATAAATATTATGGAAGGTCATATAGAAGCTGACGGAGAATTATCAGCTAATATCATTGGTACAGGTATTATGCACATCGGGAAACTAGATTTCATAAAACAGTTAACCTCGTTTCGGTCCGATGCTACGAGAAAATCAGATAGATTGTCTGTAATTAATGATTTCGGTCAATTCTTTTTGGGTTCCCTATGGGACATTTATGGCTATTCTGTATTTATGCCTGATACAAATACATATGAAAGAGAGATACCTCTATTTACTACAGAGGGTGTTCCTAATGCTGAATGCACAGCGCACAGTATTACGACTTTGGATAAACTCGGATTAGGAATGCTTAGGTTTCATCGAGCTAAATGTAAAGATGTTGTACTAATAATACATGGGTTAACAACATCTAGTGACATGTTTATTATGCCTGAGCACTATAATCTAGTTACATATCTACTTGATAATAATTTTTCAGATGTATGGACATTAGATTATCGTATGAGTAATCGGCTACCTTATAACATGCAAAGACATCGTTATAATATGGATGACATTGCATTGTTTGATTATCCCCCCGCTTTGGAAAAGATAAGAGAAGAGGTTGGTCAGGATGTTCGTATACATGTTATTTGCCATTGCCTTGGATCAGTTTCATTTTCAATGAGCTTATTTGGTAAAGCAGTTACTGGGGTGCGCAGTGTGGTTGCTAATAGCGTGGCATTAACCCCACGAGTACCAAGGTGGTCTTTATTTAAGTTGAGCGTGGCACCTTTTGTTACAGAATATCTATTGGGTATGATGTACTTAGATCCTCTTTTTAGTGAAAAACCGGGTATAACAATGGGTAAAATATTAGGGAAACTTACGAGTATTTTTCATCAGGAATGCGATGTGCCAGCTTGTCATATGCTAAGTTTAATGTGGGGAGCAGGGCATCCAGCTCTTTACAATCATAAAAATCTTGCCGATGTTACACACCGTCGTGGTGGTGATTTATATGGACCAACAAGCATGCACTTCTATCGGCATGTTAGAAAGATGGTTCGAATGAATAGTACTGCCATAAAATATAATAAATCAAATCCTAAGTATAGAGCATTACCTAATGATTATATGGAACATGCAAAAGATATAAATACGCCAATATTATTTATGACTGGACAAGAGAATCATGTTTTTAACGATTCTAATATAATATGTTATGAAAGGCTCGAGAAGATAGTACCAGGACGACATCAACTTCGTGTGATACCCGGATATGGACATCAAGATGTCTTTATGGGGAAAAATGTTTCCCAAGATGTATTTCCACACATTCTAAAGTTTCTAGAGTCTAATTCTGGAGACATTAAAAATTAACCAAACAATGATGAGTAGCTAGAATGAGAGATAATAAATATACAAGTCACGAATCGTTTGAACACGATAGTATAGATTCACTTGGTTATGATTGGGAACGCATTGCTGATCCTAATATTAAATCAAAGTTACCATTTAAAATTTATTTACCAAGGACAACTGACCATGTTGTAAATGCTATAAAAGAAACATCAAAATTAGATCAAGAACTTCGTGTTCGAAGTAAAGGGCACTCAAGTAACGATCTTGTTCTGAATGAAGATGGAGCAATTTTATGCACTGAAAAATTAAATCAAATTATTAATCTAGATCTTGAAAAGATGTATATACGTGTCCAAAGTGGAATAATTTTAGCTGATATCGATGAATACTTAGCTGAATATGAAGTAGGGCTTCCAATAATAGGTGACCATAACCATATTACAGCTGGTGGTTTTGCATCTGTTGGGGGAATAAGCCCAGCATCTCACAGGTTTGGTTTATTTATTGATAATGTGCTTGCTGTCGAATATGTTAATTGGAATGGTGATATTCGATGTTGTGACCGTATAAAAAATATAGAAGAGTTTAACCGAGTTTTGACTGGTACAGGACGTCATGGCGTGATTACTGAATTAACGTGTAGAATTGAGCGAGGTAATAAGTTTCAGACTGTTTTATATAATGATCGAAAATTATTTTTTAAATCAGAAGCATTTATTTTGGATTCTCAAAAACTAATATCAAACCCGGGGGATTGTCTCTTCGAAAGGGGTGTGTGGATTGATTATCCATTTGGAAAAACAAAAATTCAAATCGGACAATTTTCAAATTACTATAAAACGGCTCAGAATAAATATACAAGATTCAGAAAAACTATTGCATATGGTTATCTACATATGCTGGGAAGATGGGCTGGTAGATTACCTAAAGTGATAGACATACTTGTTAAGTATCTTGGTATATTAGGAATAATAATTAGTCCTCGTTATGGATCAGTCAAAGACATTGAGAGTTTCACAGATAAAGTTCTTGATTCAACCGTAGGTGATCCTACCCGCATGTTGATTGTATTAGCTCCTGTAGAAAGCTATGCAGAGCTATTTCGTTCACTGTATGAAATTTGCCTAGATGCACGTAAAAATCATGGTGCAATTTCATTTATTTCATTCTATGTGAAAGCAATAAAATCGGATTACTTGCGTATACGAAATGACTCTGGAAAGTTTGCAGAGTTAATGCTTTATCTTGGAGTACGCCCAGAACAAATGACGAACGAAATATTAAATGAGATGGTGAGTAGTATAGATGCATTATGTATTAAGCATGAAGCATTAAGATATATGCACACGAAGACTAGTAAAGATAGAGATATATTACAAAAAATAGATCCTAATTATTTGTATAAACAAAATTAATTTAAATTATAAGTCTGTTGAATTATGATGATGAAAAAATGATTAAAATAAAATCTATATAATCACTATCACTTGGAAAGAATGATAGTAGTTTAGTGAAGGTTTTGAAGAGGTATTATGGTCTTTTTGAAATTAAATTATTAGTTATGCTGTAGTTATTTTAGAATTAATCTATAAAATAGACTATTTAATTAATGTATTAAATATAATGATTGTAAGTAATGTGCTATTGCAAACTAAAATCTAGTAATTCCCGCGGGTATTTAAGTCATGAAGATAACTATAATATTAGCAATACTTTTTTTTTCATCTATTTGCATGAGTGATGAGGTCCCAGGATCAGATATATCAACCGTTTATGAGTGGTCAGAAGACTACAAAAAAACACAAGAGATTTTAAAAAAGAACAGAGATATAAGACAACATAAAATAGAAGAAAGTATGAATGCAGATCCAAAAATGGGCGAATCTGATCCAACATCTGAAATGGGGTATGGCGATCCTTGTGGACTAATCGTTCTACCCATCTGTGATCCTGGAATATAAGTAAATTATCACGATGGATTATGAGAAGCACATTGCTATTTCAAAAGTATATTTATCATATCTATCAATAATAGCAATTATTGTAGGCGCTGGATTTACATTATTTGAATACAATGGATATAAAGCCGATAAAAAAATAAACTATAGTTTAAATATTGTCGCAGACTATACAAACCCTGAAATTATGAAACATAGAACTAAACTTGATGAAGCGTGGGAAATTGGTTATCCAATTTTAATAAAAAATATAAAAAACTATAAAGATACAAGCAACGCTTATAATAAATTTATATTAGCTCTTGTAAAAGAGGAAAATTTATCTAGGCCAATTGATTATGTCATGGATTTTTATGAACGAATTTCTCTATGTGTTAGTGCAGGATTATGCAAAAAAGATGTCATTGATAAATTTTTCTTAAGGAATGGCCAAATATTTTTTAGAAAATATTACCCATACGTATGTGATCTCAGAAAAAAATGGAATGACGATACTATTTGGTTAAACGTAGAATTATATTTCAACTCAAAATCTGCAGGTGAAATCTGTAACTAAGGTACTGTGAAGCCAACTTATATAAATAAGTAATTAAGACTTTAAAACATCCATGATGGGAGTGAGATGAAAAAGATCTTTATAGATTTCATTGCCTTTAAAATCAAAATTATTTAATTAAGATATTCTCTAATCGGATAATTTTGATAGGATGACTATTGTGACCTTGATGTCAGATTGCATTATCACAATATAATACTACACACATAACCTTGAACAACATTATAAAAACTGAGAAATAAAAGACGATATTACACAACAACAGATCTCGTCAATAAGCCATGAACGTTTTTCGATATAAAAATTAAACAGCTGCCTAAATATGATAATTAGGGGACAGACCACGATTATCTAGTTCTATGCCATAGAAACTTATCTATGTTTCAGAATCGTAACCTAGATTAGGAGCCAACCATCTCTCAACTTGTTTTAAATCCATCCCCTTTCTATGCGAATAATCTTCGACTTGGGTCGCTCTTTAATATCCTATCAACGCGACACTCGCACATCCATGTGCATCGTCTAAGAATGTGAAACAATAATTACGACCATCTAAGTTTCAGGTTCATAACCTAGGTTCGGTGCTAACCACCTCTCAACTTGCTTTAAATCCAAGCTCTTTCGATGGGCGTAATTCTGGATTTGATCTCGATTGATCTTTCCTAATCCAAAATATCTTGAATTGGGGTGTGAAAAGTACCATCCGGATACCGCTGCAGTAGGATACATGGCGAATGACTCGGTAATTTCTATTCCGGTGTTCTCTTCAACTTTTAGCAAGTCCCAAAGCAAACCTTTTTCAGTATGATCCGGACAAGCTGGATAACCGGGAGCAGGGCGAATGCCTTGATAGGCTTCGCTGATGAGATCTTCATTGCTAAGTACTTCATCTGAAGCATAACCCCAATACTCTTTTCTTACGCGTTCATGTAAACGTTCGGCAAAGGCTTCGGCGAGACGATCGGCTAGTGCCTTTAGCATTATTGCACTGTAATCATCATGATCGGCTTCAAAAGCTTTTATTTTATCTTCCATACCAAAACCAGTAGCTACAGCAAACGCACCGAAGTAATCTTCAACGCCGGTTTCTTTAGGTGCTACAAAATCAGCCAGTGCAAAGTTGGGTTGGCCTGGTGGCTTTTGTGTTTGTTGTCGTAACGAATGAATAGTTGTTAATAATCCTTCACGATCATCATCGACATAGACATCAATATCATCATGTCCTATTGAATTAGCAGGGAAGATCCCGAATACGCCTTTTGCTGAAAACCATTTTTCATTGACGATCTTTTCAAGCATAGCTTTTGCATCTTCAAATAATCGAGTTGCTTCTTCACCGACAACTTCATCGCTTAATATTCTTGGATATTTTCCTGCCAATTCCCATGCAATAAAGAACGGCGTCCAGTCGACACCTGCCGCCAACTCTTCTAACGGGTAATCATCCAAGACTGTAATGCCCAGTTGCTTGGGTTTTGTTGGCGTATAGTTATCCCAATTAATAGGCGTGCGATTTTCGCGTGCATCTTCAATGCTTAGCCATTTAATCTTCTGTTGTTTGCCCGCATGGCGTTCACGTACCGTGTCGTACTCTGTGCTGATCTCTTTAACAAAGTCAGCTTTCATGTCAGCACTGATCAATTTGGTCGAGACACCTACTGCGCGTGATGCATCTTTTACATGCACTACCGGTTCGTCATAACCCAAATCAATTTTTACGGCGGTGTGTGCGCGTGATGTTGTTGCACCACCAATCATCAAGGGCAATTTAAATTCCTGGCGTTGCATTTCCTTTGCTACATGTACCATTTCATCGAGAGAGGGGGTGATTAATCCACTCAGACCAATAATATCTGCATTATGTTCTTTCGCGGCATCTAATATTTTTTGTGCAGGCACCATGACGCCAAGATCAACAACTTCGAAATTGTTGCATTGAAGTACAACGCCGACGATGTTTTTACCGATATCATGCACATCACCTTTCACCGTCGCCATGATTATTTTACCGTTATTTTTTACTTCTTGATTACCACTATCAATTTTCTCTTGCTCAATATAAGGCAATAGATAAGCAACGGCTTTTTTCATGACGCGTGCACTTTTAACAACCTGAGGTAAAAACATTTTGCCAGCACCAAATAAGTCACCAACAACGTTCATGCCATCCATCAAAGGTCCTTCAATAACATGCAGTGGTTTATCTGCTTGTTGACGCGCCGCTTCAGTATCTTCTTCGATAAAATCAGCAATGCCTTTAACCAAAGCATGCGTTAGACGTTCTCCAACTGTGCCTTTACGCCATTCAAGATCGACTTTCTTTTCTTTCGCTGCACCGCCTTTAACTGTTTCAGAAAATTCAACTAGGCGATCAGTAGCATCATCTCGTCGGTTTAATAAAACATCTTCTATGTATACCAATAATTCTTTTGGGATCTCATCATAGATACCGAGTTGACCAGCATTAACAATCGCCATGTCCATGCCAGACTGAATGCCGTGATAGAGGAAAGAAGCATGCATTGCTTCACGCACTGGGTTATTTCCTCGGAATGAAAATGAAACGTTACTTAGCCCACCACTGACTAATGCATGGGGCAGGTGCTCTTTGATTAAACGTGTAGCTTCAAAGAAAGAGACAGCGTAATTATTGTGTTCTTCCATCCCTGTCGCGACAGTCAGGATGTTTGGATCAAAGATGATGTCTTCAGGAGCAAAACCAACTTTGTCGACCAATATGTCATAAGAACGTTTACAAAGATCATAACGACGTTCTGTCGTGTCGGCTTGGCCTGACTCATCGAAGGCCATGACAACGACAGCAGCGCCGTAACGTCTGACTAGTTTTGCATGTTCAATAAATTTTTCTTCGCCTTCTTTCAGGCTGATCGAATTAACAACGCATTTTCCCTGGACACAACGCAGACCTGACTCGATGACTGTCCATTTGGATGAGTCGATCATGATAGGGACGCGACAGATATCTGGTTCAGATGCGATCAATTTCAGGAATTCAGCCATTAATAACTCGGATTCGAGCATGCCTTCATCCATACAGATATCGATTATCTGTGCACCGTTTTCGACCTGTTGGCGTGCTACTTCAAGTGCCGCATCCAGATCCTCATCTTCTTTGATCAATTTCAGGAACCTAGGCGAGCCCGCAACGTTGGTACGCTCACCGACATTCACGAAATTCACCTCTGGGGTGATATTGAAGGGTTCCAGACCACTGAGTCTCTGATAGATAGGTAAATCAGGTAATTGTCTTGGAGTAATGCCATTTACCGCATTAGCCATGGCCTTAATATGGCCAGGAGAAGTACCACAACAGCCACCGACTATATTCAATAAACCTGATTCAGCCCATTCCTTTATATGATCTGACATAGGATCGGCATCTAGGTCATATTCGCCGAATTCATTGGGTAATCCAGCATTCGGATGAGCGCTAATATAGCACTGCGAAAAGCTAGAAAGTTCATCAATATATTGACGTAAGTCATTGGGACCTAAGGCACAATTCAATCCTACTGAAAGTGGATTCGAATGTCTGACTGAGTTCCAGAAGGCCTCTGTAGTTTGACCTGTCAGAGTACGTCCAGAGGCATCGGTAATCGTCCCTGAGATCATAATTGGTCGATTTATGTCGTGATCTTCGTAAAACTGATCGATAGCAAATAATGCCGCCTTGGCATTCAGTGTATCGAAAATGGTTTCGACTAGGATCAGATCTGAACCACCATCGATTAACCCGCGTAATGCCTCGGTATAGGACTCGACCAGTTCCATATAGGTCACATTTCGATAACCAGGATTGTTTACATCGGGTGAAATCGAACAGGTACGGTTTGTTGGGCCAAGGACACCAGCGACAAACTTCAAACCACCGGTCTTTTCTTCAAATTCATCGGCAACAATACGGGCTAGGGCAGCGCCTTCTTTATTTAGCTCGTATACCAGATCTTCCATCTGGTAATCGGCCATCGCTATAGAAGTCGAATTAAAGGTATTCGTCTCAACAATATCGGCACCCGCATCAAAATAGGCGCCATGAATGGCCTTAATGATGTCGGGACGGGTTAATGATAAGAGGTCATTATTGCCCTTTACGTCGCAAGGGTGTTCACTGAACCGTTCACCACGATAATCGTCTTCTTCCAGCTTATAGGACTGGATCATCGTCCCCATAGCACCATCCAGCACAAGGATGCGCTCTGCCATGAGTTGCTTAATTTGTTCTGTTTTGTCCGTCATTTCGCTTATTTTCTTCTCTGTAATTAAACGATTGACGAATTCTTGATGTGCCGTCATCTCGCTTAGGTTCAACATTAAGCGAGCGCGGTTTTTTAGAGCTACGTCTGAGCCTGGCAACAGTGTTGACTGTCGTCGCAGCGCTCCTCAGAACGTATTTTGAGGCTGCGAATTATAGACTAAGGCACTTATTAATCCAAGAATTGCAGCTTAGTTTTGCTAATTACTTACTCGACTATGGTGTGTGCCGTTTTGGGACGAATGACAAACCAAGCGATATAACCAATAGGCCAAGCCAATAAAGCCCAGGTCATGCCTTTTGTGAGTGCCAATGCGGCTGCGATAACGAATATTAGTGGCAATATTGCCCCTTTTATCCCCATATCACGCGTGGCCGAATCACCATATATCCAAAGGATGCTACACACATAGACAGAGCATAGGATGATAAAGATAAATACTTCTGTTGCGTTACTGAATGAAAAAGACACTGTATTTCTCCTAATCTTTCATGTGATGTTTGGGATTCACCGGCCGCATCGTCGCATTGGCTATCAGTGCAACAAATAAGATTGCTGCCATCAAATACATCGTTGTATTGTAGAGACTTGATGTTGGATCGACTGTTCCCGCCGGCGCTATCTCCATCAATTTACTGATAGTCACCGTTTTTGCAGCAACTAATTGATCTAATTGTTCTATACCAGCACCGAATGTAGCCTGAAAGTCAGCTGGGCTTATTTTTGTTATTAGGTCATTTATAGCATCCTTAACCGATATTTCCCTAAGTGATGTAATGGCTAGAGGACCAAAAACGCCCGCGCTAGCCCAAGCAGTAAGGAGTCGTCCATGTATACCGCCAACAAACTTGGTGCCGAAGATATCTGCTAAATAAGCAGGAATAGTGGCGAAACCACCGCCGTACATGGTGAAAATAATCATCGTTGCTGCGTAGAAATAAACTAGCCAGACAACTGAAGGGTCAATACTGGCTTGATGCGCGGTGTATGGAATAGAGCAATATAAAATAATGCCTAGAGTGAAAAAGATCCAATAGGTATTACGTCTCCCTAAATAATCAGAGGCGCTCGCCCATACAATTCGACCACACATATTAAAGACACTAATCATAAGGACGTAGGTTGATGCGAAGCCAAAATCGACAATATCGGGAAGGTTACTACCAAAAATTTCATTAATCATGGTCTTGGCTACAGCTAATACACCAATACCCGCTGTTACGTTAAAACAGAGCACAACCCAGAGTTGGTAAAACTGAGGAGTTTTAAGCGCTTCATCGATATGTACGCTATGTTGTGAAACCATTGCATGTTGTTCATCTTCCGGTGGTGGTTCCCATCCAGCGGGTTTCCAACCTTCACTAGGCACACGGTATCCAAATGCTGCACACATCATAATGACGAAATAGATAGCGCCTAATGTAAAAAAGGCCTCTGCAACACCCACTGTGCCGGTTCCAACCACATAAACACCTGCATCTCCCGGCACAAGCATATTGGCAATATCATTCGCCCCAACAATGACGACCTCTTGTAGGTTGCCGGCGATTTCAGCCAAGCGCCGACCTGATTCATCTGTTGTAAGGGTGACACTTTCAACTGACCCTAGATAATCAGGTGCTTTATAAAATATCTTAATAAACGGTTCTATCATGAATTTTGCGATCATCGCGCCACCGCCAAAGCCCATAATGGCTATACCCGTTGCCATACCACGTCTATCTGGAAACCAGCGTATCAGTGTACTAACTGGCGAGACATAACCGAGTCCTAATCCACAACCACCAATAACGCCATAGCCGAGATAAAGTAACCAGAGTTGTCCCGTCAGTATACCGATGCCTCCGATCATAAAACCGCCACCCCAACAACATGCGGCAACGGTGCCGACCATACGCGGACCAACTTTTTCCAGCCATTTGCCTGCAACTGCGGCGGATAAACCAAGAAAGACAATAGCGACAGTGAATACCCAAACTACACTTTTAAGTGTCCAATCATCCGCTGCACTGGTGACAACACCGAGACGTTTAATAAGAGAGGGGTTAAATAGGCTCCAGGCATAAACGGAGCCGATACAAAGATGGATTCCTAAAGCAGCAGGGGCGATTAACCAGCGGTTAAAGCCTTCTTTGGCTACGATGTGTTGTTTAGACAAAATATCAAGCATGTAGTGATAACTCCCCGTCAGAATTCATATGTGTTTACACAGTTTATTTTTTTAACACATATAGGCAGACTTTTATTTTAATTTATTTTTGTGCCATGTTTTGTGAAACATTGAAAAAGTTTAATTTGACTAACACAGGATAGTCAGTATCCTGCGCGATTGAAAGTATTAGGTGCCAACTGTGTAAGAACAGTTGTATTAAACGGGAAGTCGGTGCGTATTTTAAACAATTCCGACGCTGCCCCCGCAACGGTAGACGAGTTAAAGTTTATTCATTAAGTCACTGTGTCGTAAGTCTAAAAACGATATGGGAAGGCGAATAAATAAATGCAATGCATTGCTCGTAAGCCCGGAGACCGGCCTGATATTTATTAAACCACGCTGCGGGCGGCTGTGAAGGCTATCACTATGGATACAGAGTTCTCTGTAGTCATCATATTAGCTCTTAGTTGCTCCCAGCATAAATACAATCAATTGGTGCGGCGGGCATCACGGGAGTTTTATCTAATGTTACGTTTTAGTATTTTATTAAGTTGTTTTTCCATACTTATTTCACTTTCACTTCAGATATCAGCAGGAGCTATTAATCGTCATGATGAACTGGTTGTGACGGCTTTCAGAACACCAGCTCAACTCGATGCTATTGGTAGTGCTTATACAGTCATTACTGCTGAAGAGATTGAAAACAGACAGGCACTCACCGTATCGGACATATTACGTACAGTACCCGGAATTCAGATTGATCGAAGTGGCCCTATTGGAACGCAAACAGTGCTGCGTATGCGCGGTGGAGAAAGTAATCAAACATTGGTTGTCATCGATGGTGTTGTAGCAAATGATGAATCCCAAGGCAGTTTATATAATTTTGCAGATCTCATGACAACAGATATTGAACGTATCGAAGTCATACGTGGAGCACAAAGTGCCTTATGGGGTAGTGAAGCACTCTCCGGTGTAATCAATATTATTACTAAAAAAGGATCGGGTAAAACGGCGGTTAAAGCAAACTTTGAAGGTGGCTCGTTCAATAGTAAAAGAGTTGGCGGCAGTGTCTCAGGTGGTACGACACTTTATGATTACAAGTTAAGCGCAAGTAAATTCAACACTAGAGGTACGGACATTGAATTGTCCAGCGATATGGATGGTTATGATAACAACCGTTTGGCGTTTAATGGTAGTTTTAGGCCTTACGATGATCTTGAGATTAGTTCATCGTTAAATCACACCAACTCAAAGGTTGAGTTCGATAATTGTACGCTTATTAATACAAGTACGGATGTTTGTGAGTCTTCAAATGATTTCACTTATGGTTCATTAAAAGCCACACATAACTCGTTTGATTATCATTGGCAAAACAGTTTGAATACAACATTCAAACTGATTGATCATGAAAATTATGCAAACAACACACAGGCAGGAGCTTCGTCAGCAAAAGAATATAATATAGCTTTACAAAGTTCAGCGTTCTTTGAGACTGCGAAGTTTTTCGATGCAAATCATGCCTTCACACTGGCTTATGAATTCGAGTCAAGCGACACTAGTTCAATTAATTTTGGCACATTTGGTACTACGGCTGGTGTAAAGCAAAATAATATTATTCATAGCTTTATTTCAGAATATCGAATTTCATTCCTAGATCGATTACACCTATCTGCCAGTGGACGTCATGACGATCAAAGTCTGCATGACGAATTCACTACTTATCGAACAACTGCCGCGTTTGTTATTCCTGAAACCAGTTCACGTCTTCATGGTAGTTACGGTACTGGATTTAAAAATCCGACTATCTCCGAGTTAAGCAGTGTCTTTGGTACACAATTTATAGGTAACCCAAACCTGGTTCCTGAACAATCAAGAAGTTGGGATGTGGGAATCGAACAGTCTTTGTTTAGCGATAGAATCATCTTTGATGCAACTTACTTTCAGGAAAGGCTGAATGATGAAATAGGTACAAACCGTATTACGGCCACTACATCAGAAGGGCTTAATTTGGCAGGCATCAGTAAGCGCAGAGGTTATGAACTCTCATTGTCTGCTAGTTTGACAGATAAGACGGATCTAAGTGCTTCCTATACCTATATTGATTCTATTGAGGATCAAAATGGTACAGGCACGTTTGCACGTGAGGTAAGACGTCCACCACACATCGCAAGTCTGAATCTGAATCATCGTTTCTATAAAGATCGGGCCAATATTAATCTCGATATATTTTATAACGGCGATGATGTAGATAATACGTTCCCTTCTCCAACTTTTACAAAGACCCCAACGAAAGTTGATCAATACACATTGATTAACTTGGCGGGATCGTTCGACGTAACAAAATATGTAAACCTGTATGCCAAGATAGATAACCTGACCAATCAAGTCTATCAATCACCCATTGGTTTTTTCTCAAGTGGTATTGCCGCTTATGCAGGTATCAATTTGACCCTAAATCCGTAATAATGTTGAACATTAAAGGTAGTATTTTAATTGGAGTATTTCTATGAATAAGTTTTTAACTGAAAAACATGGGCTGTTTTATTTATTGATCATAATGGTCGTGGTGACGCGCTTATTACCGCACCCCATGGGCTTTACTCCTGTTGGTGCCTTAGGACTATTTGCTGGCGCCTATGTGATGAATCGTCGCGCTTGGTTAATTCCCCTTGCTGTATTATTCATCAGCGACATTTTTATTGGTTTTTATAACCCAATAATCATGTTATCTGTTTATGTGAGTTTTGCATTGAGTGCAGTATTAGGACGTTATGTCTTATCTAAAAAGCGAAGCGTTCTTAGAGTAGGTGGTTCTGCTGTAGGTTCTGCTACTATCTTATTTGTATTGTCCAATTTCACTTTGTGGGCAACAGGATTATATTATCCACTCACAATGGAAGGTTTAACATTGTGCTTTGTCAGGGCAATTCCTTTTTATGGTAATTCTCTCATGGGTGACTTGCTTTATTCTGCTGTTTTGTTTGGCACTTATGAAGGTGTTAAACAGTGGATTGATAAAGAGGCTAATCCAACTATCGCATGAAGCGTGTGGTGCTTTCCTGGAGTTCAGGCAAAGACTCTGCCTGGACTCTATATCAATTACAACAATCTGAAGACGTTGAAATTATTGGATTGCTAACGACGATTAATTCAGGATTTAATCGAGTGGCAATGCATGCTGTTCGGGAAGAACTATTAGAGGAACAGGCCAAAGCTGCGGGACTTCCTTTATTCAAAGTACCTTTACCATGGCCTTGTTTAAATGCAGATTACGAAAATATTATGAGAACTACGTTAGCAATGCTAGATATTAAGCATGGTGTAACGCATATCGCTTTTGGTGATTTGTTTTTAGAAGATGTGCGGCGTTATCGTATCGAAAAGATGAGCCAATCAGATATAAAACCTTTGTTTCCAATATGGGGAAGTCCAACTAAAGAGCTTGCAAATGAAATGGTAGAAAATGGCGTATCTGCCTATATAACTTGCGTTGATCCAAAACAACTTTCAGAAAACTTTGCAGGATATAAGTTCGATAAAATATTTTTATCCGAATTAGATGATAATGTAGATCCCTGTGGAGAAAATGGTGAATTCCATACCTTTGTTAATGCTGGACCTATGTTCAAATCGGATATACCGATAACTATTGGTGAGACCGTTAATAAAGATGGATTCATATTCACCGATTTAATGCTAGCGAATTAAACAATGAGAATTGTATCTTTGTTACCAAGTGCGACAGAAATAATCTGTCAGGTAGGTTTGGGAGATTACATTGTTGGTGTAAGCCATGAATGCGACTATCCTTCTTTTGTTAAAGAACTGCCTAATGTGACGGAAAGTCTAATACCGAAAGATGCCTCAAGTTTGGAAATCGATGTGGCGGTACGACAACAATTAAGCACAGAAAAGGCCATCTATCATCTCGATATGGAAGTGCTTAAAGAATTAAAACCAGATTTTATTATCACGCAATCTCTATGTGAAGTTTGTGCTGTGGCTGAAGATGAAGTTTTAGAAGCGGTTTGTGAGCTTCCTGGTGATGCGCAAATAATAAATCTTGAACCGATGACGCTAGAAGATGTATTTCATACATTGTTGTTGGTAGGAGAAAAAACAAACTTTGAACAGCAAGCTAGATTGGCAGTAGACAAGCTCAAGAATCGTGTCGAATCTGTTATTGAAATAACTGAAAAAAACATCGCATTAAATGCAAGACCAAGACTTGTTTTTCTTGAGTGGTTGGATCCCTTATTTAATGCAGGGCATTGGACGCCGGAATTGATTGAATATGCTGGCGGCATTAGCTTGTTGAGCAATAAACACCAACCTTCAAACACCATCTCTTGGGATAGTATAGTAGATATAAATCCCGATACATTATTTGTTGCATGTTGTGGTTACAATTTAGAGCGGACGCTTTTGGATATGCCTATCCTTGAGAATAAAAGTGAATGGTCTAATCTAAAAGCATCAAATCAAAAGCAAGTCTTCGTGACTGATGGTAATGCTTATTTCAGTCGACCAGGACCGCGGCTAGTCGATGGCATGGAGATTATGGCTCATGCATTACATCCTGATGTGCATAAGTTGCCAGAAGGTTTATTGCCTGCATTAAATTACATGGGAAATTAATTATGGGTAACAGATTAAGCAAAATCTATACGAAAACGGGCGACGATGGCACAACTGCATTAGGTAATGGTGAACGCATTGATAAATCAAATATTCGTGTTGATGCCATGGGTGATGTCGATGAACTCAATAGTCTATGTGGTGTGCTTGGTGCGAGCGGCATTCCCGATGATGTCTCTGGCTACTTACTAAACATACAACATCGTTTGTTTGATATTGGCGGTGAACTAGCAATACCCGGCAATGCAGCCATTGATCCTGTTAGTGTCGATAGGCTTGAAGAACTCATCGATACTTACAATGAAGATTTGCCCGCCTTAAAAGAATTTATTTTGCCCGGTGGTTCTCTATCTGCTTCAGTTTGTCATCTAGCAAGAAGTGTGTGCCGAAGAGTGGAGCGTAATTTGGTTGCTATGGCTAGAAATGAGTATATTAATCCCGAATCACTGCGCTATATTAATCGGCTATCGGATTTGTTTTTTGTGTTGGCGAGAGCGCTAAATCAAGAAAAGGGCGGTAAAGAAATATTTTGGGATAGCGAACGATTAAAACGTTCTGTTTAATTATTAATACTTTTTCTCTAGTTCCATGATGCGTCCTTCTCGTTTCATGTCTAACTTACCTAGGAAAGACATGCCGAGCAGGGTAGTTACAGGGAATCCACCTTCGTGTACAACACCTTCAATATTTCGTAGTTCAATATTACCTACGCGTACTCTTTTTAATTTAACGATATATATTTCATCTTTTCCAGAAGCGGTATAAGACATTCCTTTTTTGCCGGTTAATTTGTAATCTATGCCTAGGCGCTTGGCAACATTGCTATTCATCGAAACAGCACTAGCACCAGTGTCGATAATGAATTTCACAGAGGAACCGTTGATACTTCCAGAGATGTTGTACATGCCACCAGGATCGGGCGCAATAATAAGTTTTTCACCAGAAGTAGGTTTATTCGCGTTGTTACTACCTATATGTGTTCCTAGTTTATAAACGTCTTGTTTCCCATCTATTTCAATAACGGCTTGCTTACTATCAGCTTCAATTAGCAAAACACCTTCGGGGCTAGCCTTGCCTTTTTTTAGAACACGTTGTTTCCCATCAATTGTTACAATTGCTTTGTCTTTAAAAAGGCCATTAATAACAATTTTTTCTACAGCTATTGCAGGAAAACTTACTAATAACATCAAGAAAGACAATGGAATTATTCTGTTAATCAATTTAGACATATTCATAAAAGCATATGATTTAAATAGTTATTTATTTTTCAATTATTAAATGTAATGATTTGGACAATTAATCTTATATAAGTTCTTTGATTTAAATGATCATTATTCTAAAGCCTGATTCAGATAAGACTAGCACTGAATATACAAATTTGGTGGCCTATCTCCACAATCTACCCAATATTACGATTCGCATGCATGAAGAGAAGGGCGAGCAACAGCGTTTAACTGAGTTTTATCTCGTTGGCGACACAATGCCCCTTGATGATATGCATATCAGAAGTTTACCCCTGGTCGATAGAGTCGTTCGTGTATCGCGAGAATATAAAGTCTTGGGACGTCATAATGAAGATGTACGTGCTAGTTATTTTGACTATAACGGTGTTAGGTTTGGTCAAGACGAATTTCATGTGTTTGCAGGCCTCTGTGCTGTTGATACACGTGAGCATGTTGAAATTATGATGCGTGCATTAAATGACCTCGGATTAAATTGCACACGGATGGGCGCTTATAAACCGCGTACAAACCCGTATTCATTTCAGGGATTCGGCAAAGACTGTCTGCCCTATGTATTTGAGTTGGCTGGAAAATACAATATTAAAGTGATCGCAATGGAGATCACTCATGACATTCACATTGAAGAGATTAGTAATGCGCTCGAACAAGCGGGGAATCCAACTGGCGTTATGTTGCAAATTGGTACTCGTAACACTCAAAATTTTGAGTTATTAAAAGCAGTAGGGCGACAGCGAGAGTTCCCGGTATTAATAAAACGGGGATTTGGAATCACCCTTGAAGAATCTTTAAATGCGGCAGAATATTTGGCAAGTGAAGGTAACCACAATGTTGTTTTCTGTTTGCGAGGCATGAAAACTAATATGGGAGATCCACATAGAAATCTAGTTGATTTTGCCCATGTACCAGTTGTCAAACGCTATACACATATGCCGGTTTGTATTGACCCTTCACATTCGGTTGGTTCGCGCGAATTCGGGCCAGAAGGAATTTTAGACGTCATGCATGCCGCAGCGCAGGGCGTTATTGCCGGAGCAAATATGGTTCTCGCTGATTTTCATCCGGATTCTACAAAAGCCTTGGTTGATGGTCCGCAAGCATTAAAAATGAATGAGCTAGAATGGTTTGTGGAAGATCTGCAAATTGCTAGAGATGCATTTTTGGCACGCAAACAATGTCATGACAAATATAATAGTGAATCATAGTTTGATTCTTAGAAAGATAATCCGCAAAGTTCCTGACGCAGCAAAACACAACAAAAATCTATAGCCACAGAGAACACAGAGGCCACAGAGGCCACAGAGGCCACAGAGGCCACAGAGAAAAGCAAAAAATATTAGATAATTAAAACATAGAATAAATAAATTTAATGAAATCCTGCCCGTTTTTTATAAACATGTTTAATTATATTAACTGCTTTTCTCTGTGGCCTCTGTGTTCTCTGTGGCTTATTTGTTAAATCTTGATTTCTTTTTGTTTGGGCAATGAATTCACATTCCAGTTTTTAATAGACCAGGCTAATAATGATTCAAGATCCGAGTCTATAGCTTCAGGTGGTGGTGATTGCCCAAGAAACTGGAGTGCCTCGAAAATTATTCTAGATGGATTCGTTAGATCGATTGCTGCAGCATGAGATTGTTTGCTTACCTTGCTGCCATCTTCATTAATTGCGACCGGCAAATGAAGATAGCTTGGTGTAGAAAATCCAAGTAGCTTTTGTATATGAATATGTTTTGGAGTCGAATCAAGCAAGTCTGCGCCCCTGACTATTTCATTGATGTCCTGTTCTGCATCATCAACAGTAACAGCAAGATGATAGGCAAACAGTCCATCAGTACGTTTTATAATAAAGTCACCAACATCCGATTCTAGCGATTGCGTATATTTACTTTGCAATAGATCATTAACAGTAATTTCATGGTCATTTGTTTTGATACGAATTGAACGGCCAATAAGTCCGTCAGCTACACCATTGCGGCATGTGCCAGGATAAGGGTTGCTAGCTATTTCTTTACGAGTACATGAGCAGGGAAACGTGTGCCCAAGTGAAGTTAAGACTTCAAGAGCAGACTCATATGCTGGGGTGCGTTGACTTTGATAAACGATCTCATCATCCCAAGTTAAGCCTAGAGTCTCTAGTTGCTTGAGAATAACTTTATCTGAACCAGATATTGTTCTAGGTAGATCAACGTCTTCTATTCTAATCAGCCATTGACCATTTTGTTTTCTGGCTTGTAGGTAACTTCCTAATGCAGCAATGACAGAACCGAAATGAAGAGGGCCGCTTGGCGTTGGAGCAAAGCGGCCACGATATTCAGACTTATTATTCGAGTCAGAAATTAAAACAAATCAACCTAGTTGACGTTCTTTAATTTCGTCTAGTGTCTTGCAATCAATGCATTGTGTTGCGGTTGGTCTTGCCTCGAGTCTGCGGACACCGATTTCAATGCCACATACATCACAATAGCCGTAATCACCACTGTCTAAAGTCAATATTGCTTCATCGATTTTACGAATTAATTTTCTTTCCCGATCCCGTGTACGAAGTTCCAAAGCAAATTCTTCTTCTTGTGATGCTCTGTCACTTGGGTCAGGAAAATTTGATGCCTCGTCTTGCATGTGATGAACAGTTCGGTCAACTTCTTGCATAAGGTCGTGCTTCCACGCGTTGAGTATCTCACGAAAATGTTCTGTTTGTTCCGTCCCCATATAATCCTCACCTTTCTTTTCTGTATAGGGCGCAACTTTAGTTTTCTTGTTTGTTTTACTTGCCTTGTCTTTTTTGGTGTTGATCTTAGTTACTTTTGCCATTCCTTCATCTTTCTTCTTGGTAGGTTTAACGGATTGTTTTTTTACAACAGTTTTTTTCTTGGTAGCTTTCTTTTTGGGCGTTGTTTTTTTCTTGGTAACTTTCTTTTTGGGCGCAGCCTTCTTCTTGGTCGCCTTCTTTTTCACAGGAACCTTTTTCTTAGTTGCTTTTTTCTTGGCGACTTTTTTCTTGGTCACCTTCTTTTTCAAAGGAACCTTCTTTTTAGTCGCTTTCTTTTTAGCAGTTTTTTTACTTGTTTTCTTCTTGGTAGCCATTCCAAGTCTCCGGCCAATAAAAATCAGCGTGCATCTATACCAGAAAGGTAGAGTCGAAGCAATTCTGAATGATAAATTTCTTTCATGAATTCAGCTCCGGGGTTTCAATAAATAGTCGTGTTGCCCCGGCGACAGCTACTGGCATAGCTAAAAAATTAATAACAGGAATCATGGTCAAAAGCATCACGCCAGATCCAAAGCCAAAGGCAAGTTGCCGATTTGATCTGAATTTTTCGCGTTGTTGCTTAAAATCAATATCATGATTCCCCATAGGATAATCCCCATACTCAATAGTCAACATCCATGCTGTAAACAGAAACCAGATAAATGGCGCTGTAACGTTAACTATGGGTAATACGAATAGTATCAAAAGAGGTAGCGCCCGGATAATGAAATATAAGATTTTTTGAATCTCTGATTTAAGAGCCAAAACGACTACTTTTGTTAAGGCTTGCTCATTATCCGATTTCACTTCAATGCCAGTTAATGACTGCTCTACCGCAGCTGACAAAAAACCATTAAATGGGGCGCCAATCAAATTGGCAATGATAGAAAAACAAAAGAAAACTATTGCTAAGGCAATAATCACAAAAATTGGCCAGAGCAGCCAAGTTAACCATTCTAGCCATTGCCATTGTATTAATAAGGTATCTATCAATTCATTAAGCGTATTGGCGCCATAGACGATAGCGCCTGCAAATAAAAGACTATTTATGAGTAATGGGATGAGAACATAAACGCGAACGCCTGGTTTCAGGATCAATTTAAACCCAGAGAGCAAGTAATTAAAGCCCAATCGGAATTGTTTCATATCTATAAACCTTGCCTAAAGCAAAGAAATTGGCGTTTTAGGTACCCAACCATCCTTGATATGATCGACTACAACAGAGGTGTAAATGCCGCCACGGACATTGAAGATTGCTGTCAGCTTCATATACCTAGGGGATGTCGCTGCTACTAAATCATCCAGTATTTTATTAGTAACCGCCTCGTGGAAAGCGCCTTGATCTCGATAGGACCAGACATAGAGCTTTAATGCCTTGAGTTCGACGCATAATTCGTCAGGAATATACTCAATTTCGAGTGATGCAAAATCAGGTTGGCCTGTTTTTGGGCATAGACATGTGAATTCAGGGACATCAATCCTGATAGTAAAATCACGATCAGATTTCGGATTTGGAAATGTTTCAAGTGTATCAGTGGCTTGGCTAGACATTCGGTAAAAACTCTCTTTAAGTTACAACAAAACGAACGATATCATAGTTATTTGTAATGTTGTTACTGGACTTCTTACTTATTCTTTACTTATATAATAATATACATAATATCAAGTATTTATAGAGTATTTATAATGTATAATATAGTATTGATTTTCGCTTGGACAGCGACTTGATTCTCTAGTATCGTATCGCCCCATGCGTTTGTGCAATATAAAACTTTCAGGCTTTAAATCCTTTGTAGATCCAACCAATCTTATCATCCCCGGCAGTCTTGTTGGCGTGGTTGGACCAAACGGTTGTGGTAAATCAAACATAATTGATGCTGTCACGTGGGTGATGGGGGAAAGCTCGGCAAAACATCTTCGTGGCGAATCATTAACTGACGTCATATTTAGCGGTTCTAGCGCCAGACAACCAGTTAGCCAAGCCTCTGTTGAGCTGATTTTTGATAACACGGAGAATAAATTGGGCGGGCAGTATGCCAGTTACAATGAGATTTCTATCAAACGTCAAATTAATCGTGATGCGGTTTCGACCTATTATTTGAATGGTACGCGTTGTCGTCGAAGAGACATAACAGCTATTTTTCTTGGTACAGGTCTAGGACCTCGTAGCTATGCCATTATTGAGCAAGGCATGATTTCAAGATTAATAGAGGCAAAACCTGAAGAATTAAGAGTATTTATTGAAGAAGCTGCTGGAATATCCAAATATCGTGAACGTCGTCGAGAAACTGAAAACCGTATCAGGCATACCAAAGAAAATATTGAGCGACTAACTGATATCCGCGAAGAATTAGAAAAACAATTAAATCATTTGCAACGGCAAGCTAAGGCGGCAGAACGTTATAAAAATCTGAAGCAAGATCAACGCAAGTTAAGTGCTGAGTTACTCGCATTGAATTGGCGCGATCTGAATAAGGAAATGAATTCGTTAAAAGAAGAATCAACTGTACGAGAAAATGCAGTTGAGGCATCTATTGCAAAAGTTCGCGAGACTGAAGCAGAAATAGAAAAACAGCGTGATAGCCTGAGCGAAGCCAATCAACACTTTAATAATATGCAGTCTGAATATTATAAAGTAGGTAGTGATATCTCTCAGTACGAACAAAAACTTCAACATACTCGAGAAAAAATCACCTCTATTGAAGCAGAACTCGAGAAGGCTAAAGAAACTCATGCCGATACAAACAGGCAACATGAACAAGACAAATCAGAGTATGAGAAACTTCAAGCTGAATTAAGCAATCTCGAACCAAAACTAAGCGGCTCAAGAGACGAAAGCAATAAGGCATACGAAATCCTTAACAATGCTGAGGAAGCGATGCAAGGTTGGCAGTCTGAGTGGGACACGTTTAATGAGTCATTTTCTGAGTTTGCTCGACAAGAACAAGTTGATAAAACACGTTTAGAGCACCTTGAGTTTGGACTTGATGAACTTGCTGAACGCAGGATTGTGCTAGATAAAGAAATATCAAAGTTTGAAGAGTCTGAACTCAACAATAGTATTCAAAACTTAATCAACAATTTAAAAGAAGAAGAAGACAAGCAAGCGGCACTATTAAAATTACATTCTGACAAACAAAATATTGTTAAAGAATATCGAGAAAAAGTTAAAGTATTGTCAACAAATCTTGATGCTGCTCGTCAAAAATATCAACATTTAAAAGGCCGTTTGGCTTCTTTGGAAACACTACAACAATCAGTTGTTGATGATAATCAAGAATTAAGCGCCTGGCTGCAAGAGCATAATCTAGATCAACAACAACGTCTTTCTCAATCAATAAAAGTTGAGCCAAAATGGGCACATGCGCTAGAAACAGTTATAGGCAATCACCTACATGATATCTGTGTAGATGATATTGGTACTTATCTAGAAAGACTAGAACTGGCACCGGGAAAAATCGGACTTATCAATTCAATTAGTACAAGTGCTTCGGCTAATTCAAATCAATTTCCACGTCTAATAGAAAAAATCACAACTGATATTCGAATTCCATCGGTACTTGAAAATGTTTTTCTTGCGGATTCTTCTGAAGAAGCTAGCAGGATGCTTTCCAGCTTGACTGTAGGGCAGAGTGTGGTAACGGAAAAAGGCATTTGGATGAGTCACGACTGGGTTGTTGTCAATAATGCCAGCGATGCCAGTGGTGGTGTATTAAACCGAGAAGCTGAAATCACTGAGCTTAGGCAAGATCTTGAAAATAGTGAAGCAGACATTAAATTTATTGAAGGCGAATTGCATACTAACGAAGAAACCCTTGAAGAGGCTGAGCTAACGCTTGATAAACAGCAAGCTTCATTAAGTAATCAACAGCAAGAGATTTCAGATGTGCGGGCAAAACTGGCATCTTCTCAAACAGAATCGGAACAACAAACAATTCGTTATCAACAATTCGTTGAAGAGCGCGATTTAAATCAAGATCAAAACACGACTGATAAAGTAGAAATTGATTCTATAAAACAACGTCTGGAGCAGCTTGATAAAGATAAGATTCAACTACAAGATCAACGGGCAGAGTTATCTCATGTAAAAGATCAGCATCGTGAGTCGTTAAATAGTGCAAGGGCTCGTTGGCAAGAAACACATAACGAGAGTCATGGCATTGCCTTGCAGCTCGAATCACATAGCTCTCGACGCGCATCATATGAACAGGCAATCAAGAGAAATGATATTCAAGTCTCACAACTGTCAGCGAGAATTATTGAATTAGAAAAAAACTTGTCGGAAAACAAATCGCCAATAAATGAGATACTGGAAAAAATTGAAATTTGCCTCAAAGATAAAATAAATGCAGAAAAAAATCTGGGCGATGCTAGAACGAATGTACAGGCTATCGAAGGCAATATGCGAGAGTCAGAGCAAAATAGACATAAATACGAACAAGGATTGGAGACACTTCGAACAGATCTTGAAAAAGCACGTTTAGGCGTCAATAGCTGTCAGGTCAGACTTGAAACAGTTGAAGAACAATTAAATGCTGAAGAACAAAACGCAAAAGAATTATTGGAATCTATGGAAGAGGGGGCGAATCAAGAAGATTGGAGCAGCCAACTAGAGTCCCTAGATCGTAAGATTCAACGTTTGGGGCCTATCAATCTTGCAGCCATTGACGAGTACACGCAGAATTCCGAGCGTAAGACATATCTTGATAGTCAGCATAAAGATTTAATTGATGCATTAACTACTCTTGAGAATGCTATAAGCAAGATTGACAAAGAAACTAGAACTCGTTTTAAAGAAACATTTGATGCGCTTAATACAAATGTTAAAGAAATGTTTCCAAAACTATTTGGTGGGGGACATGCATACCTCGAGTTAACAGGAGATGATTTGTTGCAAACCGGGGTTGCAATAATGGCTCGACCACCAGGAAAGAAGAACAGCAATATTCACTTATTATCAGGTGGTGAAAAAGCGCTTACTGCTGTTGCCCTGGTTTTTGGAATATTCAAACTTAACCCAGCACCTTTTTGTATATTAGACGAAGTTGATGCACCTCTTGATGATACCAACGTGGGACGGTTCAGTGAATTGGTTAAATCAATGTCCGATGAAGTTCAGTTTATTTTCATTACGCATAATAAAATAACAATGGAAATAGCTAATCAACTTCTGGGGGTCACAATGCATGAAGCCGGCGTATCCCGACTCGTATCAGTGGATATGGACGAAGCAGTTGAGATGGCAGCAACAGCCTAATCAATTGCGAAGGCTTGTTTTTAGCTTTGAGTGTCTGTGTCACTACTGTTATTCTATCTCAATTTATAAACACCGTGAGCCTTAAGCGCCTATGGATAAGTTGCGCCTAACATTATTAATAATAGGATGCTTTATAGTTTTAGGTATTTACCTATGGGAAATATTTTATAGGGCAAAGCCAAATAAGAAAGCAGACATCCTTGATGCCGTTGACGAAATTCCAGATATTCCTTTAACACCATTAAATAATGAAGTGGAAGATTATTCTGCTGCAATGGCTGATCTGGGCAGTTTATTAACTCAATCAAGAGATCCGGTTCCGGATTCAGATGAACACAAGCCAGTAGAATCTCTAGTCACAACAGATCCTGTAAACAATGATGATGCGGATGATGAATTGCCCTTGCCACTTGAAATGAGTGTTAAGGATTACGAGTCAGAACTGACTGAAAATAATGACTATGATGTGTTTGCTGCTATAGAAGAAGACATTCAAGAACATCAAGATGAATTAACCCCAGCAGAACCTGAGCTGGAGGCCGAAACACCAAAAGCAAATCAGGATAGTGACGATCTCCTGGTGCTGTATATTACCAGTCCCGCACATACATTATTCAATGGCTTATCTATCAGCAAAGCTGCTGATGAAATCGGAATGGTTTATGGCCACATGAATGTTTTTCATCACTTTGGACCAGGTAAGTTACACTCTGGTCAACCATTATTCAGCCTTGCAAACATGCATGAGCCGGGTTCGTTTGATCTTGGGAGAATGGCCGACTTAAAGACAAAAGGAGTCGCGGCATTTATGTACTCACCAGCTTCAATTGATGCTAGCGTAGTATTTGAATTGTATCTGAATACCACACAACGAATGGCCGAGTTATTAGGTGGTGATATACGCACTTCTAACAACGAACTTTTGAATACTGCATCTATTAATAAACTGCGCGACAAAGCAGCATCCTTTTCAGATAATTAAAACCCAAAATGCAATTAGAACAAGCTAGACATAGGGCAGAGGCCTTACGTCAATTAATCAATAAGCTTAATTATCAATATTACGTTTTGGATGCCCCCTCGGTTTCCGATAACGAATACGACAAGCTAATGCGAGAGCTGGTCGCGATAGAGACGGAGTTTAGTGTTTTAATTACGTCTGACTCACCGACTCAACGAGTAGGAGTGACACCAGTATCGGAATTGAAAGAGGTTAAACATCTGGTGCCTATGTTGTCATTAGGAAATGCATTTAATGAAGATGAAATGCGGGCTTTCAATAAAAGAATAAAAGAAAAGTTATCCGTAAGTTCATTAGTGTTTTCCGGAGAGACTAAATTTGATGGTCTTGCAGTAAATATCCTGTATGAGAATGGTTTGTTAATCACCGCTGCTACACGTGGCGACGGATCTACAGGTGAGGATGTTACACACAATGTACGAACCATCCCGCAAGTGCCGCTATGTCTCGTCGGAGAAAATATCCCTCAATTGTTAGAAGTAAGAGGTGAAGTGGTTATGACACATAAGGGGTTTGCAGCATTAAACAATAGACAACGCGAGAAAGATGAAAAGATTTTTGCTAACCCACGTAATGCAGCTGCAGGTTCTTTACGACAATTAGATCCAAAAGTGACAGCGGAGCGACCTTTGTCATTCTTTGCTTATGGTATCGGTGATTATAAGGGCAATACAAATTTAACTAGCCATACAAATATTTTAAGGCAATTAAAGGAATGGGGACTGCCTGTCTCAACTGAGACAAAGAGTCTGGATGGCATTGATGCATGCTTGGATTATCACGCTGAAATTGGTGCTAGACGTTCAGAATTAGCGCATGATATTGATGGCGTTGTCTTTAAAGTCAATGAGATTTCACAACAACGTGAATTAGGCTTCGTGTCACGAGCACCACGTTGGGCTATAGCCTATAAATTTCCTCCATTAGAAGAAATAACACAGTTACTGGATATTGAAGTTCAAGTTGGGCGCACTGGTGCATTAACGCCTGTGGCACGATTATCACCAGTCAATGTAGCAGGCGTCACAGTAACTAATGCAACATTGCATAATATTGATGAAATTAAACGTAAAGATATCAAGATTGGTGATTGGGTTTATGTTCGTCGTGCGGGTGATGTTATCCCGGAAGTAGTCGCTGTCATAAAAGAAAGACGTGCGGATGCCGGGGAAAATGATATCAGGGAATTTATCATGCCTACTGTGTGCCCTGTTTGTGAGTCTGATGTTGTAAGACAAGAAGGAGAGGCTGTATATCGATGCATAGGCGGGCTTTCCTGCTCTGCTCAAAACATTCAGGCTATTATTCACTTTGCATCGCGCAAGGCAATGAATATCGACGGGCTAGGAGACAAACTGATTATTCAATTAACCGAGTCAGGATTGATTACTACTGTTGCAGATCTTTATTCCTTATCTCAAGAAAAATTAGCAGAACTTGAGAGAATGGGGACAAAATCTGCAGAGAATTTAATTGCTGCTCTTGATAAGAGTAAAGATACAACATTAGAACGTTTTATTTACGCAATGGGTATACGCGAGGTCGGTGAAGCAACGGCACGCACACTCGCCATGAAATACAAATCGCTAGATTTAATTGAACAAGCCACAACAGAAGAACTAGAAACTATATCTGATATTGGCCCAGTAGTTGCTCTCAATATAGTTAGTTTTTTCAAACAAAAACATAATTTAGAAATAATCCAGCGGTTATTAGTAGCCGGCATTCATTGGGACAATAAAGACGATGAAATAGATCTTGTTTTTAGCGGAATGTCTTTTGTGCTTACTGGTAGTTTGCAAGTTATGACGCGTGATGAGGCAAAACAAAAACTAATATCGATGGGAGCCAAAGTAACAGGCAGTGTATCGAAAAAAACAAACTATGTTGTGTTTGGAGAGAATGCCGGCAGCAAGTACGAAAAGGCAATCGAGTTAGGAATTACAACATTGAACGAGGAATCATTTATAAAAATGATTGAAAAAGAAAAGTAGTACTTTAAAAATAATTCCTGATTAAGACTCTACGCGGTTTCGTCCTTTATCTTTTGCGATATAAAGCAGTTCATCAGCACGTTCGATCAACTGGATTATACCATCACCATCTTGCATCTGAGCCAGACCAATTGAGACTGTGGTTTTAACATTAATATTGTTGTATTCAAACTCCATATCCTCAACACTTTTTCTCATACGTTCGGCAAGTAAAGTCGCACCATCTGTACCAGTATTTCTAAGTAGCACAGAGAATTCTTCACCACCATAACGAAAAAGAATGTCACTTCGGCGTAAACATTTCATTATGCTATCAGCAAAACTTCTCAAGATGGCATCGCCAACAGTATGTCCGTAGTTATCATTAATATCTTTGAATTTATCCAAATCCAGCATCATTAAAGTCAAATCATGCTTATGACGTGCTGAGAACTCCATTTCTTGTTCGATTGACTTATCAAAAGCAGCGCGATTATTTACCCCAGTCAATGGATCAATATAGGCTTTTTCTACAGCTTGTTTATAAAGTAGTGCGTTTCTTAAAGGATAAATCAGTGCCGAGATCAAACTTTCAATCTTCTGGATTTCTACTTCAACAAACTTGGTATTTCTAGAGATAGTTAATTGACCCAGACTTTTGCCAAATAGAACCAAGCGATAATTCGAACTGTGTAGCGCTACTTTGCCAATATCGCACTTGATGGTTTCATTTACATTTTCATAACTAAAATGGTCATGAGGAACAACAGCAGCTAACTCCTCATCAAAAAGTTCGATTAACTTCTCTAGTTCAAGCGTACTTTGTAAAACACCCATTACATGGATCGACATACTAGTCACATCAGTCATGTTCTCAGGATAAGAGATCATCAGATGTGAATTCTGTATACCAGGTGATTCGCTAATGTCTGTAATGTCTGCCATATGTTCTATTGAAGTCGTCATATCATTATATTAATAGTTTTCATGTAGCGATGGATGCAAAAGAAATGCCAACAGCATTAATGGCTTACAGATACTATATATAACAATATGTCATATTGTTTTATTTATTGCATTGCTAATAATCAGTGTAACTGACTGAATATTATAGATTATATTTAGGCTGCAATGTGGCCATTTTCAGATGTTTTTGCTTTTATTACTGTGTTTTCGCCTTTATCTGAAATTTCTGCGATGGGATAGTCTGTTGTAAAATGGAGACCTCGACTTTCTCTTCTTTTGAGTGCTGATTCAATGATCAGCTCGGCAACGACGGCCAAATTACGCAATTCGACTAAATCCTTACTTATTCTAAAATTCCCATAGTAATCAGTAATTTCCGATTTTAACAACTCAATTCTATGCTGTGCGCGTTGAAGCCGTTTAGTGGTTCTTACAATGCCTACGTAGTCCCACATGAATCGGCGTATTTCATCCCAGTTATGACTAACAACCACTTCTTCATCAGAATCGGTTACCCGACTCTCGTCCCATTCAGGTAGTTTTCCCGGCATTTTAATAGCGGCTAATGATTGCCGGATAGCTTCAGAAGCGGCATGGGCAAAGACTACACATTCCAAAAGAGAGTTACTGGCCATCCGATTTGCACCATGTAGCCCTGAGCAACTCGTCTCACCAATGGCGTATAGACTCGCTATATCGGTTTGTCCATCCTGATTAATCATCACACCACCACAAGTATAGTGGGCAGCAGGAACAACAGGGATAGGCTCTCGTGACATGTCGATACCGAGATCAAGACAGCGTTTATTGATGGTTGGAAAATGTTCTTCAATAAATTGAGGTGATTTATGTGAGATATCAAGATAAACACAATCATGACCTAAGCGCTTCATTTCAGAATCAATTGCGCGAGCAACGACATCTCTCGGCGCTAATTCTTCACGTTGATCATAGCGATGCATGAAAGGCTCACCACTTTCCAAGACTAATTTTGCCCCTTCTCCCCGCAATGCTTCGGAGATAAGAAAGGATTTTGCCATTGGGTGATAAAGACAAGTCGGATGAAACTGGATAAATTCCATATTTGCGATACGACAGCCTGCACGCCATGCCATTGCAATGCCATCCCCAGTGCAGCTATCTGGGTTGCTTGTATAAAGGTAGGCCTTGCCTGCACCACCGCTTGCTAGAACTACGTTCTTGGCACTGAATACCATGACATTATTATCTTCAATATCAAGTACATATGCGCCGAGACAACGATTCCCTGTAATTGACAATTTATTTGTTGTGATTAAATCAACTGCAATATGGTGCTCATATAAATGGATATTCGGATGCTGTCGAACACGTGATTCAAGTGTTGTTTCAATGGCTTTCCCAGTTGCATCCGCGGCGTGAATAATTCGTCTATGACTATGTCCACCTTCTTGGTGTAGATGAAATGGAGAATTACTATCTGAATTAGTATCCGCGCGGGTAAAATCAACACCCAGTTCTACTAACCAATCGATGCTTTTATAAGCACGTTCGACGACAAAGCGCACTATTTCCGGATCGCACAAGCCCGATCCAGCAGTTAGTGTGTCTTGAACATGAGATTCAATTGAGTCTTTCTCGTCGAGAACGGCAGAAACACCCCCTTGAGCATATAACGTCGCACCTTCGTTTAATGCTTCTTTTGATAAAACTGCGACATTGGCTTCATCGGCAAGTTTTAACGCGAGACTGAGCCCTGCAGCACCACTACCAATTATTAATACGTCATGTTGTTGTTGGTCATGCATCTTACTTAAGGTAGTATTGCCATTTTTTTATCTAAGCCTTTGATTGTTTAATACTAATATAATATGCAAAACAGTTGCACATGATCAAACAACCCATTTTACATTGCAAAGTGCAAAATAATAGCACAAGAGGATAGGCCGGATGGCCAATAACGTTACAGATAAAGAGCTCATAGAGCGGGTTAAAAATGGCGAAAAGGCGGCCTATGATTTGCTTGTGCTTAAATACCAGCAACGAATAGTTAACCTAGTATTGCGATTTGTCAGGAACCATAGTGATGCTTTGGATGTCACACAAGAAGCATTTATAAAAGCATATCGCGCTTTGCCTAATTTTCGTGGTGATAGCGCATTTTATACTTGGCTTTATCGAATTGCGGTGAATACAGCAAAAAATCATCTTGCTGTGCAATCACGGCGGCCAAGATCAAGCGATTATGATGTGTCTGAGATTGAACAAATTGAGGGTAACAGTGCTCTAAAAGAACAGGCAACACCTGAAAACATATTGCTTAAAGATGAATTACAGGCAACTGTTTTGAAGGCTATTGAAGATCTACCTGAAGATTTAAAAACAGCAATCATGCTTAGAGAAGTAGAAGGCTTGAGTTATGAAGAAATCGCGAGTGTTATGGAGTGTCCTATCGGTACTGTTCGATCTAGAATATTTCGCGCCCGTGAAGCAATTGATGAAAAGATGAGTCCATTACTGCAAAATTGAAATATAGGCTGAAGATATGAGCGAATATAACAACGAAGAATTATCGGCATTGATAGATGGTGAATACGAAGGTAATAATGATAAGGCTATTGATGAGCTAATTCATAATCAGGATATGAAAGATACATGGTCACGCTATCATCTGATTGGTGATTGTCTGCGCGAACATCTTCCAGAAAAAATCTCTAACCAAGTTTCTACTCATGTAAGTAACACACTCCGCAATGAACCTACAGTTCTTGCCCCTCAAAAAACAAAACAATTTAATTTAAAACCACTCGCAGGATTTGCTATTGCAGCATCAGTTGCGATGGCTGCTGTCTTTAGCGTCCAAAATAGCAACGACGTTAATTCGGTTTCTACTACACCGACTCTCGCAGCAAATAATACAGCGCCTCAATCTCAAACTTTTAGTTTTTCAAACCCTCAGGTGTTACCTGCATCTGTTAGAAAATCGGACACGCCAGAAGAAGTCGCCAACCAGCGTCTTAACAACTATTTAATGAATCATAATGAGTATCGAAGTAATGGCAGCATGAATGGTATATTGCCTTATGTAAGGCTAGTCACGATAGAATCACAGGAATAGTATTAATTGAAGTATCAATCATTATATCTGTTGGTAGCGCTTCTTGTCGGGAGTGTGCCTAGTGTTAATTCAGCTGACAATTTACCCGATCCACAAGTCTTGATTGATGAGATGTCGGCAGCAAGCCGATCTTTAAATTATGATGGCGTCTTTGTCTACACCTTAGGCAAACAAATCGACACCATGAGAATTATCCATAAATCTGGAGATGGTGAATCATACGAACGCTTAATCTCTCTGACAGGTCATGCAAGAGAGGTTATACGGGATAAAGATCAAGTAAGGTGTTATTTTCCTGAGAATAAAGCTGTTGTTGTTGAGAAAAGCCGCCTAGGAAAACTGATTTCAACGTATTTGCCACAGCCAATCAAATCAATTTCTGATTTCTATATTTTCGAAATTGCCGGTGAAGATCGCATTGCAGGTCTAGACGCATGGATTATTAATATCAGACCTATAGATAAGTACCGTTATGGTTACCAGCTCTGGATAGACAAAGAATCCAGATTACTGCTTAAGTCAGAACTTAAAAATCAGTTAGGTGTAACACTTGAGCAAATCATGTTTGCTCAATTGAATGTACTCGATGACATTGATGATGCGCTATTAGAACCATCAACTGCAGCCGAAGGTTTTACCTGGTATAAAAACTCACCGAATGAATCTGTCGAAACAAATGAAAGTGATAAACAATGGAAGGTTACCTGGATGCCAGCGGGATTTTCTATGAGCGAACAATCGAAAGAACCTATGTTAACAAGTCGAATGCCTGTTGAACACCTGGTTTATAGTGATGGCTTAGCGATGGTGTCTGTTTATGTTGAAAAATTAAATCAACAGCCCGACATCACTGTCGGCGCATCAAATTTTGGAGGGGTAAATACTTATGCCGTTTTTGCAGGTGGATATCAGATCACTGCCGTAGGCGAAGTCCCTAAAAGCACTGTTAAATTAATGGCAGATTCAGTAAAGTCCTATCATTAAGCATTTCCAATTATTAGCAACCTTTAGTATGTCTCAGTTTTAGTATCAGTTATTACTAATGAAAGACAGCAAACAGATAACGACCTATCACGGAATATTAATAATGCAGCAAAAATTATTCATCCCATTTCTAAGTTTATTCTTTCTATTACATGCCGACTTAGGTTTTGCACGCGCACTGCCTGATTTCACTGGCCTAGTTAACGAAAATTCTGCGGCAGTCGTGAATATTAGTACGAGCGCAAAAAGCACCGCTGCTGCAACAGGAGGTTTGCCACCTGGATACAATTTACCAGATATCCCTGAAGATAGTCCTTTCCATGATTTCTTTAAAAAATACTTTGGTGAAATACCTGAAGGGCAAGGGCCATCACAAGAACGCTCTTCTTTAGGCTCAGGTTTTATTATCTCTCAAGATGGTTACGTGATAACAAACCACCACGTAGTGAAAGATGCCGAGGAAATAATAGTCAGGTTGAACGACCGACGCGAATTTGTTGCCGAATTGATAGGCAGTGATGAAAGGAGTGATATTGCGGTCTTAAAAATCGAAGCGATTAAATTACCAGTATTAAAACTAGGAGATTCGTCAAACCTCAATGTGGGAGAGTGGGTCTTAGCTATTGGTTCGCCATTCGGTTTTGATGCATCAGTAACGGCCGGCATTATTAGTGCAATTGGTCGTAGTTTGCCAAATGAAAATTATGTGCCATTCATCCAAACCGATGTTGCCATAAACCCAGGAAATTCAGGTGGTCCTTTATTTAATCTGGATGGAGAGGTTATAGGTGTAAATTCTCAGATTTACAGTCGAACAGGCGGTTTCATGGGCTTGTCCTTTGCTGTCCCGGTTAATGTAGTTGAAAATGTTTATAAACAATTAAAAAATAAAGGCCGCGTCAGTAGGGGCTGGCTAGGAGTGCTGATACAGGACGTAACACGCGAATTAGCAGAATCATTTGACATGGATCACCCTCACGGAGCATTGATAGCAAAGGTTTTGCCTGATGGTCCCGCAGAAAAAGCCGGAATCGAAGTAGGCGATATTGTAATCAAATTCAATGGTGGAAAGGTCAGTTTTTCTTCGGATTTGCCTCCACTAGTTGGCTCAACACTGGTCGATACAACTGTTTCTGTTGAAATTATTCGCCGATCTAAACATAAAACTATCCAAGTTAAAATATCAGAGCTGCCCACCGATGATGAAGTCATTGCAAAATCGACAACATCTTCATCGCAACCTGATGAAAATGCCTTAAATGTCATCGCTAAAGATTTAACTGATGAACAGATAAAAGAACTCGATCTCGAAGATAATGGGGTCTTGGTAGAAAAAATAGGTGCCGGACCGGCACAAAAAGCGGGTATACGCCTAGGCGACATCATTCTTCTATTAAATAATATTAAAATAAAAGACTCATCTCACTTTTACGACATTGTTAAGGAATTACCAAAGGGTCGCTCTATACCTGTACTTATACAACGTCGAGGTGGTCCAATTTTCCTTGCTCTTAAACTTGATGAATAATGTTAAACGGACGCTGAAAATCTATTCAAGGAAAGATTGCTGTTTGTGTCATGAAATGCGGGATGCTTTGAAACCGTGGCAAAATAAATACAACTTCAAGGTAGAAATAGTTGATATAGATCATGACTCAAAATTAACGGAACGATTTGCCGCTCGCATCCCTTTGCTTGCTGAGGGAGACAAAGAGATCTGTCAATATCATCTTGAAGAGCAGATGCTTTTAAATCACTTTAAAGATGCAGATTAGTCTTTAAATCTCATATATATTTCCATAATTGATTTATGGTCTGAATAAGATCGTATAGAATCGCGCGTTTTGCAAACAAACAGTTAGACAATACATATAAAGTGACACAATTAATGCAGCATATACGGAATTTCTCAATTATTGCCCATATTGATCATGGCAAATCGACTCTTGCAGATAGATTTATACAAATGTGCGGTGCTCTAACGGAACGAGAGATGTCTGCACAAGTGCTGGATTCCATGGATATTGAGCGTGAGCGCGGCATTACTATAAAAGCACAAAGCGTTACTCTGTATTATGAATCCAATAATGGTGAGCAATATCAATTTAATATTATTGATACTCCCGGACACGTCGATTTCAGTTATGAAGTATCACGTTCATTAGCAGCATGTGAAGGGGCTTTGCTCGTAGTTGATGCTGCGCAAGGCGTTGAAGCCCAAAGTGTCGCTAATTGCTTAACAGCTATAGATAATGACGTTGAAGTATTGCCCGTATTAAACAAAATAGACCTGCCATCGGCGGAACCTGAACGTGTTATAAATGAAATAGAAGAGATAATTGGTATTGACGCGCAAGATGCCTTACGCGTTAGCGCGAAAACAGGTGAGGGAATAAAAGAATTATTAGAAGAATTAGTTATAAAAATTCCGCCTCCAACAGGTAATACAGAAGGAACTCTAAAAGCATTAATCATTGATTCATGGTTTGATAACTATCTCGGCGTTGTTTCATTAGTACGCATAATTGATGGGCAGTTAGATGTTGGTAAGAAAATCAGAATAATGTCAACGGGGAGAGACTTCCTAGTTGATCAAGTAGGAACATTCACACCAAAACGCAATCCTAAAAAAGTTCTTCATACAGGTGAAGTAGGCTATGTTGTAGCAGGGATCAAGGAAATTGATGGTGCGCCAGTTGGAGACACTCTAACTCTTACTGAAGCACCCTCTGCAGAAGCATTGCCTGGTTTTCAAACGATTCAACCACGTGTATTTTCAGGATTATTTCCAATTGATTCATCTGATTATGAATCTTTTAGAGAGGCTCTAGGAAAGCTTAGGCTAAATGATGCAGCACTACATTACGAACCCGAATCATCACAGGCCCTCGGCTTTGGATTCCGTTGCGGTTTTCTTGGTATGTTGCACATGGAGATTGTTCAAGAACGCCTGGAAAGAGAATATGACCTTGGTTTAATAATATCAGCCCCTACTGTAATCTATGAGGTTCTTACTACAAGTAATGAAATTATCAGCATAGATAATCCGGCTAAACTTCCACCTCCTAATAAAATTCTCGAAATTCGTGAACCAATTATTACTGCTGACATTCTTGTCCCACAAGAGTATTTAGGTAATGTCATCACCTTATGCATAGAAAAACGGGGCGTACAAAAAAAGTTACAATACTTAGGGAAACAAATATCTCTTTCATTTGAGTTACCTATGAGCGAGGTGGTTGTTGATTTTTTTGATCGTCTTAAATCTGTTAGCCGCGGTTTTGCCTCCTTTGACTACAGTTTTAACCGATTTGAAGCAGCAAAATTGGTCAAACTTGATATTCTGATAAATAATGAACATGTAGATGCCCTTTCTTGCATCGTACATCAGGATCAATCAATTAGCAGGGGACGCGAGCTGACTGAGAAGATGAAGGAATTTATACCTCGTCAAATGTACGAAGTGGCGATACAAGCTGCTATTGGTTCTAAAATTTTGGCTAGACAAACTGTTAAAGCGATGAGAAAAAATGTAACCGCGAAATGTTACGGAGGAGACATCTCTCGTAAACGTAAATTATTAGAAAAACAAAAAGCAGGTAAAAAACGTATGAAGCAATTCGGTTCTGTTGAAATACCACAATCAGCCTTTATGGCAATTCTTCATGTAGGAAAAGATAAATGAATTTTGATTTTTCAGCTTTATTGGTATTTCTAACATTCTCAAGTGGAATTATTTGGCTTATCGATAGCCTAGTATTCGTCCCACGTCGAGAAAGAAAAGCTGCGAACGACAAAGATGCTGAAAATACAGAGCACTTACAATTACCATTATTTGTCGAATATGCAAAATCATTCTTCCCGATCTTCTTGATCGTCTTGATATTAAGATCTTTTATCTTTGAACCCTTTAAAATTCCATCAGGTTCGATGATGCCAACTTTATTGATTGGCGATTTTATATTAGTCAATAAATTTGACTATGGTCTTCGTCTACCGGTTCTACATAATATAATCATAAAGAACAAAACCCCTGCACGGGGTGATATAACTGTATTCCGTTACCCTGAAGACCCCAGCATCCCATTTATCAAGCGGATAGTAGGCTTGCCTGGAGATAAGGTCTCATACCACAACAAAACATTATATATCAATGATATATCGATAACGCAGATATTAAATGGACGCTATAATGCTCAGGGGTCTGGATTTATGATGGATGGGGTCTCCTTGAGAGTTGAAAATTTAGACGACATAGAACATGAAATATTGATATCACCAACTAGACCCTCTCAAGAACTTGAAGTTATCGTTCCAGATGGTCATTATTTCGTTTTAGGTGATAACAGGGATAATAGTAAAGACAGTCGCTTTTGGGGCTTTGTACCAGATGAAAATCTCGTTGGACGGGCTTTCATGATCTGGATGAACTGGGACAGTAAAAATGGTGGTGTAGATTTTCATCGAATTGGTACAATGATCAAATAATTAAATAATCAAAAATCAATCAGGGGGTATTTATGAAACATATATCACAACGTCAAGATGGCATGACAGGGCTAGGTATTTTTTTGATTTTAGTCGTTATAGCCTGTTTTGTTACTTTTGGGCTTAGAATATTCCCACTTTATAATGAGCACTTGGGTGTAAAAAGCGCAATGGAGTCTATAATTAATCAGCCTCCTGCAAAGAGAAAAACAATCAAGGATATTAGAAGGCTATTTTTGAAAGCCGCTAATGTGAATAGTTTATATTATTTTAATGATCAAAATGTAAAAGATCATGTGAACATGAAGAAATCAAAAGACGGCAAGACAAAGTACTTACATGTTAAATTTCAAAACACAAACAATCTTTTTAAGAATATATTCCTCATGGTCGATACTGATGAAACCATGGAACTGACCAGTGGGAAATCAAAATAAATAAGATTATTGATTATCGGTTCAATAATCAAGCGCTGTTAGAGCAAGCTCTTACACACAGGAGCGTTGGTAATAATAATAATGAACGGCTTGAATATTTAGGAGATGCCATATTAGGATTTATTATTGCCGATATAATTTATCAACAATTCCCAACGGCATCTGAAGGTGAGTTGACAAGATTAAGAGCCTCTCTAGTTAAAGGAGAAAAGCTTGCCGAGATAAGCAGAGAGATTGAATTATCTAATGAAGTAAAACTTGGCACAGGTGAGTTGAAAAGCGGTGGGTGGCGACGAGATTCTATCTTGGCTAACACTCTTGAAGCGTTAATAGGGGCGGTCTATCTTGATTCAGATATTGAGTCGTGTCGTAATTTCATACTCAAGCTATACAATTCTCACCTTGAAAGTGTTAATCCAGCAGACATCAAAAAAGATGCAAAAACACAATTACAAGAATATCTCCAGTCACGTAAACAAGAAACCCCCGAATATAAAGTGATATCAGAAACGGGTTCATCGCATGAACCCGAATTCACCGTCTCCTGTAAAATTGACCTATTTGATGAGGCTGTTATTGCAACAGGCAAAAGTAAACGAAAAGCCGAACAAGCTGTCGCAAAACAGGTAATCACAATGTTGGGATCCCGAGATAAATAAATAACTTCTTTGTAGAACATATGAATAATTTTAAAACAGGATATGTAAGTATTATTGGTAGGCCAAATGTTGGTAAATCAACATTATTAAACTACATGATTGATCAGAAGTTAAGCATTGTCTCGAGAAAGCCTCAGACGACACGTTGGAATTTGCTAGGCATAAAAACAACAGAGGAAGCGCAGATAATTTTCATCGATACTCCTGGTTTACAAAAGCAACCAAAATCAGCCTTAAATCGACATATGAATAGATCCGTTTCTCATTCACTCGATCATATTGATATTGTTTTATTTGTGGTTGAAGGATTAAAGTGGAATGAACTTGATGAAAATGTAATCGAATTATTAAAGGATGTCCCAAAAGATAAATTATTTTTAATAATTAATAAAGTCGATAAAGTTCAGGATAAAAACCAGCTTTTATCATTTATCGACACGATTTCAAATCATCTTGAATTCAAAGAGATTATTCCTGTCTCTGCAATAAAAGGAGATGGTCTTACTAATTTAGAATCGCTACTAATTGAAGAATTGCCGATAGCTCCACCACTTTATCCTGATGACCAAGTTACAGATAGAAATGAACGATTCTTTGCAGCAGAATTTATTCGAGAACAATTAATCTTGAGATTAAGTGATGAACTACCTTATAGGTTATCTATCACTATAGATGAATTCAAAGATGATGAAAAAATCATTCATATTCATGCATCTATTTGGGTTGAAACAAAAGGGCAAAAATCGATCGTTATTGGAAAGGAAGGTAAAGTCCTAAAGGTTGTAGGTAAGGCTGCAAGACTAGAGCTTGAGAGCTTATATGATAAAAAGGTGAATTTAAAAACATGGGTTAAAGTTAAATCCAACTGGGCTGACTCAGAACAAGCTTTGAAACAATTTGGTTATTATGAGTAGGATTTAGTATTGTTTAAATGAAGGTTGAACATACGCCATGCTATATATTGCATCGTAGAGATTATCGCGAAAGCAGCCTCATCCTTGAAATTCTTTCCAGAGAGCACGGCCGTGTTAACCTTATTGCAAAAGGCGCGAAGCGCAATAAAAAACAACAAGGTATAAGCTACAACCTCTACCAGGAATATTTAATGTCATGGGTGAGCAAGTCGGAATTAGGTACCTTGATTGATGTCGAGTTAGCATCAATAATGACCTCAATGAGCCCCAAGCAAATGATGACGGGCTTTTATATAAATGAAATAATTCTTAGATTGCTGCACAAACATGAATCACATCCAGAATTATTTGACTCTTACAATAAGACCATAAGGGAGTTAACTGATAATAATTCTGACCCGGTATTAATACGCTATTTCGAAAAAATATTATTACAGTCACTAGGCTATGGAGTAATATTTGATCAAGACTTAAATACGGGAAATGCCATTGTCGCTGAAGACAATTACTATTATAAATTGGACTTTGGGCCAACGTCTAATGAACAGGACGGCAGAGCAGGCGTGCCCGTATCAGGCAGAACATTAATTGGCTTGAATAATGAAAACTTAACAGATATTAAAAATAAAAATGAAGCAAAGGTACTCTTGCGATCACTGCTTAATCAGTATCTTGGAGATAAACCTTTAGCTAGTAGAACTCTTTATCAGGAATATATAAAAAACAAACAACCCGCTTGATATACCTGCTTATAGATTATCGATACAATATCATTCTCCATAAACTTTAAAACCATTTCTTATGTTACTTGGTGTAAACATTGACCATATAGCGACAATTCGACAGGCGCGAGGCACGCGATATCCTGATCCAGTAGCTGCTGCACATTTAGCTGAACAAGCAGGAGCAGATTCTATTACGGTACATCTACGTGAAGATAGACGGCATATTCAAGAAAGAGATGTGCGCCTATTAAACGAAACGTTAACAACACCTATGAATCTTGAGATGGCATTAACAGAAGAGATGCTAACAATTGCTGAATCAGTAAAACCAAAGTATTGCTGTTTGGTCCCAGAAAAACGTGAAGAACTTACGACAGAAGGCGGCTTGGACGTATTTTCTCAATTGCACAAGATAACAGAAAGCTGTGCCCGTCTAAAAGAAGTAGGTATCAGGGTTTCTTTGTTTATTGATGCAGACGAGAAACAAATAAATGCAGCAGCAGAATCTTCAGTGCCCTGTATCGAAATTCATACGGGCCATTATGCAGATGCAATTGATGATAACCAAAAGCGCCTTGAATTAGACAAGATAAGAAAATCAGTTGAATATGCCAATAATGCAGGTCTAAAGGTGCATGCAGGCCACGGCTTGAGCTATACCAATGTAATGGATATTGCCGCTATCCCTGAAATACTGGAATTAAATATCGGTCATAGTATTATCTCCCGCGCTGCATTATCCGGATTACCGGAAGCGGTTAGAGAAATGAAACGATTGATAAATCCATATATTTTTCCAAAACATTAATTTACTTAAAATACTCCAAGATTAAATTGCATATCAGATGTCAGATCAACTCGTTCAAACTAATAAAAGACGTACCTTTGCCATTATTTCACATCCTGATGCTGGCAAAACTACAGTAACAGAACAATTATTATTGTATGGCGGTGCGATTCAAATGGCTGGAACGGTAAAAGCTAGAAAATCTGATCGACATGCAACATCCGATTGGATGCAGATGGAAAAAGAAAGAGGTATTTCTGTTACTAGCTCTGTAATGCAATTTGAGTACAAGAGTAAAATTATCAATTTATTAGATACACCCGGGCATGCTGATTTCTCGGAAGATACATACCGAACATTAACCGCAGTTGACTCAGCCCTTATGGTAATCGATGTTGCCAAAGGCGTTGAAGAACGCACCCTAAAGTTAATGGAGGTTTGTCGTTTACGAGACACTCCTATTATCACCTTCATTAATAAATTGGATCGAGAAGGCAAGGAACCGATAGATCTATTAGATGAAATAGAAACAGACTTAGGCATTAAATGTGTGCCGTTTACCTGGCCTATTGGGATGGGCTCCAGATTAACTGGGATCTATAATTTATTAGATGATACTTTACGTCTATACGACAAAAAAGATGATGCAATCCATGGAAAACTAATTAATGGACTGCATAGTGACGAAGCAAAAGAAATACTTGGCGATCAACTTGGCGACATTGATGAAGAAATTAATTTAATACAAGGTGTCTACGAGAAATTTAATACATCTGATTTTCTATCAGGACAAATTACACCTGTGTTTTTTGGAACTGCATTACACAATTTTGGAATTTCAGAGTTTCTGGATTGTTTGCTTGAGCATGCGCCTTCACCGCAAACACGCACTGCTGAAGAACGAGAAATTGACCCAAACGAAGATAAGTTGAGTGGTTTTGTTTTCAAAATTCAAGCGAATATGGATCCTTCACATCGAGATAGAATTGCATTCTTACGTATATGCTCTGGAAGCTATCAGCGTGGCATGAAAATTCATCACGTCCGTTTGGGGCGTGATATCCAAGTATCAAACGCATTAACTTTTATGGCTGGAAATCGTGAACAAGCAGAAGAAGCATGGTCAGGCGATGTGATTGGTTTACATAATCATGGCACTATTCAAGTTGGTGATACATTCACTCAAGGAGAGAAGTTAAACTTCACTGGCATACCTCATTTTGCACCTGAATTATTCAGGCGCGTACAATTACGAGACCCACTGAAGTTGAAGGCATTGCAAAAAGGCTTAACCCAATTAGGTGAAGAGGGTGCAACCCAAGTGTTTAGACCTAAAAACAGAAATGATTTGATCCTTGGTGCTGTGGGGATACTACAATTCGATGTTGTAGCCTGGCGCCTTAAGGAAGAATATGGCGTCGAATGTTCATACGACAATATCCCTGTTGTCGCTGCCCGCTGGATTGAATGCCCTGACAATAAAATGCTTGATGAATTCTGCAAAAAAGCCAGCGACAATATTGCGCTTGATGGTGGAGAGCATTTAACTTATTTAGCACCATCCCTGGTTAATCTAAATCTAACCATCGAACGCTGGCCTGATATTACATTCCATGCAACAAGAGAACACTAAAGATAAAGACTAAGTCTTATCACTCTCCTCAGCTACAACCACCTTTCGTTCCTCGCTTTGTAAACTTGAGTCTTGTTTATGGGAGTTACGATTAATATCAGTTCTATCATCATCGTTTGCACTATCTTGCAAAGGTCTAACTGAAGCAGTGTTAGGGTTTATTTGCGTTATTTCATTATCTCTTTCAGGCTCTTTGAAACTTGGCGGTTTACTATTACCCATATTAATTATGGGCGTATTTTCAGCCGATGGAGATGTTTCAGTTGTGTTAGCCCTAGAATTATTATTATTCTGTTGGCCTATATTACTCTGGGCACTTTCAGTTTTATTAGTACTTTCTTGAGACACAGAATTATTTACAACTGCATTAGCCTGATTTGTGCTTTCAGGTTTATTATTTTCTGTAGAACTCGTATTTGATTGTTTATTCACATCACCACTTACATTTTCTTGTTTACGTCTACGACCACCGCGTCGTCCTCGTCTAGATCCAGAGTTTGAATTTCTCTTTGCTGTGTCAGCATTAGTAGCATCATTCTCCGAATTCTTCTCCTTGTCCTTGTCAATTCGTTGATTTCTATTTCGCTGCTGATTATTTGAATCTGAATTCGGATTGCGTTTTTGTTGGCTGTTTGAGGCCGAATTCGAATTACGTCTTTGTTGATTATTTGAATTATTACGTCTTGGTCGATCTCGATTTGAGTCGTTATTAAGATTGTTTCGTGAACGATTATTTTGCCGGTTATTCTTATTTGAATTCGTCTTTGAAGTATTATTTTCTTCAGCCTCACCAAATAATTTACCAAATAACCAAGCTATCAAACCCTTTGCCTTATTCTTTGTTTTTGCAGCAGGAACAGGTGCTGACGGTACGAATTGCTTTACAACTGGTTGCTCTGCACGAGGTTTATTATGCGTACTGATAAGCTCATTGTTTGGATTGATACTTTCATCTGCTTTAATCTTGTAACTTGCTTGTTGATTCTCGCTCTGTTTTGCCTCATTTAATCGAACACGTTGCACAGAGTATTGAGGGGTAACCATAGATGGTTCAGGAATTACTAAAATCTCAACATCAAGACGATGTTGTACTTCACTGATAGGCTGGCGTTTCTCATTTAATAGGAAAGTAGCTGCATCAACAGGCACTCTTACAATGACCTTGGCAGTCATATCCTTCATCGCTTCTTCTTCGATAATTCTCAACACTGAAAGAGATAATGATTCCACATCACGAATAGTCCCCTGACCATCGCATCGAGGGCATGGGGTATGACTGGACTCTCCTAAAGAAGGTCTTAATCGCTGGCGAGACATTTCAAGAAGGCCAAAGCGTGATATCCTGCCGACTTGAACCCGAGCGCGATCCATCCGTAAACTATCACGCATTGCATTTTCAACTTCGCGTTGATTCCGCGTATTCAACATATCAATGAAATCTATGACGATCAGGCCTCCGATATCACGCAATCTAAGTTGACGTCCTATCTCTTCAGCGGCTTCTTTATTTGTATTGAATGCTGTTTCTTCTATGTCGCTGCCTTTAGTCGCTCTTGCAGAGTTAATGTCTATAGAAATTAACGCTTCTGTATGATCAATAATCACAGCACCACCAGAAGGTAAGCGGACCTCTCTGGAGAATGCAGTCTCTATCTGGTATTCAATTTGGTATCGGGTGAAAAGAGGATCGCTATCCTTGTAGAGTTTCAATTTTTCAAGATTATGGGGCATAACTTGAGTCATAAAATCATGACAACGTTTATGCACATCAGGGTCATCTATCCATATTTCATTTATGTCTTTTCGTAAGTAATCACGAATAGCTCGGATAATAACTTCACTTTCCTGATAAATAAGAAATGAAGCAGGGCGATCATCAGCTGCATTACTTATTGCAGCCCAGAGTTGAGTTAGATAATCCAAATCCCATTGGAGCTCTTCAGATGACTTACCGACACCAGCAGTTCTTAAAATCAGCCCCATACCATCAGGGATAACAAGCCCGCTCATAGCATCGCGTGCTTCAGATCGATCGCTACCCTCAATTTGTCTAGAGACACCACCTGCCTTGGGATTATTTGGCATCAAAACCAGATAGCGACCTGCAAGACTGACAAAGGTAGTCAGCGCAGCGCCTTTATTGCCACGTTCCTCTTTTTCGATCTGAACAATGAATTCCTGTCCCTCTTCAATAGCATCACTGATACTAACTCGGCCAGTTCGAGGCTTATCTGGATGTTCCGGTTTGAAAAAGATACGGGCTATTTCTTTGAATGGCAAAAAACCGTGACGTTCAGCGCCGTAATCTACAAATGCGGCTTCTAGGCTAGGTTCAATACGAACGACTTTAGCTTTATAAATATTGGATTTTTTTTGTTCGCGATCGGCTGATTCTATGTCGAGATCGTATAATCGTTGTCCATCTACAAGTGCAACACGCACCTCTTCTGGCTGAGTTGCGTTGATCAGCATACGTTTCATTGTTGTTATTCCTTAAGCCTCGCTCTACCATTGTTGCATGGGACATGAGATTCTCTAATCAAATGTTATTTCCATGCGCTGGGAGCGCGGACACAAATTTTTGCTCATTTTGTTTGGGTTGAGCATGATTACAACCCTGTGTTTGTGACTATCGCGTATTCGAACTAATGCGAATATTTATTAGATAAAATCATCAAACATCACCTATGACATAATATGGCTCGCGATAAATTCTTAAATAATCAAGACAGGTCGCGTATTGTTAATATATTCTTTTTGAATGATATCTTTAGCTTTATCATCCTTACCATTTCATGAACAAACCTTAAAATTACTTTGCACCAGTTTTGTGCATCTTATTTATACACCGACTGTGATAGGTCTTAATCTGAATGCCCGGTTTGAGCGGCTTAATATAGCAATCTTGCCGCTCTACAGCAATAAAATGAGTAATAAATGAATCAAATCCATGTAAAAAAAATCAATTCAAAACAAATAGTTATATCTGCAGACAATGCGGGGCAACGGATTGATAATTTTCTTATCCGATATTTCGGCAAAATCCCCAAATCTCGTGTATATCAAATGCTGAGAAAAGGTGAGGTCCGAATCAACAGTGGTCGAAAAAAACAGACCTACAAATTGGTAGAAGGAGACATTTTACGAGTCCCACCAATTTATCTTGATGAACAAGGACACAGCATGCCAACACGTTCACTCCAGCAAAAAATAGCAGATTCTATTATTTTTGAGGATGAAGGCTTGATTATCATCAATAAGCCGGCAGGGATTGTTGTCCACAGTGGTAGCGGTCAATCTCATGGCGTAATAGAGGCATTTAGGGCGATGGGGGATAGCTATAAAAAACTAGAATTAGTGCATCGCTTGGACAAAGACACTTCTGGCTGTCTGATGTTGGCCAAGAGTATTCCTATACTAAGACAATTACATAGTGCTATGAAAAACGACGAAATATCGAAAACATACCGTGCACTCTTGGCAGGTCGAATTGCTGATAAGAAAATGACTGTTGATTCCCCATTAAGCAAAGACACAGTTAGTTCGGGAGAACGTATCGTTACTGTCGATGAAGATGGAAAATCTGCAAAAACCATATTCTCTCGAGAGCGCGTATTTCAGTCAGCTACTCTCGTGAATATTAAATTGATTACGGGGCGTACCCATCAAATCCGTGTGCACAGTGCTTCCATAGATCACCCAGTGATAGGCGATATGAAATATGGTGATCGGATAATTAATCGAGAATACAAAAAGCTGGGCTTAAAACGTATGTTCCTTCATGCTAAAAGTCTAAAACTAACATCACCTGTAACCAATCAACCCTTATCTGTCGATGCGCCGCTTGGTCCTGAGTTGACTGAATTTCTAGAACAATTGTCTGATTAGTAAATATGCTGCAATTGTACCTTTTGAACACAATCTTAAATCTATGGTCATAGAGATAACTAGCAAAGAGTGATGTTAATAGTACAACTCAAAGTCTATAATCGAATCATTAAATAACGCAGTAATAAACCAATAACTAACATTAAGATAATAATATAAATGTCTGATATAAATGAAAATATTGAATCAACAAAGTTTGAGCAATCACTGATCAATGGACTGGCAAAGGAAGTGTTAACAGAGCAACGTCGAAACCGACGTTGGGGTATTTTCTTTAAAATACTATTGGTTTTATATTTATCCACATTTTTAATTATCTACGTTGTTAAAAATACAGAGATGGGAAGTTTCAGCAGCGATAAACATACTGCATTGATCGAGATTAATGGCGTGATCGCGCCTAATTCCGAGGCAAGGGCAGACTATATTGTGACAGGCTTGAGAAAAGCCTTTAAAGATGAAAATACACAAGGCGTTATATTACGCATCAATAGCCCAGGTGGTAGTCCGGTTCAGGCAGGTTACATCAATGATGAAATCATCCGCCTCAAAGAGAAATATCCAGAAATACCTGTCTATGCCGTAATCAGTGACATGTGTGCCTCTGGAGGGTATTACATTGCTGCGGCAGCGGATAAGATATATGCGAACAAAGCCAGCATTGTCGGTTCAATTGGAGTCATTATGGCCGGGTTTGGATTTGTCGATACCATCGATAAACTAGGTATTGAACGCCGCTTATTGCATGCAGGAGATAGCAAAGGGTTTATGGACCCATTTCAGCCTCTTAAGCCTGAAGAATCTACACATGTGCAAGGCTTGTTGAATGAAATTCATCAGCAGTTTATTGATGTCGTTAAAAACGGCAGGGGCGATCGACTCATAGATGATGAGAAGCTATTTTCCGGTCTCATCTGGTCGGGGCAGGAATCCATTAAACTTGGTCTAGTTGATGAATTAGCCAGCGCCAGCCAGGTGGCGCGCGATGTCATAGGCGCTGAAGATATTGTCGATTTTACGAAGAGGGAGAACTTTCTAGACGAATTTGCAAAACAGATGGGCTCAGCGATGTTACAAAGCATAACTGACTCCATAAGGTTACAGTAAGAATCAGGGGAGCTTAATCCCTTGGTTTCTCAACATTACGCAGAGACGGATCAAGGGTAATCCAATTAAGGCCGTTGGATCTTCCCCTTCCATCTTTGACATTAAGCTGACCCCCAGCTTTTCGGACATAAAACTACCCGCGCAATTATAGGGTTGTTCTTTAAGCAGGTAGTCTTCAATCTCTGCTTCTGCCAGTTTTCTGAAAGACACTCGGTAAATGATGACATCCTTTTCACTTTTTCCCGTATTGGAGTTGATTACACAAAGTCCGGTATAAAACGACAAGGTCTTGTTGCTCATAGCCATTAATTGCTGTTTAGCATTTTCATGACTGCCAGGTTTACCCAATATCTTGCCATCGCACTCAAGCGCTTGATCTGAGCCAATCACAATGGAATCAGAATGTTTTGTCGCAACATGCTTTGCCTTTGTCTCCGCTAAGCGTATAACGTAATGCTCAATCGATTCTCCCTCAATATTTTGTTCATCAATATTCGGAGATTCCGTCACGAATTCAAGATGAAGTCGTTCAAGTAACGCCTTTCGATAGGGTGATGATGAAGCAAGTATTATTCTAATTCGGCTGATATAGTCTCTCCTGACGTACAATTTGCGCTTTATTTTGGGCAAATTGAAATAAATATCAAATAAGTCAGCTATTTAACAAATAACTATCGATATTATTTTGACAGTTTAAGGGTCTATCGATAAAATTCGCCGCCTGATGCCATCTGACCTGTCGCAATCTATCAATCCATTGCGTCTAGCAAAAGCCAGAGAACGGATTGTAGGTGAAATACAACTTAACTCATTGGCCCGCCTAAAGGGAATTTTGCTGGATTATAAAGGAAAGCTTGAATATAGCCTGGCCTTTGAATTCGATGCAGAAGAAGTTTGTATCATTGAGTGTGCTATTGAGACTGAATTAGTACTTGAGTGTCAAAGGTGCTTTAAACCGGTTGAAGTTGATATTCGAAAAAACTCTCTGCTGGGAGTCGTTGATGAAAGTGTCGAAATCGATTCATTAGCAAAGGAATATGAACCAGTACAATTAGATGAAGATGGTGTAATTACTGTCGAGGAGCTGATTGAAGAGGAATTGTTATTATCAATTCCGCTCTCAGCACTACATCCAGTAGACAAATGTGAAGGAATAAATGATTTAGATAGAATTAATGCAGAGGCAAAGCTACAACCTTTTGCAGGTTTAGCAGCATTAATAAAAGATAAAGATTGACCAATATATTTAGTAATTCTTAGGAGACAAATAGTCATGGCTGTTCAAAAATCGAAGAAATCAACCTCAAGACGGAATATGCGTCGTTCACATGATGCTTTGACTTCTGCTACAACATCAATAGAACCTACCTCAGGCAAAGTACATCTTCGCCACAATATCTGTTCAGACGGTTATTATCGAGGCAATAAGGTCATAGAGGTTAAGGGCGATCAGGAATAATTGACCTGAGCTCAAATCAAAATATTCTTTCCAGAGCTTAAATACTACTCTGGATAATCTATGTCTTTAAAGTCAACAATTGCTCTTGACGCAATGGGTGGCGATTTTGGTCCTTCTGAAATTGTTCCTGCTGCGCTATTTGCATTAAAAAAACATGATGCACTTCATCTGGTACTGGTTGGCAAAGAAGACCTCGTGCTGGATGAGTTAAAAAAGCATAACGCCAGCGAGCACGAGAGAATCAAAATAGTCCATGCACCTGAAGTAGTTGAAATGCATGAGTCACCATCACAGGCTTTACGCACTAAAAAAGAGTCTTCAATGCGAATTGCCATAGAGTTAGTGCGCGATGGAGAAGCGGCAGCTTGTGTTAGTGCCGGCAATACCGGTGCGTTGATGGCAACATCTCGATTTGTCTTGAAAATGCTACCTGGCATGGATCGACCTGCCATATGCACCACCTTGCCGGGAAAGAACGGACATACTCATGTCCTTGATCTAGGAGCCAATGTTGATTCAAGTTCCGAGCAATTATTTCAATTTGCCATAATGGGTGCTGAACTAGCGAGTGCCGTTGAGGGAACAGAGAACCCAACAATTGCACTGTTAAATGTCGGCGAAGAAGAGATTAAAGGCAATGACCGTGTTAAACAAGCAGCAACCTTACTTGCAGAGAGTCATCTAAATTATACTGGATTCGTTGAAGGCACTGATTTATACACCGGTGATGTAGACGTAATAGTCTGTGATGGCTTCGTTGGTAATATTGCGTTAAAAGCCAGTGAAGGCTTAGCTGAATTTCTCCGTCACCACGCTACAGTTCAATTTAAAAGCAGCCTGTACGCTAAATTTGCAGCAATGGTAGCAATGCCTGTCTTGAAAGCGTTAAAACAAAAAATTGACCCGAAACAATATAATGGTGCTTCATTACTTGGGCTTCGTGGCATCGTTATCAAAAGTCACGGTAGTGCAGATAAAATATCATTCGCCACAGCAATCGATGAGGCCATTATTGAAGTTGAAAATAATGTCCCGGAAAAAATAAACGCAAAACTGGAACAATTATTAATCGATAGGCAAAGTCTTTAATGTATTCGAAAATTACTGGCACTGGTTCCTATTTACCTGAACGCATCTTGACCAATGCCGAACTTGAATTGATGGTAGATACATCAGATGAATGGATACGCTCTCGTACAGGAATTGAAAAGCGACACATAGCAGCCGATGATGAGACTACCTGTGATCTGGCTGAAAAAGCGGCATTGTCGGCCATAGAAGCCGCTGGAATAGAAGCTGCTGATATAGACTTGATCATCATTGGCACAACCACACCCGATCTTATTTTCCCTAGCACAGCCTGTTTATTACAGCAGCGATTAGGTATCCGCGGGTGTCCAGCATTTGATATACAGGCAGTTTGCACAGGATTTATCTATGCAATGAGTGTCGCTGAAAAATTTATCAGCACCGGCAGTTCAAAGTGTGCTTTGGTTATTGGCGCCGAGACTGTATCACGCATTATCGATTGGAAAGACAGAAATACATCTGTCATTTTTGGTGATGGTGCCGGTGCTGTCATTCTGCAAGCAAGCGAAACACAAGGTATTTTATCCACACATATTCATGCAGATGGTCAGTATGCGGATTTATTAAATGTTCCTGCAGGTATTTCTTCTGATTACGATATGGTCAAGGCGGATAAAGCATTTGTAACAATGCAAGGCAACGAGGTTTTCAAAGTTGCCGTTAACACATTAGGCCGAATTGTCGATGAAACATTAGCAGCAAACTCTATACAAAAAGAAGATATCGATTGGTTAGTCCCACACCAAGCAAATATGCGAATTATATCAGCCACTGCTAAAAAGTTGGATATGTCTATGGATCGAGTAATTGTTACCGTCGATCAACATGGGAATACTTCTGCTGCTTCAGTGCCTTTAGCGCTGGATGTAGCTGTTAGAGATGGGCGCATTAAAGCAGGCGATACCGTTTTGTTAGAGGCTTTTGGCGGCGGTTTTACCTGGGGCTCTGTGTTATTACGTTATTAATGTCTTTATGGAATTGAGTTTTAAGTGAACACGCAATCAAATCTAGCAATCGTTTTTCCAGGTCAAGGCTCACAATCTGTTGGCATGATGAGTGGACTCCTCGAAACAGAATCAAACCTTCAGTCAATATTTGACGCTGCCTCTGAGGTCTTGGGTTATGACCTTTTAGATATCATTAGCTTTGGTCCAGAAGAAAAATTAAACCAAACTGAAATCACACAGCCAGCTCTACTTGCGTCCGCTTATGCCACATGGTTAATGTGTAAAGAAATATCCCATACATCACCCACTGTCTTAGCAGGGCACAGCCTTGGAGAATACACAGCCTTGGTCTGCGCAGGTGTCATTAACTTTGAAGATGCTATTGCTTTGGTTGCTGAAAGAGGGCGGTGCATGCAAAAAGCAGTGCCTACAGGCACAGGCGCAATGGCTGCAATTCTCGGTTTAGAAGATGAACAAATAGAGCAGGTTTGTGCTGATGCTGCTGAAGGTGAAATTGTGTCCGCTGCTAATTTTAATTCGCCGGGTCAGGTCGTTATCGCAGGTGACAAATCTGCTGTTGAAAGAGCAATGATTTCAGCAAAAAATGCTGGAGCAAAACGAGCACTGTTGTTGCCCGTTAGTGTCCCATCGCATTGCATGCTTATGAAAGAAGCGGCGGCTGATTTTGCTACATCACTAGATAAAATTCACTTTAATGATGCTGAGATACCTGTGATACAGAATGTTAATGCTGAAATTAAAACTAAATCAGATGAGATTAAAAACGCACTTCTTGAGCAGCTCTATATGCCGGTGCGTTGGGTGGATAGTATAAATAGTATGCATGACATGAGTGTGAGCAAAATAATTGAATGTGGTCCTGGAAAAGTACTTTCTGGATTGATTAAACGCATAGATCGTTCATTTGAAATACATTCAGTACAGGATAAAGCTTCCTTGGAAAAAGCACTAAATTAATAGCGAGTGTGTTGATGAAAAACAAATACGAAGATAAGGTTGTACTAATCACTGGAGCAAGTCGTGGCATTGGTAAGGAAATTGCAATTAAATTTGCAGAACAAGGCGCATTTGTCATTGGTACAGCAACTACAGAAGCCTCTGCCGATCAAATCTCAACAAATTTAACTGCAAATAATTACTCTGGAATAGGGCTGGTATTAAATATCGCTGACAAAGCTTCAGTTGAAGAGTTTGCAGAAAAACTTAAAGAAGTAAGTGCCCCAAATATTCTTGTTAACAATGCAGGAATCACACGTGACAATTTATTGATGCGTATGAAAGATGAAGAATGGGAAGATGTAATTAATACCAATTTGACAGGCATGTTCCGTGTAACAAAATTATGTATGCGTGCCATGATGAAACAACGCTATGGTCGTATCATCAATATCAGTTCGGTTGTCGGATTATCTGGCAACCCAGGCCAATCAAATTATTCTGCGACAAAAGCAGGGATGCTAGGTTTTACACGTTCTCTGGCAAAAGAAGTAGGGTCTAGAGGCATCACTGTTAATGCAGTAGCACCGGGCTTTATTGAGACTGATATGACAGATGAATTAAGTACCGATGTCCGTGATTCAATTTTAAATCAGATCGCGTTGAGTAGATTAGGGCGGCCAGAAGAAGTAGCAAATGTAGTTGACTTTTTGGCTTCAGATGAGGCGGCCTATATTACCGGACAAACTATTAGCGTAAATGGTGGGATGTATATGGGATAAGACTATTATTTACTTTAAATTATTTATATAAATAACTGATATTAAAGAAAATTAATATCAAGACATAATCTAAGTTGCAAGAAGATTTCATTTCACTAAACTTAGCACACTAAAAACGGCCACCGAGCCGCTAAGGGAGGATTTATTAATCATGAGTAGTGTTGAAGAACGCGTAAAAAAAATCGTTGTAG
>JAJFKM010000078.1 GCA_021773215.1 Gammaproteobacteria bacterium
GAATTGGTTTGCCATATTTACTCTCACCAATCTGCAAGTAAACGGTATCTGTTGAAGTTGTAATATTATTACCTTGAGGATAAACAAGATAAATCCAATGTTGACCACCCATAATCTGACCACCAATAATAAAATTGGCTTTGTAATTTACACCAGGACTAGCACTGTGTTTCTCCTGATGTTCAATACTTAATTTGCCAATGTATTCAGCAGCATCACGCATGTGTTGAACAGTCATCAAGTTCACCGGGGCAAACTCTTTTATATCCCGGCGGATCTGTGAGATAACACCTTGTGTCGTTGCCAGGTTACCCGAACAAAGCAATATAAACTGACGCTGCCCATCAACACCAAAATGGTACATCTTGCTGTGAGTACTAATATCATCAACACCCGCATTGGTACGCGAATCAGAGACAAAGACAATTCCAGAACTGGGGGCTACGGCTACGCAATAGGTCATACAATAACTATCTTAATGTTCACACAATATAGAAAAGATCTTCACTTTATTAAATCTAACTACTCGCCGTCAAGAGCATTCTTGATTTAATCAATGACAATAAATTTTATGTTACAAATTGGTGCAATCTTTAAATAATAGGACGAAACATGAGTTCATATGCATGCTAATGCCAAGCGCTTGCAGGGTCACTCTCTTGAGATTCGAGTTCTCTTTGAGCTTGATGATTTTCTAACTAATCAGCATGAACAGGGTTTTAAATTAATGTATTACGCAAAATAAATTTAGTATTTTTAATACGCGCCATTTTTTATATTAACTGAGTCTTAATTTGTATCTCATTATGTAGCGTTTTATGCACTGGACACATATCCGCGATTTCAAGGAGACGTTGACGCTCTGCGTCAGTAAGATTTCCTTCCAACTTAATAGTCTTTTCTATCTTATCTACTAAACCAGTTTTGGAATCACAGTCAGAACAATCTTCTGCATGAATATGGTCATGCTTCATCGTGACTTCTATATTATCCAGGTTCAGATTTTTTCTAGTGGCATACATTCGCATCGTCATTGAAGTGCATGCGCCGAGTGCCGCCAATAACAACTCATAAGGATTGGGTCCCAGATTTGAACCATTAGCTGATAAAGGTTCATCTGCGATTAATTGATGATCTTCAGTATAAATTTTTCGTGTGAATTTTTTATTTTGTTCAGTAACTAAAACATGGCCACTTTCTATTTTTGGTGCCGTCCCGGAAGATGCTTCATGATTCACATCGAAAATATCAAGATAGCGTGCTGCCCAACTTGAAATAATACTGGCGACATACTCTGAATCTTCACGTCTCGATAACAAGTGATCTGCTTTATCAAGCGATATAAAACTTTTTGGATGTTTTGCCGCAGAGTATATTTTTGCCGCTTCATCAATAGAGACAGTCTCATCTATCGGGGAGTGCAACACGAGTAAAGCTTTATTCAGTTGACTAATATGCTCAACATCATTGTACTTATTAATATCTTCGACAAATTGTTTTTTTATCGTAAATTTTCTTCCTGCTAAATCAACTAATGCCTCATCATTCTCGACTATCTCCTCTTTTGCATGAGAAAACAAATGTTCGACATGATGCCCTGTAGAGGGTGCTCCGACTGTCACCACCGCTTTCAATGAAGGTATTTCATGAGCAGCCGCCAGTACTGCAGCACCACCCAAACTATGGCCAATAATCATGACCGGTGCGGCATAATTTTCTTTTAGATGATTCGCTGCCTGAATCAGGTCACTGATATTCGATGAAAAATTGGTATTGGCAAAGTCCCCATCACTATTTCCCAGGCCGGTAAAATCAAATCGTAAAACTGCAATTCCCTTATTCGCCAAGGCACGAGTAATCCTTGAGGCCGCTGCGATATCTTTCGAGCAAGTAAAACAATGTGCAAATAATGCATACGCCTTGGTCTCCGAATTAGGTGTTTCCAATAACCCTGATAGAGACTCACCTTGTGAATTTTTAAAACTGGCTTTTAATCTAGCCATGACAAGCTCCTTTATTAATTTAGGTAGTACATAACAACACACCTAATATAGGTGTCTTTAAAATGTAATAGTGACAAAACCATACTAAATAGTCAGCCTTACTCTTAAAAGACTCGAATAATATGCTCCCAAATAATATAGCTAACAAGCACACCTCTTCTTATAGATTCTTCAACAACAAATTTAGTTACAAACGGCTGGTTATTCAGAACTTCATGACTCGTTATCACTCTAAAAATCGACTATAGTATAGTTAGTTGGCTGTATTTCGATACCGAACATGGAGATAGAATTAATGAGCACAAATAGAATACTAATCCTGCCATTCCTGTTGATATCCTTGATTTTATTGGGTGCTTGCGAACAGCAGAGCGAAACCAGCCAAACCAATCCAGACAGAATCTCCTACGATGCCAATGTTCACGACAAAGCTTTCGGAAAGTACATCATTCATATCAATGCCCTAACAACAGATCAGTTACCAACTGAAGTTGCTCGTGGATACAAAATTTCCCGAAGTAAAAACCGAGCTATGCTGAATGTTTCAGTTCGTGAAAAGCAAGGAGGGGCTGAAATGCCCGTTACCGCTGGAGTTAGCGTCATTACTAAAAATCTGAGCAGTCAATTAAAGAATATTAAATTAAGAGAAATAAAGGAAACTGATCCCGATGCAATTTACTATATTGGTGAACTTCCGGTAGGCAATGAAGAAACGCTTGTTTTTGATATCGATGTGACACCAGTCGGCGCTAACAAACCTATTCTGGTTTCTTACAGACAAAAATTCTTTACCGAGTAACTAGACAGACACTAATTATTTTTATTTTTCCGCTTTGCCTTAACGCGATTTACAGCCGCTGTTATATCATCCTGTTTCTTCTTTAGTGCTGATTCATCGTTGGCATGTTTTTCGACAACCATTGAGTGCTTATTACGCTTAGCTAATTTTTGCTGTTCTGTCCGCTGTTGTTTATTGAGATAGCGTTGTTTATTTTGTGCTGCTTCTAATTGATTACGTCGACTATCCCAAATACGATTTTTTGATAGGCGGTATTCGTCCACCAAAGAAATATGACTTGGACAGACATAGGAACAGCAACCGCACTCTATACAATCAAATAAGTGATAATCCAGCAGTCGATCGGTATTAAATTCTTTGCTATGCCAATGTAGTTGTTGGGGCTGTAGCTTTACAGGACATACCGGGGCGCATTCATCACAACGGATACAGGGTGACTCTTCGGTTTTTGAATTGTTAAATTGGGAATCAACGGCTAATAAACAATTCGTAGTTTTAATAACAGGCACATCGTCATCAAATAATCTGAATCCCATCATGGGGCCACCCATAATCAGGTATTCGTATTGCTCATTATAACCACCACATTGTTCAATAACTTCGTTCATGGGTGTGCCAAGCAGCACCTCAAGATTACGAGCTTGATTTATTCCAGGCCCCGAAATTGTTACAATGCGACTGATAAGTGGCTCATCATCAATAATCGCTTTTTTAACTGCCACGGCAGTACCGACGTTATAACAAACAACACCGACATCAACCGGTAAACCTTCGGCAGCCACTTCTATACCCGTTATTGATTTAATAAGTTGTTTTTCGCCACCGGCGGGATAGAGGCTAGAGACTAGTCTTAATTTAATATCCATCTTTGCATTACTATCCAATGCTTCTTGCAATGCATTTATTGCTTCAGTTTTATTGTCTTCAATCGCAAAAACGCATTCGTCTACTTGCAATGCATGCGCCAGGATTTCTACACCGGCAATGACATCGTTTGCATAATGTCGTATCAATGTCTCATCACAACTAATATAGGGCTCACATTCAGCTGCATTTAAAATCAACAGTTCAATATCCAGATTAAAACCTGGAATAATCTTCACTGCTGATGGAAACCCTGCTCCACCCAATCCGACAATCCCTGCTTCAAGTATTTTTTGCTGAATCTTAACTGGGCTCAAACTATAAAAATCGACAATCGGAGTTCTGTTCTCAATCCATTTATCTTGACCATCTGCTTCAATCACAATACACGGTGACATTGCTCCAGATGGATTTGGCATAAGGTGTTCAGCTATATCTTTAATGATGCCCGAGGTACTGGCATGAACTGGTGCACTAATAGAGCCCTGTTCTTTTGCAATTATTTGACCTTTTAAAACCTCATCTCCGACATTAACAATTGGTAATGCAGATAAACCGATATGTTGACGTAAGGGTATTATTATTAGGCTTGGTAGTTTTGCTTTTATAAGTGGCTGTTCCAGAGAGATCTCTTTATTTGGTGATAATGGTATACCGCCACCAAATGGAATGGGTTTCTCTAAAACAGTAATCATCCTGCTATGGCTTCCCGCATATATAGGCTTAAATGAGTGTCAATTATAACATAGCATTGCGTTTGTAATTCGCATGCATCATTTAATCTAGCATATCCATTATCCGATTTAGGTATTACAATCATAGACAATCCATAACACTTGGATAACAAATATTATTTATCATGCTGACACTAGAAAACGATAAACGTGTAAAAGGCGAACTGGAAACCATTTGGGAAATACTCACTGATATAAAGTGTTTTGCTGATGCAGGTCCTGACATTATCCGTGTTGAAGTACTGTCAGGTGAAGGTCTAGGTATGTTAAGACGCGTTCACCATAGGATCAGCGGTTCATGGGAAGAAGAGTGTGTAGAATGGGAACCACAATCTCATTTCACTATGCAAGTGAGAGGTGATAATTATCTATTACCAGTGACTTACCTGCGCCGTACCACCAGCATGGTGCAAAAAAAGAAAAATGTCGTCATCAAGATTCGATACGAATACACGCCAAAGTATGGCCCTTTCGGTTTTTTCCTGAATAAGCACCAAATCATCCCTATTCTTAATCTATTCTCTACGCAATTAGTCGATAATCTAGCAAAGATAATTCAGCAGCGAAATTTAGATATGTCTATTTCGGCTGCCACAATATTAAAATGCAAAAGCTCAGAAATTCATACAATAACACCAGAGACTTTAATTTCTGAAGCGTGCAAGATCCTGACAGATAATAAAATTGGTAGTCTTATTGTGCTTGGCCCAGAGGGGAAGATTGCAGGCATTCTATCTGAACGCGACATCGTCAATGGCATTTCCACAACAGGTCAACCTATACTCCATAAACCCGTCAAGGAATTCATGACATGCAATGTCATTGTTAGCCACCCAGAAGACAGTCTCGCCATATTAATGGCCATAATGAGTTCAAAGCGTATACGCCATCTACCAGTTGTTGATGATAATGACCACTTACTTGGAGTGATCAGTATTGGCGATATTGTAAATGCACGTATGACTGAGCTTGAACAAGAATCAGCCGCCATGCACCAATACATTGAAGGTCGTAAATGGCGAGAAGTGGCAATGCAGATAGGACGGGCAGCTGCATCGGAAGAATTTAGTTAGCTTCTAAACATACCAGACACCGCTACTTATCATACAGTCGATTGAATCCAGTACCATATGGATGATCAATCCAATTCCAACATAGCGTAATGGTTTGATAAAACAAATCACACCATAAATAATGATCGGTATAAATTCATGTAATGGATGGAAACCGATACTGCATCGATTAGCGTCGTATATCGGATTAGCAAGTAAATGGTCAACATCAACAAGCATCGTTGCGACCATAAAGAAATAAGCAAGCTTCCATTTTTCTTTAAAAAAAAGTAATGCTGGCACCAACGGGACCAGAAAATGAAGCAATATATGAAAGATACCGTTTCTCTTTCTTTACTTAAGGTAACTCTGTAAAAACTTGTTGCAAAGGTTTTCTAATAGTTTTCGGTACGTCTGCTGGATAGCCATACCAAATTAACCCGACAACTTTTTCCAAATCCTTATTTACCCAAACTAAATCATAAAATTGATCCTCGCGAGTTACCGGACCTGTGGACCACTTTGTGCCTATGCCTTTATCCCATAGGCAAAGCATCATGTTTTGAATAACACAGCAACAGGCGGCATAGTCTTCTTGAAAAAGTAATTCGTCATTCGATTTTTGGCAGGTCACGAGTAACCAGCCCGGTATATCCATCCAACGTTTATACTTCTTTTCGGCCGCCTCTACTCCCTTTGTTTCTAATAGCGTTTCCTTATTTAGCTCACAAATACTGCTTTTTGTTTCCTGCCCTAATGAGTAAAAGTGCCATGGTTCCGAAAGGTGGTGGTTTGGCGCCCAACACGCTGTCGCCATCGCTTCTTTAATTACCGAGATATCTGGAATCTGTCCCGGAATGAAATCGTGGATCGTGCGACGAGATTTAATTATCTCTTCCAGATCCATCATTTTATTTGTCATATAAACCTCAGTTTTTTCGCTATAACCGTAAATGATAACCCATGAGTTCAAGAATTGATGACAAGTATCACCTTGCAGATATTTCTAATATTTTGTTCAGGACATAAGTAGTTTTCTGGTTGCATTTGAAAAACAGCATGCCTATTGTCCAGATCATTAAATAGTCTTAATTTACTTATTATTCAAATACATATAGTTTTTTACCTGTTAATAATTAATATATACAGCTAATTCACTTCATCTTTATCGACAGACGTCTAGCCTTTGTCTACGCTAGTATCAAACAATTAAGAGAACCACTAGCTATGACAACCTCTGTAAACTCGACTACTGAGATACAAACAAGCTTCAAGATCGGCGCAGTTTCGCGGATCACCAATATACCTATTGATACCTTACGTATATGGGAAAGACGCTACAGCGTAGTAGTACCAATTCGTTCAAATAATTCTGATCGCCTATACCAAAACGATGATATCAATAGACTGACATTGTTGAAGATGTTGGTCGATAGAGGTCACTCTATCGGAAGCATCGCCCCACTCACGAATGAGAAATTGATCGAACGTCTGGAAATACATGACCAAAATACAATACGCACAAAGCCTGAAGAAACAAGAAAGACAGTACGTGTCGTTGTAATTGGAGAAGTTTTATCATTGCAGCTTGAACATTTCGACATGGTTGAGTCAGATTTTAGTTTTACAGGGTTGTATCGTAATGAAACTGATTTCGCTGAAAACAACAAAGATGATGATATAGATATATTGATAATTGAATATCCAGCAATACAGGGAGACCACATTAAACACATTGATGCGTTATTCAAAGACTCAGGCGCAAAACAATTGATGTTGATATATGGATTCACTAATAGCGCTGCAAAAGTTTTATTAAGAAAAACTGATTTTACATATATACAAGCACCCATAACCATTGATTATCTAAAAACAGAAATAAACAATTTAATTAAAGATAATAATATCTCTAATGACAATCATTTCGGTGTTGAATTAGATAACAAAGCCCCCTTAAGAACATATTCTAATAATGAATTAATTAAATTATCTTCTGCCTCTGCTACGATCAAATGCGAATGCCCACAGCATCTTTCAAGCATGATCTTGAAATTAATTCAATTCGAAGTATACAGTGATGAATGTGCTAGTAGATTCAAGAAGGATGCTGACTTGCATATATTACTCGGTAATTTAACAGGCCATGCACGATCAATAATGGAACAGGCGTTAGCTAAGGTAATAGAAGCAGAAAGTGACAGCGTAAAACTATAGATTCAGGAATATATTTTATGCTATTTAATAAAAATTCTGTTTACCTTTTTTGTTGGTTTGTATTGAGCTATGCCAGCGCTGCATCAGCTGCTGAATACCAACCATTTCACCCTCCAGGAAAATTTATAAATCTTGGTATGCATGTGATGTATATAGATTGTTTTGGAGAACAATCACCTACCGTGTTAATCGATGTTGGAATTGCTGACTCATCGGCGAATTGGTACAAACTTGCTAAAAACCTAGCAAAAGATGTCCGTACTTGTGTATACGACAGGGCTGGTTATGGATGGAGTGATCCCGGTCCTGGTAAAAGAACAACGGCACAAATCGTACATGAACTTAATATGTTGCTTGAATTTGCAGAAGTTCCTGGTCCTTATGTATTGGTAGGACATTCTTTCGGTGGATTTACAGCAAGGTATTTTGCTGCGACTCACCCGGATAAAATTGTAGGCGCCGTGTTAATTGATTCCTCTCACCCAGATCAAATATATCGACTATCAGAACTCGATAACGTAAAAAAGAAACCACCAATGAAAATAAGTCGGAGAGAATCAGCACCGTCTACTATGACTGAATTTGAAAAGCGCTGGTACCTATTGAACTCAAGCAGGAAAGCAGTGTTTGCTCAGATGAATGAATTAAAATATTTCAAGGAAAGTGCATATGAAGTAAAACACTCTGGCCCGATGTCTGATATTCCTCTGGCGATACTAACCAGAGATAAGAGTCAGTTACCTGAAATCAATGGCACTTCACTTGAATCGGCATGGCGTGATATGCAAAAAGATTTACTTAAACTCAGTAAAAATAGCTGGCAGACGATTATTAAAGATAGCAGTCATAACATATACAAAGATGCGCCTGATGAAGTCATCAGTAATATATTAAAAGTGGTTAGTCTATCGCGATAAAAACATAATTTAAATTCACCTAGATTTCTCTTGAATCGTATGCCCAATGTAATAACGCCTGTCTTTGTTTTCGTCTGCATTGCAGATCATACTTTTCACAGTTTTTTCTAATCGCACCTCTATGCCTAACTATCGCTTTCCATCGTTTAATCTGACGATGATCTTCTTCTGGAATGCGTCGCCCCATATAATAACGACAGTACCACTGAAACCAACCACGCGGGTCTTCCTCGAAGATCCAACCTTTCTTCTGCCACTCTATTAAAGGTAATGAGGCATCAATGCCGTAATAATTAAGCTCAGGATTTTTTTTGAGCGGAGAAATCTTTGCTTTTTTGAACCAACTCTCTGGAAACTCATCTTGGCAATCCGTCATATATTTCCCACCAAATATACCAAGCGCTAACATCTCTTTAGGTTTTAGTTCCGGTTTAAAATCATGATCGAAGTTCCTGCCCATGGGTTCGACTAAATAATAGACATAATCCGTCTGCATATTATCTTTGACGATAACTTTCTTCATGGGTATCTATCTGGATTGATCAACATAGATTAATTCATCTGTGTCAAAACCCAGTTCTTTTGACCTAAAAATAAATTTATCAATAATGTCCTGACTAACTGTTGGCGTTCTTGCCAATAACCAAAGATAAGATCTGTTGTTGCCAGACACAAATGAATATTGGTAATTCTCTTTGTCGAGTTCAAAGATGATATAAGATCCATAAAATGGACCGAAGAAAGACACCTTCAAATGTCCTACTTCTTTAGAACTGACAAAATAGGCTTTTCCCTCCGCCTCATTCCAGTCTTTATCCTCACTAGAATAGCCTCTGTTTATTACTTTTACACCACCATCGTCACGTAGAAAATATTCAGCATTGACTTTATCCAGCCCTCGTTCAAAGGAATGGTCGAGTCTTGCAATTTCATACCATTTACCAAGGTACTTGTTTATTTCAAAATCAGATATTGGCGTAATACCTTCAGGCACACCCGTACACGCACTTAAAAATAAAGAAAAAAGAAGAATTAATATTAATCGCATGTGTTGAATTACCATATGTATTTTATTTGTCAGACCAAACAGCATATTCATTCCTATTTGGATCAGCAAAGTGAAAGCGTCGACCGCCCGGAAAAGAGAATATGGGTTTAATTATCGTACCTCCAGCGTTCTCTATTTTTGATTTTGTCTTGTCCAGATCATTACTATAGAACACGATCAATGCTACACCTTGCTCAGATGATGAGCTAATTTCTGATTTGAAGAACCCACCATCAATGCCCTCGTTTGAGAAAGCAGAATAATCAGGCCCATAATCGACGAATGACCAACTAAACACTGTTGTGAAAAACTTTTTTTGCTGCTTCGAATATCCTTGGCAGAAAACTCAACATAATTTATTTTTCATGATCGTTTATAACTTATTTCCAGTTTAATTTGATTGAATTATTTAGGAGAGTAGATAATTATACTATTACCTTAAAAAACCCACCAAGAGAGAGAATCATTATGTCTAAAATGCAATGGACAGAGCTGAAAGATGCGCCTGTTGTCGAGTTATTTGAAGGCATTCGTATGCAAACACTGATGGAAGACGAAACCGGGGTTAAAGCAATGCTCGTAGAATTTGATCCAGGCACCTGCTGGGAAGGTGGAGATGATGTTCACGAATCTAGCTCAGAAGAGGTTTATATTGCTTCCGGTGTCTTTAGCGATGGAGAACGTGATTACCCTGCCGGCACCTATATCCACATGCCTAAAGGTTCAGCACATGTCCCCCAGTCTAAAACCGGGTGTACTGTCTTTGTCTATTACCCTGAAGGCAGACCTTTATAAAAGCTAATCTTTCTTTTTAAGTTTGTGTGGGTTTCGGTTTGGACAGGTCTTGTCGCTACAACGATCGGGAATAGTTTTGGTGCCTTCAACAATTAGTGCACCACATTTTTTATCGTCACGAAGATACTTGCATTTTTTTCCTGTTGGCCGTGTTTCAACATAAAAATCGCATCCTTTAGCTGAGCATCTATAGACAGGTCCAAATCGGCCACTAGCTGGTTCAAGAGTACCTTTGCGACACTGTGTGCAGCTAACACCGGTTGGTTTTAAGTCATCAAACTTAGAGTCTATTGTCAGTATCATTATTTCTTACCGTATTTATAGTCATTTATTCTTGGTTTGCATGCCATGAACCTTCCACTAACAATTTCTCTTTAGCGAATATCTTGCCAGTGAACTTATCACCAGGATTGATAGGACCACTGCCTTTTGGCGTACCACACATCAATAAATCACCGTCTTCAAATGAAAGAAAACTTTTAGCCTCGTGCAATATCTGCTGCGGCTGATTCAACATCAAATCACAACCGCCACTCTGAACCAAACGATCATTTATAAATAATTCCATTCTCATTTCACTGATATCGCAATTGAAGGGAATAAATTCACTAAAGACGGCAGAATTATCAAAAGACTTTGCCCGTTCCCATGGAAGACCATTTGACTTCAATTTAGCCTGGAGTTCTCTCTTTGTTATATCAATACCAAAGCCTACACCCCTTAGTTCATCCTCAAGAATCAGGAAAGTAATTTCTCCTTCATAATGGAGAACATCTGAATTACAGAAAGGTATCTCGTTAGAGATCGCTGAATTTGGTTTTAAAAATATAATAGGCACTTCTGGAACTTCATTATTCAGTTCCTGGATATGTTCTACATAGTTACGACCAATACAAATAATTTTTGAGGGAAAGAGTTCTTGACCCTCCCATTTTATTGATTTCATTCTTCACTCACTTTCCGGGATGATTTGCTCTAGAAGTACAATATACATATCTTTCAGGATAGGAAACATCAGTCCGAGTAATATAACCGTTTTAAAGTATTTCGTCATTCAGCCGATAACTCTATAAGTCATTAATTCGGAATAAAAAAATTGAGTGCACAATTACAAGCTCAGGAAAAACGCAGACTAAAACGTTTTTCCGTTCGCCTAAAAGTTTACTCACAGCAGACTGATGAGCTATTAGGTTATGCTGAAAATCTTCACATAGCCGGGATGATGATTGTCAGTAAAAAACCGATCCCGGAAAATCAGGAAATTCAGCTTTGGTTTGGCGCAGCAAAGGATGAGAAACGACTAAACCGTATATTTTTATCTTCTTATAAAGTATGGAACAGCTTTAATGATTCTGAAGAGCGTCTTTATTATTCAGGTTTGCACTTTGTCAGCCCATCAGAAGAAACTCTGGATAAGATTCAGTTACTGCTAGATGAGTTGGTCCATGACTCAAGTAGTTAACTAATACCTTTATTGTCCTCTTCTGTCTTGGTGTCCTTCTTATAATTGGTGTCTTGTCGTTTAAGATTAACGGCGTGCTTCTGCTGATATATATCGAATACTTTATCGGCATCCAATCCAGCACACATCATCGCCGACACCAGAAAATGCAGAATATCGATTAATTCAACGCGAATGTTTTGCATGTCAATTTCGTCTTTACTCCACCATTTCCATAACAATTCTTCATCCAGCTCTATTAATTCTTCTTTCATGGCCTTTGAATAGTTCATCAACCATTCATTCGGCAGTTCATTAACACTCAACTTGTTCTCAGCAACAGCAGCTATGATCGATTGCATATCCAGAGCCTGGCCTGATTTGTCCTTAAGTTTGTTTTTACTGAAGACATAATCATTAAGTTCTGTCTGCATATCGAAAATCTTGTCTAACATGGTGCTCTCCGCTTTGCTATTATTTTGGGGGGACAGACATAAAGGGCACCTCTAAAAATAGTAATTTTTTCGTGAGTGCTAGGAGACCCCGCGCGGAGAACCGCAGTGTATAAATAATACATCAGGATTCGAGCACGGAGTCGACGTCGCTACCATGAATAATTAATAGGGAACGGCACGTTGAATCGCGGAAAAAGTGCATTTTTAGAGATGTCCTTGAGACTGTTGCCTGTTAACTTACCACGAATATGCCCCCTGACAAATCCTGTCCCGATTCGATGAATACTATATAATCGCGCTTTTTCAAATGCTGGTGTGCAATGGCTTTAATCACTTTTGGTGAGGTTTCCCTCGAATTCGGTGACCAACTCATCCTCAATAACGTCAGTATGGCAGTTGAGTCAGGTGAGCGTGTCTGTCTGATCGGTCGCAACGGTACCGGCAAATCGACCTTGATCAATATTATTGCCGAAAAGATTGAAGCCGATAGCGGTGAAATAGTTAAACAATCTCATCTCAGGGTGAGCCAGTTGGAGCAATCACTGCCGCAGACACGAGACATTACGGTGCGAGACTATGTGGCTGAGGGGCTCAAGCATTTACAACTATTACTCAAAGAGTACGAAGAACGCTCACATCAATTTGATGATACAAATCCAGCCAGCTTACGCGAACTGCAAGACCTGCAACATCAGATCGAGGCCGAGGGTGGTTGGAATATCGATCAGCGTGTCGAAACCGTTATATCCGATCTAAATTTACCCGCTGAATTAAAGCTCACTCAATTATCCGGTGGTTGGCGACGACGAGTTGCACTCGGTAAGGCACTGGTAAGTAACCCGCAATTATTATTGCTCGATGAACCGACCAACCATCTTGATCTCAGTACTATTGAATGGTTAGAAAATCGCGTGCTCAATTTTAACGGTGCCGTCATCTTTATCACACATGATCGGGCATTTTTGCAAAAACTGGCCACACGTATCATTGAACTGGATCGCGGTAATCTTTCCAGCTGGCCGGGAACCTATCAAGACTACCTGATGAACAAGGAAAAGGCGCTTGAAGAAGAAGCGAAAGCAAACGCCTTGTTTGATAAAAAAGTAGGCGAAGAAGAGGTCTGGATTAGACAAGGCATTAAAGCACGACGAACACGTAATGAAGGTCGGGTGCGTTCTTTAATCAGCATGCGCTCAGAAGTTGCTAAACGTTTAAAACCACAAAACAAAGCGCGTATTACTATTGAAGAAGCGGAGCAATCCGGACGCAAGGTGATAGAAGCACACAAGATTTGTCATAGTTATGGTGAGCAGGTATTAATTGATAAGTTGTCATTAAAGATCATGCGTGGCGATCGTATTGGCCTAGTGGGTAACAACGGCGTTGGTAAAAGTACCCTGTTAAAAATCCTCTTGGGTGAACTCGAACCCACTTCCGGTACGGTAAAGATAGGCACTAATCTAGAGATAGCTTACTTTGACCAATTACGCCGTAATCTTGATCCTGAGAAAACAATTGCACAGATTGTTGCCGACGGTGGTGACTATATAAAATTGAATGGCAAGGAACGTCACGTTATCGGTTATTTACGTGGCTTCCTGTTTTCTGCTAAACGGGCAATGACAAAAATAAAAGTGTTATCTGGCGGTGAAAAAAATCGTGTCATCCTGGCTAAATTATTAACACGCCCCAGTAACTTATTAGTACTCGATGAGCCCACTAATGACCTTGATGTAGAAACATTGGAAGTGCTGGAAGATAGACTCATGGAATACAAGGGAACATTAATCATCGTGACACATGATCGAGAGTTTCTCGATAATGTCGTCAGCAGTATTCTGGTATTTGAAGACTCTGGCACGATTCAAAACTACGCCGGTGGTTTTAGCGATTGGCATCGACATGGCAAACATTTGGCAGAGATGGACAATCCGATCTCGGCTAAAGACAAGAAGAACAAACAAAATTCTGATTCTAAAAATAATAGTAATAAAAAACTGAGCTATAAGTTAAAACGGGAACTGGAAACCTTACCCGAAAAAATAGGCGCAATAGAGAAAGCGATTGCAGGGTTAGAAGAACAATCCAATGCTGATGATTTTTATTCTAAGCCTTATAGCGAACAACAGCCTGTATTAGATGAATTGCGCGATCAACAAGATGCCTTAGACAAGGCTATTCGTCGTTGGGATGAACTTGAATCAATGGCAAAAGAGTTACAAACACAGTAAATATGCAGATCGATAAACGCTATCTGATCCATGGTTTCTTACCTGCCTTCTTTTCTGCCTGCTGTTTTGCAGTCATGGCAGTCTGTATCAAAATAGCCTCTTCTGAATTACCCGCCGTTCAACTCGTCTTTCTACGTAGCATTATTGGTTTATTAATCATTCTGCCAATTGTTTTGCCGCGCGGAATCAAATATATAAAGACACCCGTTCTACACTTACATATGTTTCGTGGCCTTATCAGCATTTGTGCCATGACCTGTTTCTTTTATGCCATTTCCAAAGTCGGTTTGTCTGAGTCAACGTTACTCAATGCCTCGTCACCTTTATTTATCGGTTTGTTGGCAATGCCTGTATTAAAAGAAAAGATTACATCTCGAAGTGCAATAGCTCTGATCATTGGCTTTATTGGTGTCTGCTTTATTCTTAAACCGGGCACTGCTCTATTTACCTTCGCTGCCTTGATAGGTCTATGCTCCGGATTATTTATTGCCTGTGCAAAAATATTAGTCCGTTACATGGCGAACACAGAACCCGTCATGCGTACCGTGTTTTACTTTAGTATTTTTTCAACGATTTATTCAAGTATACTAATGATCTGGTTTTGGCAAATGCCAACGATGTTTGATGTATCGATCATGGTGCTCGCAGCTATCTGTGCTACAGGTGGACAAACCTTATTAACCTATTCCTTTACCCATAATGAAGCAGTAACAGTTGCGCCCTTTACCTACGTCACCGTTATGATGGCGACAATATTTGGTTGGCTTGGCTGGAATGAGTTACCGGATATTGGTTCCAGCATTGGTGCTGTTTTAATTATTGGTTCTTGCTTATCACTGACGATACAGGGCAAGCTACCTAATCCGTGGAAGCAAAAACCGCCTGCTTAGATTACTTGAAGCGCTCATGCCATTTACCCCCATTTTCATTTTCACATGCTTCTTCTGTGTCAAAATTTACATGCTGCCGTATATTTTTAATATGGATGCCCACAGTACTTAACTTTTCTTTTATAAGATTGCGTAAAAAGTCGTCTTTATGAGCGTCGTATGCATTTGATAGATCACTATTTGTATCGAATACACAGACAACTGACAGAGAGCTGGGGAAAGAACTATAGTTTGCAAAATGAGTTATCCATTTAAAGCCGGCCACTTCGTCAAGTGCTAGCTCACATACTTCGATAAGTGCTTTTCTTGCACTGTTTTCAATCTTCTTATCGGCTTTCTTCATCTGTATTGGTATCAAAAGAACCAGTGGCGTTTAATAGTTAGCTACCTAGTCGATATCAATCGACACTGACCTTTTGATTTCTAATATGTTACCTATCCATCGTCATTTTCCGATATAGGTTGATCTTCCTGCGACTGACTATCTTTTGCTTTTGCTTTTTGCAAGCGCTTCTCTTCCTTCTTTTTCTTTTTAGCGAGTTCTCTCTGTCGCTTTTCGATAGAGTAATTGGGTTTAGCCACTCGTAACTCTCCTCTACATAATTCTAGGTTTGGGGTTTATAGAATACGGCATTTTCCAACCGTTTGCTCTCTTCATAGCATCGACAGTACCCAGTTATGATCTGTTGTGCGTATTATTTAACTGCCACAGTTAGTTTTGGTTAAGACCAAGTTCTTTTTGTTTTTTCTTGCTTAGTCCTAAAGATACTATGCGGTAAGATTCTTTGAGATAATATTTAAGTTGGTCATCCTCAGTAACCGGCATATCGTATTGTTGAATCCACTTCATCCCGCGAGACGCGAAGTAAGGTGCTGGGCGATATCCGGGTTCCTCACTCAGAAAAAGAAAGTCTGACTCGGATGTTTTAAATGTGTATGCAGGTTTATCCGCCTTTTTCCAGCCACCAATTGCAAATACCTTTCCGCCTACTTTCCATACATGAGAATCTCCCCATTGAATAACGTATGAAGTGGCAGTGAGTGAGCGGCAAAATTCATTGAATGCTTCATAAGTCATACTGTATTCCTGCTGGCACATAAAACCCGCATAGTGAGAACTTTGCCCGATTGCATGCGTTTGTTAGCAACATTACTTGTTACCAAAGAACCGAATTAACTCAGCGCAGACAGCCTCGGCAGCTTCTTCTGCTAGAAAGTGTCCGCAATCTAAGGCTCTGCCCTCTACTTGTTCAGCACGCTCGTTCCAGACATCAAGGACATCGTAGCTGCTGTTTACAAACCCTTTCTCACCCCACAAAACCAACAGCGGGCACTGAATCTTCTTATTGATATCTTCTTCGTCGTGTTCTAGGTCAATGCTGGCTGCAGCACGATAATCTTCACAGGATGCATGGATTGCTTCTGGCTTACTGAAGCAGCGCAAGTATTCGGCTACTGCCTCGTCCGCGAAGACCGCTCCTGGCGCACTCCAGCGTTTTAGTTTTTCAGAAAGATAGTAAGCGGGATCAGCGCCGATCAAATGCTCTGGTAACCCATCTGGCTGAATAAGGAAAAACCAATGGTAATAACCCGTTGCGAAATTCTGGTCAGTAGTCTTGAACATGTGATGAGTAGGGGCAATATCCATCACGCAGGCCTTCTTGATTGTATCAGGATAATCAAGAGCCATCCGATGTGTCACTCTGGCACCGCGATCATGACCGGCTACAAAAAATTCACTATATCCAAGAGAGGACATAACTTCGACCATATCCTGGGCCATGGCACGCTTTGAATAGGGGTAATGATCTGGCGTGCTCTGTGGCTTTGAACTGTCACCATAGCCGCGCAGATCGGGGATAATTACGTGGAAATCATCAGTAAGGCGCGGGGCAGCTTGGTGCCACATGACATGGGTCTGCGGATAACCGTGCAGGAGCAGTAGCGGGCGCCCCGACCCACCATGCAGCAGATTGATTTCAGCACCGCTGGTCTTAATTTGCACTTTATCAAAGCCATTTCCGAACATCATTCGATATGCCTCCGTTGGCTTCTAACGCCGCAGGGCGATTTTGGCTCGCCTTGTTAGCTGCTTAAAATTGTATAACTGTCCTTACAGCAAAGCCGGATAAGATAAATGCCAAAACAGTGCGTCTCAAATAAGAAATTGATACTTACAGTACGAACTTCTCAATCACTAGAGCAATAACACCAGCAAGTGCTAAAAAGCTCAGAACTTTCCAGGTACCTATAGCGCTTTCTAGTGACGCTACGCGATCTTCTAAAGATGCAGGTTTAGCTACAGGTTTAGCTGCAGGCTTTTTCTTGCTAGCGGGTTTGCTGCTGTCACCATCTAAAGGAAAAACAGATTCAGCCTGAGGGCCTTTATCCGAATCTTTGTCCTCGAACTTAACGGCTATACCTTTACGTATAGGGCCATCGCCTTGCCATTCACTTTTGTGGAAGAAGAAGTCTTCGTCGTTTTTGTCATCGGTAATAAAGCCGAAGCCTTTGCGGAAGTCGTAACGTTTAATAATGCCTTGGGCCATGTTTGTATCCTAGTTAATGTGTATTGTGGCAATGCTGATGAGCGTGAATTCTAGTTCGTTCTCTAAGTGATTGCCAATTATGATGCTAATGCCTATTTTCCACATTAAGTATCCGTGCCCTTATGTCTGAAGACAGTTAACAGCTAGGCTAAGAGGCGCGTAATAGAAAAATGTGTTTTTTCAATATCCAATTTTGTGGGTTTTGTCCTAATCATTAATATCTCTATTCAATAACATATCAATAAATTGTTGTTTAAGCTGTTTCGATGCATCACGGTAATTATCGAATTTCACATGCTGACTAGTATCACCTAGATTCATTTCAATGCCCCACAGTGGTGTAATACCAATCGGATTCATCGAATAACGCACATCTCCTAAGATCTCAGGTCTTCCCGGATACTGACTCACGTAATTATCAGAAAAGGTTTCGAAGCGTTGAATATCTTCAGCTAATAAGGAATTTATATCCAGTTCTGGAAACGTTTTAGTCATATCAAAATGATTTATAGAATCACCTTGATAGATTCGCTTGGATAAACCAGCTCGTACTGCATCGATATAAAATGTATCGTTTGATAAATACACTGATCGCCATAACAAGGAATTACCAATGGTTGGTTTTACTATTATTTTTTCAATCGTGTGTCCGCGTTGTGCAGCCAGCTCAATAATTGAATCTTCTGCACGATTCATTTGAGAAAAGGTAAACAATAAATAAACCCCTGCGAAGACAAGACCAATGCGACTAAAGCTTGAGCTGAGTTTTTTATATCCAATAATGATTGCAGCTATTAATGTAAGCGTAAATATAGGATCAATTATAGAAATAATATGCCATGAAATACGCGCGTCAATCAGCGGCCATAATAAATAGGTGCCATAACTGGTACAGGCATCGATAAAACCACTCAATAAATACCCCATAAAACAATAAAGGTATAGATAAACTGCAGGTAACTTATTGCGCAAGAACGGCCACAACAATAAAAAGGCAATACCTGCACCAACTGGGATGAAGAATATTGAATGAGTAAAATGACGATGAAATTCCAGAGACAATAATGGATCGGAAGCTGAGCGTATCAAGATATCAGCATCGGCAATGACACCAGCAACTAATCCAATAATGGTCGCTAAACGGACATGTTCTTTTTTAGCGGCAGACTGAGCCAGCGCTGCACCCAAAACACCCTGTGTGACTATATCCATTGAGACTTTATATTAGGCTATCTATTGTCTTGATACAGCTTTGATAGTAATTGTAACCAAATAAAATGAAGTGATTCATTTCATGATACAAACGATACAAGCTAATGCGTTGTTCTGAACCATCCTCTAGCGGCCATATTTCTGCATAAGCTGCTTCGCACTTGCTATCGAAACCACCAAACATTCGCATCATCCCTATCTCGGCTTCGCGATGGCCATAGTAACTGGCAGGGTCGAAGATGACCGGCTGACCTTGTTCATTCGCTGCTGCGTTACCTGACCATAAATCACCGTGCAAAAGCACAGCGGGTTCTTCGATATCGCCTAATAATGAATCCAGTCGCGACATCAGTTTTTCACCCTTTTTTAATAGGGGATCACTTTTATCGGTAATCATTGCCAAGCGTTTAAATTGCAGACCTAATCTCTGTTCGCGCCAGAATGACAACCAATCATCCTGCCAACTATTAACTTGTTTGCTCAAACCGAGGTAATTATTTGTAGTAAAACCAAATCGATCTGTTTTTGTGGCTGTATGTAATTCAGCAAGACTACGCCCCATCTGTTCTTGCCAATCAGCAGCGGGGGCTCCTTCAATAAATGTTTCTATAACAATAAAGTCATTACTACAGGCTATGGGTTTGGGCACATGAATAACGCCCGGGGCAGATAACAACAGCAATGCATCGTATTCGGTTTCAAATAATCCGGGGCAGGTTTTTGATTCAGGATTTGTTTTTACAAAAAAATGCCGATCATCCTTTAATGTCACAATTTGGCTGTCATTAATACAACCACCCTGTGCTGTTTTGCTATCAGCAAACTCTGCCTCTTTTCCTGTCTTAGATGAGATTGCCGCTTCAATACGGGACTGGAGTGTCATTTGTTGTTTGATAGTTCAAGACAATGCGACAACATCTTTGGACAAGCCGATTCGATCATATCTAGCACTTGTTCAAACCCAGCATCACCACCATAGTAAGGGTCGGGAACTGAAGGCGCATCATCATTATCTGAATACCCCTCAATAAAAGAACCTAATAAACGGAGATGTTGTTGTGAGCCTCCTGCCAGAGATTCCAACTCAATTAGATTATCCGTGTCCATTGCGACAATCAGATCAAATGTATCGATATCTTGTTCGGTCACTTTACGTGCAAGAGATTTAAGGAGGTAGCCTCGTTTTTTAGCTGACTCTCGCATGCGAGTATCTGCAGGTTCACCGGTGTGATAAGCAATAGTACCTGCTGAGTCGATATGAAATTGATCGGCGTTGCCATTATGTTCAACATAATGTTGAAAAACGCCCTCGCCTGTTGGTGAACGACAGATATTACCCATACAAACAAAAAGAACTGATATTTTAGCTTGTTCCATATTTAATTATTATTCGTATAGGCAAAAATTTTCATTTATGTTCTATGCATAATCACAAGTAGATCAGATCTGGTTGCACTTGCTCTTTCGATGGCTGTTGCTCTTTAGGTTGATCTTGCTCTTCCGGAGCCACAGGACATTCTAATGAGGCACTACAAGGAAAGGCTTCTCTTAAAGCCGCTGACACCAAACCACCAGCAGCATTCTGTAGTACGTCTGGATGGGTCTCCAAAAACTTAACAACGATAAGAACAAGGTTCCCCACACTAGTACCTTCTGGCCTACAAAAAATTGGCTCTACAAGTCCCGATTTTGTATAAGCATGATGGGTGTCTGCTGCTGATTGAAGATAGCCAAAACATAAGTTTGTATCTGATGAATTATAATTAGCATCTCCGTCCGCGCCCTTGATAGCTTCCTGACACTTGCTTAGTAATTGATCACCGTCTAAATACGAATTGGCCGCATAAACAGGCATTGACAGATTCATTAGTAAGCAAGCTAATATTATTCGTTTCATGTGAAGTTCCTAATGGGTGTCCTTTAATCAACGATAGGTTGGACTAAAACCCAAGGCTTAATCACTACAGCCCAGACCGTCACATTGCTTTCATGCCAGGCACTCGCCTGCTCATCGCTTACATTGGTAACCAAACCATCTTTCATCCACTCTTCGAATTGAGTTTTATCGTCGTTGGATAAGACGGTGGCCACTTTGATTAAATCTATTTTATGTGAGACATAGATCGCCATTCCTTTAGCAAAGAAAGGCAATAACTCACTCCATGCCATTTTCGAGGTTTCCCGATTTATTTTATGCAGTAGGTCCTCACCTGTTTCTTCATTCGTATTTTCTGTCATTAAAGGATTATAACGATAAGCAATGCTTTATAAAATCTCATCTTCGTTTAGATTATTGTTTTCTTTTTCCCATTATCGCTTGTCTTAGGTTCTTTGCATCCGTATTTGTGGAAAGTGACACTTTATTCTTATTGGCAACCAGCCCAAGCAATTCATAGAGTTCATTTAATTCTGGGAATTTATCTGAGTATGCATATTCCTCATACAATTCAGAAAACACCTTACTATTAGAGAGTTCATCCAACTTGCTTATGTATTCACTCGGGCTCCAGGTACGGTTCGGCGATAGACAACAACCTTGAAACTTTTCTAGCACTGTATCGAGTGAACTATTGTTATTTTTTCTAAGTACTACATCTGCTTTTAAGGCAAGCGCAACACCACTCCAGTAGACACGCATATACATCCGGTTCTCACGCATTTTGGAAGAGATATTGACTAATGATTCACCCGGTTCCGTTTCTTTTATGCCGCGTTGAAACCCTTGATGTAATTTAAGCCATGCCTTTTTTTCTGTCAGCGTGCCTACTCTGGCCTGTAAAACATTCTGATAGTAAGTCGCAATACCTTCCGTTAACCAACGACCGGACATATCCAGATACGGATGAATCATATGACTCAACTCATGAATCAAGGTCCAATCACCAATTAATTCTTTTAGTGGTCGCGTTTGATCGACATAAAGATTTGCAACACAACCCCCATCTCGTTGCACTTCTCCCCAGGGCACAGCACTATCATAAGAACCTATCGGAAAGATCACGATCTGTGGATCAACTAAGGGAAAATGCCCATAAAGTGCAACGATAGATTCAGCACCATATCGAATCCACGCGGTAAGCTTATCAATTTTACTTGTTGAGATTTTTCCCATAATCACCAAACGAACTTTCGCACCTTTTACCTGCAATTCACGTAAGGCAAATTGACCTATATACACCCTACTTTCATTAATGGCCTCATCGGTACTGAATTCAAAGACCGTGTCACGTTTTGTCCTTGAGATTAAACGCCACGGTGCAGAAGCGACAAGCCCTTCCGCTAGTGAGAAGCGTATTCGTACAGTGCGTGTGTCGCCAGCTGGCAACCACAACCAATCCCCAGCCTTGCTGCTGAGCGTATTGCCTATATTGACGTTGATACGACCGGTATCACTGGTGTTGATTAATTTTTTAAGATCGACCTGATAATTCACACAGGGTTCTTTAGCATTTGAATTCAATGTGATTCGGGCACGATTAATCAACAGGGCTTGTTGACCGGGCTTTTGACCGAGACTTGCAGAGGTGATCAAGCTGTTGGCGTTTGCTGAACCGGCGATTAGAGAATCAGGGACAACAGTTTTAAAACAAGCAACGACCATTAACAGCTTGCGTTCTGTATCAAGCTGAACACGATATTCATCGTGTTCATGTGATTCTGTATTTGCACTTGTGGAAGTGCTGAAACACAATAATACGTAGCATAAGTAAAGAATTGTTCGATTGAATAACATCATTGCAACTTTAGTTTATAGATCAACTCCATACTTAGAGTATTGTGTCGAATATTGTTCAAATAAAATGAAATTAACACTATTAATTATTAGTATCTATTGCTTGTTACAGCTTACCAACGCGCATAGCAAGGAAATCAAAATTAACCCGGAACTCGACAACTTACTTCAGGCAATAGAATCTAAACGAGTTGAGCTAGATATCCCTGCCATTGGTTTAACACTGGTCAATAAAGACAAAACCCTCTTCTCTGGTTCATTTGGTATTGCAGATAAAACCTCTGCTAAAAAAGTTGATGATAATACTGTCTTTAGAATCGGTTCGATAACCAAATCTTTCACTGCATTAGCCGTATTAATACTGGTTGATGAGGGCAAGTTGAATCTAGATGACCGGTTGATTGATATTGCACCTGAATTAAACATTAATAACAAATGGCAGGATACACACCCAATACTGATTTCACATTTACTTGAACACACGGCCGGTTTAACAGATTTGAGCGGCGAAGAATTTAATTTTAATGAGCCACTCTCTCTAAATGAAGCATTAAAACGCAACGTTGATTCACGCGTAATTCAATGGCCGCCTGGCATGCATTATTCTTATACCAATATAGGTGCCGGTCTGTTGGCCTATGTCATAGAAAAATGCTCCGGTATGAGCTATGAAGATTTTGTGCAGGATAAAATCTTTAATCAACTCAATATGTCATCGGCAAGCTTTTATCCAGACGAGATAACGATGAAACATCTAGCTACGGGATACAACTCAGATGGCGTGTCACCTATCCCTTATTGGCAAATGACCTTTCGTGCATTTGGTGCAATTAATATAAAACCTACGGATATGACGCCATTGTTACAATTATTGCTTAATAAAGGGACGTACAAAAATAAACACATCGTAAGTAAGTCATTGTTAAACAAAATGCACACACCGACGACAACGCTCGCTGCAAAATCCGGTCTTGAATTTGGATATGGTGCTGGTAGCTATACATTCTTTCGAAATGGCCATGTGTTTTACGGTCACGGCGGTGATGGCGATGGTTATCTCGCACGTTATGGCGTTAACCCAGAATCAGGCATGGCCTACTTCGTAGTCGTCAATGTATTCAGGGGCAGTGATTTAGTTGAGGTCAGACAACTTATTGAAGACTTTATAACAAAGGATCTGAAGCCGGTTGAATACCCGTCGGTTAAATTATCACAAGAACAATTACAACAATATACCGGCCAATATAAAAGTGTTACATGGCGTTTCCCCGTCGCCGCAGGCACACAGGATCATCAATCACATATAAAAGTTGTTATACAAAATAACAATCTGAACGCATTGGTAGGCGGTAATGTTTGGCAATTGATTTCCGTATCAGCACAACACTTTCGTTTTAAAAATGAATCAAAAGCGACCATGGCATTTGTCCGCGATCAGGATGGGCAACTATATCTACAAAGTGAAATGGGTAATTATCGCAGAGTTGAATAATTACTATTTGTCATCTAATGCAATACTCTGCTTTTATTTTCGCACTTAAGATCGAAAGTCATATCTTTACTCTCTGACCGTTAGAAAACACGCTGTAACTTGTGAAATGCTTGCCTGCTTCAAGAATGAATGACGCTAAATCTTCTGAAACAAACATTATATTTTTAAATTAGCATATTAATGCGTTCTCATTTACCAAACATTCCAGTTCAGGTTTGCAACTGCCGCAATTGGTTCCAGCCTTAAGTTGTTGACCAATTTCATCAATATCTCGTAATCCAGATTTGTTTATAAAATCTACAATAATATTTTTTCCAACATTAAAACAAGAGCAAACTATAGGCCCCGGGTCAGGACGATCGGGACCAGATGTTCCCGTAAAAAGCTTACTCCTTTGCTCAACATCAATTTCCAGATGGGTAAATTGTTCAGCTAACCATTCCCTAGAAGGTAATTTTTCGAAATCATTGGAGATAAATACACACCCTTGAATGTCACTATCATCAAACCACAAATAACGTGAGGATTGATTAAATTCATCTTGATATTCAATCCAATCAAAATCAATCCCATTTTGGGTCAGTTGTTTTAATTGAAGCAGATCAGGAGAATCATTGCCAGAGAACTCATAACGCCAATTATCTAACTCACGACATTTTGACCAATAGGGAAATACTGTTAAATCTATTTCCTTTCGACTTAACATAAAACCATACCATTTGTGCTTAACTGCACTTATCGTAACCGGTGTATGTTTGTATTCAGGTTGGCCGGATATAGGATCAACATACGGATTAACGACAGCATCAACACGCGCCTTTGCTGAAAATTGATCGCTCCAGTGTAACGGGACAAAAACCTCACCTAGTCGTTGTCTTGAAGTTATATCTGCACGTACGATTACTGCACCCCACTTGCTTTTAATTTCTACTAAACCATTTTTCCTTATTTTAAATTTATCTGCGGTATCAGGATGACATTGAACAAAGGGTTCTTTGATATGCCTTGATAAACGCTGCGACTTGGCTGTCCTTGTCATCGTGTGCCAATGATCACGTACCCGTCCTGTGTTGAGAATTAACGGAAACTCTTCGCTCAATTCTGCCGCTGGTTTCCGTGGTTTGATTGCAATAAATTCTGCCTTCTTATCTTTTGTATAGAACTCACCATTGGTAAACAAACGTTTCGTACCATTAGGGTTAGCTTTATTAACCGGCCATTGAATTGGTTTTAACAGTTCGTATTCATTGTCCTCTATCGTAGACAAAGCACTAATATCGAAGTCACGTGTACCTGCATTTTTATAAGCCGATAACCGAGCATGCTCACGAAAAACATCGGCAACATTGTTATATGCAAAACTTTCTTCATAACCCATTGCTTTTGCGACCTCCGCAATGATCCACCAGTCCGGCTTAGCTTCTCCAGCGGGATTTAAAAATGAACGTTGGCGGGAAATACGCCTCTCTGAATTAGTCACTGTCCCTTGTTTTTCACCCCAGGCTTCAGCAGGTAATAATATATCTGCGTAACGAGTCGTATCTGTTTTCTCCATACAATCTGAGACGACCACTAGATCACATTTTTCCATTGCAGATTGAACAAGGTCTGCATTCGGCATACTGACTGCGGGATTCGTTGCCATAATCCATACAGCTTTAACTTTTCCTGCATGAATATCATTGAATAAATCTACGGCTTTTAGTCCAGATTTTTGTGCAATGACCGGAGATTTCCAAAAGTGTTGAACAATGTCTTTGTCTTTTTCGCTAAACCCCATGTGTGCTGCTAAGGTATTCGATAAACCACCGACTTCGCGACCACCCATTGCGTTGGGCTGTCCGGTAATAGAAAACGCACCCATGCCTGGTTTCCCAATTCTACCGGACGCTAAATGTGCATTAATAATACAGTTTACTTTATCAACACCACTAGAAGATTGATTGATACCCATTGAAAATAGACTGATAACTTTGTCTGTTTCTGAAAACAATCGATAAAATGTATAGACAGCTTCTTCTTCAACATCACAAAGTGTCGCGACAGTTTTTACATCAGGCGCACTTTCTTTTGCACTAATCAAGGCATGGTCAAAACCATTGGTATGAGCCTCTATATAGTCATTATCGAGGAATTCATTTTCAGATAGATAAGTCAGCAAGCCATTATACAGAACAGCATCGGTACCCGGCTTGATGGCCATATGATAATCTGCACTATCACTTGATGTAGTACGACGAGGATCAATAACAAGCATCTTAATGTCTTTTCCCTGCCTCGCCTTTTCGATCCGTTGAAATAGAACAGGGTGGCACCAAGCGATATTAGAGCCTATCAAAATTATAGTATCGGCTTCTTCCAGATCTTCATAACAAAGCCCGACAGTATCACTACCAAATGCACGCTTATGGCCCGCAACGGCAGATGACATACATAATCGAGAGTTTGTATCAATATTTGCACTGCCAATAAAACCTTTCATGAGTTTATTAGCCACATAATAATCTTCAGTCAGAAATTGCCCTGACACATAAAATGCAACCGAGTCAGGTCCATATTTTTCAATAGTATTACTAAATCCTTCCGCAACTTTCTGAATTGCACTTTTCCAACTGACCTCTTGATTGTTAATACTCGGATGGAGTAAGCGCTGTTCTAGATCAACCGTCTCTCCTAATGCAGAACCTTTTGAACAGAGAAGTCCATAATTAGCCGGGTGGTTTACATCGCCCTTAATATCAACTTCGTTACTTTCATTTATCTGCGCAATCACACCACAACCGACACCACAATAAGGACATGTTGTTTTAACTGAAGGTTGTGCTTCTGATATAGTCATGTACTAGGCAGCGATTAAGGTCTTATCGGTACCATTTTTATTTGGCAAGTAGTCTGACCCAAACATAATGAATTCTTTATAGGGTGTGATTTCTTCCTGAGACTCGATTAACTGCTGATACCACAATGAACCTGTAATATCGCCATACAACAACGCACCAACTAACGAGTTATTCTTGATAACCAACTTGCGATAAATATTTTTCTCTTTGTCTGACAACCTTATCACTTTGCATTCATCATCTTCCAGGAACTGGCCTGCAGAAAATAAATTAATACCGGTGACTTTCAAACCGGTCGCTGTAACCGAGCCTGTATAACTTACTGAGTCATTCCCCATTAAATAATCAGCGCAAATTGCAGCCTGTTCGTATAGAGGGCTTACCAATCCATAGGTTTTTTGTCGATGCTGAATACACTCACCAAGAGCAAAAATATTTTCGTCAGAAGTCTGTAATTGATCATTAACAAGCAAACCCCTTTCACAATCCAAACCTGTTTTTTTCCCCAAATAAATATTCGGTCTTATTCCAACAGCAACAACAACAATGTCTGCAGAAATTATCGTTCCATCTGTTAGCTGTACGGATTCAACTTCTACATCGCCATTAATCTTTTTCGTACTTGCCTCTGTTTTAATACATAAGCCTTTCTCAGTTAACGAAGCAATCAAACTTTCAGAAGCGGTAACATCCAATTGATTTTCCATTAGTACAGCTTGAAGATGCAATACAGTGACATCCATACCGCGCTTTTGCAGACCATAAGCAGCCTCCAATCCCAATAAACCACCACCAATAACAACTGCTTTCGATCCTGTTTTTGTCACCGCTATCATTGCATTGACATCTTCAATTGTTCGGTAGCTATAAACACCCTTCAATTTATGACCGGGAATGGGTGGTATAAAAGGATCAGACCCAGTTGCAAGCACTAACTTATCGTAGTCATATTGTTTGCCATCAAGATCTTTTATTCGCTTATTATCACGGTCTATATCAACTACAGTCTTGCCACTATTAAATTCTATATTGTATTCATCATACCAATCTAATGGGTGAGTAATAATGTCATCTAAAGTTTGTTCGCCGGATAATAATGGCGACAAGAGAATACGGTTGTATCCTGCATGCGGTTCGCTTCCAAATACCTGAATGTCATATAAACTGATGTCTTGCTTGCATAAATTTTCAAGTAGACGTGTGCCGGCCATACCATTGCCGATAAGAATAAGTTTCTGTTTTTTAGATGACATACTAAATTTATCTAGACAGCAATCTGTATTGCACCGTCAATAACTCGCAC
>JAJFKM010000079.1 GCA_021773215.1 Gammaproteobacteria bacterium
CGCGTCCTCTGCGCCGCCGAACACATCGGCACAACCACAGGACACACCAGCGACCTGATCCTTCACCGCCTCAAAAAATTCATGCGCCGGGTGATCCTTCTTAGTAAGCTCGCCAATCCAGCGCGTGCCAGTGCCTTGAAACACGACGGACACGTCATCGCCCGCTTGCTTAAAGTCATAGGCAGCGGCCAAGCCATTAAACACGCGACCGAGAGCTTCTTCCCCATTCTTGGGATCTGAAAAAATTGCGATAGTGAATTTCATGATGCGGTCCTCCTAAAGAGTTGAAAGTGAATAAACATACCGAACGTTCGGTACAATAAAAGGGCAAAAAATATATGCCCTGGGTTTACCCTCGTGTGTGGCCAACCAGCCACGTACGAGAGAGCGAGATTGAGTGAAAAAAATCGTTCATAAGAAATAGATTCCTCTTTACTTTTTTCGTAACAGAACAGTTGGCAGCTCTAAGAGCATGCGTTCAAACGGGCCATAATCTTTCATCACACGAGCAACCACGAGCGTGCCTTGAATTTGGCTAATAGCATCTTGTGCGTGCTGCCGGGCGATCTTCGCAGAAACGCCCGCTTCGCGTGCGACTTTCGCAAGTTCATCCACCCACGCACTCATGCCTTGTTGGACGTGCCCTCGAATTTCATTGTTATCCGAACCAAAGGAGAGTGAGTCCAACAAACAACAGTTTTTCCCACCCGCATAAAATGAGTGCAGTTCATTCGCCATATTTCGGATACGCTGTTCTGGTTTCCCAGGTCCTGAAAGGGGAGCCAACACGCGATTCACCAGCCATTGCCCCGCGCGTTCCAACACGGCTTTGGCCATGTCTTCCTTCCCGCCGGGAAATCGATGATACAAGCTGGCACGTTGAAGGCCGGTGGCTTCCGAAATCTTGCTCAAACTGGCCCCTTCGTAACCGTATGTCCGAAACACAACGGTGAGGCGGTCCAGCAATTCATCTTCATTGACTTTGGTAAGAGGCATCTTCGCTCCTTAGTTGCCCTATTATTTACCGAACGTTCGGTATAAGTCAAGAGTCAATTGAAAAAAAGTTTTGTTACACCAAAATCCAACATTATTATGTTTCGAGAGTCGGGGAGGCGAAAGAAGGTGGGGGCGCGAAAAAGTTTAATTATTTTAATGGGCTAGAAGTGGGCGGTTTGATGGGTGGTTCTGAGGGGTCTTTTTCCTAATCAAGAAAAGGTTCCTGCCACCATTGTTTTTCCCCTTTTCGGGTAAATCCGTCTGTTCGTTTTAGGCTAGGGGATTTCTTTTTCCTTAATCACTACAGAAACTGTGGAAATGACAAACTGCTTTAAATTTTTTGATTTTGCGTCGGAAGGATTAAACAGGGCTAAATTAATTCCATCACTCACAGAACTTTTATATATAACGCCGTGGTAATCGCATTTCTTGATGAACTCACATAAATACTGGCTTGGTATGTAATCAATGGCGGCCGCTGTTGGCAAAACAGGGGTAGTTAGCTCATTTCCTAATTTTTCTAGGAATTCAATATCCCCTCTAAGCAGAGCTATCTCTCGCTCATCTGCAGCATCAAAAGGAGAGACTAATTTCCTTGGCTCTCTTAGGTCCACTATTTTTAGCTTTCGCTTAATTGTGAATTCAGCAATACAAGCCAATTCCCCAGGGTGAGGGCGGATTTCTGATATAGCAGTATTATGTGTAGAACCTAAATATAGGTAAGGAATCCCCGCAGGGTTAGCCCTTCCATGAGTGGCTATCCGCTTTGGCGGGGCACCCATATCAGAAATTTTAAACTTGTCCTCACCTGTCTGGATTCGAGCTCTATACCAAACCCTTGGCACCTCATTTGAATCGATAATTAATTTATAGAGAAGGTAATCAAATCTGTCTGCGTCTATTTTAGTTTTAGGGAAAAACCTATTTTGGTGCATTAACTCTTTGCAAATTTCTTCCCAACGATCAAGCCTCTCGGTGTTGCAGTGCTCAGACGGGGTAAATTTTTTTCTTACAACTTGGCCGTCATCAAATATTTCAGCTAAAAGCTCCTTCGCGTGCGCGTTGTCCATTTCAGGATGATCAAATAAAGACCAATCATCCTTCAGCCATTCGACTAGGGTTCTACCATCACTGGCAGGGCGATATATGCTAGTTAGAATTTCAAAATAGTCTGCCAGTTGATTCGGCTTGACTAAATCTTGGTCCTCTGATTTGCAATAATTACACGGTCCTCTTTCTTTGGAGCGTCTGGCTATTTCCTTTTTGAGGCCTTTATCACCAAAACAATTAGTGCAACACATCATGTGGGAATGGCACCACCATCTTCAATATACTTGGCCAAAGTTTCAATGTGATGCTTCATGGACAACTTTTTTATATATCCTAACCCCGGAAAATGACCTCTACTATGCAAGCTGCGGAACTCAATTATGGCTGAAGTTTCCTGGATTTTATTACTGGATTTTCTTAACTCGCGAATAAGTTTTTTTAGAGATTCTGAAAATTTACCGGCAGGGTCTTGAGGTGTGTCTTGACGATCAGATTTAAAATGGTGGATATGCATTTCATCATCTTTTTCATCATCAATAAAGGTAAGGTGGATGGCTATTGTATAAGCGGGCCCTCCTGTTTCGGAATAGTCATCACCAACTATAAGGAAATCACCAAAACCATTCATCCCTTCTTCATCAAATGTAATATGCAAATCAGAAAAAAATTCAACAGATGGGTGATCGCGGTTTCTTCTTTTTTGAAACCCATCTCTAATTAGTACTTTGTGAGTATGATTCTTGAAATGGCGACGATATAATTTTCCGCAATGGTTTTCAAGGAAAATACTAGTAGTAATGTTCTCTTGCTTTTTTATCTTTATCGAGAGTTCTTTTGCGTGTGAAAAACCTGCATGTATAAGGGCTAATTGGCCTGTGTGACTGTTGGCTTCCAATAGCGTATGTGCTTCTTTAGCAGATAGTTCTTCTGTTAATAGAATCCCCTTCGCAATATTTTTATAACCCTTGGGTTTATTGCCTAGCAATGAACAAATCTCTTCGCCACTACTTTTATGATCTCCTAATTGGGGGTTAATTACGACAATTGCTTTCGCATTATTCTCACAAATGGTGGCAAGTGTTTTCTCAAGGCTCCTAAGCTGTTCTTTTACCGGTTCTATAATTGGAATGAAATTTTGGGCAGCAAAAATAGGCGCAGACTCTCTAATCGTAATTAATTCATACTGCTTTCCACGGAAATATGGGTAATACATTATGCTATGCCCACATTACTGCATCTTGAATTGGAGAGTTGATGGCAGTCAGTAGTCTTCCATAGTCTTGCTTGCGTATTGAAGTTGAAAGCGTGGCAGCTTGAAGAGAGAGTGGAAGGTCATTAAGGAGGGTTTTCAGAGAAATTAAATTTCTGGTTCTTTTTAAAGTTTTTACCATGCCAAAGTGTGCGTCATAAGCATTTAATCTTATAAAACGTGATCGTAACTCTCCATATAGTTGAGTGTTTGGCACATTTGGAATTTCTACACCAAGGTCTTCGAGTATAAATTTTGCCTCTTTTAGTTGGATGGATTCGAATATAGTAGCTGGGCATGTCCTTTCAGGAACATTCTTGGCTTCACGTAAGGTAGATATTTGGTGACGATCAGACAGTATTAAAATCCCAACTTCCTTGGGGACAAGGTCAAACAGGGTCTTAACGTGATTTTCACCCGCTATAACATTTACCTTAGCAAATACCTTCCTGTAGGAGGCGATTTGCCGTTCTAAGCGAGATAAAGTGTCTCTCTCGGATTTTATTTCATAAACCGCTGCTGTTCCATTTAAAATGGCATAATCGGCTTTACTGTTACCTACTCGAAACTCAGAAAGCATTGCAGAGGTTTGAAGATTGTGAACCCCAAGCAGTAACTTCTGCGTTAACGCAGCTTTGTATATATATTCATGGCGACAGTTTTTCCTTTTTAAAAATGAAAATGCCCTTTCAAAAAGCTCCCTTACAATTTCGAGTTCTGAAACCATTTCAGTTAGCCGAAATTCTTTGAGCAATCTTGCCAATAAAGGGGACTTCCCACGCCGCGCCATTTCTTGAATGACGGTAGTGGAGAAAAACCTCGAGATTGCAGATATTTGACTTTCTTCTAATTTTGTCATTTGTCCCCGGAAGCATTGACCTAATTCAAAACAAAACAGATTTTATACACTTTTTACTTGCAAATATACATTATTTTCCTTGAAGCGAACGATGAGTGCAATGGGGTATAAAGGGTCAAGTTTTTTGATGAGAGTTTCAAGCCCGGCGGAGTTATGGACAGATTGAGAAGAGAATGGGATCAGGTTTAGCACTAACCCATGCGGCCTAGCCTTTTCCCCTACAGCAGGGCATGTATATATTTCGCTTGTCTGGTTGGATTAGGGGGCAAATCTTTGGTTGACTAAATAGCAATTTCCTTCCCTGTGCCTGTCTTTATAAGACATTCAGCTCAGCCTGGAATGTCTAGCGAATATACCGCCATGAAGATGGTTAGCCTGAAACTCTCAACCAAAGATTTGATCCATTTTTTTCAGAGGATACGACTTGAGGGTCTGGATTTACAGAGTACGGCTATTCGATATGTGGCATTGCAAGACTTAACCCTCAATCTTAGAGGGCATGGAAAAGAAAAGAGGGCGGGAATCAGAAATGTGGTGTGCCAAGAATCTCCACCAATTTTCTTAGATGTAGGTCAGGGGTTGTAATACCACATTGTCATTACAGCAAATCTTGAACTTACTTTATACCCTTTTAACCCAAATGTTTGAAGGTCGGGAATTAGAGAGACTGTCTCGACGATATGTGGCGTTGCAAGACCTGCCCCCTATTTTTTATTTTGCGAAAATCTAGAAAATTTAAGGGATGAAGTCTCTACCGGAACCCTTACCTATCGAACGCCTTATGAAGTCTTTCGTGCAGCCCGTGGTGCACTTCCAAGTTGAATGTGGCCCTGAGTCTGATCCTAATTCTCCTGATGTAAATTCACTAAATTAGTCATGTCGAGATTTGTTATCCAAAACACGGTTAAGGGCAATTGTCAATTCAGATAAATTGTATGGCTTCGGAATAATTCCTCTAAAACCAAATTTTTCTGGCTTAGTCATAATTGGATCGTCCGTGTATCCGCTAGATATTAGCGCTATAACAAATGGGTCAATGTTATAAAGTCTGTTAATGATTTCTTTCCCTCCCAACCCTCTAGGAATAGTTAAGTCCAAAATGACGGCCTTATATAGGGAGGTGCTCTTCATGGCCTCTCCATACAGAGTTAACACCTTTTCTCCGTCGGTTACAAAATCTGCATCATAACCTAAACTGTTCAACATTTTACTCAGTGTTTCATGGATATGTTCATCATCATCCAGGATTAAAAGTTTCCCTTTTTCTGATAGCTTTTCAGATCTTTCCTTAGTAGCACCAGTCTTAAATTCTTCTTTGCTTGATGAAGGTAATATTAGAGAGCAACCCATTCCAATGTTACTAAAATTGAATGATATTTTACCCTCATTGTGATTGACAATAGACATCATTTCATCATAGCTGATTGCGAGATCTCCAATCTCATTACTTAATAACAAACGCTTGAATCTCAAGCCTGCTTCTTGTGCCTCGATATTAATCTTAAGTAATAGATAGGTTCCAAACTTTGTTGATGGGTAGAGGGACGGCATTTCTGTAGTGTTTTCCGCTTCGATTTTTATTTTTCCGTCCTTTAAAATTGATTCAGCAGCTTTTCTGAAAAGGCGATCAACCACTTTATGAATAACTGCCTTTTCACCGAGGGCCAAGTGGAGATCTGCAGCTAGGTCCAAGTTATATTTTCCTTTAAAGTGGCGAAAATGAAAGTCAACAGCCTCTTTGATTAAAGGAGAAATTGGAAATTCACTTTGTTCTATGGTTTCTCCGTGTGCAAATGTTAACAGCTGTGACGATAATTTTCGCGCCCGGTAACAACTATTTTCTGCTGCCGATAATCGCTCGCTCATAAAAGGTAGGTTCGCGCCTTTGAAGTATTTTAATTGTTTCCTAGCAAGTTCAATATTGGGCTGAATTCCAATCAGAATATTGTTGAACTCATGGGCGATTTCTCTCGCTAAAATTCTAATAGTTTCTGTATTCGTTTGTGGTTGAATTTCCTTTGTTTTGTTATATGTCGCAAACATTTTACTGATATCAATAAGAGCCTGATCGTTTTTTCTAATTTCCTCTAATAATAAATCCAGATCTTTCCTTATCTCAATTAAGGCTTCCTTGTGATGGTTTTCATTCGTTTCAACATAATTTAAAGGTTGTTTTTGGGTCGGCTCAAAATTAGAAAAATGCTCAGAAAGGGCTTCTATTGTTTGTTGTTCGGTATGAAACTTAAACAAGCTCAAGGGTTTAAAAAATAAAAGGATTGAGTTTTTTAATGAGGTTGTAATGATTTCGATAGCACTATCCGAAAGCGGCGGAAGAAAGAATGGAACTTTATTTTTAAATACCTTCATAAGATTTCTTGTATGCGTACTAAATTTAAAATACATCAAGAAGGTTTAAAGGAGGAGTTTCCTTTTTAGTTAGCCTTCTCATTTAGTCTCAAAAGACTCTTCGACACAACATTAACAATAAAAAAAATAAACAGAAGTATATCGATGCCGAATATAAATACTTTTACACATTTCATGGTTTCAGTTATATATGCACTAACTCCTTGATCTTGAAACCATTTTATTAAAAATTCAATTCCAACTGCCAAAAGAAGTATTATTATAAAAAGTAAAGAGCCTATTAAAATATGCACAAAGATTTCGAGACCATTCTTCTTGAGGGTACTGAGCATTTGTTTTGTACCATTTGGCATTGTTCAAAATATATTAATGTGATGAAATCTCTTACGCTGTTTTCGGTATCAAGATTATGTCGAATTAATCTCAAATGTACTTATTGTTTGCGTCCATTAGTCCCATTGTCTTTTGTGATTTAATAAATTATATAGAAAGTATTTTGAATATATCAAATTGTAATGGTTTCAAATGCTTAGGGAGTTGGGAGCGACATAAAAAGGGTCACCCATTAGGGTCGAGGGACAGGTTTTGCAATAACACATGCGTCCTAGCAATTTTTTCTGCGTCGCACTATGCTCTGTTTTTCTGGTGAACAGTTTGGATCATTGATTACAATGAAAGGCTCATCATGGCGCATTTGTTATCACCGGAAGATCGAGCATTCTGTGCTCAGGTTGAATCCTTTACATTTTCTCCTGCCGAGTTCAATCATTGAGCGCATTTGCGGTTAGCCTGAAACTCTCAACCAAAAATTGATCCCTATCGTGAGTGCGTCTTCATCCAAATTTCGCATGACCACAGACAGGAAGCTATAATACGGCTTCTATGACCATATTCACCATTTTCGTGTGAGAAGTTTCTGTACAGATAGGTCCTGAATAACACCGAGCCTTCCGGTATCCTTTTTCTTTTTCCTCGCCATCGCTGTACACTGGGACACATGTCGCGTTATCCCAGGCCTACACCTCACACCTTCTTTTCTTCTTTCATCGCCTGTCTTCATTTTTGCGCTGCATTGACGCTTTGGCTACTGCTCCCTGGCTGTGGGGCGGAAGAAGAACCCAAAGATTCTCCAACACCTTCTGCCTTTGTTGCCTCTGCTCCCACTTACTTGGAAACAGGGGATTTTTCTGCTCTTACATCGCGTGCGTATTTGCGAGTGCTGAGTTTGCCGCATGCTTCGGTTGAGCATTTACCTCGGCAGGGTTTTCCGCATAA
>JAJFKM010000080.1 GCA_021773215.1 Gammaproteobacteria bacterium
TATGATAGATTGTTGCTTTCATGATGGCTCCATTACTGTATATTTAATTTCAAGACTAATATATGACAATGATACGCTGGAATGTATCCAATCGTGATAACTAAAATAAATCAATATGACAAATTCGACTGGTGACATGCCGGAAAATATTGTTAATTATATTAAATCTGGCTTGAAAACGACGTTTTATTTTTGCCGGTTTTTTCTGCGGCATTTCTATAATTTACGTGGGATGCAGACAGCTTCCTCGCTTGCCTATACAACGCTTCTTTCAATTGTTCCCTTAGTCACGGTCATGTTTGGTCTGTTTGGTAAGATTTCTGTATTACAGGAATTTTCCGAAGCCATACAAGATTTTGTTTTTAGCAATTTTGTGCCTGAATTTGGCATGGCGATACAGGGCTATATTGGCGAATTCTCAATTAAGGCATCACAACTCACGATAAGTGGCATCATGGTATTGGTGCTTATAGCTATAATGCTGATGGCGACAATTGATAATGCCTTCAACAGGATCTGGTTTGTAAAAAACAAACGCAGTCCTGTTGCACGATTACTAGTGTATTGGGCGGTGCTAACCATGGGGCCGGTTCTAATCGGTGTTGGTTTGGCCTCTACATCATATTTACTCTCGTTGCCTGTTGTTATTGATGTTGATACCTCTCTGGATTTAAAGTCGCGTCTACTCAGTTGGTTGCCATTCTTGACGACATCAACAGCGTTTACTTTATTGTATGTTTTGGTTCCCAATTGTTATGTATCAAAGAAACATGCTGTGCTAGGGGGTCTTATCTGCGCTGTTTTATTTGAACTTGCCAAGTATGGGTTTGGGGTCTACGTTAAGGAAATGCCGAGTTATGAAAACATATACGGTGCCATCGCAATTGTGCCGCTCTTCTTAATATGGATTTATGTCTCCTGGATTATTGTGTTATTTGGAGCACATATCACGTTTTGCCTATCTTCATTTCGACTACAAGATGAGATCGAAAATCGGAGCAAAGGAGGGTGGACCTTTGTTGATGTATTACGTGTGCTTGAATATCTATATCAGGCACAAAAAGAAGGCCATGCTTTATCAATATCGCAATTAAGAACAGGATTAGTTCTGCTTCCACATTATCAAATTAATGATTTGCTTGAACACTTGCAAAGACAGAAATGGGTCAATGAAAGCAAAGGAAGCTGGTTATTATCTAAAGATTTAAAAGAAACGTGTTTATATGATTTGCATAAAATTTTACCCGTACGCTTACCTGTTACAGGGAGTGAATTAAAAAACGATCAATTATCTAACAATTTGAAATCACATCTAAGCGATTATCATAAGCAAGTTGAAGGACATCTGTCTGTTTCAATTGCTGAGTTTTTAAAAGGCATTGATGTATCAGATATTCCAGACATCGAAACTCAAATATAAATGCGGGGACATCATTTCTTTGTATATTTAAAAACCTCATAAGAAAGATTAGATTCATTAAGGTCATCGGCGACTATCAGCTCTTTTGTACCTTCATTTTTTATTTCCATTTCTCTATTGGCCATATAAAGGCCTTTTTCAGCAATTATCGAACGCTGTTTAGAATTATTATCCATGATGAACGCCGGTCTTAATTCCCTGTCTGCTTGACTACCAGTAAGTGCACATAGGCCAATTGGCTTTGCTGCTTCTGAAATTATTTGTAAGCCCACCTTATGTATACCCTTGCTGACCATTAACCAGCGGACTACACCGATACTCCAATGGTTTTCTTCTGTACCGTTGTTGATACCAACGAGATCACCAACACGAATTGCTTTTTTAGGTTTATCGTCTCTGATAATGGCATAGCCACCGGAGCCATGATCAACAACGCGCCAGCTTTCAGGAATATAATTAATTTGAGATGGTGTTTCAGTTGGATTTTCTGACACATCGATTTCATTATTATTATCAGCAGCAGCAATACTGCTCGTGAACGCATTGCCATTATTCAGGCAGTAATAGATCGCACTAACGCCAGTAACAATATTCAGGTGTCCAGACTTTGCTTTTCTCGGAAAATAACGCTTAGGTGGTAAACCCCAGGCTTTGAGCATGTGTGATAGTAATGACTTTGCATAGAATGGAGATAATACGATGGACTCATCTATTTGTTGCCCCATTTGCAATAATTCGATCTGTTTCTGAATCAGGTTTTCAAGTGGGGTCGAATCGAGCAAACGATTATTATCGTTTGAGTTGTCCGGGTTGAATTTTGCTAACGGCATTGGTTTGTCGTCTGTTTTTAAATCGAGTACGAAATGTCCGGTGGTATTCGATACAAATCGCATAGGATTTATCTGCGTATATTCTGCCCAGTTATCTAGTTGATCATAGATCTCCCAAATCGCACCAAATGGTAAATGGTGGGGATCAACTAGAGACGCCATTATGATTTTTTTATAGTTATGTTCTATGGATGTGTTTATATTTTTATTGTTAGCACCCGGTATTGAATAGGTCTTTTTATGGCAGCCTATTGACTCAGCAAAGTCATAGATAAAATTAAGTTGTTGCCAGACATTTTTAGGTATAGGAGCGTATTCCAGAAAACTGAAAACCAGAGCATGTGATAAATAGTTCATCGACATGAGCATCGCTTCAACAGGTGGTTTTGATTGTTTCCAGAGAGTTTTTTTGTTTAAAGCGGTATCAAAAGCT
>JAJFKM010000009.1 GCA_021773215.1 Gammaproteobacteria bacterium
AAGCGAGGCTGAAATCAAGGCAATGTTGAAACTTGCTGATCTTCCGGAGAGTGGGCAGACAACTCTTTTTGATGGCCGGACTGGTGAATCATTTGAACGTAAAGTAACGGTGGGTTACATGTACATGCTAAAACTTAATCATCTGGTTGATGACAAGATGCATGCACGTTCAACAGGCCCGTATAGTCTGGTTACGCAACAACCATTAGGTGGTAAGGCGCAATTTGGTGGACAACGTTTTGGTGAAATGGAAGTTTGGGCATTAGAAGCATATGGTGCCGCTTATACTCTTCAAGAAATGTTAACCGTCAAATCAGACGATGTTAATGGCCGAACTAAAATGTATAAAAATATTGTTGATGGTAATCATCAGATGGAAGCTGGCATGCCAGAATCTTTCAATGTATTGGTCAAAGAAATTCGATCGCTCGGTATCGATATCGAACTTGATACATAGACACTATGAAAGACATGAAAATTAACGATTCGAAATTCGGGCTATCTTTGTCCGGAATAGATCTCCTAGGAGGTAGTAAACCTTGAAAGACTTACTCAAGCTTTTAAAGCAACAAGGACAGGTTGAGGAATTTGATGCCATTACAATTGGCTTAGCTTCACCTGAAAAAATACGGTCCTGGTCTTTTGGAGAAGTCAAAAAGCCCGAAACGATAAATTACCGAACATTCAAACCAGAACGTGATGGTTTGTTTTGTGCCAAGATATTTGGCCCAGTCAAAGATTACGAATGTTTGTGTGGTAAGTATAAAAGACTCAAACATCGTGGCGTTGTTTGTGAGAAGTGTGGCGTTGAAGTCACGCTATCTAAAGTACGACGTGAGCGCATGGGGCATATTGACCTTGCCAGCCCTGTAGCACACATCTGGTTTTTAAAGTCATTGCCTTCTCGCATGGGTTTGATGCTGGATATGACTTTACGTGAGATTGAACGCATTCTTTATTTCGAAGCATATGCTGTGATTGAACCAGGTATGACTGAACTTGAACGCGGTCAAATGCTGACAGAAGAAAACTACCTTGAAGCCATAGAACAATACGGTGATGAGTTTGAAGCGAAAATGGGCGCCGAAGCTATTCGCGAATTGCTTTTATCAATAGATATTGAAGCTGAAGTTGCTGCACTTCGAGAAGAAGTTCCAAATACAAATTCTGAGACCAAACTGCGTAAGTTAACCAAGCGTTTAAAATTGCTCGAAGCTTTCATGCAGTCGGGTAATAAGCCTGAGTGGATGGTATTGAAAATACTACCGGTACTTCCGCCAGAACTACGTCCGTTGGTACCACTAGATGGCGGTCGTTTTGCAACGTCTGATTTGAATGATCTGTATCGACGCGTGATTAATAGAAATAATCGTTTGAAACGATTATTAGATCTGAATGCGCCTGACATTATTGTACGTAATGAAAAACGTATGCTACAGGAATCTGTAGATGCGCTGCTTGATAACGGTAGACGAGGTCGTGCGATAACCGGCACCAATAAGTTACCTCTGAAATCATTGGCAGACATGATTAAAGGTAAGCAAGGACGTTTTCGTCAGAACTTACTTGGGAAGCGTGTGGATTATTCTGGACGTTCTGTAATTGTTGTAGGCCCGACCTTACGTTTACATCAATGTGGTATTCCTAAAAAAATGGCTTTGGAATTATTCAAACCATTTATCTTTAGTAAACTCGAAAGACGTGGTCTTGCTACTACAATCAAAGCAGCAAAAAAACTGGTTGAACGTGAAGGTTCTGAGGTGTGGGATGTACTCGAAGAAGTCATTCGTGAGCATCCAATCATGCTTAACCGTGCACCAACATTACATAGACTGGGTATCCAAGCATTCGAACCAGTCTTGATTGAAGGCAAAGCAATACAATTACACCCCTTAGTTTGTACGGCATTTAATGCTGACTTTGATGGTGATCAGATGGCCGTGCATGTGCCACTGTCTGTTGAAGCTCAACTTGAAGCGCGGACGTTGATGATGTCGACCAATAATATTTTATCACCAGCAAATGGTGAGCCGATTATTGTGCCAACACAAGATGTTGTCTTGGGACTTTATTATCTGACCCGTGAATCAGTTGAAGCAAAAGGGACAGGTATGGCCTTTGCTGATATTGATGAAGTATACCGAGCATATGAAAGCGGTGTGGTTGGTTTGCAGGCAAAGATTCGTGCGCGTATACGCGAAGTCACCACCAGTGAAGATGGTGAAAAACAAATAACGAATAAACGTTATGAAACAACTGCTGGTAGAGCATTATTATCCAAGATTTTACCTGATGAAATGCCTTTTTCATTGATAGACAAGGTGTTGACGAAAAAAACCATCTCACAACTGATAAATACCTGTTATCGAAAACTGGAACTAAAAGATACAGTTATCTTCTCTGACAAATTGATGTACACCGGGTTTAAGTATTCAACCCGTGCTGGTGTCTCGATCGGTGTTGAAGATATGGTGATACCAGAAAATAAGGATGAGATTATTGGTAAGGCAGAAGAACAGGTTAAGAACTTTCAGGAACAATATTCATCAGGTTTGATTACTGATGGTGAGCGTTATAACAAGGTTGTTGATATCTGGTCTCATACTAATGACCAAGTTGCCAAGGCGATGATGGATAAACTAGGTGTTGATACGCGTATTGATGCAGAAGGAAATGAAGTTAAAGAAGCTTCATTTAATTCTATTTACATTATGGCCGATTCAGGTGCTCGAGGCTCAGCTGCGCAAATAAGGCAATTAGCCGGTATGCGCGGTTTGATGGCCAAGCCTGATGGCTCAATTATTGAAACCCCCATTACAGCAAACTTCCGTGAAGGACTCGATGTATTGCAGTACTTCATCTCTACTCACGGTGCGCGTAAGGGCCTTGCTGATACTGCACTTAAAACAGCAAACTCAGGATACCTTACACGAAGACTGGTGGATGTCTCTCAGGATTTGGTCGTGTCTGAAGAAGATTGCGGCACTATTGAAGGCTTGGTTATGAACCCGGTTATCGAAGGTGGTGATGTTATTGAGCCTTTAAGTGAGCGTGTACTGGGACGAGTATTATCTATAGATGCCATCAAGAATAATGGAGACGTTGTTTCTGAAGCAGGCACCTTACTTGATGAGAAATGGGTAGAAATCCTTGATGATAATGGCATAGACCAAGTTACTGTTCGTTCGGGCATCACCTGTGAGACTCGTTATGGTATTTGTCGTAAATGTTATGGTCGTGATCTGGGTCGAGGACACTTAGTTAATATAGGTGAGGCTGTTGGTGTAATTGCAGCACAATCTATTGGTGAACCTGGTACTCAGCTGACGATGCGTACATTCCATATTGGTGGTGCTGCATCTCGTGCAGCAGCAATAAGCAATATTGAAGTTAAAAATGGCGGTACTGTTCGAATACAAAATGTTAAAACGCTGGATCAGGAAAGTGGTAATAAAGTGGTTGTTTCACGTTCAGGTGAGATCGCTATCCTTGATGATGTTGGTCGTGAGCGTGAACGTTACAAGATTCCGTATGGTGCTGTCTTAACCATAGTTGATGGTGCCAGTGTAAACTCTGGACAACAGATAGCTTCTTGGGATCCGCATACACATCCAGTGATTACTGAGGTAAAAGGGCGCGTTCAATTCTCGGATATCGTAGATGGTGTCACAGTGACACGTCATGTTGATGACATTACCGGTTTAACCAATATCGTTATTCTGGATCCTAAACAACGACCAGCAACGGCGAAAGACTTACGACCTACAGTTAAGCTAGTTGATGAAAAGGGTGAAGAGCTAAAGATCCCAGGCACCGATCAGGCTGCCCATTATTTATTACCGTCTAAAGCGGTTATTAATGTGAGTGATGGTAAAGAGGTCAATATAGGTGACGTTATTGCTCGTCTCGCTCAGGAATCTGTGAAGACACGTGATATTACTGGCGGTTTACCTAGAGTTGCTGATTTGTTTGAAGCACGTAAACCTAAAGAGCCAGCAGTTCTAGCAGAAATTTCGGGTATCATTAGTTTTGGTAAAGAAACTAAAGGCAAACAAAGGATCGTTATCACTGGTCAGGAAGATTTAGTGCACGAAGAACTTATACCAAAATGGCGTCATGTTAGTGTATTTGAAGGTGAGCATGTAGAGAAAGGTGAAAGTATTGCTGATGGTCCACCTACGCCACATGACATCCTGCGCTTGAAAGGCGTTGTTGCTCTAACGAACTATATCAGCACCGAGATTCAGGATGTTTATCGCTTACAGGGTGTAAAGATTAATGACAAGCACATCGAAATCATCGTACGACAAATGATGAGAAAGGCTGAAATTACCAATGTTGGTGATAGTAATTTCCTTAAAGGCGAGCAATTAGAACGCTCAAGAGTATTGGAAGAGAATGAAAAGATTGCTGCAGACGGTAAAACTCCTGCTACCTGGGTGCCTATATTATTAGGTATCACCAAGGCGTCACTCTCAACGGAATCATTTATCTCTGCGGCATCATTCCAGGAGACTACACGCGTGCTTACAGAAGCAAGTGTTAGCGGAAAACGGGATGATCTGCGTGGTTTGAAGGAAAATGTCATTGTTGGACGTCTGATTCCTGCAGGTACTGGCCTTGCTTATCATGCTGAACGTAAAGAACGTTTGGACAAGAAAAATGCACCTGAAACGACCCCAGAGAATGTCGAAATTGAGGATGTTGAAATACCCCTGACCGGCTCTGATTCAGAAGCTGTGGAGGGTACGACAGGAACTTGAAAAATAAGCTGTGATCTTCCTTGACGGATTATCATCAAAGACATAAAATCCCGCCTCTTTGACAGGCTGAGTCAGTTTTCTCAGCCTGTCATTTTGCTTTAAGTACTGGAAATACTGGCGGATTTTGGAAAATCTGCCGATACGCCAGACGACATCTCGAGGATATCCGAAATTGTTCTCCGCATGTCCGCACTGAAAGTTGTAATTGTATCCTAGATGGATGCACTCAGTATGGATAGGTGAGGTGGTCTGCGCACTTAATAAACTGATATATAAGAACATTTTTATGACAACAATTAATCAATTAGTCAGAAAACCGCGTAAGCGACAACGTGTTAAGAGTAACGTCCCTGCACTTGAGGCATGCCCTCAAAAACGTGGTGTTTGCACCCGTGTGTATACAACGACACCAAAGAAACCGAACTCTGCGCTACGAAAAGTAGCACGTGTAAGGCTGACTAATGGGCACGAAGTAACCACTTACATTGGTGGTGAAGGTCACAATCTGCAAGAGCACTCTGTGATTCTGATTAGGGGCGGCCGTGTAAAAGATTTACCGGGTGTTCGTTACCATACCGTTCGCGGTACCTTGGATACCTCTGGTGTCAGTGATAGACGCCAAGGTCGTTCTAAATACGGTGCAAAACGACCAAAGTCGTAAATTGATACTTACCTATATATAAGAATAGATACAGGAATAGTTTGAACCATGTCCAGAAGACGCGTTGCTGAGAAAACTGAAATTCTGCCTGATCCGAAATACGGAGATAAGGTATTAGCAAAATTTATCAATATTATTATGCGTAGTGGTAAAAAATCCATCGCAGAAAAAATTGTCTATGGTGCTCTGGATGAGATTAGCGGCAAAGGTAATCCTGAGCCACTTGAGGTGTTTAACAAAGCACTTGAAAACGTCCGGCCACTAGTCGAAGTTAAATCCCGACGTGTCGGTGGTGCAACTTATCAGATACCTATTGAGGTTAGAACGGCTCGCAGTGTTACCTTAGCGATGCGTTGGATGGTTGATGCTGCAAAGAATCGCGGTGAAAAAAATATGGGCTTACGTTTGGCTGGTGAATTGTTAGATGCCTCAGAAAGCCGAGGTACAGCGATTAAGAAGCGTGAAGATACGCACCGTATGGCCGAAGCCAATAAAGCTTTTTCACATTACCGTTGGTAATAGACCAATAAACATTATAAATACAGCATCATGTCACGTCACACACCAATCGAGCGCTACCGAAATATCGGGATTATGGCTCATATTGATGCTGGTAAAACCACCACTACCGAGAGAGTGCTGTTTTATACAGGCGTTTCTCACAAGATTGGTGAAGTACATGAAGGTGCTGCAACCATGGACTGGATGGAGCAAGAGCAAGAGCGCGGAATAACAATTACATCTGCTGCGACAACCTGTTTTTGGAAAGGAACAGCTGCTCAATTTGAAGAGCACCGTATAAATATTATCGATACCCCGGGACACGTTGATTTTACGATTGAAGTTGAACGTTCATTACGAGTTCTGGATGGCGCTTGCGCAGTATTTTGCGCTGTAGGTGGAGTCGAGCCTCAATCGGAGACGGTTTGGCGACAAGCAAATAAATATTCTGTACCGCGTATGGCCTTTGTAAACAAAATGGACCGTGCTGGCGCTGATTTTCTACGAGTGGTAGAGCAGATTCGAGAACGATTGGGTAGTAACGCTGTACCTATGCAACTACCTATCGGTGCCGAAGAAAAATTTGAAGGTGTTATTGACCTGGTAAAAATGAAAGCGATTTACTGGGAAGAAGAAAACATGGGAATTAAGTTTGAAGAAAAAGAAATTCCCGAGGCACTCCAGGCTGAAGCACAGCAATGGCATGAAAACATTGTTGAGAGTGCAGCTGAAGCAAATGAAAGTCTGATGGAGTGTTACCTTGAGAATAGCGAGCTTTCTCAAGAACAAATTATTGAAGGAATACGCGCACAAGTATTAGCGAATGAAGTTGTACCGGTTTTTTGTGGTTCTGCCTTTAAGAATAAAGGTGTGCAAACGATGTTGGATGCTGTTGTGCAATACATGCCATCACCAGTAGACGTACCAGCAATCAAAGGGATTTTGGATGATAAGGATGAGACTGAAGGTGAAAGGCTTTCTTCTGATGAAGAACCGTTTGCAGCGTTAGCGTTTAAGATTGCCACCGACCCTTTTGTCGGCACATTGACATTTTTTCGTGCTTATTCAGGTGTGCTCAAGTCTGGCGATACAGTTTTGAATCCGGTTAAAGGAAAAAAAGAACGCATTGGTAGGCTGTTACAAATGCATGCTAATAGCCGAGAAGAGATTAAAGAAGTACGTGCGGGTGATATTGCCGCAGCAGTTGGTTTAAAAGACGTCACTACCGGTGACACACTTTGTGATTTAGATAATGTGATTACCTTAGAGAAAATGGAGTTTCCAGACCCGGTAATAGCAGTTGCGGTTGAACCAAAGACTAAGCCTGACCAGGAAAAGATGGGGCTCGCTTTAAGCAAGCTTGCACAAGAAGATCCATCCTTTCGTGTGCATACAGATGAAGAGTCCGGACAAACGATTATTTCTGGAATGGGTGAACTACATTTAGAAATTATTGTTGATCGAATGAAGCGAGAATTTAGCGTGGCGGCTAATGTAGGTAAGCCACGAGTGGCCTATCGAGAAACCATAGGCAAAACCATCGAAAGAGAAGAGAAATTCATACGTCAATCTGGTGGGCGAGGTCAATACGGGCATGTTTATTTACGCCTTGAGCCCAAAGAGCAAGGCACAGGTTATGAATTTGTGAACGCAATTACTGGTGGTGCTGTGCCTCGCGAGTTTATTCCAGCTGTAGATAAAGGCGTGCAAGAACAAATGAAAAACGGTGTCATTGCCGGCTTTCCAGTGGTGGATGTTAAAGTAACCTTATTCGATGGATCCTTTCACGATGTGGACTCCAATGAAATGGCTTTTAAAATAGCAGGCGCTATGTGCTTTAGA
>JAJFKM010000010.1 GCA_021773215.1 Gammaproteobacteria bacterium
CTGGCCATCCAAATCAAACGCCTCGACGGCAGACGGATGCTGTTATCCCCCGATGGCCAGGACCTGTTCATGCCATCCAATCCCGAACCCAAAAACCACCTCGTCACCGCCCTCGGCCACGCCTACCACTGGCATCAACTATTGAAACGAGACAACCTCACCATCCAAGCGCTAGCCATTCAACTCGGCACCACCGCCAGCCGGATCCACAAATACTTGTCCCTGATCAACCTCAGCCCCACCATTCTCAAGCGAGCCCTCACCGGCCACCTGCCGCCGCGCGTGACGCTTACCAACCTGCTCCAAGCCGCAGAGCAATTGGACTGGCAAGCGCAGCACCTCTACCTGAATCTCGGCGGGTCAAGCCACCCCGGCTGATTCACGGCGCAGCGACACACCACTGAAATAGGCGTTAGAGACGATCGGCGATTTAGGGGTGTATCTGCGCGCTAATGAGGTGATGCCGCAAGCGGCAGAGACGCGCGAAATAGTGCAATATCCCCGGGTAATCCGGCCACTTCGACCCAATGTAAGCTTTTGCGTAATAAATACTTACATCACCGCGGTGGGGGTGGGATTCGAACCCACGGTACGGCGAACCGTACGCTGGTTTTCAAAACCAGTCCATTCGACCACTCTGGCACCCCACCGGGGGTCACGTTGCCGTGGCGGGGGGCATTGTAGCGGGTCAGCGGGCCGTTTTCTCGGCCCGGGTTGGCGGGAGCAACTCGCTTCGCGGCCACGCTGACCATGAACAAACTGAAGCACGGCCGGCATCCAAAGGCTGGGCGTTCAGCCTCGGCCCGGCCAGGTATCGGGGCGGTCCCAGAAGTCGTCGCCACGCCCGCCGTAATAATCATGCAGCGCGATATCCATGATGTGGGACGTCCGCGCCGCGCTCACGCCGGTGCTGGGGCAGTACCCTTTGCCGTGCAACTCATCCACGATCGTCTGGATCAGTGGGCCGTGGACTGTTTTCGGATTCGGCAGGTCGAAAGAATTTTCACGGCTACCCGTCTGCAACCGCACCGGTTCGTTGCCGAAAGTAGACAGCTTCAGTGTGGCCGAGGCACCTTCGATTGTGATCAGGTCCGTGCGCTTTTGGCCGAAAAAATTCCAGGTTGCCTCGCCTACTGCGCCATCGGCCAGAATAAATTGAAGATCAACATGGTCCTCCACCGCGTACAACCCCGAGACGTTCCGTGCCTCGCCTCGTGGGTTCTGTAATGGGCCGAGCATGAAGTCCAGGATGTCAAGCGTGTGTGACCCCAGGTCCAGGAACAACCCCGCCCCGGCCTGCGCCGCATCCACGCGCCAACCCGGATGCCTGTCTGGATCGGCGATGCCTTCCCATTGATAGCTGATGCCTTTAATCTCCCCCAACGCGCCCCCGTCAATCAGTTCTTTGGCCTTAAGAAACCTCGGCAACCCCCGCCGATAATACGCCACGAACAAAGGTACCCCCGCGTCCGCAAACGCCTTGACCATCCGGTCGCACTCCGCGCCGCTCCGGGCCATGGGCTTCTCGACGTAGCAGGGCTTGCCCGCGGCAGCCACCTTCAATGCGTACTCGCAATGCGACCCCGGCGGCGTCGCGATATACACCGCGTCCACGTCCTCATCTTCGATCAGGTCATCGACATCCCCGGTCCAGTTGGGCACGCCGTGGCGCGTCGCGAATTCTTCCGCCATCAGGGGGGTGCGTCGCATCACCATCGTCAGCGCGCTGCCGTCCGCGTCCTGAAAGCCCGGCCCGGACTTGACCTCGCAGACATCGCCACAGCCGAGGATGCCCCAGCGAATGTTGGGTTGATCGGACATGGGTGCGTCTCTACGAGTGTGCTTGCCTAAGGCTGTGAATGAATCAGGCTTCGATCCGCAACATGCCGGTGAAATCCTTGAAGCGTGAATCAATGTCCGCCCGTTTGATCTGCTGTAGCCGCTCGACGCTAAATGCTTCGATGGTGAAGCTGGCGACGGTTGTGCCGTAGGCCATCGCGGTCTTCAGAGAATCAAACGATGTGTCGTCTGTGTTGGCCAAGTGAGCCATGAACGCCCCGGCGAAGCTGTCGCCCGCGCCGGTCGGGTCGATCACGGTCTTGGCCGGGTACGCGGGGAGCACGCACACGCCGTCCGGGTGCTTGAGGATCGCGCCGTGCTGGCCCTTCTTCACGACCACGAACTTCGGCCCCATCTCCAGCAGCTTGTCCGCCGCGACGACCGCGTTGGGTTCGCCGGTGAGCATCTGCGCCTCGGAGTCATTAATAATCAGCCCGTCGATCCGCTTGAAGACCTCCATCAGTTCGTCCCGGGTCGTGTTGATATACAGGTCGATCGTGTCCGCCACGACGAGCTTGCGGTTCGGGAACGCGTCCAGCAGTTTGAGCTGGTTGTCCGGGTGCGTCACCGCCAGGAAGATATACCGGCTGTCTTCATAACTCTTGGGGATCGGCGGGAGTGCCTCGGTGAGCACGTTCAATTCGACGCTGACGGTGTCGCGTTGATTCACGTCTTCGTGGTACCGCCCGTGCCAACGGAAGGTTTTGCTGCCCTCGCGTCGCTCCAGGCCCTCGACGTCCACGTTAAATTGATGGAACACGTCCACAAAACTATCGGGAAAATCTTCACCGACCGCACCGACCAGACGGATCGGCCCGAAGAAGCTCGCCGCCGCGGTGAAGTAGATGCTCGACCCGCCGACCACCTCCTTGGCGCTGCCGGTCGGAGTGTCGATGGTATCGATGCTGATACTGCCGGTCACGATTAAGGACATAAATAAATCTCGGGGTTGGGGTGTCGGGGGCTGGGGTAAGAGTTTATCCGCAGATTACACAGATTGCGCAGATTAGAAATATCAATCAGGGTCAATTCTTTAATCTGTGTCATCTGCGGATACGTCTTCAAGGCTTCACACCCGCCATCTTACAAACCTGTTTCCATTCCGCCGCGGTCACCGGCTGCACGCTTAGCCGGGAGTTCTTGACTAGGACCATCTCCGCGAGCTTCTTCTGCGCCTTGATGTCGGCAAGCGTCACGGGGTTCTTCACCGGCTCGACCGCCTGCACCGACACCATCCCGAAGCCCTTCCCGGTCTTGTCCGACGGGTCGGGTTCGTGTTCCTTGGAGACTTTGACCACGCCGACGATCTGCTTCTCGTTGACGGAGTGGTAGAAGAAGGCCTTGTCGCCCTTCTTCATGTCTTTCATGTTGTTGTTCGCCTGGTAGTTGCGGACGCCGTCCCAGGTCGTGGTCTTCTTCGGGGCCTTGAGTTGGTCGTCCCATGACCACGTTCCGGGTTCGGTTTTGATCAGCCAGTAATTCATGTGACTGGGGGTTAGGTGTTGGGGTTTAGGGGTTTGGGGTTCGGTCGGATTGACTGCGGAAGCTAATGGCTAACAGCTAAGGGCTAACAGCTTCCACGCAACGATCGATACGATTTAACACGGTATCCTTGCCCAACAACTCAAGTGTCGGCCCAATCTCCGGGCTCACCGCGTTGCCGGTCAGCGCGACCCGCAACGGCTGAGCGACGCTGCCCATGTTCTTCAGGCCGTGCTCAGTGACGAACGATTCAATTTGCTTGTGAAGCGAGTCGGCCTTCCAATCTTTTTCGTCACAACCGGCCAGCTTGTCACGGAACCGCTTGAGCACGTCCAATCCCTCGCCTTCGTTCTTTGTGAGGTTCTTCTTGACGGCCTTGGGGGTGTAGTCAAAGTCGTCAAAAAGGAAGAAGCGGCCGAGTTCGGCGGGAGAGTCAAGCGTCTGTGAACGGGCCTGATACATCGCTGCGAACGTCTTGAAACCATCGTCGCCGAGCTTGTCGAGGAAGGCGGGGTGATAGTTTGTGAAATGCACACGTAGAAGGTCGTGGAACTTATCGGCTTGCATCTCCGCTAGAGCCTCTGCGTTGAATTTTGCGAGTTTGGCTCGGTCGAATTGCGAATTCTTCTTCCCGATGCGGTCGGGGCTGAAGTGTTCAACAAGAAAGCCCATATCAAAGCGTTCGGTGTCGTCACCGGGGTTCCAGCCGAGCAGGGCGATGTAGTTCAGCAGCACGGTCGGGAGATATCCGCTTCGCTTGAAGTCGGCAACTTCAATTTCTGGTGGCTTTATATCAAGCCAAAAAGGATGCGATAAGGCGAGTGCAACTGATATAGAATCGTTTCTTCCGTGGTAAAAGTCGATTCCATCTTGTATATCGATTGCAGGCTTGGCTTCGTCGTAATCGCCAAGCCAATCGGCGAGGGCTTCATCTTCCGAATCATAAGCCAACTCTTTTGCTGCTCTCTGATTGTCCTCAATTAGTGCTTTGAGAGTTTTACGAACGTATTTCGCCTTATCCCGCTTACTCATCTTCGACCCATCCGCGTTCATGATCGACGGCAGGTGGACCCATTGCGGGCGGTCGAATCCGAGGGCGTCGCAGAGGGCGGCGTGCTTGGGGGTGTTGGCTAAGTGTTCCTGGCCCCGGATGACGTGGGTGACTTCCATCAGCGCATCATCGACGGTGACGGCGAAGTGGAAGGTCGGGAGTCGACCGCCTTTTTCGCCCTTGCGGATGATGAAGTCTTCCAGGTCAGCAGCTTTGACCTCGATGGGGCCGTAGACGACGTCGTTGAAGGCGACATCCTTATCCATGCGGAAGCGGACCGCGTCGGCGTCTTCGTAGGCCTGGCCGGAGTCCAGCAGCTTCTGGATCAGTTTGTCGTAGATGCCCGCTTCATGGCGCTGTGACTGGAAGTAGGGGCCGTGGTCGCCCTTCTGGCCGGTGGGGGCGTAGGGGTCTTGGGCGTCGGCTTTGGGGCCTTGATCCCAGTCGAGTCCTAACCACGTGAGGTCGCGGAGGATGCCCTTGGTGGATTCGGGGGTTGAGCGAGCGAGGTCGGTGTCTTCGATGCGGAGGATCAGTTGGCCGTGGTGCTTACGGGCGAAGGCCCAGGCGAACAGGGCGGTGCGTGCCCCGCCGATGTGCAGGTTGCCCGTGGGGCTGGGGGCGAAGCGTGTGACGACGGGTTTGTCGGTCGGGGCTGTCATGGCGGGGATTGTATCGTCATCCCTCCCGCACGGCCCGCGCCCGGCCTGTACCCCCCGGGTTCCGCTACAATCCCCGCCATGACCACAGCCGACGCCAAGCCGACGACGCACTTTATCAAGGCCTTCATCGATGAGGACCTGGCCAGCGGGCGGTTCGACGCGCCGATCGTTACCCGCTTCCCACCCGAGCCCAACGGCTACCTGCACCTGGGCCATACCAAGGCCATCTGCATCAACTTCGGGCTGGCGCGCGCGTACGGCGGGACGTGCCATCTGCGCTTTGATGACACCAACCCGGTCAAGGAAAAACAGGAATACATCGACGGGATCAAGCAGGACATCGCTTGGCTTGGCTTTGAGTGGTCCGAGCACGAGTACTACGCATCGGATTATTTCGATCAGCTCTACGACTGGGCGGTCAAACTGATCAAGGCGGGCAAGGCCTACGTCGAAGAACAGACCGCAGACGAGATCCGTGAATCCCGAGGCACGCTGACCACCCCCGGGACGTCGAGCCCGTTCCGTGATCGGCCTGCCCAGGAGAGCTTGGACCTGTTCAAGCGCATGAAGGCCGGCGAGTTCCCAGACGGCTCGAAGGTGCTGCGCGCCAAGATCGACATGGCGTCGCCCAATCTGAACATGCGTGACCCGGTCATGTACCGCGTCCTCCACGCCGAGCACCCCCGCACCGGCAACACCTGGTGCGTCTACCCGATGTACGACTACGCCCATGGCCAAAGCGATTCGATCGAGAAGATCACACACTCGCTGTGCTCGCTGGAGTTCGAGGACCACCGCCCGCTCTACGACTGGTTCATCCAGGAGCTTGGCATCTTCCCGACCCGGCAGATCGAGTTCGCCCGCGGCAACATCACCTACACCGTGACTTCCAAGCGGAAGCTGATGCAGATTGTCGAAGAAGGGCACGTCAGCGGGTGGGACGACCCGCGTATGCCGACGCTGGTGGCGATGCGCCGCCGCGGCTACCCGCCCAAGGCGATCGTAGATTTCTGGGAGACGGTCGGCGTCGCCAAACGCGAGAACAACATCGAGGTCGCGCTGCTCGAGCACTGCGTCCGCAACGAACTGAACAAGTCCGCCCCGCGCCGGATGGCGGTTCTGGACCCCTTAAAGGTTGTCATCACCAACTATCCAGACGGGCAGAGCGAGGAGATGGACTGCATCAACAACCCCGAAGACCCGGACGCCGGGACCCGGAAGGCGCCGTTTTGCGGCGAGCTGTACATCGAGCGCGAGGACTTCATGGAGGATGCACCCAAGAAGTTTTTCCGCCTGGCCCCCGGGAAGGAAGTGCGGCTGCGTTCGGCGTATTGGATCAAGTGCGAAGAGGTCATCAAGGACGACGCCGGGAACGTGGTCGAGCTGCGCTGCACCTACGACCCGCAGACCCGAGGCGGCAACAACCCGCCGGACGGCCGAAAGGTCAAGGGCACCCTGCACTGGGTCAGCGCCAAGCACGCGATCGACGCCGAGGTTCGGCTATACGAACACCTGTTCACCGCCGAGGACCCGACCACCCCGCCTAAGGACAGTGGCGACTGGCTAGACAACCTCAACCCCGAATCGCTAAAGGTGCTGGACAGCGCGAAGCTGGAGCCCGCCCTGGCGGATGCGCAGCCGGGCACGACGGTCCAGTTTGAGCGGATGGGTTACTTCTGCCTGGACGCCAAGGACTCGAAACCTGGTGCACCGGTTTTCAACCGGACGATCACGCTGAAAGATACCTGGGCGAAGATGCAGAAGAAGGGCGGGTGAATCGGGGTGTCATTTCCGCCTGCTGAATCGGGCTCCACCAAGGGGCGTCGAACGCACGGGCTCACCCCGCCGCCCGTCTGATCTCGCGGATCACCGTGTTGCGGTTCAGCAGCATCCAGTACCACATCTTCAGGATCATCACCACGTTGATGCTCACCAGGAAGCCGGCCGCGTAGGCGATCTGTTCCCGGACCGGTTCGGCGCGGAAGAACATCACCGCCGTACCGACCGCCAGCGCGGTGAAGACCAGCACGTACACCCACACTACTGCGACCATCCACCGTCCCGGACCTCGGAAGGTCTGGCCGACCTGTGCCCACAGCCCGGGTTCGTCGATGGCGCACAGCGCCGCGACGTCAGGTTTGCCGGATTGTCCATGAATTGTGTTCACGGTTGTCCTTTCAACTTATTAGTACAAGGTGTCCTTGATTCGGGTACTCGCTCGCCGGTTTTTTTGCGAAACCGGCCTGTCATACGCTATGCACGGTCGAAATCGCGTGGCTGCCCGCCTACTGTTACCTAAAGCGACGCTGTTGCAGCCCCACGAAGCGTTACTTCACCTGATGAGGCGTGCGAACCCGCGATCAGGGTAAACCGTAATAACCACGTGGCGAACCGTAGGCCCGGGCCGCCGTGCCTAGCCGATAATAGGACGGTTAGATGACAAGGTCCCGGTTGACCGAAGTATAGGTAAGAGGGAATACCCCGGGGCGTCGGCATCGCTTTGCAGATAGGCCGACGTCCTATAAAATCGTGGGCAGGCACCACAGAAGTGATCTGGGTGTATTGACGGACGGCCCGGAGAGATACGATCTGGCACCACTTATCAGCGAGATTTTATGTTTGAAAGATTTACAGATCGAGCCCGCAAGGTCATGGCCCTGGCGAATCAGGAAGCCCAACGCTTTAACCACGAGTACATCGGGACCGAGCACGTCCTCCTGGGGCTCGTCAAGGAGGGTTCGGGTGTTGGCGCGAATGTCCTGAAGAACCTGGACGTCGATCTGCGCAAGGTCCGTCTGGAGGTCGAGAAGCTGGTCAAGTCCGGCCCGGACATGGTCACCATGGGCAAGCTGCCACAGACCCCGCGCGCCAAGAAGGTGATCGAATACGCCATCGAAGAGGCGCGCAATCTCAACCACAACTACGTCGGGACCGAGCACCTGCTGCTTGGCCTGCTGCGCGAGCACGAAGGCGTGGCGGCGCAGGTGCTGATGAACCTTGGTCTCAAGCTCGAAGAGGTCCGCGAGGAAGTCCTGAACCTGTTGGGCGCCGGCGTCGAGCCGGAGGAGGCCGGCGGGGGCGGCAAGGGCGGTGACCCGTCGAGCTCGGGCAAGCAGGGCAAGAGCAAGACCCCGGCGCTAGATAGTTTCGGGCGCGACCTCACCGAACTGGCTCGGCAGGATCAGCTCGACCCGGTGATCGGCCGGACGGATGAGATCGAACGGCTGGTGCAGATCCTCTGCCGGCGCACCAAGAACAACCCCGTGCTCTTAGGCGAGGCCGGCGTGGGCAAGACCGCGATCGTTGAGGGCCTGGCGCAGCAGATCATCGTCAACGACGTGCCGGAGATCCTGATGGATCGTCGGATCGTCGTGCTGGACCTGGCGATGATGGTCGCCGGGACCAAGTACCGCGGGCAGTTCGAGGAGCGGATCAAGGCCGTGATGAACGAGGTCCGCCGGGCCAAGAACGTGCTGCTATTCATCGACGAGCTGCACACCCTGGTCGGCGCAGGCGGGGCCGAGGGCGCGATCGACGCGTCCAACGTCCTCAAGCCCGCGCTCAGCCGAGGCGAGATCCAGTGCATCGGCGCCACGACCCTCGACGAGTACCGCAAGTACATCGAGAAGGACGGGGCGCTGGAGCGGCGGTTCCAGACGATCCTGGTCGAGCCGCCCAATACCCAGGACACGGTCAAGATCCTCATCGGCCTACGTGACCGGTACGAGGCCCATCACCGCGTGCAGATCACCGACGAGGCGGTCGCCAGCGCGGTCGAGTTGAGCAACCGCTACATCACCTCGCGTGTCCAGCCGGACAAGTCGATCGACGTGATCGACGAGGCCGGGGCGCGGATCCGCCTTAAGAGCATGAGCAAGCCGCCGAATCTGGCGGACATCGAGGAGCAGATCGAACGCTTGAGCATCGAGAAGGACGAGGCCGTCAAGGCCGCGGACTACGAGCGAGCCGCCGAACTCCGCGATCAGGCCGAGGGCCTGCGCAACAAGAAGGAGCAGATCCAGAAGGACTGGCGTGACAAGTCCAAGGAGGTTGATGGCACGGTCGACGAGGAGGTCGTTGCCGAGGTCGTCTCGAAGATGACCGGGATCCCGCTGACCCGGCTTGAGAAGGCCGAGTCCGAGAGGCTGCTCAAGCTCGAAGACGAACTGCACAAGACGGTGGTCAGCCAGCAAGAGGCGATCACGACGATCAGCAAGGCGATCCGCCGGGCGCGATCGGGCCTGAAAGACCCGCGTCGGCCTATGGGTTCGTTCATCTTTGTCGGGCCGTCCGGCGTGGGCAAGACGCTGCTTAGCAAGGCGATGGCGGAATTCATGTTCGGCGACGCCGACTCGCTGATCCGCATCGACATGTCCGAGTACATGGAGAAGCACAACGTCAGCCGGTTGATCGGCGCACCTCCCGGATACGTCGGCTACGAAGAGGGCGGCCAGCTCACCGAGCAGATCCGCCGCCGCCCATACGCCGTGGTCCTGCTCGATGAGATCGAGAAGGCCCACCCCGACGTCTTCAACATGCTCCTTCAGATCATGGAAGAGGGCCAGCTCACCGACTCCTTCGGCAGGCACGTCAGCTTCCGCAACGTCATCCTCATCATGACGTCCAACATCGGAGCCGAGCTGATCAAGAACAAGGCCGGCTTCGGCTTCGCACAGCAGAAGGACGAAGAGGCCGACTACCAGAAGATGAAGAAAACGCTCCAGCAGGAGATCGAGCGGTACTTCCGCCCCGAGTTCATCAACCGACTGGACGACATCATCGTCTTCCGCGCACTGAACCGCGACGACCTGGTTGGGATCGTCGAGTACGAGCTCAAGAAGGTCTTCAAACGGCTGGAAGACCGCGAGATGAGCATGGACCTCGACCAGACCGCCAAGGACTTCCTGATCGACAAGGGCTACAACCCCGATTTCGGCGCCCGCCCGCTACGGCGAGCGATCGAGCAGTACGTCGAGGATCCGATGAGCGACTCGATCCTTCGAGACGAGTTCAAGCCCGGGCAGATCATCAAGATCACCCGCAAGGAAGACGAAGACCATCTGACCTTCGAGGCGACCGACAAGCCCGCCGACAAGAGCAAGAAAGAACCCGTCGCCCAGGCCGGCGCCGAAAGCACCTGAGCCAACTCCTGGCCCTACGGCGACACCCTCTATCATCCCCCAAGCCCACGGATTCAATCCGTGGGCTTTTTTCTTGTGAGAACCATCCCTCACGCCCCGGTCAGCTCAAACAAAAACGCAAACGCCGCTTCGAGCCGTGGCTGCAGGTCCTCGGCCTTGAGCTGCTTGCCGCTCTTGAAAACGAACAGCCAACCATCAAGCACCTCCACGTTGCATGCTAGACCGTTCATATACGCGTCGATCACACGCGAGCCGAACAGTGCCCGGATCGCGTCTTCGTCGGCCCCGCGCAGCAGGTAATTCTTCGAAAACTCGGGGAACCGGTCGAAATCGATATCCTGATACCCAAGCGCCTGGCCGATCTTGTGGAAGAAGTGCTCCCTTGTCAGCGTGAAGTGCGGCAGCGCAGCGCCGCCGGTCGACACCGCCACGACCGTCTGGCTAATCCTCGCGGTGCTCTTGCCGGTGCTGATGACGTATTCGTAGTCGAAGACCTGGACGGCCGAGCCTTCGATCTCACCCCGCATCACGCCCTGAAATCCCCGGGCTCCGCCGATATTAAATAGTCCGATCTTCGACAGCCCAAGCTCCTCATGCGAACCCGCTTTCTCCGCATAGCTGAACCCGGATTTTTCAGCGAAGGCCTTGATCGCTTCCCGCCGAAGCCGCTGCTGCTTGATCGTCGACCGGATACCCGCCACGATCAGCGAAACCAGTACCACACCCCCCACGGCGACCAGCACGATGATGAGATTTTGGGGCATGGTCGATACCTCCTTTCGTCGGCGAGTCTTTCGGTCGATCTCACCGCGTGTAGAAGCTGTACCGGTACACGATCGTCGCACCCTGCTCCCTGCCCGGGGGGACCTCGACCTCCCACGTCAACCGGCTGCGGGGATTGACCCGGCGCAACCCGCTGGCGATCTTCACTACCTTGGGCCCGGCATCGGCGGACTCGACCTCGCCGCTGACCTCTTTGGTGATCTTGATCGTTACGGGCCCGTCTTTGTAGTTCGTGACCGAGAGCGTCCCCTCGACGGTGACCCGGTCGTAGGTATGGCCGTGGAAGGTTTCGGCGTTGCGCTCTCGTTCGACTTCGATCTCGTTCTGCTGCGCATCGATCGAGACGGCCTGGGTGATCTTCAGCAGGCTCGTGCCATTGGGCGGGGTGAAGTGGAGCATGTCCTGGCCCAGCACCCGCCCGTCCATGACCGTCATCCCCGGCGCGGTGGTCCACGGCTGATCGGTCGTGTTGGTCAATTCCAGCGAGTGCCAGACGACCTGCGTCGACTCGGCGGGCTGGGCCTGGTAGCGGTCCTGCCGGTCGATGAAGTCGCCGATGTCCCAGGTGTAGACGTGGCCGCCGGGCACCTCGGCCGAGATCAGCGGGAAGTAACCGCGTTCGCCCTTGGCCAGTGTCACGTCGGGAACCTGGTAGAAGTACAGGTCTTCGGCGCTCTCACCCGCGGGCAGGTCGGGGATCGTGGCGGTGTAAGCCGAACTACCGCCGTAACCCGGGTAGGGAGCCGCGCGCTGCTGCATGACCATAGCGTTACTCGCAATGCCGTACGGGCTGGGTTGATCCGGCTGCTGGAGACTGGCGAGCAAAGCCGCCAAGGGCGTGGGGCCCATCGGTGTTGGCGTCGGGGCGAAACGTAGGTTCGGGTACCCCGCGATCAGCTCGACATCGACGCCATCCAGGTCCATCAGGTCGTTGACGATGACCGCCTTGCAAGCCAGTCGCGCGGTTTCATCGTTGATCATCTCGACGACATAGCTCGGTGACCAGGCGATTCCCTGCGCCAGGTAACGCAGCACGACCCCATCGCCCTCGCTCTCGGCTACTTCGGCAGCGAAACTTATGGCCGAGTCATACACCTTGTTCTCGACCACGGTCTCGACTTCGTCGGTGTCGAACCGGACATGGGCGATCTGGCTGGGTTGTAGTGCAAGCGTTCCGCTCTCCGTCTGAAAGATGAGCAGGTCGGACACGGGCGGGGCGATGGAGGGTGGGCTGTAGCCGCCATGCCTGCCCGGCTGGATGTACTGCCGCGGGGTAGGTTGGGGGCGGGTGGGTATCGACACCAGCTTCCCGGTTACCCAGATATCTTCATTGTGCAGTCGGATCGAGAAGTTTCGGCCGACGTTCGCCCGCAGCAGGTCGTTCATGTTGGTCACGTCGGCCTCTTCGACACGCTCGACTTCCGTGGCGACAATCCGGTCGAGCGCCAGCCCCGGCTCCCAGTTCAGCCACAGGCTGCCGTACCGCGCCTCGGGGGCGGGGAGTTGGTACTGGCCGGGGCCGGGCACCTCCGTGCGGGTTGTCACCATCGCCAACCCGTTCTTGAACATCGAAATACGGACCGGCTCGACGTCCAGCGTAACAGGTTCACCGAGGGCGTCGGCGGTCGGCAGGGCCGTGGCGAACAACAACGATGCGATCGTCAGGGGCAGGGAAGGCTTCATGATGTGGCTCCCGGTGGAGGGTGATGGAACGTCAGGCAATGCTTGTTCTATTACGCCTCACTCCCCGCCGAGTTCGGCCCGCTGTTCGGTGAGCGTGGCGTAGAGCTGGTCGAGGGTGTACGCCGCGCCGCACTCCGGGCACTTGGCCTCACGCAGCCCGGTGAGGTTGTACCCGCAGTCCGGGCAGGCGATGGCGTGGATGCCGAGTTGACGCAAACGCTCGCCACGCTCCTTGGCGGTTTCGCGCCAGATGAAAGCCGTGCCGATCAGCCAGGACGCAATCCAGCCCAGCGTGCCGAGGGTGATGGCTACTGCATCGGGCATGATTGAACTACTCAGGGCAAACAACACGCCAGCAGGAAGTAGGCTGGCTGGCAATAGTGTCAGTGTTAAGATGATACGTGGACGGGACCAGCGGATTGCGCTGCGCCACGTTAGAACCCAGCAAGCTGCGATGAACGCGCATGTAATACCACCTGTTAGCAGGAAGGCGTATTCATCACCAAGGGGTCTTTCAAATACAGAGAATACAAGGACATACACCACCATCGCGCTAATCAACACGCCGAAGTACATCAGCAGTCGTGAGATCGTCGCGGGCATGAGATCATGGTATCCGAATCGGTGTAGCGGGGGTGGGAGTTCGGCAAGAGAAAAGCCCACGTCCCGTGAACGTGGGCTTAGTTGATTGTTTGATTGCGTCGCTGTGTGCAAAGCCTACAGCAGCAACTCCGCGATCTGGATAGCGTTCAGGGCGGCGCCTTTTCGGATCTGGTCGCCGCAGCAGAACAGGTCCAGGCCGACGCCGTCGGGTTGGCTGATGTCTTGGCGGACCCGGCCGACGAAGACGTCGTCTTTGCCCGAGGCGTCCAGCGGGGTGGGGAATCGGTTGTCGCTGCGATCATCGATCAGTGACACGCCCGGCGCATCTTTCAAGATCGCCACGGCTTCGCTTTCGGATAGCGGTTTGCCGAACGTCAGGTTGATGCTCTCGGCGTGGGCGCGCATGATCGGCACACGCACACAGGTCGCGGTGATCGCGCTTTTCTGTTCGCCGGCCTGCCCCCAGATCTTGTGCGTCTCGTGGACCATCTTCATCTCTTCCTGGTTGTAGCCGTTGTCCTGCATCGCCGAGTTGTGGCTGAACAGGTTGAAGGCGTACTGGAAGTTGAAGACGTTCTGAGTCACGGGATCGCCGGCGAGGACGTCGCGGGTCTGCTGTTCGAGTTCCGCCATCGCGGCCGCGCCTGCGCCGCTGGCGGCCTGGTAGGTGCTGACGACCATCCGCTTGACGTTTGCAGCGCGGTGCAGGGGGGTGACGGCCATGAGCATGATGATCGTCGAGCAGTTAGGGTTGGCGATGATCCCGCCCTTACCCAGTTCGATGCCCTTGACCGCCTGCGGGTTGACCTCCGGCACGACAAGCGGCACGCCATCGGCCATGCGGAAGGCGGAGGAGTTGTCGACCACGGTCGCGCCGGCATCGCTGGCGGCGGGGGCGAACCTCTTGCTCTGTGCGCCGCCTGCTGAGAATAGCGCCAGGTCCACGCCCTTAAAGCTGTCTTCGGTCAGTTCCTCGACGGTGTAGGTCTTGCCCTTGAAGTCGATGGTTTTGCCGGCGCTGCGTGAGGACGCGAGCATCCTCAGCTCGCCGATGGGGAAATCGCGCTCGGCGAGCAGGGCGAGGAACTCCTGCCCGACCGCGCCGGTGACGCCGGCGATGGCGACATTGGGTGCACTGAGCCGGGCTTTTGGGCCTTGGCCTGCCTGTTGTGAAGACTCTGCGGTGGGGGACATCGGTCGTGGCTCCATCGGTAAAGACTACATCGGCGTCTGGCCGCCGAGCCACGGATTATAGCAGGTATCCGCCCGAAATCAGCCCTCACACGCCGATCATCGACAGGATGCTCTCAGGCAGGTCGGGCGTCGCCCCGGGTCGGCTGGCGACATACGCCCCGGCGTGGTTGGCGAGTGTGGCGATGTCACCGGTCGGCATCCGCGTCACCAGCCCGACCAGCACGGCCGCAGCGCAGGCGTCCCCCGCGCCGACCGCGTCGGCGTCGTCGGTTGGCGGGTACGAAGCGGGCTCGCCCTCGTATCGGCCGTCGCCCGTGTAGAGCACCGTCCCGGCCTGTCCTCGGGTCAGCACGACCATCCGCAACGCGCAGCGTTCAAGCAGCCGCTTCGCCCGGTCGTCGGCCAGGCCGTCGCCCAGCGACAGCATCTCGGTGAGTGTGTCCAGCTCGTGGAGGTTGACTTTCACCACGGTGGCCGACTCGCAGCTCCGTGCGACGTGCTGGCGATCGAAAAACGGCTGGCGCAGGTTGGCGTCGAACAGCTTGTATCGCGCCCGGCTGGTATCCAGGAAGCGGTAGATCGTGTTGCGTGACTGGGCGTGGCGCTGCGCGAGGCTGCCAAAACAGATGCCCTGGCACGCCATCGCCAACGGGTCCAGCTCCGTGTCGTACTGCAGCAGGTCCCAGGCGGCGTTCTCGGCGATGTCGTAGGTCGGCTCGCCGGCGTCGTCGCACTCGATATAAACCCGGCCGGTGGCGTGGTCCGGGTCGGTCTGGAGGTAGTCGCCGGTCATCTCCCGACCACGCAGCACTTCGCTGATCTGCTCGCCCAGACCGTCTTGCCCGACACGGCTGACCAGCACGCCCCGACCGCCGGCAGGTCGGCTCAGTTGATGCGCGTGGACCGCCAGATTCAGCGGCGCGCCGCCGGGGTGCTGCTCGTTGCCGACGATATCAAACAGTGCCTCGCCGATCCCAACCACGGTGAAAGGTGTTGCCATGATATGTGAGTTTACAGGATGTCGGGCCGGCCGGGTGTGCGGCGGCGGGTGGGTCGGCCTAGAATCCGTTGTATGACCGATTCCCGCTATCGCGTCTGGCCCGCCTGGTTCGCGGTATTCGCCGCCGGTTCGTGGTTGCTTGCGCAGCCGAACGTGGTACCTCCCCAGATCGTCGGGGCGCAGCGCGGCGTTGCCGTGAACGTTCAGCCGATCTACATCGAAGATTCCCCGGCGGCGCAGGAGCTGGCCGACAAGGCGATGCAGCTGCGTGACCTTGGCCGGTTCACGGACGCGGTCCAGACGTTGCAGCAGATGACGGACGACTACCGGTTTAAGCTGATGCCGGCAGGCGATAGGATCTACACCGATGCGCCGCTGTGGATACGCCGCGCGTTGTTAGACGATCCGCGGCTGCTTAGCGCCTACCGCGCGTCCTTCGGCCCCGCCGCCGAGCGAGCGTTTATCCTGGCCATGCCGACGGCGCATAGTGAGATCGATCCCGAAGGGCTGTGGTCGGTGCTGTCACGCTACACACTGACCCCGGCGGGTCTGGACGCCGGGCTGGCGCTGGGTTCGTACTACCTGGAGCGGGCCAACGGCGATGATGCGGCAGGGGTGTTGGATGCGTTGGTCGATCACCCCGACCTGCCGGCCCACGCCGGGCGGTATCACTTCCTGGGGGCGCTCGCCGGGCTGTTGACCTCGGATGCGGCAAGCTACGATCAACACCGCGGCCGGCTTGAACAACTCGACGAAGACCGCTGGCTTAGCGAACTGGACGCCCTGTCCAACCGGATACACCCGCCGATCCGTTTGCGTCAAGGCCAGACGGACTTGGCTTCGTCGCCCTCGCGTCTGCCGGTCGCGCTGGATGCGCCGCTGTGGCAGGTAGCGTTGTCGCAGCGCCAGCCGATCCCGCCACAAGCCCGCGCCAGCCTGCGCGGCACGCCCGCCAGCCGGTTGGCCGCCCGCGTCCTGCCGGTCGATGACGGCATGAGGATCTATATCAACACGGGGGACCGGATCATGGCGTACGACCGGGCCTCGGGCTGGCCTTTGTGGGAAGCCCTGGGCTCGGGGGATGATGTTGATCGGGATGCGGCTGAGCAGCTTCGCCGATCGATACAGGCGCTGGCGGAACCCCGTGGGGTGCTAGTGGTCGGGGACAGGGCGTTTGGCGTGCGGGGTATGGGCAACCCACAGCCCCGCGCGCAACCGGGCTGGGTCGCCGCGTCGCTGATCGGGATCGACACCGCCGATGGCCGGCTGCTTTGGGATGTCCAGCCCGGGGATCTGGATGATGCGCTAAGCAGGGGTTTTTTCTACGGCACGCCGACCGGAGACGCTGCGCGCGTGTACGCGCTGGTCAAGCGCGCCGCGGTTTCGGGCTTCCACGACCTGTATCTCACCGCGATCGACGGCGCGGACGGGACGCTGATCTGGCGGCGTCACCTGTCAAGCGGGTCGGTTCAGGGGACGTACGGCTCGGGTCCGCCGGCGCGGATGATCCTGCGGGGGGGGCGGGTCTACATCAGCGACAATCGTGGAGCTGTCGTGTCGCTGGACGCACGGACCGGCGCCGCACGCTGGGTCTCGCTGCTCGCCGATTTGGGCAAGGCCCCACCGCCTGCACGCCGAACGGTTCAGACATGGACCGACCGCGCCGAGCCGGTGCTGGTCGAAGCCGGCTTGATCGTGCCCCCGGCCGGTGAGGGTGGCCAGCACGTGCTGCTTGATGCGCGGACCGGGCGTTTGCTCCGCTCGCTCGATGATGGGGATTGGGCCGGGGTCGACGCGGTCTATTCCGCGGGCGCCTCGGTGCTGGGCGTGGGTGACGCGGTGACATATTTTGATGGGGCGACCCTCGAACCGCGCTGGCGTACACCGCTTGACCCGGGGCGGTACGGCCGGGCACTGGGCAGGCCAGCGATCGGTCTGCACATGACCGCCCCTGGTTTTGCTGTTCAGCCACAAGATGACACCGAGGGCGGTGCGCCGGGTAAGACACCCGGGCTGGCGGTGCTCTGCACGGATCGGCGTCTGGTTGTGCTGGCGCTTGATGATGGCGCGGTCGTCGCAGACCCGGAACTTGACGAGCCGGGGAACCTGCTGCTGGCCCCCGGCCAGATCGTGCTCGCCACCGACACGGATATGGGTAGCTACATGGACTGGCCGGCCGCGCTAGAGCAGCTGCGGGCCCAGGCGCAGCAACGCCGGTTCGACCCCCAGCCGGGGATGGCGCTGGGCTACCTGGCGCTTCGGGTCGGTCAGGATCAGGCCGTATTGGAGGGTGTGGACTTAGCGCTAGGTGCGCTAGGGCGATTAGCGTCGTCCCCACCGGCGGGGGGAGGCGCGGATGTGGCGCTCGTTCACCAGCAGGTGTTTGATCGTCTTCAGCGTTTCGCTTCCCCGGCCGGGCAGGGGGGGGTTGGCGCGGCCGTAGAGCTGCGCGGGGCTGTGCTGGATCGGATGGCGTCGGTGGCTGCGACGCCAGGCCAGGAAGCGGCGTACCAACTCTTGCGAGGCGGATACCTCGAAGAAACCGGCCAGCCGACCCGCGCCGCCGAGCACTACCAGGCCGTCTTGTCGGACCGTTCGCTGTCGGATCAGATTCACAGGGTCGGGCACCGGTCGCTTCACGCCGGCCTGGAAGCCCGAAGGCTTCTCAAGGCGTTAATCCAGGCGCATGGCCGGACGGTTTATCAACGTTTTGACGCGCTGGCCGAGCATGAATTGCAGCAGATGCTTGTCCGGTCTGATCGCGACGCGGCGGACTTCATCCGGCTGGCCGACCGATACCCGTTGGCCGTTTCAGCGACCGATGCTCGCCTGCACGCCGCGACGTTGCTGGTAGCCGACGTTGAGCACACGGCGGCGCTGCGTCAACTCCAGGCGGTCTACCTGGACACGGATAGGCGTGAGGTGCTATCCGATGTCGCCGGCCGGATCACCGACCTGCAACTGGCCGAGGACCGCCCGGGGCTTGCGCGCCGTTGGCTGCGCCGGGTCGGCAGGGAGCATCCCGGGATGACGCTGACAAGAGTCGGCCAGCCCACGTTGATCGAGGCCTGGGTTTCTGAGCTTGACCTTATCCTGGCGGGCAGGCAGCGGTTGCCGAAGTGGGCGCCGCCGCTGGGTGAGCCCAGGTGGATCAAGGGCCGGGTGTTGACGGCCGACCATCAGGCTTCGACTCCGCCGCCGAGCGACCGTGTGTTGATGCGCGTCGGTCAGACGTGGCGTCTACTCACCGGCCCGGGGCTTGAGCCGATCTGGCAGATCCCGCTGCCTGCGCCCGACGCCGAGTTGTTGACGATGGACCCGCGGCAGGTGCTGTGGTGGTCGCCGGCCACAGGCATGCTGGGCGCGATAGACAGCCAAACGGGCGAGCCGCTCTGGCAGGCGGTCGATGTGGCCGGGGCCTTGGAGCAGGCGGGCGATCCGCGTCTGCGTCTGGAGGAGCGGACCCGTAAGCAGCGTGAGTTTGTGCAGTTGCTTGGCGGTCGTCAGCCGCGTCGGCAGGCCCGCCCCGCCTTGCAGCAGGCAGGTGACCCGCGCGTGATCGAAGTGGGCCTGGCGGCGGTCTGTATCGCGGACCGCAGCGGCCGGGTCATCTGCATCGACCGGGGCACGGGGCAGGTGCGATGGCGCACGCTGTGTCCGGCGGACAACCTCAGCGCGATGAGTTTGGGCGACGGGTTATTGGCGGTCGGTGGGGCGAGTTGGGCAGACACCCAGGCGCAAAGCGGGGTGGTCGGGTTCCTGGACGTCCTCACAGGCGAACCGGTGGGGACGTCGATCCAGGTCGAAGCCGCGCCGTTGTGGGTGGGGTTTGCCGACAACGGCCTGCTGATGGCCGTGACAGCCGGGCAGGTGTTGGCTTACGAGCCGGGGTCGGGCCGAACCGTTTGGCGCCACCGTGTTACTGAAGCGCCCTTGAGCGGTCGGGGCTGGGTCGGCGATCGGCTGCTGATGCTGGTAATCAACCAGGGCGCGGTCGGCTCGGCCCAGGTGTTGGATACCGACGACGGCCGGGTGGTGAACCGCTTGGCGATCAGTACCCGGGTATCGGGCGTTTCGTCGTTCGATGTGGTGCGGGCACAGGGGTTTTGGCACGTTATGTCACCCATGCAGGCCGTGACTTTGAGCGCTTCGGGACGGACGGTTTGGAGCGACGGCATCTGTGCCCAGATCGGACATCTGAGCCTTCAGCGTGTCGGCGAGCGGTACGTTGTGCTGGTCGGCCGATCAGAAGCGAGCTCGGCGGTGATGCCCCAGCTCGAGCAGGCCCTGCGTCTGGCCGTCGCGGCTGGGCAAGGGCCAACCTTGCCCGTGAGCCTGACCGGTTACCGGTTGTTTATGTTGGACCGCCAGACCGGGGCACTGGCTGTCGATACCGACCTGCCCGCCTTGCCGGGCCCGATCGAACCCCGGGCGTCGAGGCTGCTGGATGGGGTCCTGCTGCTGGGCTCCGGGGATCAGACGCTGGTAATCCCGTCGATCCATGCGGTGGATTGAACCGGGCCAACCCAGCGGCTAGGATGCCCCGCAACCGAAAGGAATCCCACGAAATGACCGCGCCAAGCGACACGATATCTCCCGCTCAAGACGATCGGCTGGCGGCCGACCCTAAGGTCGCCGAGCTTATCCACCTGGAGCAGCAGCGCCAGGACCAGACCCTCGAATTGATCGCCAGCGAGAACCACACCAGCCCGGCGGTGATGGCGGCGACCGGGTCCTGCCTGACCAACAAGTACTGCGAGGGCTACCCCGGCAAGCGCTACTACTCCGGCTGCGACTTCTACGACGACGTCGAACGCCTCGCCATCGAGCGCGTGACCAAGCTGTTTGGCTGCAAGTTCGCCAACGTCCAGCCCCACTCCGGAGCTAATGCTAACAACGCCGTGTTCTTCGCGCTCTTAGAGCCCGGCGACACCTTCGCCAGCATCGTCCTCTCCGAGGGCGGGCACCTGACCCACGGCTCGCCGGTCAACATCTCCGGCAAGTGGTTCAACCCCGTGCACTACCCGCTGATCTACGACGAATCGGCAGCCGACTTCGGGCACATCGACTACGACGCCGTCCGCGCCGTCTGCATGGAGCACAAGCCCAAGGTCCTGATCTGCGGCTATTCGGCGTACCCGCGCATCATCGACTTTGCCAAGTTCCGCGAGATCGCCGACGAATGCGGCGCGCTGTTGATGGCCGACATCGCCCACATCGCCGGGCTGATCGCCGCCGGGGCGCACCCCTCGCCGTTCCCGCACTGCCACGTCGTGACGACCACGACCCACAAGACCCTGCGTGGTCCGCGTGGCGGCTTGGTGTTGACCAACGACGAAGACATCGCCAAGAAGATCGACAAGGCCGTGTTCCCCGGTACACAGGGCGGGCCTTTGATGCACGCGATCGCCGGCAAAGCCGTCGCCTTCGGCGAAGCGATCAAGCCCCAGTTCGCCGAGTACGGCAAGCAGATCGTCTTAAACGCCGCCGCGCTCGCCAAGGCGCTGATGGGTCACGGCTATTCGCTGACCTCCAACGGCACGGAGAACCACCTGATGGTCATCGACCTGCGCAAGACCGACGCAGAGTTGACCGGCAAGGCCGCCGCGCTCTGGCTCGAACAGGCCGGGATCATCGTCAACAAGAACACCGTCCCCAAAGACGAGCGTTCCCCGTTCCAGACAAGCGGCATCCGCCTGGGGACCCCGGCGCTGACGACACGTGGCCTGAAAGAAGCCGACATGCCCGCGGTCGCCGACCTGATGCACCGGGCCATCTCAAGCCAAGGCGACGAGGCCCAGATCGCCCAGGTCCGCCAGGAAGTTCAGGCCCTGTGCCAGCGGTTCCCGATGCCGCACTGACCCGGACACGCACGCATCTTGTCAGGCATTACCATATAGCCCCGGTCGTGAACCGGGGTTTTTCTTTACACGTACCTGACATAGCCCATGCCCGAAACCATCGGCAACCCGTCCCAAACCTGCCCGTGTAAGTGTCTGGTGATCGTCCCGGCATACAACGAGTCGGGAAGTGTTGCGCAGGTGGTCGAAGACCTGGGACGGCACCTGCCCGACGCGGATGTGCTGGTGATCGACGACGGCTCGACCGACCAGACGCACAAGGCCGTCCCGGCTGGCACACCCGTGCTCCGCTTGCCATTCAACCTCGGGATCGGCGGGGCGATGCAGGCGGGGTACCGCTACGCCTTCATGCACGATTATGACCTGGCCCTTCAGGTCGACGGCGACGGCCAGCACCCGGCCGAGGAGGCGCCCAAGCTGATCCGTTCGCTGACCGACAGCGGTGCGGACATGGTCATCGGGTCCCGTTTCATGTCGGACGATCCGAACTACACCCCGCCGCCGTCACGGGCGCTGGGCATCGGGGTGATCCGGTCCGTGGTCCGGACGGTCTCCGGGTTGGGTGTGACCGACTGCACCTCCGGGTTCCGCGCCTGTAACCGCCGGGTGATCTGCGCGTTTGCCCGCTGGTACCCCGAGGACTACCCCGAGCCGCAGGTCATCCCGCTATTGCACCGCGCGGGGTACAGTATCCACGAGACCCCGGTCAGGATGCTCCAACGCGCCGCCGGACGCACAAGCATCCCGTTTCATAAAGGCGTTTTCTATATCCTCAAAGTCGGCCTGGCGCTGGTCCTGGATACCGTGCGCCGGCCATGGCCCAAAGACAAGGCGCAAACACCATGATCCTGCTGCGAAACCTTATCGTCCTGGCGCTGGGCGCGTCGATCCTGTTCATGGCGGTCCGCAGCCTACGCGCCGAAAGGCTCAAGGAACGTTACGCCCTGATCTTCGCAATCACCGGCCTGCCCTTCCTGGTCCTGGCGCTTTGGCGCGACGGCCTGGGTCACCTCGCCAACTTCTTGCAGATCGACTACCGGACCCTCGCGCTGATCGGCGTGACGACGTTCTTCATGCTCATGACGTTCAAGCTCCTGTCGATCGTAAGCGTGCAGGAACGGCGGATCACGACACTGGCTCAACACGTGGGTATCCTGATGCACAAGCAGGGCCTGGCCGATCCCGACGAAACCGTGGACCAGGCTCTGTGAGCTCCACTTAGGACACGTCTTGTCTGACTCCCCCATCGAAGTCGCCGTCATCATCGTCGCCTACAACAGCCGGGACGACCTGGCCGAGTGTTTGGCAGGGCTAGACCAATGGGCGGGTGGATCGGCGGCCGTGCGCGTCGTCGTTGTGGATAACGCCTCCGACGACGGCTCGGGCGACTTCGTCCGCCAGCATTTCTCAAGCATTGAACTGATCGGTTCGCCGACCAACCTGGGCTTCGCCGGCGGGAACAACCTGGGCTGGGACCATGTCCGCCAGGCTCACCCGGATGTCCGTTACGTCGCCTTGCTCAACCCCGACACCGTCCCCGAACCCGGCTGGCTGGACCCGTTGATCGGCTGGCTGGAAAGCCACCGCGACACCGCGACATGTCAGCCGTTGATCACGCTGCACGACCGCCCCGACCGGATCAACACCGCGGGGAACCGGGCGCACTATCTGGGCTTTGGACTCGTCACACACTGCGGCGAGCCGATACCCGATGACATGCAACCTAAGCCCATCGGCTACAGCTCGGGCGCCGCGATGCTGGTCCGCGCTGATCTGCTGACCCAGCACGGCCTCTTCGAGTCTCGGATGTTTCTCTATTGCGAAGATACGGACTTGGGATGGAAGCTAAGCCAACTCGGTTACAAGCATGAGTTGGTTCCCTCTAGCCGTGTCGCGCACAAGTTTGATCCCGCCGCCGCTGTTCAACGGCACTACTACTATCTTGAGCGCAACCGCTGGTGGCTGATCCTGGTTTATTACAAGCGGCCGACCTTGCTACTGTTATTACCGGCGATCGTGTTGATGGAACTGGGGCAGGTCCTGTTCTCCTTGGTGCTCGGGCAACTGGGCGACAAACGGCGTGCGTGGGGCTATTACCTGAACCCAGACAACCGCAAGCACATCCGCGAGCTACGCCGTGCCGCTCAAAACAGGCGGACTATCTGTGATAATGACTTTGTCGGGAGCCTCACCGGTTGGATCGAACACCCCAGGCTTGGGGGCCCGTTGCTTCGCTACATCGCCAATCCGTTGCTCGGCACTTATTGGTGGCTGGTCCGCTGGGTGATATTCTGGTGATGGTGAGTATCTTCATTATCCATACCGACCAAGGCGAGGCGTCTTGACGCAATTTACAGACGAAACCGCCGCCGCGGCGCGTGGCCGCAGTGTGATCCATGCCTCGGCCGCCGGGGCCCTGTTCCAGGGGGTCTACGCGCTGTCGCAGATGGTCATCCTGGCGGCGCTGATGCGTTATCTGGGCCCGGAACGATTCGGGATGTGGACAACGATCTGGTCGATCGCCGGTTGGGGGCTGCTTGCGCACCTGGGTCTTCATAGCGCGCTATTGACCCGACTGGGGCAGGCCGTAGCGCAGGGCCCCGGGCAGGCGAGCAAGGTGCTGACCACCACATTGCTGATGCTCGTGGCCGTCACGTTCGCGGCTATCGCGTTGGTGGTTGCCGTGGGAGGGGTGTTGCCCTGGTCTTCGATTTTGAATGTGCACAGCGAACAGGCGATCCGTGAGGCCGCGCCGGTGACGATGGTGGCGCTTCTCGTGATCATCCTTGGTGTGCCCGCGGCGATGGGGGGGGGCGCCTTGCTGGCGTGCCAGCGCGGCCGGGCGGCTTTCACCACCTTGATCGCGGCTCACCTGACGATCGCCGCCGCGGTCATTCTCGGTGTCTGGCTTAACTGGTCGCTCACATCTTTGACTGCCGTGGCGCTTAGCCCGCCGATCCTCGCGGGGTTGATGCAGTGGGTCATCCTGTTACGCGGCAAACAGGCTTCGCTGTCTCGGGGGGCGTGGGATCGGCATGAAGCCAAGGCCTTGCTGAGGATGGGGCTGAGTTTCTTTGTGTTGCAGCTCATGACGATCGGTTTGTTGCAGACCGGGTCCCTCATCATCGCCCAGATGCACGGCGCCGAGGCGGTCCCGCCTTACGCCGCGGTGTTTCGGCTGGTCGGGTTGGTCCTGGCGATCTTCCTGTCGTTCGGGTACGCCTATTGGCCGGCCTTCGGCGATGCGGCGCAGCGGGGCGACCACGCCTGGTTCGGTCGTGCGATGCGCTGGTCGCTTGCCAAGACCGCCACGGTCTGGGGCATCTTCGCCGTCGGGATCGCTTTGCTGGGCGACCGCTTCATCCTCTGGTGGCTGGGGCCCGACGCGGTCCCCGATACGTTGCTGACGGCGTGGATGGTTGGGTTCATCGGTTTGTACGGGCTGCTGCTTTGGATCGTCACCCCGCTGAATGGGATCGGGCGGATCGGTGTGCAGGTAGTCAGCCAGGTGTTGATGGTGGTGGTGTTTATCCCGCTGGCGGTCTGGCTGTGCGGTCGGTACGGCGCGGCCGGCGTTCCGATCGCCCAGGCGGCGGTGGTGGCGGTGTTCGGCCTGCCAATCAACGGCCTGTATCTAATCAAGGTGATCCGCGGCGGTGCGCCATGATGTGGTTGATCCGTCTGGGCCAGGGTTTGATCGGTGATACGTGGCCGGCGCGGCTGCTGGTCAGGTCGGGGGTTGTCCGGTGGATGCGCAGCGGCCACGACCGCCGGCTGCTACAGGCGGGTCGTTACGACGCGGTGGTCGCCGGTCGGCGGCTTTGTTTTGCTGTTGAAACCCGTGAGCAGGTCGAACACATCGACGCGGTCTGGCGCGAGCAGGCGATGCTGGAGCGGATGCTTGAAGCGCTGAAGCCGACAGACACGGTTTTTGATATCGGCGCGCACATCGGGACCCTCGCGATGCGGCTGGCCGGGGGGTTGGACCCAACGGACCCCAAGGCCGTGGTGCATGCCTTCGAGCCGGAGCCGGGCAACGCCGCGTCGCTTGAGCGCAACATCGAGTTGAACGACGGACTGAACGTCCGCGTCCATCAATTTGCGCTGGGTGCGAGTCCGGGTCGGTTCCCCTTGGCGGTCAGCGGTCAGGCTGGCAGCGGCAACAACACGCTTCGCCCGGCAGACAGCGGCAGGGCGTGCATCGAGGTGGAGGTCCAGACCGCGGATCGTGTCGATGAGGAACTTAACGCCAAGCCTGCCTTAGTGAAGATCGATGTCGAAGGCGCCGAGGTGGATGTGCTCATGGGGATGTGCCGGCTTCTTGAGCAGCAGGTGGTCCGTGACCTGTTCATCGAAGTCCATCCACGCCTGATCGCACAGCAGGACCACAGCCCCAGCTCGATCGAGCAGATGCTCGCCGGGCACGGGTATGAGCTTTGTTGGTCCTCGCAGCGAGGCGAAGAGGTACACCAGCACTACCGGCGTATTGCCCGGTCAAACGGTTGACGGCAGCCGTTTACTCGCCGTACAGATCGATCGGCCCGATGTCGCCTTTCATCACTTTCCAGGTCAGAAGTTTCAGCAGCAGGACCGGGTTGGCGGGGAGGCGAACGCTCTTGCGCAGCTTGACGGGCTCGCCTTGCTGAATCTGTCCGATGACCCGCTGGATGCGGAAGTTGTTTCGGATGATCGCCGGGGCGTCCTGGGGGAGCCGGCTGAGCATGTGCTCGGCGATCTGAGCACGGTACCGGCCCAGCCAGGCGTAACGCCCGGATTTGTTTTGGCTGTGGACGTGGACCCGTGCAAGTTGATACGACGCGGCCGTAGCCATGTCTTCAAACAGCCCGGGGTTGTCCATCCAGAACGCCCAGTCCTCGCAGCCCTTGAACACCGGGTTGAACAGCGTCTCAATCAGGTCCCGGCGCAGCAGCAGCGCGTTGGTGCAGTACGGGTTGACCGCTGAAAATGTGTGCAGGTGCCGCCCGGCCTTGATTCGGCGGGGTCGGGTCCGGCGCAGTGTCCGTCCTTGTTTAACGAAACTCACCGCACAGGCGATCAGCGTGCGGTCCCGGAATTCATCCAGCAAAGGCATGGGGTCGTTTACCAGCTCGTCGTCGGCGTCCAGCAGGTAGACCCAGCGCCCCGACGCCGACTCGATCGCTCGGTTGCGTGCCGCGCCGCTGCCGGTGTTGGGCTGGCCGATCACTTGGCCGTCCGCCAGGCTAAGGTCGTTAAGCCCCGCCTCGGCGATGTCGCGCGTCGTGTCGGTCGAGCCGTCGTCGACGACTACGACCTGAACCGATGTGCGGCGATTTTCCTCCGGGATGACGCGCAGCGAGCGCAGGGTCCGGCTGAGTGTGTCTGCCGCATTGAACGCGGGGATAACAAGGGTCAGTTCCACAGCGAGAGTGTAGTGCCGATGCCCCAGCGATCAATCGGCGAGGCTTTTTCTGACCGTGACAGCAGTGCCACGAGCCGCGCCCAATTCCGTCGAGGCGCTACCGTTTCTGACCGCGATCTCCAGCCTCCCACCGCTGCCGAAGTAGGCGACCCACTCGCCGGGCGAGACGTCCGTGAAGGTTTTTGGGACCCCGCCGAGGGTTCTGCCCCCGATGGTCACAGATAGATCCGTCAGGTCTGATTTTGTGAGCCACCGATCGAAACGATCGCGGGTCAGGCTGGTGATCAGGTTCCCGAAGTGGTCGGCCAGCAGAACCACGGCGGTCAGGCCTTCGGGCGTCTCGCTGGGTTTGGGGATATTCAGGTTGACGAGCGTCGTGACGGGATCGCCGAATTTCCCGATGGCGACACCGTTGGCCAGGTACGCCGCGGCCGGCGCGAAGATATCTCGGCCGTGGAACGTCGGGCTCGCCGGGGCGCGATGGTATGCCGGGTTGGTCAAGCCGACGACAGCGGCAGGGGGGTAGCGGTCGAGTACGGCTGTGAACAGCCCGTTGTCCGGCCCGATGAGTGTGAACCTCTTGGTCTGCGCGGCGATGGCTAGGCGCTCCGAGCCGACACCGGGGTCAACCACCGCCAGATGGACCGTGCCGACCGGGAACGCATCGACGATCGAGTCCAGCGCCAAAGCGCCGGCCATGACGTCCTGCGGCGGCACTTCATGCGTCGCGTCGATTATCGTAATACCCGGCGCGATCCCAGCGATCACCCCCTTCATCTGGGCAACAAATGTGTCGGCCGTGCCGAAGTCGGTGGTGAGGGTGATGAGGGGGGCTGGGGTTTGGGGATTCGGGGTTGGGGATGATGTAGGTTTGGAGGTCATCGGTTGTGCTCATTCTGTGGGCACTACAGTGTAACGGTTGCTCGCGGGTTGTCGGGTTTGGACCTGCGGTCTAAAGCGCGGATCTGCGATCCGCCGCTAAACAGGGTGTCGATCAACACGCACAACGATGGGATGCCTTCCAACCCCTAACCCCTAACCCCTAACCCCTAACCCCTAACCCCTAACCCCTAACCCCTAACCCCTAACCCCTAACCCCTAACCCCTAACCCCTAAC